>NZ_JARXWM010000011.1:0-219349 GCF_029893135.1 Paenibacillus sp. PastF-3 | reverse complement strand
CTTGAAGACGACGAGGTAGATAGGTTGGAGGTGGAAGTGCAGTAATGCATGGAGCTGACCAATACTAATCGGTCGAGGGCTTATCCTATACTTAAGACGCAAATTCAATTCGGATTCAGTTTTCAGGCGACTCAAGCCTGAGCATTTACGCTGTAAATGCCCGTTTGGTGGCGATAGCGGAGGGGTTCCACGCGTACCCATCCCGAACACGACCGTTAAGCCCTCCAGCGCCGATGGTACTTGGACCGAAGGGTCCTGGGAGAGTAGGACGTTGCCAAGCGGATATTCCCTGATAGCTCAGTTGGTAGAGCACTCGACTGTTAATCGAGTTGTCACAGGTTCGAGCCCTGTTCGGGGAGCCATGCTCTCATAGCTCAGCAGGTAGAGTGCTTCCATGGTAAGGAAGAGGTCACCGGTTCGAATCCGGTTGAGAGCTCCACAGATTTGCAAGGCCCGTTGGTCAAGGGGTTAAGACACCTCCCTTTCACGGAGGTAACATGGGTTCGAATCCCATACGGGTCACCAACTTTTACTTGTACTTACCCTTAGAGGGTCCCATAGATATGGAGGCTTAGCTCAGCTGGGAGAGCATCTGCCTTACAAGCAGAGGGTCGGGGGTTCGATCCCCTCAGCCTCCACCATAATCTTCCTGAGAGATTGTGGGCAACATAGAGTTACCATCAATGGGGATTAGCCAAGTGGTAAGGCAACGGACTTTGACTCCGTCACTCATAGGTTCGAATCCTATATCCCCAGCCAAGTGCGAGCCATTAGCTCAGTTGGTAGAGCACCTGACTTTTAATCAGGGTGTCGAAGGTTCGAGTCCTTCATGGCTCACTTTTATTATTACATGCGCGTGTGGCGGAATGGCAGACGCACCAGACTTAGGATCTGGCGTTTCACGACGTGGGGGTTCAAGTCCCTTCACGCGCACCACTTATTGCGGACGTGGCTCAGCGGTAGAGCATCGCCTTGCCAAGGCGAGGGTCGCGGGTTCGATTCCCGTCGTCCGCTCCATAATTTTGCGCCCTTAGCTCAGCTGGATAGAGCGTTTGACTACGAATCAAAAGGCCGGGAGTTCGAATCTCTCAGGGCGCGCCATTTTTATTAAGCACTTATAGTATTATAACGGGATGTAGCTCAGCTTGGTAGAGCACCTGGTTTGGGACCAGGGGGTCGCATGTTCAAATCGTGTCATCCCGATTTTTCACCTTTGCGGGTGTAGTTCAATGGTAGAACTTCAGCCTTCCAAGCTGATAGCGTGGGTTCGATTCCCATCACCCGCTCCATAATTTTATAGTAACGGGATGTAGCTCAGCTTGGTAGAGCACCTGGTTTGGGACCAGGGGGTCGCATGTTCAAATCGTGTCATCCCGATACTCAGCTTAATTGCTCTTAGATAGCTCTTACTTCGGTAAGAGCTTTTTTTGTTATGTATAGAATTAAAACACGCATAAATTCATATAACATATGTTTTATCATTCTTCCAAAAGAAACTGTACTTCTGATGGAATGCCAATCCGTAGATAATAACTTTTACAGGATTCTTCTTGCTCAGGATTACTGCCTATGGATAGTAGCTTTACAGCAAAAACGTTAGCTTGACGCTCAAGCTTGCCAGGAGAGAAGTAAGAGCTTTCTTCCAGGAAAAAGCGGTTAATCCCCTTGTGAAGGCGATCATGACCTAATTCATGCGCACAAACGAAGCGCTGCCACTCAACTGGCAACTCATTATGAATGACGATAAATCTTCTTCTTAGTTTTCTGTAATATAATCCCTTTGTGCCTGTCCCAAGGTTCATGAAACGAATGTGAATACCTAGCGCTGAGGCTAGCTCGAATGGACAGTTGGTTTTATATTTTTTAATCAGATTATTAATCAGTTCATCCATATTCTTCACCTGCAGCATGTTAGTGTAGTTATTAAGTGTTGTTAGATTTATTTCTCTTGTTCATCTGTTTGGCTTCCCAGAATAATCCGGTTAGTACATCTTTTATCCTCTGCTTGTCATCCTTGTCTAATGGAATTCCATCAAACATCAGCTCTCCATCATCCTCCAACATTTTACGAAAGTCACGCTTATCCTTGCTTGTAGCCCACTCTGGGACAATCTCTTCGCTTGGAAGGGGATGTTCCTGTAAATAGCCTGCCTGATCCATTAACTCCTCGTAAGGGACGCCTGTAGCCTCAGCAATTTTGCGTAAAGTAGTTGGCTTAGGCACGCCTCTTAGACCATTTTCAATTCGTGAGATTTGTGAACCGCTAATCCCCGCTGCTGCTGCCAATTGATTAATCGTTAATCCCTTTGCTTCGCGAAGTCCCTTCATGTAATCCCCAAATTCTATTGTCATCTCAACCACTCCTTATAGAATGATGCTTATATTATTAATATAAGTCATTTTTGCCAATTGGTAAACAACAAAGCGCATGTTATTGCCAAAAGGCAAGATAATGGAGGGAAATCTATTCTATTTCGCCCAAAACAGACGAATACGGGGTTTTACGAGATTGGTAGAGAAGTGGTATATTATAGAAAAATACGAACAGAATACGAACACTAATATATTTTAGCACATTGCTTAGGAAACTTCCGCAATTTAATCTCATTCTGTCAAACCTAAAGGAGTGCATAAAATGATGAACTTATCCGCCTTACCAGAGTTGGACCGTCGCCGAACCCAGGTCGCTATAGAGAGCATGTTAGAGAAATACCGTATTTTTAAGACCGTTACATTTGAAGCTAAGGAAGCCAGTACTACTTATTCTTACACAGAAAGATTTCATGGCCCTACGAATACAGTTACTGATCAGACTGCTGCGTTAGCTTCTTATAATGTGGATGTACCGGCTGCTAGAAGAGCTTTTTGTTCAGCAATGGACTCTGTGGTAGAGAGACTCGATACGAGGGAACAGCAATTAGTAAGAGAGCGTTATATGAAAAGAGATGAAACATACGATTATACGATCTACAATCATGTGTTTGATCCACCGGTAAGTAAGGACACTTACGTGAAGATACGCACGAAGGCTTTTTACAAGATGGCTTTGGCTTTAACGGATCTCGGTCTACTGTCCCTTAACACCTTAATAACAGCACCTAGAGTGAAAAAAGAGAAGGTTAGTATTACCTAAGAAATATAGAGGGTTACTTAAGACTGTATCGTCCGAGCGGATGATGCGGTCTTTTTTTATGGATAGAACGATTCTCCGAAAAACCGCCCTATACCATCCCAAAGTTAGCGTAAACCTCGTCGGTCTACCGTCTCTGCAAGGCAAATAGGGGTGTATATTTATAACATGGCAAATGAAGCAAAAAGAACACCGCAAGAGCATGAATGCTCTGCTAATCGTTCAGCCCTACTGGTGATGTGAACAAATCTAGCGGTGAAAGATTCTTTTGGCATGGGCCTAGTGTAGAAGGGTATTATCCAACAGCGGATAGTATCCTTTTTTGTTCTTAAATTTAGTAGAGGGGGTGTCTTCTTAATGTTAATGCGATTGAAGGTTAACACCATCAAGGATTGGCGAATCGTCGCCCTTCAGAAAGGAATGGAGTGATGTCGGTACAACAATTACGAAAACACATTACGAGTACGCTGGAACGATATTTTCCAGATGTGCCTGTGTATGTGTATGGGGAGAAACCTCAGACGGCTTATTTTTACCCCGGACTGATTTCAGCGACATTGGATCGCCAGCGAGAAGGCAGATATTTAGCGGTATACCGTTTTGGTATCCGTTATGAGCAAGGCAGCCTGCTGGAAGCTGAGACAATGGCAGATAAGCTGAGTGAGGCAATGGCAGGGATGGAGCAGGATGGCGGAGCCTTTCGTGTAGCTAGGCAAGCTTGGGAAGCTGGAAAAGAGGGGCATGGGCCGCTTTTTACAACGGACTATATGGTGTATTTGCAAAGTGAGAAGCCTGACCCCATTAATATGGGTCAAATGATAGGAGGAGAAAGACTGAAATGAGCACAAAGATGAGTAGTGGAGATCGTTTTGGTAAAGAGCAGATTGTGAATTCATCGCTTTTTACGGCTAAGGAAAAGGATGTGCTGAACGTTATTTTGCAGAATGACAAAAGTTATACGATCGAAGAAGCGAAGCAATCTATGCGATTGTTTATTAATAAGGAGGTTTTGAACTAATGGCAGGCGGAACATGGACAACTCAAAACAAAGTGCGCCCAGGGGTGTACGTAAATGTAGCATCGAATCAAGGTGCCATCGGCAAAATGGGAGAACGCGGGATTACTGCTTTGGCACTTGCCTTATCTTGGGGAGAAGCTGGAGTGATCATGAAGATTACCCCGCAGGACGATGTGAAAAAGCTGCTAGGTGTTGATTTGGAGCATCCTACACTGTTACTAGTACGTGAAGCACTGAAACGGGCAGGAACCTTGCTGCTTTATCGATTGAATGAAGGGGTTAAAGCGGCGGTAACCAATAGCGGTCTTCAGGTAACTGCTAAATACGGCGGTGTGCGCGGAAACGATCTATCTGTTGTTATAGAGAAGAATATTGAGAATAATGCTCTTTTTGATGTGAAGACCTTGCTTAGTGGAACTGAACTGAATAAGCAAACGGTTGGAACGGCTGAAGAGTTGGTCGCTAACGATTATGTACAATTCCAGAAAAATGGCGCAGAAGGCTTGAAGCTAACCGCAGGGATGCCGCTTATTGGCGGAGCTAATGGTACGGTGACAAATGGTGCGCACAGCGATTTCTTATCTGCTCTTGAGGTACTTGAGTTCCAAACCGTTGGGTTAGTATCGCAGGATAGTACGCTTAAGGCGCTGTATAGCTCTTGGGTCAGACGACTGCGGGATACGGAAGGAAAGAAAGTTCAGGCTGTATTATCGGATTATGCTACTGCGGGTCATGAGGGTGTGATCAGCGTGAAGAATGGGGTAGTACTGAGTGACGGAACTACGATTGATAAGACCAATGCTGTGGCTTGGGTGGCCGGTGCTACGGCTGCTGCTGCGGTGAATCAATCGCTGACTTATCAGGGATATGACGACTCCGTTGACGCTGATGTGCGGTTTAGCCATTCTGAAACGACAGCAGCTTTGCTGCAAGGCGAACTGCTCTTTACTTACAGTGGAGGGCGAGCTGTGGTGGAACAGGATATTAACACGTTTACGGCATTCTCTCCGGATAAAGGCAAAGCGTTCTCCAAAAATCGTGTGCTGCGTGTGCTGGATGGGATTGCGAATGATCTGAAGCGTATTTTTGAGAACTACTACATTGGTAAAGTAGCCAATAATGAAGATGGACGGGCTCTGTTCTGGTCACAATGTGCGACTTATATGAATGATTTGCAGGATATGGGTGCGATTGAGGGCTTTAACGCGCAGACAGATGTTGTCGTTGTGGCTGGTGCGGATAGTGATAGTATCGTGCTGGATGTGGCTGTGAAACCGGTAGATTCCGTAGAAAAAGTATATATGAAAGTGAAGGTGGTTTAAGATGGCATTTTTAAAAGCTAGTGATACGATTTCCGGCCAGGAGGGCCGTGCGTATGCCGTGATTGGTACGCAAGCTGAAGAGATGTTCTATGTGAAGACGCTTGAAGCTACGGTAGAAAAAACAAAGGCAGAAGTGAAGACACTCGGTCGACGTGGTGTTCAGCATAAAGCGACTGGATGGTCGGGCAGCGGTTCGATGACGATTTTTTATATGACTAGTCGTTTCCGCCAGATGATGCTTGATTATATGAATACAGGTGTCGACCAGTATTTCGATATTGAGGTTACGAACGAAGACCCATCGTCCAGTGTGGGAGCCCAACGCATTATTTTAAAGGGCGTGAACCTTGATAGTGTCATCATGGCCTCCCTCGATACAGAGTCAGATGCGCTGGAAGAAGAAGTGAGCTTTACCTTTGAAGATGTGCAGATTGTGCAAGCTTTTGGCGCTCCGGCAGGCTCCGGAAATTAATAAAGACAACTAGATAGGAGCAAGTAAGGCCCGGGCGTGCAGTTAGCGGCGGGTCCCTTCTCTGTCTATTTTAGTAGTACTAGAAGAAACTAAATTATTTTAGGAGGAAGACAATGAGTGAATTAAGTTTGTTTTTTGCGCAAAATGTAGCATGTGACACGACCGAGGAGTTTGTGGTATCGCAGCGTTTTAAGGATAAGGAAGGGAATGCAGTAGCCTGGAAGTTACGCAGTATGAACGAGGATGAGAATCAGGAATGCCGTAAAGCGGCTACCCGTAAGGTCAAAGGGAAAAATGGAGTGTATACCTCCGAGATCGATCCGAATGATTATATGGCTAAGCTGATGACTTCAAGTGTGGTGCATCCGGATCTGAAAAATGCTGAATTGCAGCGTTCGTATGGTGTTCTTGGTGCCGAAACGCTGCTGCGTAAAATGCTGCTTCCAGGTGAATTCGCTGCGCTGGGTGAACGGGTACAGGCCTTGAATGGCTTCGGTACAGATATGAACGAGCTGGTGGATGAAGTAAAAAACTAATCAACGGGGGCGACAGTGAAGCCAACCTGGCTTACTACGCCCTCCACGAGCTGCACATTTTACCACATGAGCTGATGAAGCTGTCTACACGTGAACGCGCCGCAATTTATGCGATGATCGCTGTTCGGGTGGAGAAGGAGAAGCGGGATCAGGCGAGGAGTAAAGCAAGGAAGAGATGAGGGGGTGAATGAATGAAGATAGAAGCATCTAAAGCCGTAATGCTACCGATGAAATCCCTGGCAATCTGGAAGAATGTCAATAAACAATGTGTTCGTCTAAACAGTAATCTGGATATCATTAATCGTTTGGTCAAGGGAATGCAAGTGGTTATTAAGCGGTCAAATGATGAGATGAGCCGTTCTCTGAATCAAGTAAACCAGTCTTTGCAGGACATCAACGATACTCTATTTGAGGGCTTTAAACGTCTCCTTCCTAAAATTGTAGTTTCCAGGGATATAGTTATTGAGCAAAGCCAACAAGCTGGGCAATCACAACAGCTAGCTCTACGAACGCTAAGTATCTCCCCTAGTGAGCAAATGGGCAAGAAAGAAGAAGAAAAAGCGAAGAAGGTAAATTGGTGGAAGGGATTAAAAGCAAAAGAGAAAAAGAAAGAAGAGGAGAAAAAGCCCGAGACGAAGGCTGATCCAGTCCCTACTCCTAAAATTAATCTGAGAAAGGAACCGCCGACTCCACCATCTCCACCATACCCTGACTCAAAAATCATGAAATTTCTTAAGACAGCAGATGTGGTAAAACCATTTAACGCGGTTAAGTCTTTGGGGGAGAAAGCTGTAAAAGCTGCAGCAGAACCAGAAGATATCGCCAACTGGAATAAGCTGAATGACAATACAGACGCTGCGCTTAAGAAAATCGGTGAGAAAGCAATGGGAGCCTTGAGGCCAGTGATGGATACCTTGAACGAGGCGCTGACTTCAGGTCAATTGATGCCGATTATAGATGCTATGGCTAATGGGTTTCTCTTCATAGCGAATGTGATTGGTATGGTAGTTAATGGAATATTATGGTTGGTAGGAGTGGTGCAGGAGAACTGGTCCTGGATTAAACCGTTCCTAGAAGCGATAGCATTTGTCTATCTAGCAGCTATGATTGTGCAGGTGTATTCGCTTGCAGCAGCATGGATGGTAGCCAACTGGCCTATTTTAGTGGTCATTGCTGTTATTGCAGCACTTATTTATATTTTTCAACTGTTAGGTGTTTCTGCGGGCGATGTTGTTGGAGCTATAGCGGGGGCATTTGGGTGGTTAAAGGTCTATATACAGAATGTTATTATATATTGGCAAAATATATTTATCATATTTAAGGATTTCCTTCAGAACTTGTTCATAGATCCAGTATATGCCATTGATAAACTCTTTTATGACTTGGCTGTTAACTTCTTGGATCTTATGTATCAAATGGCGGTTGGTGCTGAAAACTTTGCAGGCGGTTTTATGAAGGTAGTAGCGGATGCTATTAATAAGATGTTACCAGGTGTTAAGAAGCTACTAGATTTCTTGAGCAATATACCAGGATTTGAAGGATTAGCTAATATAAAAATAGATTATATAACTCCTGAAGTACCCCGTGTTGTGAGCGGAATGATTAAAAATATGAAGGGCCAATTGGTTGCCCCAACAAGTAATAAAGCTGTAAAAAACACTGAGAAGAAAGAATTTTTAGAATATGAGGATACCGTTAATGCTTACACCCAAAAGGGAAAGGATTTCGCTGGGAAATTTGGTGATATGGGAAGGAAAGCGAAAGAATTAATAGAAAATCCCATCGGGAAAATTAATGGATCAAAAACCTCACAATCAGGACTATTAGCTAACCAAAGCAACAACCTCAACACCGTCAACCGAGTGAAACAACTCGACTCCATCAACGACACTGTAGACATCTCCAGTGATGATCTGAAAATGCTGCGTGAGCTTGCCGAGATTCAGGCGATCCAGAATTTTGTGGAGCTTACGCCGACGGTGCAGGTGACGACCGGGAATATTAACAATGCCGGAGACATTGATTCAATTATCAACAAGATCGGGCAAAAGCTGAACGAGGAGTTTGTCTCTACAGCGCAGGGGGTGTATACGTAGCATGGAAGAGTACGGGATTTTTCTTGGTTTTAATAATCAGGCGGATGCATTCCGGCTGCCAGTCAACCCGGAGACCTTGGAGATCAAGGAGAGCGGGGATGGAAAAAGCTATACCATTATCGATTTGGGTGAGATCAATACGATTGCTTATCCGAAGCTGACGGAGATCACCATCGAAAGTATCTTTCCGGCACAAAGGTATCCGTTCGTATTGGTACAAGAGGACGGGCTGAAGAGACCCTTTGAATATGTGGAGCTTATTAAGAAGTGGATGACGAGTCGCAGACCTATTCGTTTTGTATTCTCCGGGGTGAGCTATGCGGATGACACGAAAAAAGCTGAGGGGAAGCTAAACGACGCCAAGAAATGGTTAAAGGAATCATCGACTAGTGAGGATAAATCCATAGAGATTGATTTCGGTGTGAATATGGCTATGAGTATTGAAAGCTTCTCTTGGAAGCTCAGTGCAGGTACATCAGGGGATATTGAATATTCGTTATCTCTCAAAAAGTATGTATTTTATCAGGCGGTAGCTGTTAAAGTCGTCAAGGATGAAGTGAAGGTAGAACAGAAGCGGGCGAACGAAACTCCCAAACCTAAAACGTATATCATGAAATCTAAAGATAATCTATGGAAAATCGCTAAAGAAATCCTTGGAGATGGTAATAGGTGTTGGGAAATCCAGAAACTTAATGGCATTAAAGATAGTGAGCTGAGGAAGCTTCCAATCGGTAAGGTCATTAAGCTGCCGTAGGAGGATGTTATGGAACTGCTTGTGAAGAATAAGGAAGGTAATCTATGGGATATTTCTGGCATCGTCTCCGATATTTCTTGGAAAACGGCCCGCTCAGGAAAACCGGCAACGCTAGAGTTAACACTTGTGGACAGTGGAATCTATCAGCATCCTAAGTTCGGTATCAGCAACGGTGATATTATTCAGTTCAGCAAAGATAATGTGGATGTATTCTACGGGTTTGTGTTCAGTATTGATACAGGCTCGGATCAGGAGATTAAGCTGACTGCCTATGATCAGATGCGTTATTTGCTGGGCAATGGCAGTTATGTTTTGCAGGATGTTACGGCTAATGATGTTATAAAAAAAATAACGCAAGACTACGGCCTGCAGACAGGTGTGCTGGAGAATACAGAGTACCGAATTCCCTCATTAATTGAAGATGACAAAAAACTGCTGGACATCATTATGGGAGCGATCGGCAGTGAGCTTCAGTATAAGGGGCGGTTGATGGCCTTTTACGATGATTTTGGTAAGCTAACGCTGCGAAAACCGGAGTCTATGCTGCTTAATCTGGTGTTGGGAGCGGGGCATTATCTGTATGACTATTCGCTCAAAAAAAGTATTGATGATGATACGTACAACACGATCTTTTTATACAAGGATAATGAGAAGTCTGGTAAGCGTGATTTCTTTCCGGTTAGCGATAAGGATAATGTGAAACGCTGGGGTATCCTCCACTTGTATCAGAAGGCTGATGACAAAGCGAATGCTGCCCAAATTCAGGAGAAGGCAAATAATCTGCTGAAAATGCACAACCGTGAAAAGCTTAGTCTCTCCGTACAGGCGATTGGTGATATGCGCGTAAGGGCTGGTAATTTCATTTATGTCCTGCTTGATGAATTTAAGACTCAGGTGTTTCTGGTGGATCAATGCAGTCATAAGATTTCCGGTGGGGAGCATACGATGTCCCTCGATATAAAGGTGGTGTAGAGATGATGTTGGATATTATAAAAAAAGCAAGCTTAGGAGCCGTGGGAAATACAAATCCCGTGGCTTTTTCTTATGGGACGGTAACGGAGGCAGCTCCTTTGCAGATCCAGGTGGATCAACGTTTTATTTTATCGGGGAATGCGCTAGTACTGCCTGAATCGGTAATGGAAAGCAAAATCGAGCTAGAGGGTAGAGAAGTAGTAGTGCGTCGAGGACTTGCCTCTGGTGATCGGGTTCTGATGGTTCGGATGCAGGGTGGACAAAGCTATATTGTACTGGATCGGCTGGTGAGTCCGATATGATTCCTGCGATTGGAAAAGCTGGACCGATAACTGCTCTTCTTGAAGGCGAGGTCAACCTTGAGCGTGGGGAAAGCCCCAGTCTAACCTACCGAATGGATTGGGACAGAAGAAGGATTACTGGCCAAGCGGATGGACTTGAGGCCGTGCAGCAGGCAGCGGCCAAAATTCTGCGAACCGATAGATTTGAACATCTGATTTACAGTGCGGATTACGGAACAGAGTGGCAGCTGGTTCTGGGTAAGGATCGGCTGTTGGTCAGAGCTGAAATCAGACGTGTCATTAGTGAGGCCTTACTTCAGGATGAACGAATCCTTAGTTTAGAAAATATTGAGGTTTCTTTTAACGGGGATAATCTAACTTTTGATTGTAAGGTGGTCACACGTTATGGCAATTTTCAGCTGAGAAAGGAGTGGAATGAGGATGTATGAGGATCAGACGTATGAGGCTCTTTTGGAGCGAATGCTGGACCGGGTTCCGTCAGGTTTGGATAAACGCGAGGGCAGCATCATTTATGACGCGTTTGCTCCAGCAGCAGCAGAGCTTGCGCAGATGTACATTGAGCTGGATGTGAATAATAATCTGTATTTTGCAGATACGGCTACCGGAGAGTACTTGGAGAGAAGTATCGCCTGGTCAGGAATTGTAAGGCGTGAAGCGAGTAAGGCGCAGCTGAAGGGGATTTTTTATAAAGCGGATGGAGGATTTGTGGATGTTCCTCTAGGCAGCCGCTTCTCTCTCGATATGCTGAATTATATTGCCGTGGAGAAGTTATCTCTTGGAGTGTATCGGCTGGAAAGTGAAACTGCTGGAGAAGAAGGAAGTCGATACTTCGGCTCTTTGCTGCCAGTGGATTATATTTCAGACCTTGCGCGTGGGGAAATAGCTGCTCTATTGATTCCCGGAGAGAACGAAGAAACCGATGAATCGCTACGCCAACGTTATTTGGATTCAGCCAGGCGCCCAGCTACTAGCGGCAATAAATATCACTATATGGAGTGGGCGATGCAGGTTGTGGGGGTGGGAGGTGCACGTGTTTTTCCGTTATGGGACGGCCCTAAGACGGTGAAAGTGATTGTTGTGGATGCCGAGAAACTTCCTGCTTCTGAGCTGCTGGTGACTAAGGTTCAGCATTACATTGATCCGGTCTCTGGAGCGGGTGAGGGACAAGCCCCCGTAGGTGCAGTTGTAACAGTAGCATCGGCAACGGGAAAAAGTATTAGTATAAGCGCAAAAGTAACCCTTGCTTCAGGTTATGCACTGCAAGCTGTAAATGATGAATTCAAGGGGATTCTTGAGAGTTATCGCAAGGAGAAAGCTTTTTCAGCAACCTATATTAGCCAGTCTGTAGTCGGGGCACTATTGCTAGCTACTGAGGGAGTCGCGGATTACAGTGAGCTGAAGCTGAACGGTGGAGCGGGCAACGTAATGTTGAACGAAGAAGAAGTACCGTTGTTCGGCAATGTTTTACTGGAGGTGTAGCATGGGGTATCCAGAACAAATTGATATATTTCAAGACAAGCTAAATAAAAAAGCTAATGGTAGCAGCTATGTTATCGAAGAGAGATTATCGCTTGTAAATGGCGCTTACAGTGGTTTGCTTGCACATGACAACATTAATAACCAAACTATTGCGGTGTACACGGGGTCACAGTATTCCGGGATCGAGCTACGCAATTTCACTGTGTCTTTTCCGGATGAGGCGCCGTGGCGGCGGTTGATTAAGATTTTTGCCGATGTGCCCGAGGTATATGTAACTTATGAAACCCCCGGGGATACCGTTGAAGCGGATGATATTAATGGTTTGCAAGGTAGCCTTACAGCCGTACAAAGTGAACTAGAGCGTTATAAGAGCAAGGGTCAGATTGACGGAGGATCATTTAGAAGAGAGGTGTAAAATGGCTCAGACCATACAAATAAAGCGGGGTACTAAGGCTGAACTAACGAGTTATGGAGTCTTGAAGGCGGGTGAGCTTGGTTTTTGCAGTGATACTAAGGAAGTTTATATTGGTGACGGCACGTCTAATTCCATGGTCGGAAGGGCGCTATCGGGTCCAGAAGCTTCGCGTCCGGTTGCAGGAGCCGTTGGCCGTTTGTATTACGTGACTACGGGTACCAATAGCGGATATTTATATTTTGATGATGGGGCAGCTTGGCGGCGAGTGAACGCGCAGAAGCTTAGCGATCTGACAGGTACAATTGACGATATCGCTGATGGAGCAACTTATGGGAAGGTGCTTAAAGCGGATATTAGTGCGGGACATATCAACAAAGTATCAGATGGTACGAACGTAAAGACTGCGGCTGAGATTAAGACTCACATTGACGATGTGACCAAGCATCGGACGATCAATGATGCCGGGACTACGATTACAGACTTGTGGTCTGCACAGAAGATTAAAAATGAAATTGAGCTGGCCAAGCATAACATCGAACCGCAAGCGTCGGTAAAAGATCAGAACCTGCTGGCTCCACCTGCCAGTCCGGTTGAGGGGGATCGATATATTATTCCAGCAGGGGCAACCGGGGCATGGGCGGGGAAAACGAATCAAATTGTTGAGTACCAATCTGCTGCATGGGTATTTTATGTTCCTGCCGTAGGCTGGACCGCTTATGTCGATGATGAGCAGAAGATTTATAGCTGGAATGGCAGCGCATGGGTTCGCACGGGTGGTGCGTTACAGACCATTACAGCTGGAAACGGACTGATTGGTGGTGGTCAGGCCGATGCTGTGACGCTGAATATTGGTGCAGGCAACGGGATCACGGTTACTGCAGACGCGATTGCGGTTACAGCTGGAAAAGGGATCACTGTAGATGGAACCGGTGTAGCTGTAAGTGTGGATGGAAGCAGCATCATTTATGATGCTGCGAATGGCAATAAACTTACTGTAGCCAGTATTGATGGCGGAACATTCTAGGGGGCGGGACAATGGCTTTAAAGACATTGATTCAAATACGCCGCGGCTTGGAAAGTGCGATTGGCGCACTGGCTATTGGTGAACTTGGCTACTGTACAGACAGTGGCAAGCTGTACATTGGTTCTGCTGCTGGTAATGTCTTACTGGTAGCCGCGCAGAGTACCGGGGATATGCTGAAAAGCATTTACGATACGAATAACAATGGCAAGGTGGATTTCGCGCAACAAGCAGATAGCGTAGCTTGGGCGGGGGTGGAGGGTAAACCAGCGGTATTCCCACCGGCGGCGCATACACATGATTATTTGCCCAAAGGACCCCTAACCTGGAATCAACTGAAGGGGGTGTAGAGGATGAGTTACGGCAGCTCTTTATACAGCGAATTGCAATATTCCGCAGATAAAGATTCGAGCCATCCGGGTGAAGTCGAGGCACCTGATCTAATGCAGTATTTGCCGGATTATTATAAGGATGTCACCGAAATGGAGAAGCTTCAGGAGACCATCGGGATTGAAATTGGTGGACTGAAGGTTGGCACTATAGATGTTCTGGATCAGGCGTTTGTTGAAACAGCGACGGTGAGCCTTGGACGTTGGGAGGCTGAGCTTGGACTAAATATCGATTCATCCAAGTCATATGCCACACGCCGAGAGATGATTAAAGCGAAGCTGCGTGGAAATGGGACCACAACGCCGGAGATGATCCAGCGGACGGCGTCTGCTTTTTCAGGTGGAGTGGTTGAAGTTAAGGAAGTGCCTGAAGAGTACCGTTTTGAGATTCATTTTGTAAGTACGCTGGGCATTCCTCCTAATATGGCAGGGTTGATTCAAATTATTGAAGAGATTAAACCCGCGCACTTAGCTTATGAATTTGTGTTTAGCTATACCTGGTGGGACTCCGTTAAGGTTTTGACTTGGGAGAATGCTCACAGTAAAACATGGAACGAATTAAGAACTTATAGATAGGAGAGTGACACATGCAAACCACAGGAAATTTGGGATTAAAGAAGCCCGAGGGAACAGATATCGTTGATATCGCCGATCTGAACGGAAATATGGATATCTTGGATAATGCAGTGAATGGCAAAGTTGATAAGGTTACTGGTAAGCAGCTGTCTACGAATGATTACACCGCAGCTGAGAAAACGAAGCTGGCTGGTATTGCTGCGGGGGCGAATAATTACACGCACCCTAATCACACGGGGGATGTTACTAGTAACGGGGATGGAGTTACGGCTATTGCGGCTGGAGTGATTGTGAATGCTGACGTTAATGCTGCAGCCGGAATTGATGCTTCAAAGATCGGAACTGGCGTGGTATCGAACGCGGAGTTTGGGTATTTGGATGGGGTGACTAGTGGGATTCAGGGGCAGTTAAATAATAAGCTGCCAGCAGGTGGTGGTACAATGATCGGTGATATTTCTATGGACCCTCTCTATATCGATGCAAATTCTCCATCTCGACTTATTCGTTTCTCCTTCAGGAACACGCTTAATGTGCTGAAAGAGAAATTATTTGGTGTAAATGCAGCGGGAAAGCTAAACCTAACTGTACCGGGTGAGGGAGAGTATATTGTCCCCTTGGCTACTTCCGCAGACATTACCTACTATGTCCGTACAGATGGTAATGATAGTAATAACGGTCTTGCCAATACAGCGGCAGGGGCGTTTAAAACCATTGGTAAAGCTATTAGTTCGATTCCGTCGGTTGTAAATCATGCAGTGTATATCAATATCGCATCCGGAACATATGCTGAAACGTTAAATATGGGTGGTTTCAGCGGAGCGGGTAAAATATATATTAACAACGGAATTAGCGCCCTCAGTACAAGCTATAACATACAGTCGTTGCGAATAATTAATTGTGGTGTAGTTGTGTCTATCTCTGGATTAAACGCCCAAACAACAACGACAAACGCATTCATGGTTGAAAGTTGTCTTACCGTGGAGTTTTACTACTGCCAAGCTACAGCAGCCACAGTCACATATCACGGTTTTGTGGCGCACTCATCTAAGGTTTACACATACGCATGTCGGGCATCTAATAGATATGTTGGATTCTACGCAGGGCAAAATTCAAATTTCTTGGTTTGGAGTACGGACGGAACGGCTAATAAAGTGGCTTTAATGGGCGCTGAAGGTGGGCTTTTATCGTACAACGGGACTTATCCAACCGCTTCAACCCTCAAGGATATAGCCTATCAGAACAGCGGAAGTGTAACATCGGGAGTTCTTAACCCATGGGGAGATAATACGACGGGCAACCGCAGTGCGTTCAGGGCTTGGAATCAGAGTACGCAAACTGTTTCGGCGACGACATTCACAAAGCTAAGTTTCCCTAACTCAAATATGGACAATTTAGGAAACTATAACGTCTCCACAAGCAGGTTTGTGGCACCTCAAGGCGGCATTTACCTGATAGCGGGAGCGGTCAGCTTTTCAGGAATGCCCGTGGGTACTTATTTAACCTTATCCGCATTCATAAACGGTTCCAGAGGGGTGGACCTTGGAAGTTACACGCCTAACTCCAATCCCGGAACTATGTTCACTCAAGGCGCGTCAGCCGTATACTTGGCGGCTGGTCATTATGTGGAATTGTACACATATGTAACAAGCGCCGGAACAACAATAGCAACGGGCTTCGGGGAATTAAACCACTTCACAGTAACCAAAATAGCTTAAGGAGGGAATGACAGTGAATATAACACTAGCAATAATGTATCTATACCCTGATGCAGAACCAATGCGGGATTACATGGTGCAGGACAACGGACCGGAGCAAGTACTGCTATCCGGAGCCGAAGAAAAAGGCCGTGTCTGTTACGAGATCAAGCCTGTGGAAGAAGGAGAAGAAGCAATTGAGGGTGTACACTACCGTTACGGCATCGACTATAACCTACTAGTCGAGAGCGTAGATTACGACATTATTGAACGTGGCCCATACATCGCCGCCTGGAACCTAGACGTACCACAACCTACAGAAGCGGAACTCGAAGCAGCGTGGCAGGCGCATCTAGAAGCTGAAGCCAAAAAGCCGCCAGAGTTAAGCGAGGTCGAGCAACTGCGAGTAGAGAATACTGCTTTGCAGAATCGGCTTCAAGACGTAGAAGTCATTATGGCTGAATTACTCAGCATATAAACCCAAAAGGAGGTGAGTTGTAATCATGACAATCAATTCATTAACTGCCGCCAAAATTAGGTTGATGGCCAATGCCTGCATCACACGTTATGATCGTGAGGAAGGTCCGATAGAGAGCATTATCGCTTCATATAACATGCAGCCGGATAATGAGATTTTGGTAAAGGAGCAGATTATCGATAAACGATCAGATATACCATTTACTGAACATATTTTATCTGAGCAATCGTCGTCAGCTATATAACTAGCACGCATCCAAACAGGAGCGTGTTTTTTGTGCCCTCGGTGGTGCCGGGGGCTATTTTGCATCAACATTATTACAGAAAGGAGCGGACGAATGAAAGAGGGGGATATTGCGCAATTGGAGAAGCTGCTGCCGTTGGCGGATAAGTATGGGCTGGCATATATTGTTGCGTTTATTTTAATGATCGTGCTCATGGTATTATTGCGTGCGATTGTCAAAGGGAACCTTGTACCGCGAGAAATGCTGGATCGAGCAGAGGAGGATCGGGATCGTCTGCAAGCGATTTTGGATAAGGAGCGCTCGGAGTTTATGCAGCCCACACTGGACGTCTTAAAGAAACTGAAGATTGACCATACGGAAGACAGGGGGAGTTAGGAATGCTGTCACAATGGATTCGGCGGCTGCTTCTCCCCCGGCATGTTGATAAAGAGATGGAGCTCCGCAGAGCCTCTACCAGCGTTACGCTGACCATAAGTCATTATAAAAATGTCTCTCAGGAAATCCAGGAGGAGATTGATCGTAACCGATTCGCCAAATATTTAGTCTATGATCGAGGGGATCATGATGCACATGATTGATTTTTTATTATTGTTGCTATATAGCATTACTGCAGCCTGCGGATTATATATCATTTATCGCCACAGGCAATATTTTTACGAACGACTCCAAAAAGGTGTGGTCAGCGTGTTTATGCTGGCTATGCTTTTTTTCTTAATGGCCTATACATTCAATATGTTAATCATTCTACTTTTCCGTTTGGTAGCTCTACTAGGAGTGGACTCGGCAGCATGGCTAATTTGGCTGAACTATAGCTGGGCTATTGCCCAATTCGGTACAACTGGTGGGATCATCATACTCGCAATATTGACGCGTTCCGGGAAATATGACCAATTTATTTATCTGAAAAAGATAGAAAGAAAAGAGGATCATCATGCTGACTCTAACGCAGGTAAAAAATAAATCAGCCTCCCGCCTAACGGGCCTACACCCCGTAGTCCGTTCCGCTGCTACTGCTCTAATCGAACGTTGCTACAAACTCAACATCCCCATTCTCATTACACAGGGACTTCGCACAATTGCCGAGCAGGATGCTCTTTACGCACAAGGACGCACCAAACCCGGAGCGATTGTCACCAATGCGCGGGGTGGGTATAGCTATCATAATTTTGGGTTGGCCGTAGACTTTGCTCTTTTGTTACCCAGTGGATCGAATGTGTCATGGGATATGTGCCGGGACGGCAATAACAATCAGATCGCAGATTGGCAGGAGGTTGCGAAAGAGGCGAAGGCGCTGGGCTTTGAGTGGGGTGGCGATTGGACGAGCTTTAAGGACTACCCACATTTTCAAATGACGTTTGGCTTAACGCTCACACAGTTACGTGCAGGGGGCAAGCCCTCTACATCCGCAGTGGAGGCCGCGTACAAGATCATCAATCGGAAGGTGGAGGAAGAATTGAAGAGCGAGGTTATTGCTGTCGTAAAGGTTAACGGGGTTAAGGTTGCAGATGGAGTGCTTGAAAAAGGGGTCACCTACGTTCCTGTACGTGTTATTGCAGAAGCGCTAGGTGCACAGGTAGGTTATAATTCCGCCACTCGAACGGTTGAGATTACAAGTACCCACTAAGGAGGGTTATATCATGGAAACTAGAGAGATTTTAGATGATGTTATAGCATTCGCTTCTATATTAGCTGTATTCGTGCTGGCACTTGTGCAATTGGTCAAAAATAGCATTAACATCCCGCGTAATGCAGTCCCAATTATCGGATTGGTTATAGGTTTGCTCATCGGAGCGGCAGCGTATCCTTTTACCGAACTGGATATCGTCATTCGCCTTTGGGCTGGGGGATTGGCTGGTTTATCTGCGACGGGGTTATTTGAGCTAGTCTTTAAGAATCGTCCGGGGACGACGAAAGAGTAGATGGATATTAGGTTCAAATCATAAAAAAGGGCTGTTCCAAAAAGTCTGAATAGACCTAAGGAAGAGCCCCATTGTTTCCATCACAAGATTACATAGTTAAGCTTCAGAACGAAAGCGTATTACCCGGAAGTAAAGAGTACAGTCCTGCAAAACCTTCTCCTTCTAATATAGAAGTAACATGATCGATATGCGATTTGGGAGCATGAACGAGTACCGTCCGGCGGCTGGGAAGCGTTTGGAGCATGTCTCGAATGTCTGGCAAGCCTTGATGGACTTTATAGCGTATGAGTGAAACTTTACATCTCGTGTTGCTAGATTGCTCTACCATAGATTGTTTAACGAGACGGTGTCCGAGGCTACCCGCTGCCAAATGTCCCGTAAAAATCACATGGTTGTCAGGAGAAGAAGAGAGCTGATGAAAGTACTCTTGTGCTTTTGCCGACTGCATCATCCCATCATTGGTAAATACGATTGCGCCCTTGAGATTCAATAATGCCTTTGCGCGGTCGTCTGGGTTAGATACAATACACAAGTTCTTTCTATTAAAAAGCATATCTACGCGCTGAATAGCGTCCTCTTTCAGCCATTCGGCCTTATCGCTCAAACCTCTTAACGGTGCTACGAGCTCTTCTTCGACGATCAGCTGCTCATCGGGGAAGCACTCGCTTGCCCATACGATCAATTCCTGGCTTCTGCCATGGAGAGGTACCGGAAGGAGGATTGAACCCCCTTTTTGCAGAGTGCTACAGATAGCTGACTCTAATTGCTGTAACTTTACAAGCTGCTCATCAGGATCCGCGCCGTAGGCGGCATCGATAATGGATAGATCGACGGCATCTTTAGCTCCGGCTTCCACAATCGTTGGTGAATCTGCCATGAGCAGCAGCGACTCCTTCGTATAATCCCCTGAGAAAAATACGATTGTTCCATCCCATTCGAGGATCAGCCAAACCGAACCTGCTAAATGTCCGCTTCGCCCCCATTGTACTCGAAGATTAGGTGCAACCCTCAGCCAAGTCTGAGGGGGGATATGCTCCTCCAAATACATGAACTGAATAGATTGCTTATCTATTTCTCCATAAGGTAATGATGCGGACTGAGCAGCCACATATTTATCCCAAGCTTCGAAATAATCGGGTAGCTGTTTAACGGTAGCTTTCGTTGTCCATACCTTACCTGAATATCCGTACTTATATAGTAGGGGAAGGGCTATGGAATGATCCTCATGCGCATGAGACAGAAATACGGCCTGCAAATGAGGAATGATATCTGTATCTAGCAGGGGGTATTCACCTGGGCCTTCTTTTTTGACACCACAATCGAGTAGAATCCCAGCTTTCCCACCCTTGTTCTGCAAAAGATAGGAGGAACGGCCATGCTCTCCGGCCCCTCCCCAAATCGTTAGTGTGCTCATTGTTGTCTCCGCTTTCTATCTGGGCTTAAATATTCTAAGACTAGTAGTAATATAGTGGTAACGCCTACAGAGATTACGGCCATGGCCATCCCCATCGCTACTGCACCTTGTTCAAACTGGGCAAAAATATAGGTCGCCGATGTCTGCATTGAAGGTGGAAGAATGAGTAAGGAGGCTACCAGTTCCCGATTGGAAATGGTAAAGGTCATCATCCAGCCAGCCACCATCCCCGGAAGGATGAGAGGGAGCAGGATACGGCGGAACACATAAAGCTTGCTTCCACCAAATACTTGTCCCGCTTGCATGAGGGAAGAATCGATCTGCCCGTAGCTTGCTTTTACATATTGAACGGTATAGGGGATGAACAGCACAACATAGGTTAGCACAACCATCCAGTAGGTATTATAGAGCGGGATAGGCATCCAGCGAGCATTCCAAAGCAGAATTAATCCCACTACGATTACAATTCCAGGAACAGTGTTGGGAAGCAAACTGAACAGATCTGTAATTTTCTGCTTGAATGTAGCTCCTTTTCCTACGGTTAAAGCAAACCAAGTCCCAAGAATAACCGCGATACTAGAAGCAACGATAGCTAATGTGAAGCTATTTAATAAGGCTTCAAGACCTTGAGAACCGGGTGATAGCAGCTCGGCATAATGTTTGAAGGTTAAATTGCTCCAAGATACGCCTTCTCCGCGCAGCTTCAATAATGAGGCTGTAATGATCGAGAAATAAGGAATGCCGATAGATGATAGAAGTAATAAAATAACATACCCCCAACTAAGAACCCCTACGATTCCCGTGCTCTTATAACGTTTAGTGCGCGTCCCTTTTCCTCCAATTAGGCGGTAAGAGAAACGGCTGCTAATTAGAGTCTGGATGTACCACATGACTAGACAAACTCCGAGCAACAAGGACGCTAGTGAAGTAGCTTTTCCAAAATCTATCGGCCAGCTAGAGATATACTTATGGATCTCAGAGGTCAGAACGTAAAAGCCGATCCTACGACCAAAGGTCGCAGGGGTACCAAATTCGGCAATCGTTTTGACGAAGATGAGAAGAGCTCCAAGCCCATAGCTGGATAATAGCAAGGGAATGATTACTCTTTTAAATCTGTAAAAGAACGGAGCACCATGAACAGAGGCTGCTTCCTCCAGATTGCCCCCGATCTGCAAAAGTGCATTACGCAGCAGTAAATACAGGAAGGGGAATAAATGCAGGCTCATGATCAGCACCATCCCTCCATAGCTAAAGAAGTACGGAGTCAGCACGGAGGATACAGGTAGAAATTGCTCCATATACCCACCTGTCTGCATAAACAACATCCAACCCATAGAACCAATGTATGGTGGTGTCATAAACGGGATTAACAGCACGACATCGAGCCAGTTATGATGCCCTAAGTCCGTCTTAGCCATAATCCAAGCCAGAGGTAGTGCAAATAGCGTAGTTAGTAGAATGACGCTTACCCCAAGCCCGATAGAATTCAGCAGTACCTCTACCAGATCATGACTACCCATAATAGTTCGTAGTGGCGCGGCTATATCCAGCTGCTCATTCGGATAAATACTGGTCCAGAAGATGAGCAGGAGTGGCAGCAGTACAAGCACTGTCAGTATAAATAAAGCAAGTCCGCCGCTCACCCATTTAAATGAGCGCAAAGAGTTAATATTCATTACGCTTATTTAAAAATTTGTGTGAATGTTGAGGAAACTCCATCACTGTGTTCGTTCATCCATTCCCATTTCACATCAAATGTCTTAATTTCTTCGAGATTTGCACGATTCTCTGCTTTCACATCGGTTCTGCCTGGCAGCAAGTAAGCTTTGGCAACAAGCGCTTGAGCTTCATCGGATAGAAGATAGTCGATAAAAGCTTTAGCATTATCTACATTCGGGCTTGTCTTAATAATCGCAGCTGGACGAGGGCTGATTACGGTTCCTTCAGCAGGGTAGACGATATCTACAGGCTCTCCGTCAGCTTTTGCTTTATAAGCCATATAATCTACACCTGCGGCAACGACGGATTTAGCACCGGTAATCACCGGATCAAGTGCCTCTTGATTGGCGCCCGCCATCGCTACTTCATTGCTTTTATATTGTTTAAAAAGATCCCAGCCACTGTCCCCTTTAGCACTTAAATACCCAGTCATGAAATCAAGAGCCGAGCCTGATAGCGAAGGGTCTGGAATATTGACGGTTCCTTTCCATTCCGCTTTGGTGAGGTCATCCCATGAGGTCGGTGGTGTGCTAACTTTTTTGGTATTGTAGACAATCCCTAGTGCGGATGCGCTATAGCTGAAATAATTTCCATCTGCTGTGTCTGACCAATCGCTAACGAGCTTATCTGCATTAACCGCCTCTTTATATGGAAGTAATAATCCATCTTTCTTCATCCCTTGCATGGACGGAAGGGAAGCTAGAACGACAACATCGACAACTGGGTTGGACTTCTCAGCTTCCATACGGGCTAATATTTTTCCGGTTGTGCCTTGGAACATTTCGACCTTAACACCGGTTTTGGCTTCAAAGCCTGCTTTAATTTTATTGGCTAGACCCTCAGGACCTGCACTGTAGACAACAAGATTGCCACTCAGAGATTTCTCTGTTGGTTGTGGTGCTTCAGTTTGAGCTGTAGTGTTAGCATTTGAAGTTGGGTTACTTGCGTTAGCTGCAGGCGTGTTAGAGGAGCTACAGCCAACTAAACTCGCACCGATTATAGTTGTTAGAAGAAGTGTGCTAAGTCCTTTAGTGTTATTCATTGCTTTCAATTTGAATGCCTCCCAAATATTTTTTTGTGCATCTTGCTGCATGGAACAGCATTAAACATAGCTATTCCATGCAGTGGACGCTTAATTCAGATGATGGATCTGATGCTGAGAAGCATAGATCTGGATCGTTTCTCCAACAGGTAAACGTTGATCATGATAAGCGGTCCAAGTGATTCCATTCTCCATGTCCAGAATGACTTCATAACGGTCACCCATATAGCTCACATGTCGAATAGTCCCTGTAAAAGGTAGAGAGGAAGCATCCTCCTGAGACCAACGTAAATGTTCCGGACGAAGCATTTGCTTATCAGGAACGATCCAGTTGGATTTTCCAATAAAATGAGCTACAAAGGGATGATTTGGTTTCTGATAAATCTCCTCAGGAGAGCCTGTTTGTAAAATCGTGCCGCCCTGCATAACGACCACTTCATCTGACATAGACATCGCCTCGGTTTGATCATGGGTAACATATAAAGCGGTAATGCCCATGTTCCTCACCAAGGAGGTTAACTCCAGCCTCATTTCATCTCGCAAGACCGCATCCAGTGCACTTAAAGGCTCATCGAACAATACGAGCTGGGGTCTAGTAACTACGGCTCTGGCAAAAGCAACCCGCTGCTGTTGTCCACCGGACAGCTGATGGGGAAAGCGTAGCTCGAGTCCTTCCAGCTTTACAGAACGAAGGGCTTGCTGAACCCTAATCCGTAAATCTTTCTTCTGCTTAGAGGCTCGAAGTCCGAAGGCGACATTCTCGAAGACAGTCAGATGCGGCCAGAGTGCGAAATCTTGAAAGACCATGCCAAAGTTGCGGCTATGGATCGGGCGACTAATTCTTTTGTTGCCTGAGAAAATAAACTCCTCATCCATTAGGATTTCTCCCGCATCCGGTGTTTCTAGCCCAGCAATCAGACGGAGTAGTGTCGTCTTTCCACAACCTGAAGGACCGAGTAATGTCGTAAAGCTTCCAGCGGGAATCTTCAGATCTGCCGCCTTCAAAGCATGCACATCTCCGAATTTCTTTTCCAAACTGTGGATTGTAATTTCCTTCATCTCTATCTACCTGCCTGTTCTTAAGCTTGTTCTTAGTGTAAAGGTAAAGAATTCCCGCTATATTTGCTGAATGTAACTGTGATATTAACTTTTTTGCCGATTTATTTTAACATTCATAGAATTCTTCTATGGTACCGTTTAGGGAATAGGCGAGGGAGTGGAGAAAAATGAACCTTAATTTAATCAAGCTGGAAATCGTAGAACTGCTAAATAAACATAAGAAAATAACTACAGTAGCCGATAAACTCGGACTGAAGCAGCCCACTGTTACGTACCATTTGAAGAATTTAGAGCAGCAATTGGGGGAGAAGTTATTTGAATCCAGAATGGATAAAATGATTCTTACGGAGAGTGGAAAAGCGTTTCTTCATTATGCGACTAAAATCAATGCACTAGCTGCAGAAGCGGAGCGGGTTGTAAAAGAGTTCAGTCAGGCGGGTCGCGGAACGCTTAAGATTGGTGCGAGCTACGTTCCAGCTACTTATATTCTTCCGAAAATATTGGGGCTGTTTGGAGAACAACATCCAGGGATTACGATCTCTTTATCGGTTAAGCCTTCCCCTGTAATCAAAGAAATGCTGGCTAGCCATGAGATTGACCTTGGTATTTTGTCTACAGAATCTTTTTATCTGCCTGATTTGCATACTCAAGCCTTGTGTGAGGACGAACTCGTGCTTGTATTTGCGCCATCTCATGAATTTGCTTCGTTTTCTAATCTAAACCCGGCTATGATTGCTTCAGCGAGTTTTATATTACATGACAAGGAATCAAGTACACGCCAACTGACGGATAAATGGTTTGAGCGGGAGGGGAATGAGCCGAGGACCTATATTTTACTGGATTCACTGGAGGCCATAAAGCAATCGCTTATGAGTGGAAGGTATGTTTCGTTTATATCGCGTCTTGCTGTGGAGGATGAAGTAGCCAGAGGAAGATTGCTAATGCGCACCATTCCAGATTATAATTTTCAAAGACATATTTATTATTCGTATAACCGTGATCGTCATTATTCTCCGCTTATTGGCCTGTTCATCGATCAGATTCGAACGCTCCGTATTTAAATACACATAATGAAGGTATGCTAGAGCCATTATATATAAGAAAGAATACATAAAATATAAGGACTGTATAAATTGAGAAATTGGTGTATAATCTTAGATGCTGTGTCGCTTTACAGCGCAAAATAGTTGGAGATTTTCACGCAGTTTTATTGTATGATATGAGGAAAGCTTTAATAGGCGATTTTTAGACAGACAATAATTAACACATTGATCCGGAAGAGAATGGGGGGAGCAGCATGACCGAACTTACGACTACCGTCAGCAAAAGCAACTCTAACAATCTGCTGCGACGGGACGTACGGTTCTTGGGGAACATTTTAGGAGAGGTCTTGGTTCACCAAGGCGGTAACGAACTACTAGAGATCGTGGAGAAAATTCGCGAAACCAGTAAATCGCTGCGCTCACTATTTTTACCTGAACTGCACAGTGAATTTAAGGAGTTAATCAATTCTTTGGATCCAGAGAACCGTCATCAGGTAATAAGAGCGTTTGCTATTTATTTTCAGCTCGTGAATATTGCCGAACAGAACCATCGGATTCGCCGCAAACGTGACTATGAACGTTCAGCTGGGGAGACAGTCCAACCCGGTTCTATAGAAAGCGCGATTAAAGAGCTTCGTGAACGTGATTTCTCTCATGAGGAAGTTAACGAGATTATTGCAGGATTATCTCTGGAACTTGTAATGACGGCACATCCAACGGAAGCTATGCGCCGTGCTATTCTCGATATTCATAAGCGGATATCTGATGATGTTATGGGTCTGGATAACCCTACCTTAACCTTCCGGGAGCGTGAACAGCTCCGTGAGAAGCTATTAAATGAAGTGATTACGCTATGGCAAACGGATGAACTGCGTGACCGTAAGCCTACCGTACTAGATGAAGTACGTAATGGGATGTACTATTTCCATGAGACGATCTTCCATGTATTGCCCGATGTTTATCAGGAACTTGAACGTTGTCTCAGTAAATACTACCCAGGGCAGAATTGGCATGTACCAACCTACTTGCGTTTTGGCTCATGGATTGGTGGAGACCGTGACGGTAACCCTTCGGTAACTTCTACAGTTACTTCACAGACCTTGCGCATGCAGCGTAAGCTGGCGATTCGGGAATATCAACGGATTATGCGTGAACTCATGAAATATCTAAGCTTTAGCACAAGTATTGTTAAGGTGACGCCTGAGCTAGCCGCATCCATTGAAGCTGATCGTGAGATCATTAATCTTGGCAAGATGGAAGAATGGCGCAATGACAATGAACCTTACCGTATTAAACTTAGCTATATGATCTCCAAGACACAAAATGTTCTGGATGATGAGAAAAAAGATACTCCTGAGCGTTATTCTACACCTGAAGAGTTTATCGATGATTTGAACGTGATTGACCGCAGCTTACGGCATCACTATGCCGATTATGTGGCCGACACTTATATTAAGAAATTGATCCGCCAAGTGGAGCTGTTCGGTTTCCATACGGCGACACTTGATGTGCGTCAGCACAGTCAAGAACATGAGAATGCCATGACTGAAATTCTGGCGAAAATGAATATTACACCGGACTACTCCAAACTGTCTGAGAATGAGAAGATTGAGCTGCTGGAGAAGCTGTTGAATGATCCACGTCCAATCACTTCTTCTTATCAGACGTATAGTGAGGGAACTGAGGAATGTCTTGCTGTGTACCGGACGATCTTTGCTTCGCAAGAAGAGTACGGCAAACAGTGTATCACCAGTTACCTGATCAGTATGGCAGAAGCGGCAAGCGACATTCTGGAGGTTATGGTCTTCTCCAAAGAGGTAGGACTATTCCGCAAAGATAACGACGGTACTGTCGTATGCACGCTGCAAGCTGTGCCACTTTTTGAAACGATTGATGATTTGCATGAAGCCCCACAAATTATGAATAGATTGCTCAGCATGCCTATCTACCGTGATGCAGTAAGAGCAATGAATGATTTGCAGGAAATCATGCTTGGATATTCAGATAGTAACAAAGATGGCGGTGTGGTCACTGCGAACTGGGAACTGCGTGTTGCTCTGAAAGAGATTACAGCTACAGCCGATAAGTTCGGAATCAAGCTGAAGTTCTTCCACGGACGTGGTGGAGCGCTCGGACGTGGTGGCATGCCGCTTAACCGCAGCATTCTTGCTCAGCCAGCCTCAACGATTGGTGGCGGGATTAAGATCACAGAGCAGGGAGAAGTTATCTCCTCCCGCTATTCAATGCAAGGGATTGCTTACCGCAGTCTAGAGCAAGCGACATCTGCGCTTGTGACTGCAGCGATTAATGCAAGAATTCCGCAAGCGGATCTATATGAAGAGAAGTGGGATGAGATTGTTGCCCGTATCTCTGAAGTTTCGCTTCACAAATATCAGGATTTGATTTTCCGTGATCCGGACTTCCTGACGTACTTCAAAGAATCAACACCTCTGCCTGAGGTTGGAGAGCTTAACATTGGTTCACGTCCTTCTAAACGGAAGAACAGTGACCGCTTTGAAGACTTGCGTGCCATTCCGTGGGTATTTGCATGGACACAAAGCCGTTATTTGCTTCCTGCATGGTATGCTGCTGGAACCGGACTGCAGAGTTTCTATGAGGGTAAGGAAAAGAATCTGAAGATTATGCAGCATATGTATGAGAACTTCTCATTCTTTACTACACTGATAGATACGCTGCAAATGGCTATCTCAAAAGCAGACTTGATCATTGCTAAGGAATACGCCAGCATGGGCAAGAACGAGGAAGCGCGTCAACGGATCTTTGGCCAGATTGAAGATGAATTCAAACTGACCTCTGAGCTGATCCTGAAGATTACTGGCCAGCAGGATATTCTGGATAACGTCCCTGTGATTCAGGAGTCGATCAGACTCCGCAATCCTTACGTTGATCCACTTAGCTACTTGCAGGTTCAGTTGCTATCTGAGCTTAGAGCGCTCCGTGAAGTCGATGGAGACGATAGCGAGTTGCTCCGCGAAGTATTGCTTACCATCAATGGCATTGCCGCTGGTCTTCGGAATACCGGCTGATATAGTCTTAACACAAAAAGTCCGCCCTTTATTAGGGTGGACTTTTTGTGCTTGTATAGGAATTATGCAGTATCCGGCAGATTCTAAAAGATTACTTTCATGGATTCATGGAAATGCACGGTCATCATCTGACCAATATTCTTCATAGAAGCATTATAGACCGAAATAAAGCGATGCACTATGACACACGCGTTATGGACTTTGCCAGGAATGTGTGCAAAGGATACACAAAAGGAGCGCCGGAGCCCGTGTTTGTTTGCTTCTTTATAGGAATTACTGTCTGCTCGCACACATTAACATTTTTAAGTTTCATATTTCTCTGCTTTAGGGTCAAAATGCTGAATTAAAGGGAATTATTACCCGTAAATCGGTATTATAAGGTCATTTCGATAAAATATAGGGAATTGTTCCCTTTATATCAGCTGAACTTGGTGTAATTAATTGAATTTGGCCAATATACAGGGAGAAATTCCTTATAACTTGGTCATAAAACAGCTGTGACCTAATTTATAGGGAGGTTTTCCCTATAACTCGTTCCATTAAAATGAAATCCTCAACCTACATTGGAGTCCATACACGCCAAATCACCGAAAACCCTGCGGAAAGTACAACAATGTCTGCTCCATATGCGACAAATTTAAACTAACAGAAGCCTATTCAACCGACGGGATGATTTTGTTGCCTAATACGAGTTACTTTGCTCATAAAACTAAATATTGTGCTGCGAAGTGATTCTTTTGTCCTGAAAAATATTGTGGTGCTTTGCCCAATATTGATCTTTCTTGCACCACCCATGTAACCGAGATGTAGGCAGAGGGAAATGATAAGAATAATAAATTCGGGTGAAAGAGGGCATGGAGAAGAATTTTGGAACTGTAGGAGCGAATGCGATCGCCTTTATCCTCAGATTTCGACCGCTATATGCGGTTTATAATCAGGAAATCAGAGGATAACAGCGACCGAAAGTCCAACATTCTTAGGAATGTCATTGTATTCACCCTATCTTTTATTCCTAGAAATTAACTCAGTTTACAGAGAAGGTTACAATACAATCCTTGATTTTTACACAAACTTGAATTACGATTTAATTGCTTGTACCGTGGATATTTGAAAATAAATACCAAGGGCGGCAAGTCTGGGGGAGTTAACAGGTGGAGAATTTGGAAGGCAGATTGACAAAGCTCGCCTTAAAAGGCGACCAAAGAGCATTTGCCGAGCTTGTGGAACTATATAAAGACAAAATATATCATCTGGCGTACCGGATGCTGAACAATCGCCATGAGGCGGAGGATATTGTTCAGGAGACCTTTTTGCGCGTGTATAGAAACTTGGATCGGTATGATGACAAACAGAAGTTCTCTACCTGGATTTATCGGATTGGAACGAACCTCTGTATTGATAGATTACGCAAACGGAAACCAACCTATTCGCTCGATGCAGATATGAACGATCAGGAGGGCCTTGACGGCTATTCGTTGATTCCAAGTGATAATGTAACACCTGAGACCGAATTACTGCTCTCTGAGACGCAGGGGCTAATCTATGAGGCCATTGACAGTCTGCCTGTGAAATACAGGTCTGTGATGATTCTTAGATACCTGCAGGATTTGTCGCTTCAGGAAATAAGTGATGTGCTCGACATGCCTGTAACCACGATTAAGACGCGTGTACACAGAGGTCGTGAGTTTTTACGTAAAAAATTAGGCCCTAAAATGTAAAAATAGATTTTTTTTATGAAACATCTTTGGGAGAGCGACGTATGTAAGTTAAGCAAGTCTTATGTGTCCTGACCCTTTGTCTTAGGATAATTAAATAGCACTCATGAAAGGATTGGCTCCTATGGAATGCAAACTGGCCGTCTCTATGATGCACGACTACTTGGATGACGACTTGCCCGATCAGCAGCAGAGGGAATTGAAGGAGCATCTTCTATCCTGTCCAGATTGCCGTGCAAAGTTTAAAGAATTAGAACAGACAGATATGTTGATGTTCTCCCTAATGCATCAGAATCCTGTTGCCTCAGATGATCTTGTGAGCCGGATAATGAGTTCATTGCCAAAGACCAAGAAAGAAAATGCTTTTGTTACCTGGATCAAGAGACACCCTGCACTTACAGCGGCATCTCTGTTTCTAGTCGTAATGCTGATGAGCTCCGTAACCTTTTGGAGTCCAGATAGACAACTTGTAGTTAGAGGTGCAGATCTGGATCAAGTGGTCATCAAAGGGGATACTGTAATCGTACCTTCCGGCAAGATTATTACCGGTGACCTTACCATAGAGAATGGTAAAGCACAGGTATATGGGGAAGTGAACGGAAACGTAACAGTCATTGACGGTTCTCTGTATCAGGCTTCAACAGCTCATATTTCCGGGCAAGTCAAAAGCATAGACCAAGCGGTAAGTTGGCTCTGGTATAAAGTGACGAACATGTTCTCTGAAGTTGCCTACCGTTAAAGAAAGCGACAGTGGTTACCTTGAGCTGGAATATTATTTTGCGCCTCTTTTTCCGGAAAGATGGCGCTTTTTTGTTGCCTAAAATTAGAAAATTTAGAAAATGGGTGAGGGGCTAAACTTGCAACTGGAGCCTGAACGTTATAACCTAGATATTGATACAGATCTAACAGACATTTTACATAAACCCAGCTAATATGAAATGACGGGGGTTTTAGGCAATGAGTTATTTTACAGACTTAACATGGAAAGATTCCATTAAAGATATTGTTGATATACTGATCGTCAGCTACATTATTTATAAAGTGCTTAATATGGTCCGCGGAACTCGAGCGATTCAGCTGCTGAAGGGGATTCTGGTCCTGGTTTTGATTTGGGCTGTGAGTACCATCCTAGACCTCTATACGCTCAAATGGCTGATGAATCAAATGTTTACATTCGGGGTACTGGCGGTCTTTATCATCTTTCAGCCAGAACTACGAAGGGGACTGGAGCAGCTTGGACGAGGTAGGTTTTTCGGACGGGCTGGGGAAAGTGATGAAGAACTCAGTAAATTAATTGGCGAAGTGATTAAAGCCGTAAATTATTTATCACATAGAAAAATAGGGGCATTAATCGTATTCGAGCGAGAGACAGGCCTCAATGAATATACGGAGTCGGGTATCGCCATGCGTTCTCTGGTCAGCTCTGAGCTGCTGATTAACATCTTTATACCTAACACCCCTTTGCATGACGGAGCCCTTATTATGCAAGGGAACCAGATCGCCGCGGCTGCATGTTATTTACCTTTGTCTGAGAACCCCTTTATTAGCAAGGAACTGGGGACAAGACATCGTGCGGCTATCGGGATTAGTGAGGTTGCGGACTCTGTGTCTGTCATTGTCTCGGAGGAGACAGGACAGATTTCTCTGGCCATCAATGGTCAAATTGTAAGGGACATTAAGGAAGAATCAATGATTTCGAAGCTCCATCAAGAGCTGAGTGTAAGTTCATCACTGAAGGAGAAAGGTTCAACTTTCTGGAAACGGAAGGGGGACAAAAATCATGGATAAGTGGATGAACAATAACAATTTCAATAAGATTCTTGCCCTTGTGTTTGGGATTATTCTGTTTACAATGGTGCGTGTCGACACAGCACCTGTTGGACAGACCACGGTCGATACTAAGTCGAAGATTATTGAGAATGTAAAGATCGAAGAGATCGGTCTAGATAAAGATAAATATGTGCTGGAATACAAGGATGTAGATAGTGTCAGTATGGAGGTTAAGGGGAAGAACTCCGATATCTCCTTTCAGTTCTCGGACGACTATAAAGTGACCCTTGATCTAAGTAAGGTTGAGCCTGGAGATAATACGCTGCCACTCTCGTATTCATTACCTAGAGGTGTAACTCTTGTAAGAATGACTCCTAAAGAGGTCAACGTACATGTAGAGCTGCGAAATACAAAGTCTTTTCCCGTAACTTTGGTTACCAAGGGAGAACCAGCAGCGGGGTATCAATTAGGTACCCCAGTCTTGCAGCCTACGGATACTGTTGAGGTTACGCTGCCAGATAATGAGTTAAGCAAAGTGGTGAAGGTACAAGGCACTATTGAGCTAAATGGCGAGAACGAAACCTTTAAAGAGAAGAAATTGAAGCTGCATGCTTATGATAACGAAGGAAAAGAAGTGAAGGATGCCGTCATTGAGCCGGCTACCGTTTCGGTGGAATTGCCAATTACCTTGCCTTTTAAGAGCTTACCGCTGGATATCGGCTTTACCGGACAACTTCCGGGTTCTCTTGTCTTATCAAATGTGACACCTGAGCTGGAATCAGTCGTGGTATATGGTCAAGCCAATGCATTAGCTGCATTATCTACCTATGAAGCAACTGTCGATCTTAGCGCTATAGATTCTGCAGGAACGAAGCAGCTGAAGGTAGAACTGAAACCTCCGGCAGGAACTGAGAAAGTAATGCCTGAAACCGTGAGCGTTTCATTAACGATTTCAGAAATTGCTGAACGGACGGTTGAAGCGGTACCCATCAAGTTACAGGGTGTCGGTGATGAGTTAGAAGGAAGTATTGTTAATCCAACAAGCAAGGATATAGCCCTTACCTTAACAGGTGCACCTACTTTGCTAAATCAATTAAATAAAGACGATATAGGTGTTGTGGCTGATGTGACTGGCCTTACTGCCGGAACTCACGAGGTTTCTTTACGGGTATCACTGCCTAAATTCATCGCACTGGCTAATTCAAGTGTGCCGCTTACGGTAACTGTTCAGTTGCTGTCACCTGCAACGCCGGTGCCTACGCCTCATCCAGACACGGGTAGTGTACCTACTCCTGAGCCAAGCTCTGAACCTGTTATAGGCGATGAGGAGGCCACTGAGAAGCCTACCCATAGCGGAGAAGTTGGAGCTACAGCGACGCCTGTCCCCACGGATAGCAGTCCAGAGAATAATGGCACAGCTAACACAAGTACGAATTCCGAAAATCCTGTAGGTACAGGGGGCACGTAACCTTTTATTGAAATACGTCTTTTAGGATATGTCCCAAAGGTACACCAAAATAGTATTCAAATCATAGGATAGAACATTAAGCTAATGTAGCGTATTCAAAGGAGAAAAATAATGGGGAAGTATTTTGGAACTGACGGTGTGCGGGGAGTAGCAAACCGTGAATTAACTGCAGAAATGGCTTATAGCATTGGTCGCTGTGGAGGATATGTACTAGCGGGTAACGTGCATAAACCAAAGGTTGTCATTGGGATGGATACACGTATTTCCGGACCATTGCTTGAATCGGCTCTTATTGCTGGATTGCTGTCTATTGGGGCAGATGTAATCCGTATAGGTGTAGTGAGTACACCTGCTGTTGCCTATATTACGAGATTATTAAAGGCAGATGCGGGGGTCATGATTTCGGCATCACATAATCCGGTTGAGGATAATGGCATTAAGTTCTTTGGCGGAGATGGATTCAAGCTTACGGATGAAACTGAGCTGCGTATTGAAGAACTAATGGATGCTGAGGTAGATGAATTGCCTCGTCCTATCGGCTCTGGTTTAGGTATGGTTACGGTTGATAATGACGCCAAGTACCTCTATCTGGAGTATTTGAAGACAACCATTTCTCAGGATTTCAAGGGAATTAAGGTTGTACTCGACTGTGCTCACGGCGCAGCGTATGAACTTGCACCAAGATTGTTCAGAGAGCTGGGCGCTGAGGTTATTTCTATTGGTGCTGAGCCTGATGGATTGAATATTAATGCTGGATTTGGTTCGACACATCCAGAGACTTTGCGTGAGGAAGTATTACGTCATGGAGCGGATTTGGGACTTGCTTTTGACGGAGATGCTGACCGATTGATTGCGATCGATAATAAAGGTGATGAAGTGGACGGAGACTTTATTCTCTGTATTTGTGGAGATGCAATGAACCGTGCTGGTAAGCTGAAAGATAGCACAATTGTATCAACGGTTATGAGTAATATCGGATTCTACAAAGCTACCGAGAAATTATCCCTGAACACTGCTAAAACAGCTGTAGGCGACCGGTATGTGATGGAAGAAATGCGCCGTGGCGGTTTTAATCTAGGTGGAGAACAATCTGGACATGTTATCTTTCTTGATTTTAATACAACAGGTGATGGTATTCTGACGGCTATCCAGCTGGTAGATACACTTAAAGCTTCTGGTAAACAGCTTAGCGAGGTTAAGGGCATGATGACGAAATACCCGCAGGTGCTGGTCAATGTTCGTGTACAAGATAAGACGAATTATCCTAACAACCAGGCTATCGAAGCAGCTATCGCTGAAGTAGAAGGCAAGCTAGGCGACAATGGTCGTGTGCTTGTACGTCCGTCCGGTACGGAGTCTCTGATTCGCGTCATGGCAGAGGGCCCTGATAAGGCAGATCTAGATCTTTATGTGAATCAAATTGTAGAAGTTGTTCAACGTGAATTGGTATAATTCATTACTATAACTTTATAGCCGGTGTGATGAACGAGATCGTTTCGGGATCATTACACCGGGGTTTATTATTTTTGGATGAATCGTCTGAACAGGGATTTGTGAAATTTAGGTTGGTGCAGCATTGCCAAAGTACTACAAGGTGCATATAATAGATTAAGTGTCATTCTAGAAGGAAAGCGGGGATTGTGAGGTTTGCAATAGCAAGCGCCAGAGCTTGGTCGAGCGCGGGGGAGAAGGGAAAGCTGCTACATGGTTATGTAGACAAAGGCTTGAACGGATCACGGCAGACGTAAGCTGACGAGGTGGAGGTGTTCGAAATGTTCGGCGGGGACCTCCCGGTGATGCACCAGAGCCGTAAATGGAGACGGAAAATGGAAGGGCGACCTTTCACACAACGTTTTCATGGGTGCATAAGAAATATAAAAATTCATGTGTGCGCGCATCGTAAAGAAACACGGTAGTTTTGCCACGGCAGAGAAGAAGGCTGTGCATTTCATGAACATAAGATGTAAGTGACAGTTTATTTTGTTGATCCAAAATACAACAGAATATTTGCTTTTTCTCAAAAACATGCCGCACGGCACGTTTCTTTCCTTATGCCGCCACATTACGATAACTCGGACGGGGGAAATTATAATGTGTGGTATTGTAGGATATATTGGTAATCAGAATTCGCAGGGGATCTTGGTTGAAGGATTGAAGAAGCTGGAGTATCGGGGATATGATTCCGCTGGTATTGCTGTATTCACCGGCGAAGGACTGCAAGTAGTGAAAGCACAAGGCCGTTTGGCGAATCTGCAGTCGAAGCTGGAAGGCAGCCCACTGGCAGGTAGCGCAGGTATCGGACACACACGCTGGGCAACTCACGGTAAACCATCCGATGAGAATTCCCATCCACATACGGATAACAGCATGAAGTTCTCGGTTGTTCACAACGGCATTGTCGAAAACTATCTGGATCTGAAGGAAGAGCTGATCGCTGGCGGATGCCACTTTGTCTCCGAAACAGATACAGAAGTTATTTCACATCTGATTGCTCGCGAATATGATGGGGATATCGTGAAAGCTGTGCAAAAAGCGATTACCTTTATGCGCGGTGCATTTGCATTAGGCGTCCTGACTGAATATGAACCAGATAAATTGGTCGCTGTGCGTCAAGCAAGCCCGCTCATCATCGGTCTTGGCGAAGGAGAAAACTTTATCGGGTCAGATATTCCTGCACTGCTTGAATATACCCGTAACGTATATATTTTGAACGACGGCGAAATGGCAGTCTTGACAAGAGATGCTGTCGAACTGATGACAATTGAAGGCAATTTTATTTCTCGGGAAATGATTACTGTCGATTGGGATGAAGTTACCGCAGAAAAAGGCGGCTACGAGCATTTCATGTTGAAAGAAATCCACGAGCAGCCTAAGGCTTATCGCGACACTATGCGGGGGCGTATTAATGCCGAAGGAAACAAGGTTGTCTTGCCTGAACTAAACATGACTGAAGAACAAATCAAGAACATTCGTAACATCCAAGTTGTTGCTTGCGGAACAGCTTACAACGCTGGCGTGGTAGGACGCTCTTTGATTGAATCTTTGGTTCGTATTCCAGTAGAGAATGACATCGCTTCGGAATATCGTTACCGTTCACCAATCGTGACGCCAGAAACTTTGGTTATCGTTGTCAGCCAATCCGGTGAGACTGCAGATACTTTGGCAGCTCTACGTGAAGCTCAAGCTAACGGTGCACATGTATTGGCGATCACTAACGTAGTGGGCAGCTCTATCGCTCGTGAAGCGAATGATGTTTTGGTGACCTTGGCAGGTCCAGAAATTGCTGTAGCGTCGACCAAAGCTTACACTTCACAATTGATTGCCTTCGGATTGTTTGCTCTATACTTGGCTGAGGTACGTGGTACACAAACTGAGGCACAAGTGGCTAAAATTCTAGCAGCTATGCAAGCTCTACCAGAGCAAGTGGAAGAGATTCTTGCTCAAAAAGAAGCGATCAAGGGTTATGCAGAACAAATTTCTGAGCACAAGAACCTGTTCTTCATCGGCCGTGGCGTAGACTACGCAGTTGCTCAAGAAGGTTCCTTGAAGCTGAAAGAAATCTCTTATATTCACTCCGAAGCTTATGCTGCAGGTGAATTGAAGCATGGTACGTTGGCTCTGATTGAGGAAGGCGTTCCGGTTATTGCCCTGGCAACTCAGGAAGCTGTGCTTGAGAAGACTGTCAGCAACATCAAAGAAGTGAAAGCTCGCGGCGCAGACGTGCTTGCAATCACTCACCAAGAGCATTTGACTGACCTGCTTAGATCAGTGGATCAAGTGTTTGTTATTCCTAAGACATTGCCAATGCTGACAGCAGCGTTGTCTGTAGTACCTCTGCAATTATTGTCTTATTATGCTTCTCTTGCGCTGGGTCATGACGTGGATAAACCACGTAACTTGGCGAAGAGCGTTACTGTGGAGTAGGTTATAACCTTTCCCCAAAAATCGTGTCTGGTGACATTAAAGTTGGTGCCTAGACATTATTGTAGGTGCTTAAACATTAAAGTTAGTGTCTTTACAAAATAGTTGGTCCTAGAAGTTGAATAGGCCCATTGAATATCGACAAAAAAAGTCCCGATGATGTCTTAAATCATCGGGACTTTTTTTATGATTGGTTGAGCAATGAAACCTTATCCTAGTTCTGAATTCACTTTTGTATGAACGATTAAGTTATCGAGGGAACGATAGTTAAATGTTGGAATTTATTCATCGCTTGTTTTCGTACGCTTCCCTTAACTAACGGGCAGGATTGCTCAATAACCCTCGCGAATAGATTACATATGGAGTTATTTACGAAATTCGTGAATAAGATGTTATCAGAAATCATATTGGAGGAAAAATGAAAAATAAAGACATTATAATAAACCGAGTAAAAAAGCTAGATGAAAAATTTCTTGGTAGCTTAGAAGAAATCGCTGAAAAATTCGAAGTGCAGCATGACAAATTTATTCAAGATACTGATGGAGAAAATTTTTTGCAGATTATATTACGTGCTCACTTATATATTGAATATGAAATGAAAGAATTAATCAAAATAAGGCTAATGCACCCCGGGGAGCTTGGCGATCAACTTAAATTTTCTAGTATGTTTAGGATTTTATTAGCAACGGGAATAATTCCACTAGAATTAAAGGCTCCTATAAATTGTATTAATAAATTTAGAAACAATTACGCCCATAATCTAAATTATCAGTTTAATGAAGAAGAATTTGATAAATTAGTTAATACATTTTCTGAGGAATTCAAGGTGGATTTTCTTAGGAAATATAGTAATGAGGATTTATCAGTAAAACTAAAAGAGATTTTAATTAGACAGTGGTTGATTTTAATAGAATTAAGATTACTTGATAATGTAATAGGAAGAGAATTAGAGGATATATTTAGTTGATTCAAAAAGAATATGACTTCTGATAACAAAGCATTCACACTGCGGGCCATAAGGCCCTTGGTCTGCCAGAAGGTAATACAGGGAAGTGGATTCAGCAGATAATCACGCGAGGCTAAGTCTTCGACCCGGGCGCAAGCGCCCTTAAGCCTCTCGGTTTCGTGAAAATGCAATAACGATATCAGAAAGTTGAGTAATTAATATTTGGGGGAATCACAGTGGAGACATTTCAGTCTTACATGTTATTACTAGTATACATATTTTTATCATGTATTATTATGGCATTGATCTTGCAGGTTATTAACAAAAAACGGAAAATTAAATCAATAGAACTTCTTGCTAAGCTAATAGGATACATTTTACTTATAACATTTTGTTTGTTTTTCATTGGATTGATATCTTATACATTTCTTACAACAGTCTATGTATCATATGCAGTAGTTTATAAATTAATAAACTTTATTACAAAAAACAAGTCAGTTTCTATATATATATCAATAACATCAGTTTTAATTTTTTATGCATATATTCCACATGTTTTGGGATATTACATTTTCAAACTTTTAAATTTAACATCTTCAACAAAAACGAGAGTTGCAGAAGTATATAGGATGATTGTTGAATTAATTCGAGTTAAATTAATTATATATTGTTTTGCTTTTCTTATTGTACTCATAACATCAATCGAAACTTATATGGATTTACATATTATTAAGAACGATGCATGGAATGAAGTAAGACCATTTGTATTACAAGCAGTTGTAACCTTTATTGCTTATGATAGATTTCATAAAGCTTTTTGGGATGAATTCACTAAAATTAAAGTTGATTTAACAAGGATTTATAAGGGATTTAAAACAGCAGTTAAGACTGAACAATCTAAAGACGTTAGCAAGCAACTCGAAGAAGACTCGACCATCTGATAACACCGTATTCACGCTTCAGGGCATTCGTCACTCGGTCCGGCAGAAGGATTTCGGGAAAGCAGAAGCAATTGGGCACATACGACTTCGTCGGATGTCATGAATACAGAATCGTTATATTAAATAATTTAACTATTTGCGATGTAGAGGAAACTTGTAAATCTAACTGAGCAAGGACAGCCTCCTTTTAGGGCTTAAGCTAGTGGGGATTTATGAATGTGAGAACGTTACTGATATGGGCTTTTAATAAGTTATTGAGCTAAGGGAAACGATAGTTTAGTCAGTAAAAAAGAAGAAAGCAGCCGAGTGACATATCATTCATGAGATGCACGCATTGCCTAATACATAAGTTACTGCAATCCAGAGCGATACCAATGGATATAAAAATGATGATTCCCAACGAATTTAGAGGTCATTATAAATGACGTGTTCTCACGTTACCTTTTAAGCATTTATCATTGTAGCTCGTGCTTTGTATATTATTTCGGAAACAAGACAATAAAGAAAATATAAGATGTTACTAGCTTTTTAATGGAGTTTATACTATATACAATCTTGTAAAAATTGGATGAAAATTGTATGATTTATGTAATAAATTAAAATTATCTGATGGCTTCGCCTTATATGGCGAAGCCATCAGTTGTATATAGGTATCTAATATATTAATTAATATATTACTTTGTTCTTGGAGGTGTGAGAATGTCAAAGCGGGGCTCTCGAATGGAACAACTTCAGAAGAATTATATTAAAAAGGGCAGAGGGTTCGGAAGTGGAGCAGACTACCAACCATTTATACAAGCCCATGATAATAAGATCGCTTCAGAAGGCTGGATTACCCGTCATAAGGGCTGGAAGACTGGAAGGACACATCATACACTCTCGGAACATGAACGCAAATATTTGTATTACTGTGAGTGGCTCGACGGGGTAGTGGATATTAGAGAGCAGTGGCCATTATTACCTATTAAAAAAACAATTGAGATCGCAAAAAAGTTAGGGATTGAACACGCGAATCTTGATGGTACTCCAGTAATTATGACCACCGATTTTAGACTTACATTATCTTCTCCAAAATGTGAACTAGACGTCATTCGGACAATTAAGCCTACAAATAAATTAGATAAAAGAACACTTGAATTATTTGAAATCGAGCGTTTGTATTTCGCAGAAGAGGGGATTGACTGGTGTATAGTTACTGAGGAAAAAATCCCTGATATTCTTGTCAAAAACGTTGAATGGATGGCGGGCGCAAAATACTTACAGACTAGACAGGGTATCAATGAAGAATTGTTATTTTTGGTTTCGGAGCCGCTCTTTCAATTGTTCAGCAATGACGCTGGAGAAACCTCGATATCCAATTTATGTCTTCGTGCTGACAAACTATTCGGCTTGCAAACAGGCACCTCAATGTTTATTCTTCAACACAATCTTGCAAATAAGAGATGGGGGACCGAAATTGAGAAAAATGTTATTAAAGAGGGAAGACCGCTGATCATATCAGATCTGACTGGGACACAACATTCGAGTCGCTTTGCATAATGAAGGGAGTGAGGGTTTCGTGGGCATTGTTGTTAACTCTGTGATTGAAAGATTAACCGAAGACTATGAAACTGAAGACCTCTTGCGAGTTCTGTGGATTGATGGAGAGTTGAAAAATCTAGTATTGATGAGCATTAAGGATTTTAAAAAGAAAAGAATGCCTATTATTATTAACCATGCTGTTCTATTAGAAGAGATAGCAGAGGGGAAAAGCAGGATTATCGAGTTCGATGAGGATATAGAACTTTTATCGCCTGATGAAGATTACTTGGAAAAGTATCGAGAAAATCGAAATCGTCGTTGGGAACTTATAAAAGAAATCGCGCAAAGAGAACCTGATATTTATTTATCCAAAAGTAGAGGGCAGCTTCTAAGGGAAACATACCTGATGACAGGAAAACCGGTTAAAGTAATAAAGGATTACTTACTAAAATATTGGTTCCATGGAAAGTCTATAAATGGCTTATTGGATAATTACCTGTTCTGTGGAGGGCCTGGAAAGGGGCGAGTATACAAGCATAAGCCAGGTCCTTATTCGAAGAATAGGTATATTGTGACTGAGACTGATATTGAGATTTTCAAATCTTCAATACGTTTATTTCATATACGACAAGGAATGAATATTTCAACGACACATGAAAGAATGTGCGAGACTTTCTATAAACGTGGGTTTTACAGAAAATATGGTGTGCGAGTACCAATTATTGACCCCGACCGGTCGCCTAGCTTACGTCAGTTTCGTTACTGGTACACAAACAACACCTCTGCATTTGGCCGTGAAGAGAATAAACGAGGAAAGCGAAGAGCAATGATGAATGTTCGTCCGCTAGTTGGCAATGCATCAGAGAGAGCGCACTGTGTAGGGGCAGTTTATGAAGTTGATGCAACGCGGTCTGATATCATACTGGTTTCCTTCGACCGTAAGACTATATTAGGAAAGCCAACCTTATATGTGGTAATAGATGTTTTTAGTAGGCTTATCGTGGGGTATTATGTCAGTTTGGCATCTGAATCTTGGTTCGAAGCTATGGTAGCTGTAGATCATGCAGCAACTAATAAAGTTGAATTTTGTGCTCGCTACGGTATTCGGATTAAAGAAGAAGAGTGGCCATGCCAGGCTCTGCCTCAGAGTCTAGTTGGGGACAGAGGAGAGCTTAAGGCCCAAATGTCAGAAAGGTTTGTAAACCTGAATGTCGACGTTTTAAATGCTCCTTCCTACCGTGGAGATTTGAAACCTTACGTAGAATCTCATTTCCACATTACGAATGAAACGATCAGACAATTGTTAACTGGATCTACGGAGGCAAAACAAATGGTTAGAGGAGATTATGATCCTGCACGCGAATCTGCATGGACAATAGAAGAGTTTAACCGATTCTTGATCATATATTTCTTAACCTACAATAAAAGTGCACTAAGCAGAGATTATATTCCTACTAAAGAGATGTTTGCTGAGCAGGTAGAGTTGACCCCTCTAAAAGTCTGGAATTGGGATAAGGGAAGAAGACTACTCCATGAAAAAACAAGGGATGAACTTCGACATAATTTGTTGCCCCGTGGAATTGGCAAGGTAACTCGATTTGGTATCCAATATAAAAATTTATTCTATACCTCTCAGCTAGGGCTTGATGAAGGATGGTTTGAAGGAAACGGTTTAGGGATAGATGGGGTGCGCGAAGTAGAAATCAGCTATGATCCGAGAAACTGCAGTAGTATTTTAATCAAGCGTGGAAAAAAGCTTGTAACATGTTTACTTACCGGTAGATTAAAGGAATTTGAAGGCCTCCACTTTGATGAGGTTGACAAATTATTTGAATATCGTGACAACCAGATTAAGGAGCAAGAGAAGAATGAAAAGCAACACAAAGCAGAACTTCATGCATTTGCAGGTGAACTTGATAAATTGGCCACAAAGGTTACAAAAGGAGTAACTCAAGATACTAGCCTTTATTCCAGGAAACAAAATATGCGTGAAACACGTGCAACTGATAGTAAAGTTTGGGGGTCGATATCTGCAATAACCCACGTAGAAGGTTCAAAAATTGCCGATGGACTTTCGCCAACAAACGCGGAGGTTATACCTTTTCCTGATAAGGAATCAGAAGTGGAAAGAATGACACTTGTAGATGGTGATATCGATATCCAAATGCTGTTTTCGAGAAAAAGTAAGGAAAGGAGGAGAAAAGATGAGCCAACTATATGAAGGAGGTTTTTCAGGCTTTAATGGTTTACATGTAACAGCAGCATATAAAGAGCAAGTGAATCCTAGAAATCGTGGGAATCCCTTTATTGAAGCACTACCAGAACGTGAGGGGATTGAGTCTTTTATTGATTCACTTACTTCAGAACCTCCTAGAAGTCCAGAGTTTAATCAGTTGCCTGTAGAGGATAGACTTGAACTTGTGCAGCAGATTAGGCCCGATTTTTGGGTCCCATTCCCGTCACATTATGATAAGTATAGGAACTTATACTCGATGATAAAGCTGGGATACCAATCACGTAATCCGCTTCAAGCGATGTATAATCGGCAGTTTGCGATCGGAATAGATAATATCTTTAAGGCAGGGGTGGATAAAGACGGAAGGAACTTAGCCGGTAATATTCATACATCACAGAGTTTAGTGGAGATCGCTATTAATGGTTTTGGTAAATCACAAATATATGAACGAATACTAAATCGGCTCTTTCCAAAGGTTATTCATCATAGTCAATATTATGGAAGAACTCTTCCAACAACTCAACTGGTTTGGTTAAAAGTCGAGTGCCCGTATAATAAGTCTGTGGGTACATTTGTTAAAAGCTTTTATGCAGAGGTAGATAGGGCCTTGGGTACCGCTATTTATGATAAGTGGGGCGAAAAGCCAGGCACCATTGACAAACAAGTCATGCGGATGATTCAAGTAGCAGCACAGGTCAATCTAGGAGTACTGATTATCGACGAAATCCAAAAAATTCAGAAGGCGTATTCAGGCGGGGAGGAGAATTTGATTGATTTTATTACACAACTTGTCAACACGCTAGGTATTCCAACAATACTAATAGGTTCATATAAAGCTTTGTATCTATTCAAGGATTCATTGGCAAATACTCGCAGAGGGATTCCGAATGGGTTCGCTGAGAATATATCAGGTCATATGTTAGCAGATAGTTGGGAATGGGAGCACTTTATAGAAAACCTATGGGATCAACAGTATACTCGATCTTATACAGATCTTTCGTCTAAATTAAAAGAGGCGATGTACCATTACTCTATGGGTATTCCTGATTTTGCAGTAAAATTATTTATGCATGTCCAATCAAAGGCAATAGTACATGGTGGTCCTGAAAAAATTACGGTAAGACAAATTAGTGAAGTAGCAGCAACTAGTTTAGGTCTAGTACAACCTATTTTTTTAAAGATTCGTTCAGGAGATTACTCGGCTTATAAAGAATTAGACGAGGTAAAGCCTGATTGGGCGCCGCTAAATGGCTATATTAAGGATGTGTCTCATCGAATAAGTATTCACGGTAGTGTTGCTGAGGATCATGCACGGGTTCTTCAAAAAAAGATGAAAGATGAAATTCTAAAGCAACTAACTGACTTTGCAATGCAATTCGGTCGACCATCAACATTGGTAGAAGCCATTGTGAACCAGGTTTACGATGCTAGTGAAGGTATGGGAGATACTTCGCTAATGTATGCGCAAATTGCTAAGTTGCTTTTAGAAAAAAATGAACTCCAAACTAAAAATGAAAATGTGACTAATCGGCTTCCCAAAAAATCAAAAACTCACCTTAATACTTCTGTAAAATCTACAGACGATATCCGTTATATTGTTGCTGAAGGGCATAAAAAGGGACAAACTTCGGAAGAGGCACTTGAGCAAAAAGGTTATATCAGGGAAGTAGATGAACTATTTAACTTTATCTCTTAAATGAGGTGGAATGTATGAAGCGTTTAATTTACTTTCCCATACCTTTACCAGATGAAGACTTCAGAAGCCTTATATTTCGCTACCATGTTCGTTCTGGTAATAGTGAAATCATACAAAGTAAATATGATTTGTTCGGTGTCCGTTCCTACAAGCACACCTTCTTCCCCAGAGGGTTACAAATTCTACTTGAAAGATTGCCTCTCGGTCACACTTTTACACTAGATCAATTCATATACGATCATTCTTGGTATGGTTTATACCAGGCATTCTTCACAAAAAAACGTCATATTTCAATGCTTAATGTAATTAAGAATGGCTCCGCCAATCAAAGAAATGTTAAAGGTCAACCTAACACAACCTATGATTCGGTTATCTCAACAGAAGTCAGATATTGTCCTCAATGTGTATACAATGACTATGAACAATTTGGTGAGGTTTATATACACCGAAAGCATCAAGTATCATTCTTAGAGTGCTGTCCTTCTCACAGTGTTCGTTTAGTTTCTAAATGTCATGTATGTAATTGTCAATACGGATCAAATGAGTCAGGCCAACTGTTACGAGAACCTTATTGTAAAAATGGACATGCCTTGTTGGTGGAGACGGTTGATGATAATGAATCAGGAAATAAACTTCAGTCCGCGTTGATGGATGATTTACTTTATGTACGTGATCATTGTAAAGACCTTTCAGTTCAAGAAATCAAAATAAAGTTTTATGAACAGTTGTTTGCCAAAGACTATGTAACTTTACGAGGTAGTATTCAAAAGAAACAGTTATTACATGATTTTGTGAAATGGTTAGCTGAACAGAAGGACATTATTATTTTTAATTTAAAATCATTAGAAAGTATGTATTTTAAAAATTCTTTGTTGAAAACAGATTCTATGACCCAATTTATCAAGTTTTACTTGTTACTTGCCACATTTTTGAGTGGTTCACTAAAAAAACTATTATCTGAACGAAAACCGTATGCATTACCTATTCCTTTCGGTAATGGTCCTTGGTCATGTTATTATCCTATGTGTTCGTACAAAGATATCCCCAAAATAAGTAAATGTACACGAAGTGTTATTAACGGACGAACCGGTGTGTTTTTAATTCGATATTACTGCCCGAGTTGTGGACGGCAGAATATAATTCGGGGATCTCATTCTGGTATCATATCTACTTGGACCAAGAGCAGCACTGAGGTGGATGGCTCAACAATACCTAGTGAAGTTGTCATAGCTTATGAACAGATCGCAGTTGGTGTTGGTGTAACAACTTCTAGTTTAAATCGGCGCATGAAAATGGAAGAAATACTAGCCGACAATCTTTTCCATAGTCGCTCAGAAATAAGAAACATAGATCAATCGCTATATTGTTGGTTAATGAGTAATGATAAAGAATGGTTAGAACAAGTCTTGCCTGATAGGATACCGAGAGATAAGGTGAAACTTGATTTCGAAGCTTTGGATAAGCAGTTACTGCTCAAGATTCAAATAGCGGTATCTAGGATAGACCCTGAATACAAGTCTCCCATTAGAAGAGGAACAATAATAAATCTTTTAGATCCTTCTGATGGTAATCAAGTTCGTCATTATCTTCATCAACTGCCATTATCTATGAAGGAGATAGATAAGGAAGTAGAGAATACGAAGGTTTTTTTGATTCGGAGTATTCCAAGGCATTATTCAAAAATTACGAATGGTGGAACTGCTACAATGACAGTAAATGAATTCAAACGTAAGGCATCGGTCTCTTACCATTTGCACGGGGATAAAGAAGTGGACAATCATATACGTATGTTCTTGCAAAAGAAAGGTGCTTTAATCGATACATGAACAGACTATGATCATTTATAGTAGGGAAGAATATTAAAGGAGGTGATTCCTTTGATATTTTTCCCTACTATTTATCCAGATGAGTTACTCTATAGTGCGTTTGCTCGATACCATCGAAATTCCGGAAATGAAAGCATCAGACAAACCATGAAAGAGCTTTTTGATAACACCTCAACGTGTTCCTCCGTATGGTTCCCTTCTCAATTAGATCGTCTTACCCGTCAGATTCCAGGTCAAATATATTCCTCAGATGAATTAATTCAAAAACATACGCTGATCCCTTACTTTACCCCTTTTATCCCTCCTAAGAGAGCTGAAAGATTAGAGGAGACTATGAAATTCAGCACTTGCTCGCCTGCAAATATGATACTTGGTCGTGCTGCGTTCTCAGTTAAACCTAAACAAAAGTTGATGTATTGTACTGGATGTGTCAGGGAAGATAGGTCCAAATACGGCGAGGCATACTGGCATCGTGGCCACCAACTAGAAGGGGTCTATCTTTGTCCCATGCATGGAGAACCGCTTTGGAAATCATATATTTCTCATCAAATGCAGAAGAATCGGTTTCAATATATTACGTTGGAGAAGGCACTCGTTGATATCGGCGAGTTAATTTCTACTGAAATATTGCCCGGTGAATTCTCTCAAAATATTGCTATTCAATCCCTATTATTATTAGAAAAAGAATTTCCCTCAATGGGTCTTCAAAGTATAAACCAATACTATATATCTCGATTACGTAGTGAAGGCTATGTGTGTAAAACAAGTAACAGAATTAGATGGGATAAATTAATCCCTGGTTTTAGTTCTTACTATGGTAATAAATTGTTGGCAAATATTAATGGAGGGATAAGTGAAAGTGATAGTTGGCTACATAAGTTGCTACGGAAGCCAAGAGTATCGTGCCACCCACTTCGTCATATTTTATTACTTGGTTTCATGGGAGATACCATTGAGAGGATGATGGATAGCTTATCTAGAGGGACAATGACAACATTTGAACCTTTCGGACATGGCCCCTGGCCATGTCTTAATAAAGCAGCAAACCACTACAAACAACCAATGATTGGGTCAGTAAAGATCACCAGGGGTTCAAAAACAGGCAAACCGGTTGGTACATTTACCTGTAGTTGCGGTTTTGTTTACTCACGGACTGGACCGGATGATAGGGAGAGTGACCGATACCAGATTGGGAGGGTTAAAGAATTTGGTGTTGTGTGGAAAAACAGACTTGTTGAGCTCTCTGGTAAGCAGCTATCTTTGAGGAAAAAGGCGGAGATATTAGGGTGTGATCCGCAAACTGTATTAAATCACCAGAAGTGAATGGGTTCTAGGGATTTGTTACTAAATTAAAAAGTGACATAAAGAACCGAAAATACAAAAGTAGTAGTGTGGATGCATAGATTAAATTGCAGATGTATTTAATAAGTTATCATGAATGAGCCAAACAGTGGTCTGAAATTTTGTTTCTGAAAAGAGTTGCTCTTTAATATTATTGGCCATTTACACTTTACTCCTTTGTGAAAATTTATATTGCACCATAATCTATTCTCTGAAATAGTAAATAGTGAGATTTTATACTAACAAAGGAGATGAAAATTGAGCGATTTATTGTTTCGACGATAACTGTATAGACTATCATATTGGAGGAATTGAAATTAATATTTATCAGTCAATAGCAGATGGTTTAATAAAAGCTATTGTTGGGATTATTGGACTCGCCATTCTTAGTGCCGTTGCTTCTTCGCTAAAAGTATTTTCTGAAGAAGAAAAGCAGTACTTACCCAGCTTTAATCGGGGATTTAGAAATGTAGTATTATGGTTTTTGTTTACTACAGCGGCGCTTTCTTATTTTCTATTGGGTTTCAGTGTCACTATAGAGGGGACATCCTCAAGAATAACAAAAGTAATAATCTTCCTGTTTATAAACAAAGTTTCACCTTGGATTGCTTTGGTATTAATTATTGGATTAACAGTAACAGTCTGTTGGCAACGCGCAAAGTTTTTTATTAGGTCTCTAATTCATAGAGATAGAGAAGGCGGTAGACAAAGACTCGCATATATCTTGTTTACCATAAGCATGCTTTATGCTGTCTTAATTTCAGGGTATGCGATGCTTCTTATTCAGATAGTAATGGCAGAAATAAACAAGAATTTTTCTTTCGGGTTGCATGAATCCAGAGAGGTCATATTTCATCTATATAAAGTCAATAAACCAATATATCATGTAATTTTATTTGTTATCAGTGTAGGATATTCTTTATTGTTACTACTCATGAGGACTTTTTACCGAGCAATTTACTTTGAAAAAGTTTCAATTAATATCACCTTGAAAAGTGGCCTGATGTTAGAGGGAAAGTATATTATTAATCATAATTTGGACAATAGCATATTAATTGCCGACTCATTTAAAAGAAGTGATCGAAGCAAGATGCTTATTCCAAAGGCAAACATTGAAACAATTACATTTAATCGTGTGGACTATTCATTTGGGGAAAAAAGAATAAAATCCAAGCTCGAATATAAAGAAATTGAAATGAAGAACGAATTTGATCAATTAGTAAAACAGTGGCGAAAAGATCAAATTCATAAACACTCTAATTTTTAGGGTGTTTTTTATTTGGATGTATTACCGTGTTTTAGCAAGAAGTTAGAAAATAATCAGACCGATCAAGGTATCGGTGAATCTTAAGAGGTGAAGAAGATCAAACTTCACTAACCAATCCCAATCTCTATGTCTAATGGTAATTTGGTTTAAAGGGTAATTTAATATAAATTTACCATAAAACCAAGCTGAATAAAGACAGCGCAATAAAACAGCTCAATAAAATAGAGACAGTCTAGGACTTTATTTCTGCAGATAGATGCTAAATTTTAGGTCTTTTGGCAGGCATTCTAGTTCCTATGTAGAATTATAATAACGTTGGTTAATATACAAAATATGAGGATTTTTAATATTTTTCCAGAAAATTAGGGAGGAAGGATACTGGAATACATAGCGAATATATTTAAAGCAAACTGGGAATGCAAAATATTTTAATTTTGTTTTATATATAAATTGGAATAGCATAGGTTTACTGATTTTGTTAGGAAGAGTGCTGATAGAATCCTATTAAACAAATTAAGGGTGAGTCCAATATATACTTCGAGAATTGAAATGTTTCCGGCTAAAAATGGTGATACATTTCTGGTTAGTTGCTTTGGGGAGTCAAATGTAAACATTCTTATAGATTTGGCTTATCTACATACGTATAAGAATTATGTAAAACCTGTTCTTTTAGATAAGAATACAACGGGGGAATCCCTTGATTTAATGGTTGTTACACATATCGATCAGGATCATATTGCCGGTGCAATATCCTTTTTAAAAGATAATGGGTCTTGTGAATCTCCCAATATAATTGAAGTAAAGGAAATTTGGCACAATAGTTATCGGCACTTATCTATTAGCCAGCATGAGCATCAACTGAATAAGACGGAGAAAGAAATGATTGAAAAAAAAGTTGGTTACGTTGAAAGAGACTATGATGATTGTAGGACTCCGATAAGTGGAAAACAAGGATCTAGACTTGCCGGATATCTATATTTGAACGGGTATAACTGGAATGGGTCTTATAATGATAATGCCGTTTCATACAATGAAATCCCGGTTTTTATCGGTAACGGATCCGTTAAACTTACTGTACTTTCCCCTACTAATATTGAACTAAATAACTTGGAAAAAGTGTGGAGAAAAGAACTACGTCGAACTTTTCCAAGGATGTCACTGACATCAGACCCATGTTTTGATGATGCCGTAGAATATGTTTCTGAATATCTGGAACCTAAAGGCGTGGGTGTAGGTAGAACGAATGTCTCCGCGACAGGTTCTATAAAGAAATTGTCAATGTCGCCCTTTGCTGAAGACAGGGATGAGATTAATGCTAGTTCAATTACTTTTATCTTAGAACATAGAGATAAAAAAATGCTATTTTTAGGAGATTGTCCACCCTCAATAACGATTCGACAACTTGAGGCTCTTTTTTCTACTACAGAGGTACCACTTTATTTTGATTTAATTAAAGTTTCTCATCATGGGAGTCAATTTAATACGAATATGGATCTCCTCAATATGATTGATTCAAAAAATTACTTAATATCTACTAACGGTTCAGGTCACGGGCATCCCGATATGGAGACCTTATCTAGAATAGTTGATAGAAAATCTACTTTTACAAGAAATTTATTTTTTTCTTATCCAACTCCTTCGGCAATCTCAATGAATAAGGAAGATTTGAAGAAGGAATTTAATTATGAAGTATTTTACCCAAGTACTGAAGAGAGTGTAATAGTACACCTATAACTAGGGGGAGCATCAGTGAATCAAAATGATTTTAAATCAATTGCTAAAGTACGCTGTGGGAGTAGGAATGGAACGGGATTTCTAGTAAATAATACTACGTTGATTACAGCTAGACATGTTATTGATGAGAACTTAGACCCAGACGAGTTAGAACCTGTGTTTATTATGTTTGATAATAATATTGAAATTCAGGTAAGCGTTATTTTTCCAAATGAACCTTATGTAGGGGTGGATTTTTCAGTTTTATTATTACCTGAAGAGGTAGAATATTCTCCTACACTACCATTAAGTATACAAGATATTGAGCTGAATGATCAGTGGCACGCCTTTGGATTCCCGGATACTCAGAAAGACAGGGGACAACGTTTTAAAGGAACCATACAGCAATTTTTTGATGTGAGTTGCACAAAGGATAGTGAGGGTGATTTGGATTTAGCTTGTGAATTTCCTACTATAACGGATCCAAAATTTAATACTCGTGGAGCATCTGGATCACCTATAGTGGTAAACCGTGCCATAGTTGGAATTATGAAGGATAAACCACCTGGTGGAGGAATTATCGGTGCTACTTCGATTAAACGCTGCCTGCCAATACTAAGGTCAATGAATATATCCTTTACCATTCAAGATATAATTTACAGCAAAATGGAGAGTTCAAGTGCCCTTAGTATAGAGGGCGTAACCATCATTGAGAGTCAATATGATTCGGAAAAAGAAATCGTTATGGGATTAATTGAGGACTTTCCACCAGAAACACATCCTATTTTAATGGAGAGTTTAGTTCAATCTATAGAAAGTATTATGAATACAGATGCAGAGAAACTTCGGACATTCTTTCAACGCTATAGACATCCCTTTAATGAATTGAGTACTGTTTCAGGTATAGAGCAATTACTGGAGTTAATAACCATCTTGAGATGTGAATATAAAGAGTTAGGTTTTATCCATAATGATATAAATGCAAATTTGAGTCTAGACGAAAATGAAGAGTTATTTGCATATCTTATCTTCTCAACAAAAAGGCATGCGAAAATGCCTGAACTTGTATTAGACCTTTTTCGAGAAAAGGCAGCAACAGCAACAGGAAAAAAAGAACTTCGTCGTGGCGAAGCCCTATTCCCGTTTCCTTTAATATTGGACAATTGTAGTAAAAACAAGAAAACTAATTTATGCAGGAGATGCCAAAATGGGTTTTCTTTTGAGGATATCTTGATTGATTTTACTAAAGTTAACGAGCAAGGATATTTTCAGGGATTAGAAGAAAACAACTACAAAAGTTTAGACGGAACAAAGGTGCTGTGCGGTGACTGTATTAGAACTTTGTATAATCACGTAACTAACTTAGAAGAATTAGAGTTTCATGTTAGGGAGATGAACAATTTTGATTGAAGAAATTATGAGAATTTTTGAAGAAAATGAATATATAAAACTAGATCAGCTTAAATTTAATTATCTTAATGAAGTGCGTGTTTCGCCTGAGCAGATTTACGGTCTTGTTCAGTATGAAACCGAAGCTGAGTTGAGAGGAAATTGGGAAAAAGCTGCTGATGAATTAGCAGTTAAATTACAGAGTCGTTTAAGTAAAGAACTCCATATGCTTAAATGGGATGTTTATCTGATAGTTATCATCACGCAAAATCAAATTGACACATCATATCGTAAATTGATAGAGAATGACCGGCACTATTTCAGGAAAATTGTTATTACAAAAAGTGATGCTCCATACATAAACAGAATTCCCTTTGTTCTCGATTTAACCAGTGATAAGGAACTACTTATTTTTAATGATAATGAGTTTTTTGAAGAATTCCGTAAGTGTCTGAAACAATCAACATTGAGTAAGTTGCCGGGCGACTTTTTTAATCCTAAGTTAACAACGGATCAATTAACTGATTTTTTTAGTTCAATCAAAAAGGATAAAAAGGATGATTTAAAGTGAAGATAAGATCATTAAAAATATGTGGATTCCGAGGATTTTCTGATGAAACTATATTCCATTTTAATGATGCGAAGGTAATATTACTGTATGGACCCAATGGGCATGGAAAAACCTCAGTTTTTGATGCTATTGAATGGGGACTATCAGGAGAAATTCACAGATTTGATCAAGCTACTGACGAAAGAAAAAGAACCCGATTCATTAGGAACATGCATGCGAATCCGTTAAAAGAGACGTACGTAGAAATTGATCTTATTGCCTCTAATGGGTTGATTTTCAAAGTGAAGAGAACATGTACCGCAAGACCTCAGGATATGACGGATTATGGAAAACATGAATTAGAGCTTCACTTGCCAGTTCCTATTAACGATAGATTAAAGTTTATGGATGCCGATGCGGAGTCTCTGTTAAAAACACTATTGGTAAAACAAGCTTGGACTGAGAAAGTCGAAGTTTCCCGTGGACTACATCTTACTCATATTTTGGGGCAAGAGAAGTTAAATGAATTTCTTCGAGGAATGAAAGACGGAGATAGGTACGATTCTCTTTCGTTGTTGTTTGGAACCGAGCACTTTTTGAAATATAAAGAATTATATAATGAACTAATCAAAGAAATAAACAATCGAGTTCATCAAATAGAGGGTCAAATTACTGAAGGTGCTCGGAAGAAGGCAGAATTAAAAGTGTTCATTGATGAGCTGAGTAAAAAAGTTTTTGATCCAAACCAGAAGCTTTTAAGCGTTGCCCTTAGCGAATATAAGGACAATTTCTCAGTTCCTGAAAACCTTTTTGAAAGAGAGGATTGGAACGCTCTAATACCATTAATTGAGAAAGAAACCGAAACGCTTAAACAGAGAAGGTATGATTTAGAAAATAAAGAACGGCGTATTCAGGATTTAGAAGATATTAAATCAAAGTGGCTAACCGTTTTGGATGAATTAAACATGGAAGTAGGCAGATTGGGGAAATTAAAAAATCACCGTAATGATTACAATATGCATAATTTGGTTTCTAGCCTGACCAATCGCAACAACCAATATGAGGAGTCTCTTGTTTTCATTAAAGATAAAAATATTGAAATTGACAGTACTAAACAGGCAATTGAGGCAATTAAAGGTTCGGTGCACATCTCTGACAACTTCATTAAAGTAGTTACAGAGAGCCTAGAGAATTTAAGGAACAATAAATATGATTTAATCAAAGATGTCCAAATTACACATGAGAATTTTATTTGGGAATCTAAAATATCGGAGCTTTTGAATATTATTAGCGTAAATCAATCTTCTATTGTAGATGTATCTGGTATCCATGCTAGTACGAGTAGCTCAATGAAACTTTTAGAAGAATCCGTTTTAGCGTTACATGGTATAGATAAGAAATATAAAAATTTTCTTAGCAGCTTATCAGATTATCTATCCGTAGAAGAGGAGATAAATAGTTGCCCTGCTTGTGGAACAGAAGGAGTTAATAAGCCACAATTACAACTACGAATTCAATTTGAACAAGCCCAAATTCATAATGAACTGCCTTTATTGGAACAGCAAATTAAAGAAATGAAGGATAAATTTGAGAAAGAGAAAACTAAATTAAATGAATTGAGTTTGGAGATTGAAAAATCCTATTTAGATATCAAGACAATCCTAAAAAGCGCCGAAGAAGAATGTCAGAATAAGAAAGACCATATGTTAAAAATGGAAAAAGAAATACAGAATTTGAGTGCTCAAATAGAATTGAGAAATAAATTTATTCATGAATACAATGAGGGTTTACTGAGACTTGGATTAAATGAAACTATAGAAAATAAAATGGGGGAATTACTGCAACTAGAGCAGCAGTTCGCAGCAAATTTAATGGTATTAACAGCAGAGGAAAAAGCAGATCTCCCTCGAAAAATTAAGATAGCAGAAGATATTATTCTGGAAAATCAAACTTTTGTTGAATCCTTTATAAGTAAACTGTTACTTGCTGGTGCGCCTTCAGAAGCTAAGCAGTGGAGCGTTGAGGAAATAAAGGTTTTTATTCAAGATGCTTTGAAAAATGTACAAAGTGAAAAAGAGATGGTGGTTCATTTAGAATCGGTAATTATTAAGTCGATAACTGCAATAGAAAATGCTAAAGAAGAATTGCTATTAAAGACACGTCAAGAAGAAATGCGGGTGCAACAGAGTCACTTAGAGCATTTAGACCAACTTAAAAAAACAGCCAATGAAGACCAAGAAGCTATCAAAGATCTAATTAACAATGTTAAACCAGCCGTTGATCAATTAAATGAAAAAATGATTTCCGAATTATTAGATACCATTCAGAGAATCTTCTCCCGGATTAATTCTCATCCAGTTTATAACCATATTGATTTTAATAAAGAATACAGGCATAAATCTTACAGATTACTGATTTTAGTCTTAACTGGACTTGAAAATCAAACACAGGCAAATGCAACCTACATATTTAGTTCAGCACAAATTAACTCGATAGCACTATCTTTTTTTATGGCTATGGGCTTACACCAACAGTGGTCCAGTCTACAACTTATGGGTATGGATGATCCAATCCAAAGCATGGATGAGGTTAATGTTTTATCACTGATTGATTTAATTCGTTTATTTATGGAGAAATATGATAAGCAGTTCATTATCTCAACTCATGATTATAGTTTTTATCAAATGATGTTGAAAAAATTTAGAAATCAAGATATTGCGGTAATTGAGTATGAAGGGTATAGCGAAAAAGGTCCGCTTATAAAGCAGCAAGTTAGTGAAAACGCAGAAATAGAGAATGTATTGATTATACCTGCTGCAGACCCAATTTCAAGAGACAAGTTATTAGAACTTAATGATGCATCATTATAACAAGGTTTCATTTTAAGAGGAGGTACTAATGGCGGTAAGTTTAGTTTCTAATGATTTATTGGATCGTTTCAAAGGACTATTAGATGAAACTGAGATTGAATTAAATATTATTTCTCCATTCATTGGAACGCAAACCGCTACTCTATTGGCAGATTGGCTAATATTGAATCCAACCATTAATTGCAATATTATTACCAGATTTTATAGGGAGGATTTTGTAGAGCGTGTTAGCAGCATTTACGGATTAGAACGCTTGCTCCGTGCAAAAGCGAAAATTTATGCTTTAATCGATTTACATTCCAAGCTTTACTCTTTTGATGCCCACTCTGTTATCATAGGTTCAGCTAATTTTACACAAGGTGGCTTTATATCTAACCACGAGGTCTGTGTCATAATGGATGACGAGCCTGAAATATCAGAAAAGGCAAATGAATACTTCTACGATCTGTTAGATCAGATTCTATTGGATGGTAATGGGGTTGTCACCCAAGAATGGATTGATGAGGAAAAAAAGCATGTCCCTCATCTAGCCGCTAATCAACGGAATAGAAAGGTCACCTACTCTAATATTTCTAAAAAAGGTGCAGTTTTAAAGAAAATGGTACATCCGGAATTGTTTGAATCGATCTTTGAGAATTCAAATGATTTTGATGAGGTGACTGGTTATTGGTTAAAGTTTGAAGGTACTGGTGAAGAGCGTATTCCTAATGATTATAATTATAAGCAAATGAAAGGTGAACGTAGACGTACTCTAGATCTCACGTATTTCCCGCGGAAACCAGGCAGCATTCAAAGTGAGGATACGCTTTTCTTAACTATTGTGAGTTACGATGAACAGAATAGGCCGACCCCTATGATTGTTGGATATGCTAAGACAAACGGATTTAAGAAAGAGAACGTAGTAGACGATAGTGACCTTAAAGATTTCCCCTGGAAATATCGGTTTCCGTACTATGTAGAGTTTACAAGCGGCAAGGTAATTAATGCACCTATCAAGTTCGGTATTCGATTAATTGATGTTTATAATAATTTGGGTAAGGCAACATTCCCCTCATTAAGAAAACGTAGAAATGTCAGTCAACGGACTTTGCAAAGTATGCATTTTAGGCGCTCGCACATTAGGATTACTCAAGAGGCGTATGACTACTTAATGAATGAATTAAATGAACTATTTAGTACTTATGGAGAAATCATTTTGTAATTCCTTCTTAGTGTAAATAATAGATCTGATAATAAGATGTAAATAAGTTCTAGATACCAACTTAAATGTGCATATCAGACACCAACTTTAATGTCACTGAACACCTAATCTTAATTGCATTATAGGTGGAAGAGGAGCGGGCAAATCTTCTATATTAGAATTACCATAATATTAAATATATAATGAGGTGCTTATGTTTATAAAAGAATTATCAATAAATTCATACAAGAATATTAATAATTTAAAACTGAACTTTAATAAACCTGTAATTAATTATTTTGATGAGATGAACCTATCTGTTCTTGTAGGTGAAAATGGAACCGGGAAAAGTTCAATACTTCAATTTATGACTCAGGTATTTTGCCCAAGGGCGAGATATCAATACAGGCAAACAGTAGAAAACTCGAAATTTTCCATAGAGTACGAATTAATGGGAGAGCTGATCGAATTTAATAGTAATACGGATTATCCCTTGGAGCATCCCGAAAAATTAATTGTTTCTTCATATGCTGTTTTTGATCAATTTGCAAGTCGATATCCTTCAGCAAGTCCTGGCAACATATATTTTGATGCTCCTCCAGAAACTACTTATATATATTCAGGACCGGCAATTGCTAGAACTTCAACACTTGAGCCGCTTATTTATGCAATTTTACAAGCAATCTATTTGCCTGAAGCGATGGTTAAAAATAAAGGTTCCTACAGGAGATTATTAGATAGAATCGGATTTAAAAAGGTTGCATTCATTGAAATTGCGCAAGAAAATAAAGTTGTTAGATCAGAGTACAATAGGATGCATGGTTTGGCTAAGGAAGATTCAGTACCAGAACTCGATCTGTTAATAGATAGCTTAAAGACAATGAAAATTGATGCTAGAACTTTAAACAAAGACATGAAACTAGACTCATTAAAGGCCAGTTTAAATTATATAGTTACGCCTGAGATGTTAAAATTTCATCTTGAAGATATCCTTCGGAAAATTATATATCAAGTGATGCATATAGGAATTAAAAATATTTGGTTAGAAAGCAATGATGGAAAATATGTACGGTTAACAGATCTAAGTTCAGGAGAACTAACGATGTTATATAGATTTTTACCATTAATCACTAATATTGATGACAACTCCGTTGTATTTATTGATGAGCCTGAAACGCATCTACATCCAGTTTGGATTCAAAAGTTTGTTGAATACTTAGCAGAACTCTTTAGTGAATATAAAACTCATTTTATATTAGCAACACACTCTCCATTAATTGTATCGGATGTTCCAATGGAATGTATTGTGGGTTTGCAGAAAAATAAAAATCATATTTTTCAATATGAACCTAAAGATCGAACCTTAGGTGGCTCGTCTAATGATATTTTGCGGGATGTCTTTGGTTTAGAAAAAAATTCTGGAGAGTTCTCTTTAAATCAAATATTAGCGATAAAAAAATTGCTTGAAAGTAATGATTTTGAAAAAATAGAATCTGCGCGTATTATGTTTGATGATTTAAGTACAACAGCAAAAAAGTTTGAAATATATAAAAAATTCAGGGACATTTTAGGGGGTTAGAATGAATCAAGTAATGCTCTCGAAGGAGTTTAAAACATATGAATTTACCCATTCTTTTATAATTGATGTTCTTACGTGGGCTAAAGACAATCCGGGCACTACTATATATACAGATATTAACAAGTCCACTATGACAATTAATTTTAAAAAAATGATAAACACTAATAGATTTAGAGGTAAACTACAGGCTTATGTGCTCTCATTATGCAATTGCAATGAAATTAAACTAGTTTATGAATATTATTTATTATTTACGCATAACTATTTTAAAATTCTTTCAGGACAAATTGCAGTAACCATTAATTTGACTGAGAAAACAATTAGTGAGATAAAACCTTTTTTTGATTATGTTTATGACAATCTTTTGGACTGTAAATCATTATGGGCTGTCTATAATTCTAATGCAAAGTTTGTAAAAAGAAATGAACTTAGAAAATTATTAAGTAAAAGCTACAAGGTTTGTCCTTATTGTGATCTAGTTGATATGAATGATCCAACTTCAAGCAACATGGATCATTTTCTTCCATTGTCTGAGTTCCCTTTCTTAAGCGTTTTTTGGGGGAACATTGTCTGTGCTTGTTCCATATGTAATGGACATCAGATTAAAAACAATAATTGGGCAATCCCAATTCTACATCCATATATTAACAGTATACATAATAATACTAGATTTGTTTTTAACAAAACAGATAAAAGTATACAAGTAGAGCCAATACATTCTTCATTGTATGACAACTCACCTGAAGTAAACTTTATAAAAGTACTTAAACAAAATATTAGGTATAATAATTTATGGGATTATGTGCAAAACGAAGAGAACGAAATTGTCGAGGAAGTATGTGAACTTTACAATACATTAAAAGGGAAGAATTGGAAGGAGATACACGTAATTCGTTCAGTTGAATGTAGAAGAAAAGAACATTTATCTAACATTGGAAAGATAACTCATTCGAGATTAAGAATGGGTTATTGTGATTATTTTGTATTAAAAGAAGCAGATTTATCGATGGAATTTTTAGAAAGTGAAAATAAAAAGAGACAAATGAGGATTAAAGAACGGCAGCAATTGATCTTTGAAGAGTGTAGACAATAGCTTATTCAGGTTTTGGAGAAATGCTATTTAGTGAATTTACCAAGCATTCATGTATTCCCTAGGATGTTGTTCAAAAGGCGTAAGAATGAATGAATTATAAATAAACGAATTCTTACTCTAAGGTATATAATTTTGTAGTTCTTTTCGTAAGTTCAAGTATATAGGTCTGGAGAATAGCAGGAAAGTTTCAAACACAAACTTAAATGTAACATTCAGACACAAACTTTAATGGCATCGTATGTTTCATACCCTTTTTCTAGATACCAACTATATTGTAAATTTAGCAAGGGAATGAAAACTCGAAATCCCTTGATTTTACTGAGTTTTTCAGATACTAACTATAATGTCACTGAACAATCGTAACATTATAAAAAGTTGCACCCTAACACCCCGTTAGATATGATTATCTAACGGGATGTTTTTTTGTAGCTGCGCCTGAACAAAAGGCGATTCTGAGGTTAGGAGTGATCGACATGGAGGTTTTTGCAGACTATTTAGCGCAAATTGATAACCCGCAGCATCGGGAGCGAATGGAAGAGGTGTTGGCTTGGGTAACTAAGAAATTCACAGATTTAAAACCAAAAATTGCGTGGAATCAGCCTATGTTCACCGATCACGACACCTATATTATTGGCTTTAGCGTATCCAAACAACATATGGCTGTTGCGCCTGAAATCGCAGGGATTAATCATTTCTCTGATGAAATTGTACAGGCAGGCTATGATCACACCAAGCAGTTGTTACGGATCCGGTGGGATAGCCCGGTTGATTTCTCATTACTTGAGAAAATGATCGAGTTCAACATTATGGACAAGGCAGATTGTTCAACTTTTTGGCGAAAATAAAATATAAAAAAAGTAGTTAGCCTCGATGATGAATACATCATCGGGATTTTTTTAATTAGGAGTAAGACATTCTTATATAAAGGGTTACTGGAAATGGGATTAATATGCTCGCTAGTCGTTATTGGGTGCGAAAATATCAGTTCTTTTTGTCGAATCCATAATTCTTTCTTAGCGGATCATTAGCAAACATGCTAATATAATGACTGAAAAGGTTGAAAGCCCTTACTTTTAGCGGTTAGGGGCGATCATCTCATGCTCACATGACAAAGAGGGGAAGAAATTGCATGCGGCGGATACTGTCGATGTTAAAGTTAAATACGCTGCGAAATCAAATGTTGCTCGGTTTCCTCGCCGTCATGCTCATCATTCTGACGTTCGTTGGAGGGATTACGTTCCATTCAGTCTCGACGCTACTCAAGAACAATGCGGAGAAGCATATTCAGCAGACTGCGATTCAAGCTAACGGACGTTTAGAAAGCGTTCTCGAACAGATCAATTCTTTGACGACACTGGTATCTACTAACGATTATATCCAGCAACTCCTTTTACGCGATATAGAGGGTCATCCCGCTACCTTTACGGAACGGCAAGCCCTGCCATCTATTATCAATCTGGTCCAAATCTACACGGACGGCATCAAATCTGTTGAGCTTTATAATAAAGACGGAGTGAGGCTGTATCCTCTTGACGGCAGCACCCTTAGAGATAAGGTACCCGAGGATTGGATTGAAATGGCGACGAGAAAGGATGGCAGTCTCGTTTGGTTCGGTATTGATCCGCTCGATTCTACATCGCTTGTAGCGATTCGACAGATCAGTCTTATTGATCGGCATTTCACAACTGGAGGGTATTTACTCATTCGTTCAGACCGTGACAAGTTTGCGCTTAAAGACTCCCTATCCGGGGAGGGGGACGGGGAAACGGTGTTGCTCCTCGCTCCAGATGGCCAGTTCATCACGTCCAACGATGACACGATTTCACAAAAGACAGCAGCAAAGCTGGTAGAAGAATCCGACGAACAAATTGCTTCCATCGGCAAGCAGTCCTTTATCGTTGTCAAACAGCGGTCTTCCGTGACAGGATGGACGCTGCTCATCTTAACCCCGGTTAACGTCATCACCAAGGGGATATCGGTCTTGCGGACGACCATTGTTGTATCGGCTTTGATGGGTACCTTACTGTTCACCTTGCTTTCGTTTTTCCTATCTATACTTATTACCAGACCTGTGTTCAGGTTGATCAAAGCTATGAGAAGTACCCGTCTAGGCATTCTGAAGCCTATCGAAAACGTATCGTCCACTATGGAAATTCAGGAACTAAATTATTCCTATAACAAAATGGTTGATAATATCAACGAGCTGATCCAGTTGGTTTATGAGAAGGAGTTATCCCGGAGTCATACGGAGTTGAAGGCACTTCAAGCGCAAATTAATCCGCATTTTTTGTTTAATACCCTAGATGTTCTGTACTGGTCGCTGCTGGATAGGGATGAAGATCAACTGGCGGAGTATGTTGTCGCCATGTCTGATTTATTCCGCTATACGATCACCGGCTCGAGTAAAGGGGGATGGGTGAAGTTACAGGATGAGCTGGAGCATGTAAAGCGATATTTGCTTATTATGAAGATGCGATTTGAAGATCGCTTGGAGTGGGAAATTGAGGTTCCTTCTGAATTTTCGAATGTGGAGTTACCCCGACTATTGCTGCAGCCCCTTGTAGAGAATGCCGTATTGCATGGGGTCGAGAGCAAGATTGAACCGGGATGGATAAAGCTAACGGTTGCTGGAGATGAAGAATGGGTCACCATTACGGTGGAAGATGACGGGATGGGAATGGACGAGGAGATGCTGCGCTCTCTTGTGGAAGGGCTGGATAGCGGAAAGGTATCTTCTTCAAAAGATTCCGGCGTCGGAATCGCTAATGTGCATAGAAGGCTTCAACTATTTTTTTCGAGAGAGAATGAGCAGGGTGCGGCTATGACCATCGATAGCCAAAAGGGGCAAGGCACCCGTATAAACATCAAAATTCCTGTTCGAGGAGACAAAATGCCATGAGAAGCCGAACAATTCTTATTGTCGACGATGAACCGAGATCTAGAGAAGGAATGAAGAAAATACTAGAGGTGTGGGCAGCCGGTCATTATGAAATCCTTACGGCAAGCAATGGGATCTCGGCGATGGAAATTCTGGAGGAAATATCGGTCGAGCTCATGATATCGGATATCCGCATGCCTGGAATCAGTGGTCTTTCTTTAGTTAGCCAAATAAGGGATAAAAAAATACAGCGTCAGCCATCTGTTATTCTCATCTCCGGTCATGCCGAGTTCGAGTATGCTCAGCAAGCGATTCAGTTGTCCGTAGTTGAATATTTACTCAAGCCAGCCAGCCGGGAAAAGCTAATCACATCTGTGGAGAATGCCCTGAAGGCAGGGGAAGAGCAGGAACATATCGGCTTCATGCGAAAGATGGCCGATCCACAATTAATGGCCATAAGAGATGAAGATGCCGCATTAAGCGATCCGGTCCGTCAGGCGATTGACTATGTGGAAATGCATATAGAAGAGGCGATCAGCCTGCAGGAAGTAGCCGGACTTGTTCATCTGAACGGGAGCTATTTTAGTTCTCTTTTCAAGGAACAATGCCAGATGAATTTCAGCGAATACGTCGCCCGCAGAAAATTGCAGAAAGCGAAGGAATTACTGCTGAAAACCAATCTGCCTATAGCGGAAATTGCCAGCCTTACAGGTTACCAGACGGTTAAATATTTCAACAAGCTGTTCAAGGAATACGAAAGAATGAGTCCAGGGCAGTATCGATCTTCCATGAGGAATGGTATAGAAGCGAATATCCAATAGCGGCTCGGCAAGGGGGGATATCTACGAAGAGGATCGGATTATCCATTACCCTTTTCTTAACATTGTTGTTGATAACAACAGCTTGCAATGGGGCTAAGGGGAATAGCAGCAAGAGCGACGGCGAGAAAATCACTTTGAAAATGATGCATCTGTGGCCGGATAGCAATAACTCCGCGCAAAACAAAATGGTAAAAGAAATCATCAGAGAATTTGAAGAAGCTAATCCGAATATCACCATCAAGACGGAAGTGCTTGAAAATGAGCAGTATAAAAGCAAACTGAAGGTACTTGCCGCTTCCAACGATCTACCGGATATCGGATTCACCTGGGCAGCAGGCTTTATGGATCCTTATGTTAGGGGAGATAAGTTTGCAGCCGTGGACGATCTTTTACAGAATGAGTTGAAAGGGAAATTTGTAGCTGGTACGACGGAGGGGTACTCCTTTGATGGGAAGACGTATGCCCTTCCTGTCGAACTAAACATAGTCCCGGTCTATTATAATAAAGAAATATTTTCAGAATTCAATCTGCAGCCTCCCCAAACCTTGGATGATCTCAAAGCGATCATTCGAACACTGAATAACAATGGCATAACACCTGTTACTCTTGGCGGTAAGGACGGTTGGCCGGCTTCCTTCTGGTACATGTATCTAGCTGATCGTATTGGGGGACCTAACCTGATGGATAAAGCTGTTGCGGATCAGGACTTCACAGATCCGTCCTTGCTAGAGGCTGCAAGACAAGTGCAAGAGCTGGTAGATCTGAATACATTCATCAAAGGCTACAACGGATTATCCAATGATGAAGCCAAGGTACAGTTCATGAACGGAAAGTCAGCCATGTTCGTTACAGGGACTTGGGAGCTGCCAGATTTCACGACCACTACGAATATAGCCCAAGAATTTAAAGTCAACATCGGTTATTTCAAGTTCCCGACAGTTGAAGGCGGCAAAGGCAATGTGGATGATTGGGTCGGTGGTCCGGGCACTGGATTGTTCGTTTCCAAAAATTCGAAGCATGCTCTGGAGGCCAAAGAATTCGTGAGCTTTTTCGTTCAAAAGTGGGGAGAGCATTCTGTTGTCAATGCAGGTGTAATCCCGGCTACCAAAGTAGATACTGCAGCCATCAAGCTACCGCAAATGTTCATTGATCTATTAAACGAGTTAAATAAGGCTAATAAAGTAACTCTTTATCTGGATACACAAATGAAGCCAGTCGCATCTGCTATACACATGAATCAGATTCAGGCATTGTTCGGTGAAGCCGTCACGCCAGAAGAATTTATCAAGAAACAGGATGATGCGCTAAAAGCGGATAAGTAATGTTCAGAAATATCAACAGATCATGGAGACGTCAAGGGATAGATCCTTTGATGTCTCTTTTTTTGCGCTCTATAGAACTGAATCTAAAAATAGTGGAAGTTTTCCTAAAGAGGGTGTCCTTATGCTTAAGGATTGCAGGATCTATAATTATGTATGCGGTTACAAAAAACCGAAGTAATAATACAAAAGGGGAGGCAAAGATATGAAAAGTATGAAACGTAGTTTAGTGGGGATCTCTACATTGCTTGTGATGTCATCTGCTCTCGCAGCATGTGGTGGGAACTCAAATTCTAACTCATCTAGCCCAAGTCAAACGACTGCACCAGCAGCAAACGCTACCGAAGCTCCATCAAAAGGAACAGGTGAGAAAGTCACTATCAATCTCTGGAGCTTTACGGACGAGATTCCTAACATGACCAAGAAGTATATGGAAACCCATCCTGATGCGAATGTAGAGTTCAAAACTACAGTTATCGCTACCACTGACGGCGCTTATCAGCCTGCTCTTGATCAGGCTCTGTCAGCGGGAGGTAAAGATGCCCCTGACATTTATGCAGCAGAATCAGCATTCGTGCTTAAGTATACCCAAGGCGATGCATCCAGCTATGCAGCCAACTATTCTGATATGGGTCTTGATGACCAAATGGTTAAGGACGCTGGCATCGCGCAATACTCGGTTGATATCGGCAGTTTAGATGGAAAATTAAAAGCCCTCGGCTATCAAGCAACTGGCGGTGCCTTTATCTATCGCCGCTCTATTGCGAAGGATGTTTTTGGAACAGACGATCCAGCCACCATCAAAAATGAAATTGGACCAGGCTGGGATAAATTCTACGATGCAGCCGCGAAGCTGAAAGCTAAAGGATATGGCATCGTTTCTGGCGACGGCGATATCTGGCACCCGATCGAGAACAGTTCTGACAAGGGCTGGATTGTTGATGGCAAGCTTCATATCGATCCAAAGCGTGAAGAGTTCCTGGATCTTTCTAAAAAGCTGAAAGACAATGGTTATCACAATGATACGACAGACTGGACGGAAGCATGGTATGCGGATATGTCCGGTGCCGGCGCTCAACCGATCTTCGGATTCTTCGGTCCTGCTTGGCTCATCAACTATGTGATGAACGGTCAAGTAAAAGACACGAATGGCGACTGGGCTGTATCTGAACCAACAACAGGTTTCTTCTGGGGCGGTACTTGGCTGCTTGCCAACAAAGACGTCACCAAGGACGATGCTAAGAAACAGGCTGTTGCGGACTTTGTGAAGTGGGTTACACTCGATACCTCTGAAACGGGCCTTCAATATTACTGGGCTAACGGTACTATGAAGGAAGGCGAGCAAGGAACGAAGGATAGCGTTGCATCCTCCGTTGTCATGTCCAAATCAAATGGCGAAGTTCCGCTGCTCGGCGGCCAGAACATGTTCGACGTGTTTGTACCGGCCAATGCTAACGCTTCAGGTAAGAACTTGACCCAGTACGACGAAACAATTAACAAGCTCTGGCGTGATCAAGTACGCGAATACACCGCAGGCAACAAGGACCGTGCCAAAGCGATCGAAACCTTTAAGCAACAAGTCAAAGACCAACTTGGCATTGAAAGCGAATAAGAAGGATTCGGAGGGGCGGGGGAGTAATCCCGCCCCTTCATATCAACTAAAGAGGTGAGAGCATGCGCCGCAAAAATGTGAACTATGCGAAATACGGTTATATTTTTACCTTTCCATTTGTTCTTGCATTTCTGATTTTTTCACTGTATCCCATTTTATATACCGCAGTTATTGGATTCACCGATATGAAAGGAATCATACCCAAACCGATCCATATCCTTGATAATCCTTTTCAGAACTTCAAAGATCTTCTCTTTGATAATCCCTCGTTCCGGAAGTCTTTATTCAACACCGGCTTACTCTGGATTACTAACTTCGTTCCCCAGATGCTTCTCGCGCTCTTGCTAACTGCATGGTTCACGAATAAGCGTCTAAACATAAAGGGACAAGGCTTGTTCAAGGTTCTGCTCTATATGCCTAATATCATTACTGCTAGTACGATTGCCGTGTTGTTCAGCACTTTATTCGCCTACCCGATGGGTCCTGTAAACAGTTTGTTTCAAATGTTGGGATGGACAGACGCTCCGGTGTTCTTCCTGCAGGATAAGACGACAGCGCGGGGCATTGTCGCATTCATCCAGTTTTGGATGTGGTACGGCAACACCATGATCGTCCTGATCGCTGGCGTTATGGGTATAAATCCTGCCCTCTTCGAGTCCGCAGCGATTGACGGGGCGAATGGTTTTCAAACCTTCTTCCGAATCACACTGCCGAGTCTGCGTACGATATTGCTGTTCACACTGATTACATCGATGGTGGGCGGTTTGACCATGTTCGATATTCCGCAATTATTTCTTGCAGGCGGTCCGGACGATTCTACGCTTACCACGTCTATGTTTATCTACGGGCAAGCATTCAAGGGCAGCTATATGTACAATCGTGCTGCAGCAGCGAGCATGATCATGTTCTTGATTTCAGCAATATTGGCTGGAATTCTGTTCTACGTGATGCGTGACCGCGATGCATCAAGACTTAAAAAAATACAAAAACAAAAGTACAGAAAAGCTGCTGCAGCAGCCCGTGAGGGAGGCGTAACACATGGCAAATAATCAGAAAAGCGGGACCGTTAACCGAAAGATCAACAAGACGATTATCTATGTGGTTTGCATCTCTTTGGCGGTGCTCAGTATCCTGCCGTTTTGGATCATGTTTGTAAATGCCACGCGCTCTACACCGGAAATCCAAGGCGGTCTTTCACTGCTTCCTTCGAGCCACATGATGAGCAATCTGCGAGTACTGCTCGACAAGAGCTTTGATCCGCTTCAAGGTTTCATGAATTCATTCATTATCGCCAGTTCTGCAACCCTCTGCACGGTCTATTTCTCGTCTTTGGCGGCCTATGGGCTGGTGACTTACAGCTGGAAGCTACGGGGGCCATTCTTTACCTTCATCATGTGCGTGATGATGATTCCTTCCCAGGCAAGCGCCATCGGATTCTATCAGTTCATGTATAAATTACATTGGACCAATAATTTTCTCCCGCTGATTCTACCAGCAATTGCTGCGCCGGCGGTGGTGTTCTTCATGCGCCAATACTTGCTCGCAACTCTGTCAATAGAGATCGTGGAAGCTGCGCGCGTAGATGGGTCAGGTGAATTCTTCACTTTCAACCGGATTATCTTACCGCTGATGATGCCGGCAGTTGCAACACAGGCCATTTTTGCCTTTGTGGCTAACTGGAACAACCTGTTCATGCCGCTGATATTGCTGACACAGAAGGAGAAATATACTATGCCAATCATGGTCAGCTTGCTCCGAGGTGATATCTACAAAACGGAGTTCGGCTCGATCTATATGGGTCTGGCTTTGACGGCTTTACCGCTCTTTGTGGTTTACTTCTTGTTATCCAGATATATTATCGCCGGCGTAGCGCTTGGTGGCGTCAAAGAATAACATTGGCTTCTGGCTTCAAATAAGTAATCTCAATCAGGAGGAGAGTCCTATTATGGCCACAAAAAATGAACCGTTAGTTACCCATCTCTATACAGCCGATCCCTCCGCTCATGTATTTGAGGGCAAGCTGTATATTTACCCATCCCATGATATCGACCATGATGGACCTACGAATGATAATGGTGACCAGTATGCAATGGAAGATTATCATGTGTTTTCCTTGGAAGATCCTACATCTCCCTGTGTAGATCACGGAGAGGCACTTCATCTTCGGGATGTGCCTTGGGCTTCGAAGCAAATGTGGGCGCCCGATGCCGCGTACCGGCAGGGGACGTATTATTTGTTTTTTCCGGCCCGTGACAAGGAGGGGATTTTCCGTATCGGAGTGGCTACGTCAACTTCTCCGTCTGGTCCTTTCCAGGCTGAAGAAAGCTATATCAAAGGGAGCTTCAGCATTGATCCAGCCGTATTCGTGGACGAGGACGAAAGAGGCTACATGTATTTTGGAGGCTTATGGGGCGGACAATTAGAAAAGTGGCAAGACGGTATTTTTCAACAAGATGCGGTAGAAAAGGGCCCAGAGGAACCGGCTTACGGTCCTTGGGTGGGTGAGCTGAGTGAAGACATGCTGACATTCAAATCTGATCCTCAGGAGATCACCATTATTGATGAAGAAGGGAAATTAATCCTTGCGGGTGATGAAGACAGGAGATACTTCGAGGGTCCATGGATGCACAAGTATAAAGGGAAATACTATCTCTCATACTCTACTGGCACAACCCATAAGATCGTCTATGCGGTGAGTGACAAGCCTTGCGGACCCTTTGTCTTCCAAGGAACGATCCTGAATCCAGTCATTGGCTGGACGACCCATCATTCTATTGTGGAATTTAACGAGAAATGGTATTTGTTCTATCATGACGCATCGCTGTCTGGCGGTGTGGACCATAAACGCAGTATGAAATTTACGGAGCTTCATTATGAGGAAGACGGCAGAATCCGGCCGGTAGTGCTCTAATTGAAAGTACAGCATCCCTTATTGATAGGGCTTATTATGAAATTGTACTTAAGGATGTCTTGAAGCAAATACTTCAGAGACATCCTTATTTGTCTTTTCATCTTTAAATTATAGGAAAAAAATTCTAATATTTTGATTGCTTTTTTTATAAAGGAGTTTTATTGTGAAGAGGAATGAATATTCATTCCGCAAGAAGGAGAGGTGTTCTTATTGTCTACAAACAAGGAAGAGGAAATTTATAAAGCGGCTTTAAAATTATTTGCAGAAAGAGGTTATGATGGAACGACTGTTCCAATGATTGCGGAAGCGGCAAAAGTAGGAGCGGGAACAATTTATCGATATTTTGAAAGTAAAGAGTCACTAGTTAATTCATTGTTTCAAAAAGTAGTGATGGAGTTTTCAGAGACCATTAAAACTGATTTTCCAAACTCAAATGAAATTCGTGAGCAATTTCGCCATGTGTTTTATCAAATGGTCGGATTTGCAAAAAGCAATATATACGCGCTGTTATTTATAGATTCACATGCAGAGTCATATTATTTAAATGAGAAGAGCCGGAGCGTGTTTGATGGATTTATGAATTTTTTAGTCGCAATCATAGAAAGTGGCAAAGAGAGAGAGGTGTTCAGCTCGCTTCCTTCAAATGCATTAATCTGTATTGTTTATGGCGCATTTGTTAGCTTCTTCAAAGAAATTCAACATGGAAAAATAATTGAGACACCAGAGCTTATTCAAGGAATAGAACGAAGCTGCTGGAATGCTATCAGAATCGACTGACTCTGCTGATATAAAATAATAGTGTATGGGAGGATTATTCTTTGGAAAATTACTTGTTAAATAATGGAGTTTTGTTACCGAAAGTCGGATTGGGTGTATACCAAATGAAAAATGAACACGAAGATGCAATCATTTGGGCATTGAGAAATGGATATAGGCATATTGATACCGCCGCTTTTTATCATAATGAGGAACTTGTTGCAAGTACAATTAAAAAATCAGGTGTAAATCGAAAGGATATATTTATTACAACAAAGCTGTGGAATTCAGATCATGGTAAAAGAACGAAACAGGCTTTTGAAATGAGTTTGAAAAAACTGGGGACAGATTATATAGATCTTTATTTGATCCATTGGCCATCTCCAAAATATGTTGAGAGCTGGTTGATATTAGAGGAATTGTACAAAGAGGGTAAAATTAGAGCCATTGGTGTGTCTAACTTTGAACAAATGCACCTGAGTGATGTATTGAAGCATGGCTCAATAGTCCCTGCTGTAAATCAAATTCATACGAATCCGTTTTTACAGCAGCCCGATTTGCATAATTATATGGTGAATAAGAATATCCAACATGTAGCGTGGAGTCCTTTTGGACATGGAAATAAAGATTTATTCGATAACCCTATATTAACAAGCATTGCTGAAAGACACGGTAAAACAACGGCTCAAGTTATGTTAAGGTGGAACATTGAGCGCAATGTTGGAGTTATTCCCAAATCGGTTAATCCTGCAAGATTAAAGGCGAATCTGGAAATTTTTGATTTTAGTTTATCTGATGAGGAAATGAAACAAATATCGACATTAGATAAAAATAAAAAGGGATTTGTTAATCCTGACAACAAGCTGTTTTTATGGGCTACTACACTTTTGCGGTAATCTAGCTGGGATTCCAAGAGGGCAATGATTAAATAGAAAAATCCTTGCCTTTTAGATTTATTGAAGTTATTATAGATTCATAAAGTCTTTAATTAAAGAGTCGAGTGTAATATTCCTGATTATGGAGTGTTCTTTTTTTAAATCCATAATGGATAACGTAAGTCTCTAATATCTTTAATATAAATTGAAAGCGAAAGGGAGAATTAGGATGACTCATGATTGTGTAATTATCGGTGGAGGACCGGCAGGTCTAAATGCTGCTCTGGTGCTAGGCAGGGCAAGAAAAAGTGTGGTTGTGATTGATGAAGGTCGCGCACGTAATAGGGTGACTCGAGAAACGCATGGCTTTCTTACTAGAGATTCTATAAGTCCAAGCGAATTCAGGAGAATTGCGAAGGAGCAGATTAGTGCCTATCACTCCGTTACTTTTGCGGAAGATACCGCCATATCGATTACGGGAACCGATGGTGATTTTCATATTAAGACGGTTCAGGGTCAGACCTTTCAAAGTAAAAAGGTGCTCTTCGCCATAGGGATGAAAGACCTCCCGTTGGATATTAAGGGACTCACAGACGTATATGGTAAAAGCGCCTTTATCTGCCCCTATTGTGATGGATGGGAACTAAGAGATCAGCCTCTTGTCGTAATTGTTAAGGGAGCCGATGCAACGCATATGGCCCGAGTATTATCTGGTTGGACGAAAAAGATAACCATATGTACTAATGGATCTGATGACTTGACGGATGCACAACGCGAAGAGCTAAATCAACATAACATTCCTGTCTATGACTCACCGATTCAGTCGATCGAATCTGACAATGGCATGGTGCAGCAAGTTGTGTTGAAGGATGGTATTAGCATAGTATGTACGGGGATATTTTTTAGACCGAAGCTTATGATCGGGTCGGATTTGCCACAAGCCCTTGGTTGTGAATTCACAGAAACAGGAACAGTAATCATCGATAATCTCGGTAAAACGAACGTTCCAGGCGTTTATAGTGCCGGTGATGCAACAACACATCTTCATCAAGCCATTATTGCCGCTTCTATGGGCTCCTTAGCTGGGGTCGGCATTAATAACGAACTAAATGAAGAGGCGTGGCGTAACATATGATGCTATTGTACAAAATCGTCTAATTCATTTATTCCCTTGAGCTGAATCTACATCCAGATTAATATAGAAACTATATTTGTTCTGAGAGGGGTAGTTCAAAATAAAAATCGGATTCCTAATTATTGATATGCAAAACCTTTTCTTACACGATCATATGGAGAGATTAAATGTAAGTGAGGCTTGTGAATATATTAATCATGTGTCTGGGTTACTTCGTGCGAAGGACCAAATCGTTATCCATATACAAGACATGGAAGGGGCGAATACAGATACGGATCCAGAAGCTAGGAATATTATACCGGAAATTACAGTTGCACCCACGGATATCCAGATGGCGAAAGAATTCTCTAATGCTTTTTGGAAAACGGATTTGGAACAACTGCTACGTGAACATGGTGTTGAATTCATCATCGTTGCGGGCTTCGCCGCAGAACATTGCGTAACCTTTACTATTAACGGTGCACAAGAAAGAGGTTTTCAAGCAGCCATTCTACAAAAGGGTGTCCTTAGCACACAGCCAGAGGCAATTACTTCGATTTACCGTGATCGGCATATGATCTCTTACCCGGTGATCGAATTTTTAATGGAGACCATTGCTTGAGATTCTACTAATAGAAGCTAATGATAATAAGTGGAGTTACGTATTAGATAACTAATATGTAGCTCCATTTTTTTATAGAATCGTCCTTCACTAATTGATTCTTCTATATTCATTTGATGGATAGAACCTATGTATCAGTATGCTATGTTAATGTTATGCCAACGGGTAGGATAGTTTAATAATCGATTGGGGGAAAATAACCAAAAATAGACGGGGGTTATTTCTCATGTGGTGGAGAGGTCTAATTTTGATTTTGATAATAGGGGTCACCAACTTTACAGTAATGGATTGTGCTGAAGCTTACGATGAGGAGTCATCAACTAAATATAACGTCGACATTCAACGGGAGTGCTTGGATGAGATCCTTATTTTTGAACTTCGTCTTAAAATTATGAGCGTACTTGAAAAAGAATATGGTAATAACTATCTCATCGGCGGCGCTCATATCATACCAATCAGGAAATCGGATTCTTATCTTCAACAAGAGTTCATACTTGAAGGGAAAGTTATGACACAAGATTCTAACTCGGATATAGTTCAAATTACTTTCAAAGCTAATACAGACGGATATAAAGCGAGTGATTTCCGTGTTATCCGTAGCGAAAATAACAATCATCCATTACGCTAACGGGACACGATAGTTCAATCGCAACAAGAAGGCAGCCGATCAGAGGATCAGCTGCCGTTTTATTGAAGTAAAAGGCAGTATAATTCAGTAATTTCGTGAATAAGACGTTATAAGAAATCGGCGGGAAACTATAAGGAGCAGATAACATGAAACAACTCGGTGATGAATCCTTTGCTGTGGATTGGAATCCTGATATACCACATGAAAAAAATCATAATCGATGTTTTGTTTTCAAATGGTAAAAAATTAACAAAGGTTATGGACTAAGCAATCAAATCAACCGTACCATGGTATAATATTCGCATACAAATAATTACATAAATTAAATCCTTATGAAAAAGGGGAATGCACTATATGGCAAATATCGAGCACTTGCAGACCGTGAATGTTCCGGCTTCAACGGTATATAAAGCACTAACCACTGCAAAAGGACTTTCAGAAATATGGACAAATGAACTAATAGTCTATGATCAGATCGGTTGTATAAACGAGTTCCGATTCGGAGGCAAAGGCTTAACAAAGATGCGAGTTGATGAGCTTGTTACCGATAAAAAGATTTTGTGGCAATGTGTTGATTCAGATCCAGAATGGATAGGTACGACAATTTCTTTTAATTTAGAGGAAAAAAACGGGAAGACTTCAATCATTTTTCGTCAGATGAATTGGGAGAATGTAACCGCATTTTATCGCCTATGTAATTATAACTGGGCTATTTTTTTGTACAGTCTTAAACAGTATTGTGAAGAAGGCGTGGGTCTTCCGTATCATAAACGGAAGTTTTAGAACCATCCCAAACACGGATGGGTGACTAAAGTACATGATCCCGAGAACTGATTTCGGAAGTACTGCGCTTTAATAATATGCTTATATCGAAGGAGGCATTGGAATGAAGCAACTTTATATAAAGCAGAAGGTATTTAGTCTAAGTGGTAAATTTACGGTAAAGAATCAGCAGGAGCAGGATGTCTATTATGTAGAGGGCAGTTTTATGCAAATACCAAAGACGTTCTCCATTATGAATACCACAAGAGATGAAGTCGGACTTATTACGAAGAAGATATTTAGTTTTTTACCGAAGTTTTTTGTTGAGGTCAATGGTCGAGAGGTGTTAACGATTAAGAAAGAGTTTACTTTCTTTAAAGCGCGCTATACGATTCATGCGGCTGACATTGAGGTACATGGTAACTGGTGGGACATGGATTTTCAGGTCTTGCAGTACGGTGTAGTCATAGGTAAAGTGAACAAGGAGTGGTTTACTTGGGGCGATAGCTACAAGGTTCAAATACTAAATGAGGAGATGGAGGCAATCATGATTGCGTTAGTTGTTGCAATTGATTGTGTAAAAGCTGACCAAGCAGCTTCTTCCTCATCAGCGACGATATAATTAGCCTAGTTCTATAAATAGCGGTAGTCTAAGATTTTGATATGTTTGAACAACTGATGAATGAAAACGATTGTATTTCTATATCTAGACTTTAAAATTTTTATGTTTTTAGCCTAAAAGATGCATTGACCTGGAAAAGGTTGGAGCCTATAATCAAAAACAGGGAAAATTCATTTGATATGGAGTGATTTGGAACTTGAGGATTTCTCAAAAGGTCTAATTGTAAACGCATACAATGAAGTTTCTCCATACTTTCTTTGAAGGAGGGATTTGATAAGTTAGAAAGTCTCTTTTTTTCTTATTTTTGCAAACGTTTGCACAAGTGGTTGCACAAGTGGTTGCACCTAAATAATGAGGAGGTTATTTACTTGGGAAGACAACAATCTAGGCGGTTTGTTTCTTGGTTGATTATTTTTTCGCTTATTTTTAGTTTATTTGGTTTATCCGGCGGGGCTTCAGCCAGCAATACTGATTATACAGTCTCCTACACGAACTCCACAGCATCTGCTGTAACACTGCATTGGACCACGAATAACTGGACGGATATTGCCGATACGGTTATGACTAAAAATGGAACCACATTTACGGCCAACCTCAATGTTCAGGAAGGCGCCACACTCATTTATTGTTATCATATTACGGCCCCGACAGATAGTTGGGATAGCAACGGAGGGAAGAACTGGACGGTTGTTGTCCCGGTTGCTGGGAAATACGAAGCTGAGAACGCAGCCTTGTCAGGTGGCGCCAAAATAAATACGAATCACACCGGATATACTGGCACCGGTTTTGTGGATGGATACACAACCATAGGAGCAACAACCACCTTTAGTGTTCAATCCTCCGCGACTGGTACCTATAATGCCACGCTCCACTACGCCAATGGGTCTGGCAGTGCTAAGATCGTTTCCATTTATGTAAATGGTGTAAAGGTAAAGCAGACCACTTTAGCGAATTTGGCAAGCTGGGATGCATGGGGTGACCAACCTGAAACGCTCTCTTTACAGGCAGGCAATAATTCAATCGCCTACAAATATGACTCGGATGATACTGGGAATATCAATATCGACTATCTAACTCTTTCAGCCACAGCAACACCAACTTCTACCGCAGCACCAACATCAACGCCAACAGTGACTCCTACACCAACACCTACCGCAGCACCAACATCAACGCCAACAGTGACTCCTACACCAACACCTATCGCAACACCAACATCAACGCCAACATCAACGCCAACAGTGACTCCTACCGCAACACCTAGCGCATCTCTTACACCAACGCCAACCGTAACACCTACCGCAACACCTACACCAAAACCAACCGTAACACCTGCACCAACGCCAACTTCGGCTGGCTTAACGGTTCATTTTAAGAAACCAGCAAGCTGGAGCTCAACGATCCGAATCCATTACTGGAATCTGAGTCCGACGACGGTTCCAACAAGCGGAGCTTGGCCAGGAATTCTGATGAAATCGGATGGGAATGACTGGTACAGCTATACTATTGCCAACGCCTCTGGCACAAGCCTTATCTTTAATGATGGCAACGGCAAACAGACCGCCGACTTGTCCCGCAGTGTAAAAGAGGGCTGGTATTCTTCGGATAATGTGTGGTATGACGCAAATCCAGAAATTCCGAAGATCCCTGTGATTTCAGTCTCTCCTACGCCTAAGACATATGATTCTGCTCAAACCGTGAAGCTTTCCAGTCTCAGTAGCAGCGATAAAATCTACTATACAACAGACGGGTCGACACCTACGACATCTTCTACCTTATACACGACTCCAATCCAAGTAGTCTCTACTATGACTATCAAGGCTTTTGGTGTGAACTCCTTAGGTCAAGCAGGCAGCGTAGGCACTTTTGCTTATGTTATTGACCTAAATCTCGACCTGCAAGCGCCAACGATTACAGCGAATTTACCTGTTGGAAATTCAAGCTCTGCAGTAACCGTATCTTTTAATATAAAAGATAACAAAGCGGCAACCACCACCGCATATTACACGGATAATGGTACGGAACCAACGGCTAACTCAAAAGTCTACATCTCAGGAAATGCTTTAACGGCTCTGGCAGGACCGTCCATCCTCATTAATAAGACGACAACACTGAAATTCCTAGTCGTCGACGGTGCGGGAAATGAAACGAAACAGAGCTTCGTCTACACGATTGGAAATAAAGGCGATTTCCGCGAAGACACCATTTATTTCGTAATTACTTCACGATTCTATGATGGTGATCCGAGTAACAATGTGCATTCATGGGATGATGCTAAGGCGGGGAATCCGGATTCAGACCCAGCTTGGAGAGGGGATTTTAAGGGATTGATCCAAAAGCTCGACTACATCAAAGCGCTCGGATTCAGTGCGATTTGGATTACACCAGTGGTGCAGAATGCCAGCGGGTATGATTATCATGGCTACCATGCGATTAATTTTTCCAAAGTAGATCCAAGGTACGAATCAGCGGGAGCCTCTTATCAGGAATTAATCAATGCGGCTCATGCCAAAGGGATAAAGGTCATTCAGGATATTGTCGTGAATCATACCGGTAATTTTGGGGAAGAGAATCTGTTACCTATGTTCAAAAAAGATCCAGCCGCAGCCGACACCGTGAATAATATGATCAAAATTACGGATAAACTGCCAGCCAACTACGATACGATGACCCCTGATCAACAATATCAGGCAAGACTCGCCATCATGAAAAATGCGGACACCAACAATAACATGTACCATACCGAAAAAAGTCTTTCCTGGGAATCTTATACCGTGCAGACAGGACAGATTGCAGGAGATGCCGTAGACTTGAACACAGAGAACCCTGTAGTGAATCAGTACCTAATTGACAGCTATAATCAATATATCGACATGGGTGTTGATGCTTTCCGGGTCGATACTGTGAAGCATGTTAGCCGGTATATTTTTAACAAATACTTTGTTCCTGCTTGGAAAACAAGAGGGGGCTCCAACTTCTTTGTCTTTGGGGAAGTAGCTACTCGGTACAGAGATGTGTGGAACAGTGGAATCCCGGCAATATCGACGCCATTCTATACATGGAAAAGCTCGAAAGCCTATCCGGGTGATGGACAAAATGACTACGCTTCCAATAAGCTGTCAGTGGAACAAGAGTGGGCGGATAACTCTACTACAACAGGACAGCCAACCTCGAACAATGCATTTTTACTCGGCAATAATTATCATGCGCCTGATTATTCGATGAAATCCGGTATGGATGTCATTGATTTTCCAATGCATTGGGCGTTCAAGACAGCACAGGAAGCCTTCAGTATGAGGAGCGGTGATCAATTCTATAACGATGCGACCTGGAATGTAACTTATGTTGATTCTCATGACTATGCACCTGACCAAGCACCAGAGAATCAACGGTTTGCAGGAACACAAGATACTTGGGCTGAGAATCTCTCCCTGATGTTCACCTTCCGAGGAATCCCTGCGATCTATTATGGTTCAGAAATTGAATTTAAAAAAGGTTCAGTCATCGATGTAGGTCCAAATGCTCCGCTCAGCTCAACAGGGCGCGCTTACTTCGGAGATCATATCGAGGGTAGCGTTACGGTTCAGGACTACGGTAAATATACAAACGCAACCGGCACACTTGCCGATTCATTGAACTATCCGTTGGCCAAACATATCAGACAGCTTAATTTAATCAGAAGAGCTGTTCCAGCCTTGCAAAAAGGTCAATATTCCACAGAAAATGTATCCGGTGATTTGGCATTTAAAAGAAGATACACCGACAGCACCAGTGGTATTGATAGCTTTGCATTAGTTACGATCTCAGGAAATGCGACATTTACCGGAATTCCGAATGGAACTTACGTGGATGCGGTGACTGGCGATACCAAAACCGTTACTAACGGCACAATCACACTGGTATGCTCCGGAAAAGGAAATGCGAGAGTCTATGTATTGAACGGTAGCGGTGGAATTGGAGTAACAGGAACCTACCTGAAATAGAATAAATCTGTCTTAGTAAAAAAGAGAAGAAGCAGCCTCAGTTCGGTTTTCCCACCGTTCTAAGGTTGCTTCTTCCTATAACATTAATCATTTAATCCTTTTCCATCTAGAATTTGCGGCATCCATTTTTCAACCCTAGAGACTCGAGTTTTGGACTGCTTGGGTTCAGAAAAATGATGAAGATAGGCTCTTTGTCGTCCAGGCGTCAAAGCTTCGAAAGCAGTTTTCAAGGCAGGCATTTCATCGAGTTTATTTTGAAATTCATCAGGAATGATGAAATCCGTGTTCTTTTTAAATTCTACTTCCAAGCCAGCTTTTTCAACTTCGATGGCTTCATAGATATAGTCTTTTATGATATTTTCTTTTTCTAGGATCTCTTGAACATTGGCGAACCGAATCTGGCGTGCTGCTTGAACATTCTCCGTTTGTTGAATCAGAATCCCATGGGTATCCTTTAATAAGACACCTTTATGAAACAGCAGCGCAATATATTCTTTAAATCCATGGATTAAGACTATGTTTTTGTTCTCTAACGTATAACAAGGATGCATCCACTTAAAATCTTCGGTTAATTCACAGTCAAGGACGATATTTCTCAACATCTCGTATTCTTCCTGCCACTGTTTTACTTTCCTTAAAAATCCGTCTACCTTAGGATTCGTTTTGCTATTTGTCATTAAGGAACACCCCTCTTCCTCGTAATTATATTATGTTAAAAAACCTTTCAACTGCTTCTTTCTTAGCTTGTCCCTTTTGTGGCTGATCTAAATGCAGAGATTGCAAGTAGATACTAGTAAGACTAACATAATATTAGATGTCTCTTACGAAATTGGCTAGTAAAACTTAGGATAGGGAGGGTTTTATGAATACAATTACCGTTGATTTAGTTGCGAGATTAATAAATGAACAATTTCCCGCATGGTCCAGTTTAGAGATTAGACCGGTAAAATGCAGTGGGCATGATAATCGAACGTTTCATTTAGGCGAGCATATGAGCGTGAGGTTACCCAGTGCGGCAGCTTACGCTCCACAAGTGGAGAAAGAACAACGATGGTTGCCCATTTTAGCTAAAGAACTCACACTACCGATTTCAACACCATTAGCTAAAGGGGAGCCTAGTGAAACATATCCATGGCCTTGGTCTATCAATAAGTGGGTAGAGGGTGAAACATTAACGTATCAAAATATTAATGATCTTAATCAAGTCGCTAGAGATTTAGGAGCATTTTTAATCGAATTACAATCTATTGAGGCTAGTGGAGGACCTTTAGCAGGAGCGCATAATTTCTATAGAGGTGGATCTTTAGCTGTATATGATGAAGAGTCTAGACACGCACTGGAACAGAATAAAGATATTTTTAATGAAGGTAAGTTGAAAAAAATTTGGGAGACGGCATTAGATTCTAAGCGGAATTCGCAGCCGGTTTGGGTTCATGGTGATATTGCGTCAGCGAATATTTTGGTTGAGAATGGGAGGATTTGCGCCGTTATTGATTTTGGAATCTTGGGGGTAGGCGATCCTGCTTGTGATGCGGCAATGGCTTGGAACTTTTTTGATAAGGATAACAGAAAGGTATTCAAGGATGTATTACAGATGGATGAAGGGACTTGGAACAGAGCAAGAGGATGGGCTTTATGGAAATCATTAATTACATATCATGGAAATCGATCTTCTAACCAAAAGGCAGCAAAGGAATCCTTAACTATTATTAATTCTATAGCAGATGACTTTGAATTGTAGAAATTGCTCTACATAAAACGTAAAAACTAACCCATACTAGCTCATAAGTATGATAATTTATGAACATTTAGCGACTGACAACGATTATCATATTAGAATTATTATAAATAACTTGACAGGCCTTAATTTGGTTAATTATAATAATTACAAATAGTATTCAGATATGTGATGTTTGCAGATTTGAATATTGTGCTCACAAAAAATAAAACTTAAAGGAGATTTAAATAATATGTCACTAATCGGAACAGAAGTCCTACCCTTCAAAGCAAGCGCATTTCAAGATGGGAAATTCATCGATGTATCAGAAGAAAACTTTAAAGGTAAATGGAGTGTAGTTTGCTTCTACCCAGCTGACTTTACATTCGTATGCCCAACTGAACTTGAAGATTTGCAAAACCAATATGAAACCCTGAAACAATTGGGTGTTGAAGTATATTCCGTTTCCACAGATACTCACTTTACACATAAAGCATGGCATGAAAGCTCCGCAGCTATTGGCAAGGTAAAATACATCATGATCGGCGATCCTTCTCATGTGATTTCCCGCAACTTTGATGTATTGATCGAAGCTGACGGTCTTGCTGATCGTGGTACATTCATCATTGATCCAGACGGTATTATCCAAACCGTTGAGATTAATGCTGGTGGTATTGGTCGCGATGCTAGTGCACTTGTTAACAAAATCAAAGCAGCACAATATGTACGCAATCATCCAGGTGAAGTATGCCCAGCGAAATGGTCTGAAGGTGCAGAAACTCTTAAACCAAGTCTGGATCTTGTAGGTAAGATTTAAGGAGCGAAAGCTAATGAAATTAGATCAAGAAATAAAAGTTCAACTTGCGCAATACCTAGAACTCTTGGAAGGCGACGTAGTACTGAAAATCAGTGCAGGCACTGACGAAGCATCGCAAGAGATGGAAGCGCTGGTTGATGAAATTGCCAAAATGTCAGCTAGGATTACGGTAGAAAAAACCGAACTCCCTAGAACCCCAAGCTTTAGCGTAAATCGTGTAGGTGAAGATACGGGCGTAACCTTTGCTGGAACTCCGCTTGGACATGAGTTTACTTCATTAGTATTGGCTCTATTGCAGGTTAGCGGAAGAGCGCCTAAGGTTGAGCAAAGTGTTATTGATCAGATCAAAGGCATTAGTGGCGAATATAAGTTTGAAACTTATGTCAGCCTAAGCTGTCATAATTGCCCTGATGTTGTACAAGCACTGAACCTAATGAGTATCTTTAATCCCGGCATTACCCATACGATGATTGACGGCGGAGTGTTCAAAGAAGAGGTAGAGCGCAAAGAAATTATGTCTGTTCCAAGCGTTTACCTTAACGGTGAATTTTTCGAAAGTGGTCGTATGACGGTTGAAGAAATTCTAGCTAAAATGGGTAGTACTGTGGATGCATCAGAGTTTGACAACAAAGCACCGTACGACGTGCTTGTTGTTGGTGGTGGTCCAGCAGGCGCAAGTGCAGCAATATATGCGGCACGTAAAGGGATTCGCACAGGTATTGTTGCTGAACGTTTAGGCGGACAGGTTAACGACACACTTGGTATTGAGAACTTTATCAGTGTGAATTACATTGAAGGTCCTCAGCTAGTGGCTAAACTCGAAGAGCAAGTGAAAGAGTACGGCATTGATGTGATGAAATTACAACGTGCTACACGTTTAGATAAGAATGAATTAATTGAAGTTGAACTCGAGAATGGTGCTGTTCTAAAGAGTAAGACGGTCATTCTATCGACAGGTGCTCGTTGGCGCAATATGGGTGTGCCTGGTGAAGCTGAATTCAAGAATAAAGGTGTAGCCTACTGCCCACACTGTGATGGTCCTTTATTTGCAGGCAAAGATGTTGCCGTTGTCGGCGGCGGTAATTCAGGAATTGAGGCAGCTATTGACCTTGCGGGTATAGTGAAGCATGTCACGGTTCTGGAATTTGCTCCAGAGCTCAAAGCAGATGCTGTACTGCAAGACCGTCTCTACAGCCTTCCTAATGTTACTGTGCTTAAGAACGTGCAAACGAAAGAAATTACCGGAACTGATAAGGTAAATGGTATTTCTTATATCGATCGCGCAACAGAAGAAACTCACCATATCGAATTGCAAGGTGTATTTGTACAGATCGGTCTGGTTCCGAATACAGATTGGTTAGGTGACATGGTTGAACGTACTCGCGTTGGCGAAATCGTTGTAGATAGCCATGGTGCCACAAACGTACCAGGAGTATTTGCTGCTGGCGATTGCACTAATAGTGCTTATAAACAAATCATCATTTCGATGGGATCTGGTGCAACTGCAGCTTTAGGTGCATTTGATTATCTGATCCGTAACTAATCGATACGGTTAATAAAAGCAAAGATCCAAAGCCCTCACTTTTCACAAAGTGGGGGCTTTTTTATGCGCCAATGAGCAAATAAAATCAAGGGGATTACGAACCAAATGATAATTCGATAGAGAAGATGGAGGAAATCAAAATAATGTTCCAGAAACTAAATGAATTGCGAATAAATTATAACAAAAGAATATTTTAAACGTATATTTAAATTCATGGATGGTATAGTAAGATAGTAGTTGAGTAACAAACTTAGGAGGAATAAATTATGTCGACACCGCACAATGCAGCACAAAATGGTGAAATCGCCAAAACAGTATTAATGCCAGGAGATCCGTTAAGAGCGAAGTATATCGCAGAAACCTATTTGGAAAATCCAACCCAATTTAATACGGTACGGAATATGTTTGGATATACAGGCACTTACAAAGGTAAAGAAGTGTCAGTAATGGGTTCGGGAATGGGAATGCCAAGTATCGGTATTTATTCTTATGAACTATACAAAAATTATGGTGTGGAAAACATCATTCGTATCGGTAGTGCAGGTGCCTACACAGATAAATTGAATTTATTTGATGTGGTACTGGCAGATAGTGCCTGGAGTGAATCTACATACGCCTATGTGCAAAGTGGTGTAGAAGGAGACGTGCAGCTGCCAAGTAAAGAATTGAACGAAGTCATTGAAGAAGCAGCTAAACGTATTAACAAGCCAATTTTAACGGCGAGAATTCATTCAAGCGATGTATTCTACCATGAAGACAACGTGCCCGGCCACAATGAATTTTACAATGAACATGGCTGTGTATGTGTAGAAATGGAGAGCTATGCATTGTTCCATAATGCGAAAGTATTAGGTAAACAAGCGGCATGTATTCTTACTATTTCAGATTCATTAGTGACTCATGCGGTAACCACGGCCGAAGAAAGACAAAATTCTTTCAACAGCATGATGGAAGTTGCATTAGAAGCAGCGATTTCTCTTTAACAATAAAATATAAGAAGCTATGTGCATTCTCATAAAAAACCTATTGAATACAGGATGAAGACCTGATATTTAATAGGTTTTTTTCTCATTTGTAAAGTCATGGAAATCACATGTGCGCGATAAAAAGATTCTTCATTTTTAATCAAAATTTAATGTTAAATTCATAATAATTCTCTCGGATTATACCGATATAAAAAACAAACCAAATGGCTAAAAAGCTTAGAAAAGACATTCAATTTCCATATGGTGGAACTGTTGATTTATATTATGGTGTAATGCCAAAGGGGGAAACTTGTGTTTAAGCGGAGTGGCAATCTTTTATTAGCAATAAGTTTAGTATTTTCTATCGTAAGTTCTCTATTTATGCCTGGAGTAACAGATGCAGCACCCAGCAATAGCAATATCATTGATCAAAGTTCCACATCAGCTGGAGATTTGAACAGTGTTGCATTTGGCAATGGTATTTTTGTTGCGGTGGGCCAAGGAGGAATATCTACTTCAACGAATGGTGTGGATTGGTCTATCTCTAAAAAGGTGGGAAGTCCCAAGCTTAACTCAATCGTGTTCGCTAATGGGCTGTTCTTAGCTATCGATGGCAGTGAAAAGGCAGTATATAAGTCAGCCGATGGTGAAAGCTGGACCAAAACTACGTTATCGATCACTCCGGAAAGACTGAAAGCGGTTAATGGAAAATTCTTTGTATGGCAGTCAGTATATAAAAATGGTACCAATCCACCTTCTTATGATGTAACTCTTCTGCAATCCTCGGATGGCGTTGTCTGGACAGATACAAGAATTACTTCTACCAATACAATATTCGGTATGCAAATGTTAACGGATATTGCTTACGGACAGAACAAATACGTAGTCTCTGCTAACAATGCAGTCTATTACACCTCAACAGATCTGATCAACTGGACAACGGTTACCTTAACCAATCTAGTGATCGACCACTATAATTCGAATTGGCCTTTTGTTACGAATGTAATGTATTTAAAGGATCGTTTTTTTAGTTATATCGTGACTCCTTTTGCTAAAAAAGTATTTACCTCTACAGACGGCGCTAACTGGACCGTTGATGCTTCATGGGATAATAAGCAATTTTATGGGGGGGCTTCTTTAAATGGGAGCTATTTGGTATATGGACAAGGGGTAATTTATAAATCTGCTGCGGCTCCGTTGGACAGCACCCAGTGGACATCTTCGGATACCCATACAACAATGATGGTGAACAATATGGTTTACGGAAATGGCAAATATGTTGCCTCAGGGGGCAGCGGATTGCTGGTTTCTTCTGACCTATCGGCGTGGAGTAATGTCAGCGGCAATCTGAAAAGTATTGCTAAGGATGGTGATGGTAATTATATTGCCGTCTCATCCGGGGAATATGGTTCTATCTACAAATCTAATAGCTCCGCAGTATGGAATGATGTCACTTCCTCAAAGCTGCCGGGAATGAATGCGGTCACGTATGGAGCAGGGAAGTTTATTGCGGTTACAAATAAAGAAAACTACAATCTTAATGCCAAAGTGGTTACCTCGACTAACGGTGATACTTGGACGGTGACAGATAGCGGTGTGCAGGACAATTTAAGCGGTGTCGCTTTTGGCGCAAATCAATACGTTGCTGTTTCTGATTATGGTGGAATTTACTCTTCAGTAAATGGAAACGCATGGACAGAGCGATTTAAGAACGGGGATTATGTGTTTAATACAGTAACCTACTTGAATAATCAATTTGTAGCTCTCGGGATGAATTACAATCCTAGTACCTATGAGCCCGATAATGTTGTTATAGCAAAATCATCAGATGGTGTACAGTGGGGTACGCCCTTAGAGATTGGTTTTCCAAATACCTCTTTAAAGGGAATTGCCTATGATGGTAGAGCTTATATTCTGGTTGGAGAAGATACACTTAGCCAGCAGGCGGTAATTCTAACCACAGAAGATTTGGTAACTTTTACGAAGGTTACAATATCAGCTGATGCATTAAATAATATCAGCTTTGGTAATGGGAGTTTTCTGGCTGTTGGATTAAAAGGTGAGTTATTCACTTCGGCAGATGGATCCACGTGGACTCAGGAAACATCAGATCTTACCTCTAATCTTAATGGCATCATTTATGATGGTAATAATTTTAAGGTCGTGGGAGATCATTTTACCAAAATGACCTTAAACCTAGGACCTACTCTAGCATACAGCCTCACCGCAACAGCGGCGACTTTAACCCCTGTTGTAGGTGTGGATAATGCGATCACTTTGACAGTGAAGAATTCGCTGGGCGATACAGATACAATGTTCACCGGAACTAAAGAAGTAACGGTAGCGGGTTATGGTGCTGCACCAGACGGAACGTACGGAAGTTTTGGGGGGACCGCTTTGGCGGCATCACCTAGCAAAATCAACGTAAGTTTCGTTGAAGGTGTAGCTCAGGTGAACCTGAAGCTGAACAAAGCCGGAGCGCAAGCTGTGGTGTTCAGCCAAGCAGGCGTAGCATCGCCAGCGGCAACAGCGCTGAACATAATTTCAGTTGCAGGCAGCACAGCGACGATGAAGCTGACCACAGGGGTAAGTGCGCCGCAGACGAATGGCGGCAGCTTCGCTCAGCAGCCAGTGATTACGCTGCTGGATCAGTTCGGTAACGTGAATACGAGCGATAACAGTACAGTTGTTAGTGTTTCGAAGAAGGATGCAGGAAGCTGGACGCTGACGGGGAATATGACGCGGACCGCAGTAGCGGGTATCGTCACGTTTACCGATCTGGGAGCTACGAATGCAGCGGGAATTACCGGAGCACAGCTGGCGTTTGATGCTACTAATCTTGCACAAATCACCAGCGTTGCAGTGAATCTTCCACAGCCACAGGGAGCACAAAGCCTCACCGCAACAGCGGCGACTTTAACCCCTGTTGTAGGTGTGGATAATGCGATCACTTTGACAGTGAAGAACTCGCTGGGCGATATAGATACAACATTCACCGGAACCAAAGAAGTGACGGTAGCGGGTTATGGTGCTGCACCAGACGGAACGTACGGAAGTTTTGGGGGGACCGCTTTGGCGGCATCACCGAGCAAAATCAACGTAAGTTTCGTTGAAGGTGTAGCTCAGGTGAACCTGAAGCTGAACAAAGCCGGAGCGCAAGCTGTGTTGTTCAGCCAAGCAGGCGTAGCATCGCCAGCGGCAACAGCGCTGAACATAATTTCAGTTGCAGGCAGCACAGCGACGATGAAGCTGACCACAGGGGTAAGTGCGCCGCAGACGAATGGCGGCAGCTTCGCTCAGCAGCCAGTCATTACGCTGCTGGATCAGTTCGGTAACGTGAATACGAGCGATAACAGTACAGTTGTTAGTGTTTCGAAGAAGGATGCAGGAAGCTGGACGCTGACGGGGAATATGACGCGGACCGCAGTAGCGGGTATCGTCACGTTTACCGATCTGGGAGCTACGAATGCAGCTGGAATTACCGGAGCACAGCTGGCGTTTGATGCGACGAATCTTGCACAGATCACCAGCGTTGCAGTGAATCTTCCACAGCCACAGGGAGCACAAAGCCTCACCGCAACAGCGGCGACTTTAACCCCTGTTGTAGGTGTGGATAATGCGATCACTTTGACAGTGAAGAACTCGCTGGGCGATACAGATACAACATTCACCGGAACCAAAGAAGTGACGGTAGCGGGTTATGGTGCTGCACCGGACGGAACGTACGGAAGTTTTGGGGGGACTGCTTTGGAGGCATCACCTAGTAAAATCAACGTAAGTTTCGTTGAAGGTGTAGCTCAGGTGAACCTGAAGCTGAACAGAGCCGGAGCGCAAGCTGTGGTGTTCAGCCAAGCAGGCGTAGCATCGCCAGCGGCAACAGCGCTGAACATAATTTCAGTTGCAGGCAGCACAGCGACGATGAAGCTGACTACAGGGGTGAGTGCGCCGCAGACGAATGGCGGCAGCTTCGCTCAGCAGCCAGTCATTACGCTGCTGGATCAGTTCGGTAACGTGAATACGAGCGATAACAGTACAGTTGTTAGTGTTTCGAAGAAGGATGCAGGAAGCTGGACACTGACGGGGAATATGACGCGGACCGCAGTAGCGGGTATCGTCACGTTTACCGATCTGGGAGCTACGAATGCAGCGGGAATTACCGGAGCACAGCTGGCGTTTGATGCGACGAATCTTGCACAGATTACTAGTGCAGTTATTGACCTTACCTGGCCTGAACTTGCTGCGCCAAGTATTGAGACTGTGACGGCAGGGAACGGACATATTCGTATTACTTGGAGTCCCGTATATGGTACCGATAGTTACGCTGTATATCAGTCTACAGCTTCAGGTGTTTATGCAGCTGAGGTAGCTACTATAAGTGGCTCTGAGAACAGTTATGATGCTGTCGGGTTAATTAATGGAACTGCTTATTATTTTATTGTTAAGGCTGTTAATCCTGAGGGTATCAGTCCAGCTTCCAATGAAGTAACTAGAACGCCTCAGGTTCCAGCACCAGGTGCGCCAATCCTTCATTCACCTGTGGCAAGTAATGGCCTCATCGGCTTAACATGGGATCCGGTGAAGGGTGCAATAGGATACACTATCTACCAGGGGATTTCTTCTGGAATCTACGAGACGAAAGTAGCTACGGTGAGCGAATCGGTATATAACTATGATGTGACAGGGCTAACCAATGGCGAATCCTATTATTTCGTAGTTAAGGCATCTAATCCGGGAGGGGAGAGTGCAGCTTCTAACGAAGTTAGCACGAAACCAAGAACATCACCATCTGCACCTACGGACTTAATAGCAGTAGCCGGAGATGGCGAGGCTACTGTAACATTTGCAGTTCCTGATTCGAACGGGGGAACCCCAATTACGAATTATGAGGTTACTGCTTCTCCGGGTAATATCGTAACGGTTGGGGCAACAAGTCCAATAACGGTAACAGGTCTAGCGAATGGAACAACTTATTCGTTTTCAGTTAAAGCGATTAATAGCGCTGGTAGTAGTGTAGCCTCTGAAGTTTCGAACTCCGTGACACCGAAGTCATCAACGGAGGTTGAGATTACACCTACACCTACACCACAAACACCAACATCAACATCAACAACGGCTCCAAATGTAACTGCAACACCAACACCATCAAGTAATATCGTTGAGGTATTGGTGAACGGTAAGGTTGAAAATGCCGGAACAGCAACGGTGTCTGAGCAAAATGGACAGACGATTACAACGATTGTTGTGGATCAGGCGAAAATAGAGCAACGTATCGACAAGGAAGGTCAGAATGCAATTATAACTATTCCTGTAACTGCTACCTCAGATGTGATCATTGGAGAGCTAAATGGTCAAATTATCAAGAATATGGAGCAAAAACAGGCACAGTTAATCATTCGTACTCCAAAAGGAACTTATACGTTGTCAGCAGCACAGATTGATATCAGTGCTATTTCAGAACAGTTTGGCACAGGCATTGCTCTAAAAGATATGAAAGTGCAAATTTCAATTTCTGTTCCTACTGCGGATGTACTGAAAAGGATAGAAATGTTGTCAGGAAAGGAAGGGCTAACGCTGGTAGCTCAGCCATTAGATTTCACAGTGAAGGTTACTTACGCTGGGAAAACTATTGAAGTCACTCAGTTTAATACTTATGTAGAAAGAACGATTCCTCTTGCGGATGGCGTAGACCTGAAGAAGATCACAACTGGACTAGTATTTGAAGCGGGAGGCACGTTCCGTCATGTACCGACGCAGATCGTTGTTATTGATGGTAAAGGTTATGCGAGAATACACAGTTTAACGAACAGTACGTATTTCATAGTTCAAGATCCGCAGAGCTTCAAGGATGTCACCACCCATTGGGCTAAGGATATTGTTAATGAAATGGCATCACGTAAGGTTATTAATGGTATCGGCAACGAGTTGTTCAACCCTAGTCAGGAAATTACACGTGCAGAATTTGCAGCTATTATCGTTCGTGGATTGGGATTGAAGTTAGAGAGCGGCACTACAACCTTTACAGATGTAAAGATCTCAGATTGGTATAATGATGCGGTACAGACAGCTTACTCCTATAAACTAATCAATGGTTTTGAAGATGGAGCTTTCCGTCCAACAGACAAAATTACTCGCGAACAGGCGATGAGTATGATTGCTAAAGCTATGATTATTACCGATTTGAAAGCTAAGCTTCCTTCCATAGAAGCGAGTGAGCTGCTGCATTCTTACACGGATGCGATTGAAGCATCGGGATGGGCTAAGAGTGGCATTGCAGATACTCTGCAAGCAGGAATTATCACTGGTAGAAGCGGAAATGTACTCGCGCCAAAAGCCTTTATTACGAGAGCGGAAGTTGCGGCTATCATTCAAAGATTACTACAACAATCAGATTTGATTTAATTCACGGTTATGGTTTCAGAGGATCCTTCATGCAGGTAGAGCTGCGGAGGATCCTCTTTGTATTATTAGCTTAGACAGAGACTTCTGGCTGAGGATGTCCCTCTTCTGCTTTGTTATTGACAAGAAGAAAAATCCAGATCATAATAACATATGAGCACTTGTTCATATGTTATTATGATCTGGAGCTTTTGAATACCGCTGTGCGCGCATACAAATACTATCTTGCTGAAGGTAAATAGGAGGTAAATCATGAATAAGAACAAGAATAATCACAACCCTCAGATTGAACATGTAGACGTGCAACACTCCGATCACGATCACAGCGATCACAATCATTCCCATGCAGGACACGATCATTCCCACGGACCTCACGGTCATCATCATTTTGATCCTAGCGGAAACAAAAAAGGACTAATGATTGCATTAATAATTACGGTAGGAATTATGTTTTTGGAGTTTTTTGGCGGACTGGTCACTAACAGCTTAGCGCTGCTATCGGACAGTGGGCATATGCTAAACGATGCAAGCTCTTTAGCATTAAGCCTAGTGGCGGTCTGGTTTGCAACTAAACCTGCATCTCCCAATAAAACGTATGGATTCCATCGGTTTGAAATTCTAGCGGCACTATTGAACGGGGTGACCTTATTTGTAGTTGCTGGTTTTATTATCGTGGAAGCTTATGGTCGATTCTTTGAGCCGCCTACGGTTGCAAGTGGTTCTATGATGCTGATCGCGTGTATAGGTCTACTAGCCAATGTTGCTAGTGCTTGGTCTCTTATGAGAAAAGGGGATGTAAAGAATAACATTAACCTTCGCAGCGCTTATCTACATGTGCTTGGCGATGCTTTGGGCTCGGTAGGGGCTATTGTTGCGGGTTTAGTTATGATGACTTTTGGCTGGTATATTGCCGACCCAATTATAAGCGTACTAGTTGCTCTATTAATTCTTAGAGGCGCTTGGGGAATCATCAAACATACCGTTCATGTTCTTATGGAAGGTACACCGATTACAGTCAATCCAGCTGAGGTGAAGGCAGTTCTAGAAAATATCGAGGGCGTTATAAATGTTCACGATCTTCATATTTGGACAATTACCTCGGGCCTTGATTCACTAAGCTGTCATCTCTTAATCAAAGATCAGGAAGATGATCAACGTATTTTGCAGCAAGCCATTCAGTTAATAGCGGAAAGCTTCAAAATCCAGCATACTACTATTCAAATTGAGACATCGGTGATATCCCATGAAATGATGAAAGTCTAATTATATTTTATATTTTGAATAGATTAGGGAGGCTATAGTATAATAAAACTATATGGAAAGGAGTGATTGGTGCATGGAAGATCATACGCACGAGCACGAATCATGTAGCACGGGTGAACGGAAAAGTCATCACTCTGAGAAGACTAAAAAGAACCTGGTTAGCCGACTCAATAGAATTGAAGGACAAGTGAGAGGGCTAAAGGGATTAATTGAGAAGGACACCTATTGTGATGATGTGCTGCATCAAATCTCTTCAGTCCAATCTGCTTTGAACGGCGTAGGGAAACTTTTGTTAGAGCATCATATGAAGAGCTGTGTCGTGGAACGAATTCAAGATGGTGAAAATGAAGTGTTAGATGAGTTATTAATTACTATCAATAAATTAATTAAATAAATAAATTGATAATAGAAAGGATTCGTTGGAATCCTTTTTTTATTTAGATTCATATATAGTATAGGGGGGTATACTAGTGTTGTTAGGAGATATACTGAAGGAGGACGACCCATATGAACGTAGAGGTATTTACAACACCGACTTGTGAGGATTGCAGAAATTTTAAAAAGTTCTTAAGTGAGCATCATATTCCATTTTCTGAATTTAATATTGCAGATCATCCTGACCATGCAGATACGTTATTTAATCGAACTGGAAAAAGGCTGGTTCCTACCATTTTCATTAACAATCAGGTATTTTTCGGATTTGTGTTCAATCGTCAAGAAATTGAGAAACAGTTACTTGTCTAGTGTTTAGTTCCGGATAATTTCTTTGAGCATGATAAGTTAGCTCACGATTGGGTATATATAGAGTAGGGGACTATACTAAATTACATCCTGAGAGGAGCTTTTATGATGTCACATCAAAACTATAAAGCGTGTATTGAAGAGTGTTTAAAATGTATGGTGGCTTGTAATCACTGTTACTCATCTTGCCTGGAGGAAGATCATGTAGCAATGATGAAGGAGTGCATTCGCCTGGATCGTGAATGTGCAGATATATGCGGATTCACTGCGCATGCCCTTTCAATGAATAGTAAATATGCCAAGGCCTTATGTTTAGCTTGTGCTGAGGCTTGTGAAGCTTGTGGCAACGAATGCCAAAAACATGACCATGATCATTGCCAGCAATGTGCAGAAGCATGTTTTGCCTGTGCGAAAATTTGCCGTGAAATGGCCGCTTAACTCAGTAGGACTCTCTTCAGAGAGGATTCATGAAGGAGTTTTCTCAGAAACAGGATTCTGTTACTGAGAGGACTCCTTTTTAAGTGTTTGGTGTATAGCTTGTCGCTTGACATAATATAGGGTAGGGGGGTATGCTAATGTCAAGGAGAGGAAGATACAAACAATAGAAATCATCACAAAAGTGGAAGAGGTGTTTATATAATGACTACTGCTGCGGCGGGACAATCACAAACTTCATTACAAATCACAGGGATGACTTGTGCTGCTTGTGCAAACCGCATAGAAAAAGGCTTGAACAAGTTAGAAGGTGTAACAGAAGCCAACGTAAACTTTGCAATGGAAAGGGCTACGGTGACTTATGATCCGAGTATAGTGGACGTAAGTAAAATGGAAGCAAGTATTCAGAAGCTCGGGTATAGCACGGCTAAAGAAGCTGTAGATTTACAGCTTGTAGGTATGACATGCGCTGCTTGTGCATTGAAAATTGAAAAGACTCTGAATAAGCTACCAGGTGTAAGCATAGCCAACGTGAACTTTGCGATGGAAACAGCACATGTCGAATATAATCCCGTTGAAGTTTCTGTATCTGATATGCAGAAGCGGGTGGATAAGCTTGGCTACAAGGCTGTTCCCAAACAAGAGCAAGGTGATCCAGCCAAACAGCGACAACAAGATTTAACCAAGCAAAAAAGCAAGCTTCTAATCTCCGCGATTCTATCCTTTCCATTACTGTGGGCTATGGTGAGCCACTTTTCGTTTACTTCGTGGATTTGGCTGCCTGACCTTTTTATGAATCCATGGTTCCAATTGATTTTGGCAACACCAGTTCAATTTTATATTGGTAAACAATTTTACATCGGTGCTTATAAAGCAATACGTAACGGCAGTGCGAACATGGACGTTCTAGTTTCCCTTGGGACCTCGGCGGCGTTTTTTTACAGCTTGTACCTAACCATAGTTTGGGCTGCAAATGGTGGGAGCGCGCATCATGGACCAGAAATGTATTATGAGACGAGTGCAGTATTAATTACCCTGGTTCTAATGGGAAAATTGTTCGAATCCTTGGCAAAAGGACGGACATCTGAAGCTATTAAATCCTTGATGGGACTGCAAGCCAAGACAGCTTTAGTTGTCCGTGACGGTGAAGAATTAAGCATCCCTGTAGAGGAAGTTATTACTGGTGATATAGTACTTGTTCGTCCAGGGAATAAAGTACCTGTAGATGGTGAAGTGCTGGAAGGGATCTCGTCGGTAGATGAATCCATGCTGACAGGGGAAAGCCTTCCTGTGGAAAAGAAAGCCGGAGATTCCGTCATTGGAGCGACGATTAATAAAAACGGTATGCTTCGAATTAAGGCCACAAAAGTAGGGAAAGAAACCGCTCTTGCGCAGATTATTAAAGTAGTAGAAGAAGCGCAAGGTTCGAAAGCTCCTATTCAACGGGTGGCAGATGTTATCTCCGGTATTTTTGTTCCTATTGTTGTTGGGATTGCCGTTATTGCATTCTTGGTGTGGTACTTCATCGTAACACCGGGTGATTTTGCAGGAGCTCTGGAAAAAGCAATCGCCATACTAGTTATCGCTTGCCCTTGTGCCTTGGGTCTGGCTACGCCAACCTCCATTATGGCTGGTTCCGGACGTGCAGCTGAACTGGGAATCCTGTTCAAAGGCGGAGAGCATTTAGAGCAAACACATAAAATTGACACGATCATCTTAGATAAAACAGGTACAGTAACAAAGGGGAAACCCGAGCTTACCGATATTTTGGTCGAAGGTAATGAGACAGAATTTCTTAGACTGGTGGGTGCAGCTGAGAAGAATTCAGAACATCCACTGGCAGAAGCTATTGTCGCAGGCATCTTGGAAAGAAATATTGAAATGCCAGCGACAGACTCTTTTGAAGCGATACCGGGGTATGGGATTAAGGCTGTCGTGGAAGGCAAGGAGCTGTTAATTGGTACTCGGCGTCTCATGGACAAATACGGCGTAGAGGCAAGTCATGCTTATAACATCATGTCTACTTTAGAAGAATCCGGTAAAACAGCAATGCTTGTGGCTATAAATAAAGGGTACGTGGGTATGGTAGCTGTTGCGGACACCATCAAAGAAACCTCTCAGGCTGCTGTCAGTCGCTTGAAAGGAATGGGCATCCAGGTCATCATGATTACCGGAGATAATGAACGTACGGCAAAGGCCATCGCAGCTCAAGTTGGCATTGATCATGTACGCGCTGAGGTGCTTCCAGAAGGAAAAGCGGAGGAAGTGAAAAAATTACAAGCGCGAGGAAAGATAGTAGCTATGGTTGGCGATGGCATTAATGATGCTCCAGCCCTTGCAACTGCAGATATTGGGATGGCTATCGGTACCGGTACGGATGTGGCTATGGAAGCAGCGGATGTTACTTTAATGCGAGGCGATCTATCCAGTATTCCTGATGCCATCTACATGAGCCGTAAAACGATGACTAATATTAAACAAAATCTATTCTGGGCACTTGGCTACAACTCACTTGGCATCCCAATTGCAGCACTTGGTTTCTTGGCTCCATGGGTAGCGGGTGCGGCAATGGCTCTCAGTTCGGTTTCCGTTGTTCTTAATGCACTACGTCTGCAACGTGTGAAGATCCGTAACTAAATGGTTAGAGGAATGGAGACGGAGATCATGGGAGAGATCACGAAAATTGCAATTGCGCCTCCAATTCAAGTGGGGGGAAGTCTGTTTACGCCAGCGCAGCTTGCTACAATAGGAGCTATTCTAGGGACGAATGCAGGAATTGAAATGACATCTTTTAAACAGCTTTATTTGGAGGTTCCTCTGGAACAGCGTGAAGAGATCGTAGAACAACTTGAGCTTCTAGGCTTGGAAGTATATTCAGCTGGTTTTGTCACGAAAAGCCTGATTGCCTGTAATTTCTGCAGAGGGGCTGAGGAAGCAGGTCTGGCAGTTGCACAGAAATTAAATCAGTCCATAGCAGGGATTGAAACACCTATGCCACTGAAGATTGGTTATGCGGGCTGTGCACTCGGTACTAGTGAGCCTTTGCTGAAAGACATTAGCGTTGTCAAAATGCGTAATACCTATGAGATTTTTGTTGGAGGAGAACCGAAAGGGCTTAAAACTTCGATTGCACAATCCCTTAGGTCAGGGCTAAGTGAAGATCAAATCATTCCAGTAATTTTATCATTGATTAACTACTATAAGGCCAACGCTAAAGGCAAAGAGAAATTCAGGAAATTCATTGACCGGATGACGATAGAATTACTGCAACAAGTTGTTGCTGTGGGGTAAGGTTATAATGTTAAGAGGGGCTTCCTTTACAGGAGCTCCTCTTTTTTGTGTGATCTAAGAATAATGCTACGAAATGCAAAGTTTGTAAAATTAATAAACTATTTAAGTAAATAAAGTGTTAAAATTTATAAAAATAATACCTTTATTATCAAGATAAATAGATGCCATAGGGGATGGCATGGAAGATGCGATGATCATTATATAAACAAAATGAGAGGGAAGTTGACCAAATTATGATCAATCTTAGTTTAGAGCGACAACAGCAAATTAGCTATATTGGGATTACTGAGGCTGATTTAAATGTATTGAAAGGGAAGGAAAAAGAATTCAAGCAAATCGTAAGCTCCCTTGTAGATGAATTGTATAAGCAGATGATAGAGGAGCCTGAGCTACTCCATATCATTGAACAGCACAGTACACTTGATCGATTGAAGGAAACGCAGCAGTGGTATTTTTTATCCATGGCCTCGGGTGTGATTGATGAAGCCTTTATTGAAAGACGCCTGCTTATAGGTAAAATTCACTCGCGTATTGGTCTGACAACGAATTGGTATTTGGGTACTTACATATTATATTTAGATCTCGCTACAGCTTATTTTGAACGGATATTACCGACTGATTGGAAACCCGTCATACATGCATTAACCAAGATGTTTAATCTGGATTCACAGTTGGTTCTTGAAGCCTACGAAGTCGATGAAAAAGCAAAAATAGAAAATTTATTGGAAAAACAAAACCATTTGCTTACAGGTGTTAGTTCTGCGGTTCAAGAATTAGTATCCTTAATGGTTCAACTGAAAGATAGCAGTGAATCCATCGAGGAATTAGCTAGTAAGAATGCTGATTATCAAGAGAAAACACATCAAACTGTGTTATATCTCGACAAAGAGGTAGAGTCTATTCATCAAGTGGGTACAATGATTAGGGAAGTGGCTGATCATACGCATCTTTTGGGCTTAAACGCAGCCATTGAAGCAGCAAGAGCAGGGGAGTACGGAAGAGGTTTCGAAGTCGTCGCGAATGAAGTACGCAAGTTAGCTCGCCGCTCTAAAGATTCAATAGGAACGATTGATGAGAAGCTGAATAATATCAACTCCACACTGTCCAAGGTGAAAAAAGAATCAGAACACAATTCCATGTATTCCAGAGATCAGGTGAAGGGCTCTCAAGAACTGGCCTCCTTCGTGAATCTGATTGAAAAAGTGACCGTCGAGTTAGAAAACTTGAAATAATCAAGAATGTCTTATATTGCGGATCGAGTGTTAAGTACTCATTTCTGGTACAAGGAGTGATGAGTGTGCCTGTAGATCATCATGAACAAGATGCAGAAAATTCATCTAGAAAGATTCTAGCAGGATTAGGGTGACGATTTACCCATGGCAAGATTCCTGAACCATTCTGACAAATATCTGGTCTCCAGTACGATTACAGAGGACATGCTCGAATGGCAACCTGCAAGCCTGATCAAGGGCAATCTCTTCGAGGAGATAATGAAGCTAAAGCAAACAGCCTGAAAAGAACATTCAGGTCCCTGGTAGTCCGAAATTAGTCAGATCCCTATTACAAAATGTATTGTTAAATGAGCTTAGGCTTAATATCTGTCCCGTAGTCGTTGGCTCTGGATTGCGTCTTTTTGACGAGATCACGAATCAAGTCCCACTTCATCTTGTGGACTCAAAAGCTTACAGTAACGGTGTAGTAGGCTTAACGCATCGCATATAATCTTTGAAATGAAACACTCCTTCAGAATATTCTGAGGAGTGTTTTTTTGTTTAACAGTGCGGTTTAGACGTCGGTTTTGGAAACACCGTTTAAGCTGGGAACATAATCGGCAGCTTTATCGATGTTAACCATCTGAGCCGCTTCATTAAAGTTATTGTTATTCTGTGCATTGTTTTTCTTACTTGGTTGATGTTTGCCTGGTTCACCTTTGGGACTGGCGTTATTTTTTGGCATGACATTCACCTCCATATTCTCCCCATAGTATGAGAAGGTAGTTTGAGTTTTATGCCAGATGAGGAGGTTTTGAGGTGCACCACCGCAAAAGATTTGCGGGTTTAACGGCAGTTATTTTCGGTGAAATGACCTGGCTTCTATTGTAGAATTGGATTATATAGGAAAAATAGGCGTTTAATTATAAAAAGGTAGGTGAGAATATTGCTCTCTGACAAGAAACAATCTCTTCTATTTATTATTATGGTGTGGGCAATGGCACTTGGGATGCTGCTACTCCCAGAATCAGCACAAGGTCTGTACGGTTTTACCCCGTTGCTCACAGTATTTCTCATGATGTTCTTGATTGTACGCGATGGTTATCGTGCTGAGGGCTGGAGAAGGTTAGGTTTCAGATTTAGAGGTGGGAAAGAATACATATTGGCTTTGGTTATTCCCTTAATTTCACTAGGAGCGGGTTATGCTGTCTATTGGACAGGATGGGCATCAAGCTTGAATCCTCCAGATTCATGGATCAAGACGGCTATATATTTGGTCGTTTATATTGTTCTGGGTTCGCTATCTGCATTGGGGGAAGAAATAGGATGGAGGGGCTGGCTGCTTCCGCGCTTTCAATGGATGGGAAGAGTTAGTTCCAGTATCACAATGGGTTTTATCTGGGCAATATGGCATTATCCCGCGATTCTTGGCCCACGTGCCTATCATTCTTCAGGGAACCGCTGGCTTGTGTTGACCCTGTTCACTTTATCCGTTGTATTTGCGGGAATTATTATTAATGAACTGCGTCTGACCTCTGGCAGTATATGGCCGGCAGTGCTTTTACATGGAACTAATAATGCTCTAGATAGTGTGTTGCGCAGTATTACTTCGAGTTCATCACCGATGCTAGAGTATGTAGCTGGAGAGAGTGGTTGGGTCCCGGTAATTTTATATGGTGCTGTAGCAGTTTGGATTCTGAATCGAAACCTCAGGATTAAACGGCAGCCGATCAGTTTAGCGCAATAACTCTTGCGTTCGTTTATAAATGAAGGAATATCATGCATAAAAGTATATTATTCCCTATTGAATTCATTTAAGATAGTAGAGGATACATGATCTGAATTACAAATATGTATAATTTTGTTCTTCCGGGGGATTCAAATGAGAATGAAACTCCGTTATTTTTTCATATCAGGGTTACTATGCGTTTTTGCCTTTCTTATCATTCATTTTGTGGGAATCATTCACTCCAATATCTTACTTGAAGTTGGCCTGGAGCAGAATGAACAAGGACAATATTATATCGCAGAGGTCGACGTTTCCAGTGAGGGCTATAAGCAGAATTTACGGGAAGGGGATATTTTAGTAGCGGTTAATGGAACACCGATTGAAAAAGTGGATGGACCGGTGAGATACGGAAATCTCACGCAAGTTCAATCCATTGATCTCCTCCGTATTTCTAAAGAGGGTATCCTGATCGCAGAACATTATGATATCAAGAATAAATTGTCGGTATATCATACGTTCACACAGCTTGTAGTACCTGGAGCAACCTTTGTTTTTTTGATGGTGTTAAGTCTTCTTTTATACCGTAGAAAAAATGGAGAACGCGCAGCTGAACTGCTGATTTTGTTCTTTTTATTGGTGGGAGTGACGTACTTCGCCGGATATGCCTCAAGCAGATCAGATCTCATCGGTAGAATTACTATGAGTGGCTTACTACCTTTAATCCCGCTGGTGTTTATCCACTTTGTCCAAGTACATCTGAAAGGATTTAATGTTCTATTTCTTTCTAATTTTCTTATCAAGACATCCTACGGATTCGTCATTTTACTTGGTATGGTTTCAAGCTTTAGTTTAGTTATTTACTCCTGGGATAGAGCCTTATATTCCTTTATGCGTCTAATTATTATTGGTTTTTTTGTTGTAGGCATCTTATACAGCATATTTAAGCTGCTCTATGTATACATCAATTATCGGAGCACAGCACTTAAATCGATGCTTAAAATTATGCTAACCGGACAAATCCTTGCGTTTACACCATTTATTTTTCTTTCAGCTGTGCCGATAGCTTTTGGGATCGACTTGATTCCTTACGAAATCACTACGATTTTCTTGTTTTTAATGCCAGTTACCTATTTTTATCTGCTCACTGCTAAACAGCTATTTGATATTGATTTCGCTTTTAGTCGATTCAAATATGATCTGTTCATTGCTTTCATTCCGGCGCTAATCATTGTGGTAGTACTGGCGATCATTCAGAGTAGGCCGGAATATGATTGGATCAAATGGGTTCAGATGTTTTTGGTGGTGTATTTATCGATTACGACTTTCTTATTTTTTAAGGAGAAAATAGATCATTATTTCCGGCCTAAGCTGGTCCATGAACTTCATCATTATCAAGGGAGTTTGGAACGATTCTCTAAGCAAATCTCAAAGGTTATGAAGGTATCTGATTTGGAAGCTGCACTCAACAAGGAGATCAATGAGATTTTACCGGTTAATCGGTTGGCTTTTTTTGAGATAGATGAGGATGAGAATTTGCATAGTCTCGAGCCAATCGTGGATGATTCTGGCCAAGACATCTATATACAATTTGTATCACAATACCCTGTTCTTAAAGTAGGGGAGGTCATTCAACTTCAGCAAGGGATCCTACTAGTGATAGGTCGCCATAAAAAGAGTGTTCATCTCCTATGGATCGATCATAAGAAGAATCATATCAAGACGAATAGGGATGAGCTAAATTGGTTAAACACCATCGCAAACTATGCAAGCATCGTCTATGAGAATTTATATCTGATTGAAGGTCTGATTGAAGACCTTGAAGCTGAAATGAAAAAAGAGCAACATGGGTCACCCTGGGTTCTGCGCCTGATTTTTAACTTGTCAGAGAATGAGCGAAGAAAGCTGGCGGCAGATTTACACGATTCTGCCCTTCAAGATCAACTTATTTGGCTTCGTAGGCTAGAAACGCTGATCTCCGATCACGACATTTCAAAAGAAATCTTACCGGAGCTGCTTCAGATCAAAGAGGGGCTGTTGGATGTTATCTATCAGATCCGGGAGACTTGCAATGAACTGCGTCCTCCGCTTCTTAGGGAAGCTGGGATTGTGAAGGCGCTGGAAATTTTATTTGAGTATGCTCAGCTGCAGTCCAATTATTTTATTAGCTTTACATCAAATCCGATAGGCGAGTTAAGTGATGAATTGGTGATAGCTCTTTATCGAATTGTGCAGGAACTTCTGAGAAATGCCGGGAAGCACGCCAAGGCAAATCAGATTGAGATTGAACTGGAACAGAAAGAGCAGCTCTATTTCTGTTACAAGGATGATGGAGTAGGAATGAATATCGGAGATATTAAAGAATCATTTCATCATATGGGCTTGTCCGGTATCAAAGAGCGTGTAGCGAGTTTAGAAGGAAAATGTAAGTTTAACTCGGAGAAGGGTAAAGGGTTGGAGGTTACTATTTATTTACCGACAATGACACTTGTAGAGGAGAAAAATAGAGGAGGCGATGACGATGATACGTATCTTGTTGGTTGACGATCATCCTTCAGTTGGAGAAGGAACCAAAAACATGATTGAGCAGGATGCTGATATGGAGGTAACCTTTGTTTTGTCAGCAATGGAAGCTTTCGATAGGCTGGAGCAGCAAGGATTTGATGTGATATTATGCGATCTTAATATGCCTACCATTAGCGGACTCGAATTCACCAAAAGAGCCGTTCAGCGTGATCCCGAATCTAAAGTAGTGATATATACCGGATATGAAATCAGTGCGCATTATAACCTGTTGATAGAGTCAGGGGTTACAGGATTTATCTCTAAGACAGCTTCCAGAGAACAGTTGTTAAATATCATTCGTTGTGCACTAAGAAATGAGGCTGTCATTCCAGTATCTTTACTAAAGCAGCTGCGCAGAAGTGATATCAAGATATCCAGTAACCGGGATAATCAGTTCATTGAAGAAGTATCTATTAATCAAAAAGAACAAGAGATACTCCAAGAAGTTGCCAGTGGAAAAAGCAACAAAGACATAGCCAGCAAACTTTTAATGTCACAAAGAACTGTGGAGTATAACTTGACGAGAATCTTTGAGAAGCTGAGTGTACACTCCAGATCCGAAGCTATCGTGGAGGGAAAACGGCTGGGACTTGTTAGAACGGAGCAATTTTGAACTGGACAAATACATAGTCTTGTTAAATTTACAATTTCGAAGATATGAAGGAGAGATCACACTATGATCGACATGGACAAAATATATCTGATTACAGATATCCCCGGTTATTCACCGCAAATTAGTCGTCTTTTATCCATGATGAACTATGCGAGACACACAACACTACAAGCCGTTGCCGGTCTAACAGTGGAACAACTGGACTACTTATTGGACTCAGAAAGCAACTCCATTGGAGCGTTATTATCACACTACGCTGCGGTAGAATATGCGTATCAAGTGGCAACGTTTGAGGGAAGAGATTTGTCTGAGGAAGAATTAACCATATGGGGGCCAGCGTTAAGCTTAGGTGACGAAGGGCGAGAAATGATTAAAGGGAATGATCTTAACTATTATTTAGACCGTTTAAATGAAGTAAGAGAAAGAACGTATGCATTGTTCGCAAACGTTGATGATGACTGGTTATATACAGAAGAGGAATTCTGGCATAACAAACAGGCGAACTACTATTTCATGTGGTTTCATGTATTCGAAGATGAAATTAATCACAGAGGCCAAATTAGATTGTTACGAAAAAGAGCGCTAGCTTAAAGAAAGGGGAACATGAATGGAGTTCATAGAGAAGAGTATTAAGCCTTTATTTAACAAGTATCCGTTGTTCTCTAAATTTATCTTAGCAGTGCTAATCTTTGATATCGTTTATTACGCAGGTAAAGAAATTGGGCGAATTGCCTATTATATGACTCACTAATTTCTTATAGATCAGGACAAGACAACCTCAGTTATTGAAGGTTGTCTTTTTTCGCTGCAAATCATGAAAGTCTCCAGTTCATTATCAGTTCACATAAATTTGTTAGGATAGGCAACATCAAAGACAGAGAAAAAGAGCGTGACCCAGGAGAGGAAGAGATCGGAATGAACATATTAGAGGTTAAGAATGTTAAAAAATCGTATACTTTGTATGGTAAGGAAAAGGTTCCAGTACTCCATGATGTGAATTTAAGCTTTGAGACAGGTGAATTTGTTTCCATCCTCGGTGAGTCTGGTTGCGGAAAGTCCACACTAATGAATATCATTGGTGGAATGGACTCTGATTATGAAGGCGATGTCCTTGTTCGCGGGAAGAACCTAAGCAAGATGACCGAAAAGGAAATGGATGACTATCGCAAAAACAACATCGGCTTCGTATTTCAAAACTTTAATCTGATTCCACACTTATCCGTCTTGGAAAATGTTACGGTTGCGATGCAGATGACGAATACAAGCGAAAAGGAACGTAATAAGCGTGCTATAGAGATTTTGACGGAGGTAGGATTAAAGGATCATCTGAAAAAACGTCCGAATCAACTGTCCGGTGGACAGAAGCAACGGGTATCCATTGCACGCGCATTGTCGAACAATCCAGATATTATACTGGCAGATGAACCTACGGGTGCGCTGGATAAGGATACAGGGGATCAAATATTAGTCTTGTTGGACAGCATAGCGAAAAGAGGGATTTTGGTCATTACCGTGACCCACTCGCAGAAAGTAGCTGATTACGGTAGCCGTATCGTTAAGCTTGAAGAGGGATTGGTTAAAGACGATATTCATTTGAAGGAACGTTCCATGGCTACCTACAATGGTGGAGATGGTTCGGCTCGAAACCTCAGCTTAATGGCTTCTTTCAAAATGGCTCTTCAAAATATGAAGCTTAATGCCAAACGTAATGTATTGGTAGCATTGGGTGGTTCGATAGGTATTTTAAGTGTACTTTTGATGCTTTCCTTAGGAAATGGGATCACGAGCTATATTAATAATGAAATAAATTCAAGTATGGACCCTTTGCTGGTGGATATCACTAAGCCAAATCCAGAAGCCAAGGACATGAAGGGCCCAGAAGCGATGATGTTACCCGGCGTTACGTTTACAAAGGCCGATGTTGAAACGATTCGTAACCTTCCAAATGTAGATCATGTAGAGTCCATAACAACCATTACAGGCAAATCTACTACGGTTTTTGGGGAACAAACGAGTAGTCTTACACAATTAACCACCTTAAACGATACGTTTGATAAAGCGACGATTAAAGCAGGGGCTTTACCGAAAGAAAATGAAGTATTATTACCAACGAAAATAGCGAGTCAATTAAGTGGAAATGACCAACCGAATGCTATGGTAGGGAAGTCTATTCATCTGTATATTAATGAAATGGATGCTAAACATAAACCGATCACATTGGAAAAAGAAATCACGGTCTCTGGTGTTTATGAAGCCACTGATCCAAGAGCGCAAATGTCACCAACAGGATATATTCCAACACAGACACTGGAGCAAATGTATATTGATAAAGGGATTACCATTGGCCCGATTCAGGTTAATGCTTTTGCAACGGATATGAAATATGTGAATGATATTAATAAAGCGGCTGTTGATGCGGGCTTCTCGGGCTCCCAAACGGCAAAAATCATGGAGCGTATCACAACTTATGTGGATATGGCTACGATCGTTCTATCTGGTATTGCGGGGATTTCGCTCATCGTATCAGGGATTATGATATTGGTTGTACTTTATATTAGTGTAGTGGAACGGACTAAAGAAATTGGGATCCTTCGTGCGATTGGGGCAAGAAAGAAAGATATCAAGCGAATATTCTTTTCCGAATCCGCATTATTGGGAATATTTAGCGGTGTCTTCGCCATAATCTTTGCAGCTATCATTAGCTTTGGCTTAAATATACTTCTGGAAAATGCATTTGGCGTAAAGCTTATTAACTTATCTGGATCTTATATCGTATTCGGATTAGTAGTAAGTACAGGGATTAGTATTATCGCTGGTTTGATGCCTTCATCGAAGGCTGCCAAGCTCGATCCGATGGAATCTCTACGATACGAATAAATACAATATGTTGGAAAGGAAATTGATGTATGAGCACAATTCTAGTGGTTGATGATGATTCCCATATCCGCAAGCTAATCCGATTATATCTTGAAAAAAATCAGTTTTCCGTAGTGGAAGCGGAAGATGGTCAAATAGCATTAGACATTCTAGCTCATACAAAAATTGACTTAGTGATTGTGGATGTGATGATGCCGAATATCGATGGTATTGAACTGACAGAAGATATTCGATCTTATATCGATATGCCAATCCTGATGGTTACAGCCAAGGGAGAGTCTAAAGATAAAGTCAGGGGATTTAATGCCGGGTCAGACGATTATTTAGTAAAGCCGTTTGATCCCATAGAGTTGATTCTTCGTGTCAAATCATTATTGAAGAGATATCATGTAACACCTTCGAATGTTATTCAATTAGGGGAAGTAACGATTGATCTAGGGAATTTAATAGTCTCTAATGCCGATCAAATGGTTGAATTGAAAAAGAAAGAATGTGAATTGTTATTTGCTTTGGCGGGTTCGCCAAAGCAAATTTTCACACGGACTCAGCTTATAGAAAATGTATGGGGAATGGACTATGAAGGTGATGATCGTACGGTTGATGTGCATATTAAACGCTTAAGGGAACGTCTTGAGCCTATTCCTCAGGTCATTATTTCTACGGTAAGAGGACTTGGTTATCGACTGGAGCTAGCCTAGATGGTGAGAAAAAGTTTGCGTCTTCGAATCGTCGTTACGTTCATTGGTATTGTTTTAGTCAGTTTAATTATTTCCTTTTTTCTTTTTATGCAGTTTTCAGAAAAAAATAATACCCCAAACCATATGTTCATTAATATTGCTAAAGATATAGCTAAGGTGACAAATCTAATAGATGATCCGGAAAAAGTAAACGCATTTGCAGATCTGCTTAATCGATTTGGTATTGATATAGCGGTTGTTAATGAGCCAAGTGAATCTGTTTTTTCATTAGACAAGGAGAAGGTTGCTACCTTATTCAAATCCAACACAACCGATGCGGTCTTTTTATCGGGTAGGGGCGGACTTGCTATCGTAGGGATTCCTAAGATAGATGACGGGAAAGGTGCTTTCATTATCAAGATTGATTTTTCATCGATTGTAAGAGGCTTGAGAATTACGCTTCTGTTTACACTATTAGCTGTACTAGTCATCGGAAGCTTGCTTATTTTGTTCATGTCCAGGTATATTGTGAAGCCTATTAAGAAGCTGACTGTTGCAGCTAAGGAAATGGCGTCAGGTAATTTATCTGTCCGATTGACCTATCGTAATAAGGATGAATTTGGTGAACTGATGGAGAGCTTTAATCGTATGGCAAGTGAGCTGCAGAAAATGGACTCAGTTCGTGATGATTTTGTCAGCAATGTTTCTCATGAAATGCAGTCACCACTTACATCGATCAGAGGATTTACAAGAGCGCTACAAGACGGTGTCATTCCATTAGAAGAGCAAAAAGAGCATCTGGATATTATCTATGAGGAAACCTTACGATTATCTAGGCTTAGTGATAATCTGCTCCGATTAGCCTCACTCGATTCAGAACACCATCCGGTTAATCCCACCACATTCCAATTAGATGAACAATTAAGAAGAACGATCGTATTAGCGGAACCACAATGGGCACGGAAAGATATTATGATTGAATTGGATTTATTGCCTTGCGAGATCACGGTGGATAAAGATTTATTTGATCAGGTCTGGCAGAACTTAATAAATAATGCTATAAAATATACGGGGCAAGAAGGTACCATTCATGTTGAAATTGAGATGAACGCGCAATTTGTGAAGGTATATATTAAAGATTCTGGAAAAGGCATTCCTGAGGAAGCACTTCCGCTTATCTTTGATCGATTTTATATGGTGGAGAAGGCGCGTAGCAGCGCTCTTAAAGGGAATGGACTTGGACTTTCCATTGTAACGAAGATTCTGAAAATACATGATTGTAGAATTGAAGTGGAGAGTAAAGTTGGAGAAGGAACACAGTTTGTTGTAACGATTCCTAGAACCTAAACCACATGAATAGCTAATGGGATAAAGCTAAAGGGAAACTTTGAGGGGGATGATGATGCAAGATCTAAATCCAATCTATTTACGCGAATTGAAGCAAACGGACTGGAGAGATGTTCATGCGTATTGTTCACAGGATCGTGTGTGTCGTTTTCAAGCCTGGGGCCCAAATATTCCTGATCAAACCCTTTCCTTTGTGAGTCAGGCACTAGATGACTCTCGAAAAGTTCCCAGAACTAGGTTCGCACAAGCCATAGTTGCAGTAGGAACTGAAAATTTGATCGGCATGGTTGAACTAAATATAAGAAGCCATACGGACAGAAGCGGTGAAATCGGCTATATTGTCCATCCTGATGTCTGGGGACAGGGAGTCGCTACAGCAGCAGCCGGACTAATGTTGAAGTTTGGTTTTGAAGAGCTGCATCTACATCGAATATACGCGACCTGTGACCCTCGAAATAGTGGATCATCCAAGGTGCTCACCAAGATTGGCATGACCTATGAAGGCAGATTAAGAGATGCTTTACTCATAAAAGATGGCTGGCGTGATTCTTTGATGTTCAGTATGCTGGAGCACGAGTGGTGTAAGCAAGACAATTTAAAATAAATTCTTGCTTCTCAATGTCTAGTTCATTACAATATAAGTATTCGCTTATATATATATTGGAAGGAGGAGAAGTAGGGATGCAATCACTGACGGATATTGCAGATGATTTGAAGCTCTTAGGAGATAAGACGCGACTGGCCATGCTATCACTTTTGAAAGAACGGGAATGGTGCGTGTGTGAATTCCTTGATATTTTTGATATATCCCAGCCGGCGATTAGTCAGCATTTACGGAAATTGAAGAGTCGAGGGATCGTGAAAGAAAGCAAACGAGGACAGTGGGTGCATTATTCATTAAATGTCGAGGATAAACCGCATCTTAGGGCTGTTCTTCAACAAATGCCCAGTTCAGCCGCGATATTGGCTAGTTTAAATAAAGAAGTTAAAGCACCGTGCTGTGACTAAAATATAGTTGTAGTTTTTTAGAGTGTATATAACTATATAGTTATATGGTGATATGGGATTCATTCGCAGATTATAGGAGTGTTGAGAAAGTGGTCATGCTAGCCATACTTATTTTTATAGTCACTTTAATTATTGTAATCTGGCAGCCTCGAAATTTATCGATTGGATGGTCAGCCTGCGGCGGAGCGATCATTGCTTTACTAGCTGGGGTAGTTAGCTTTAATGATGTTCTGGATGTAACACAGATGGTATGGAATGCTACGTTGGCGTTTGTTGCAATCATCTTAATTTCCTTGATTTTAGACAGTATTGGATTTTTTGAATGGGCTGCTTTACATATGGCGCGAGCGGCACGGGGGAACGGAACACGAATGTTTGTGTATGTCATCGTTCTTGGTGCATTGGTTTCTGCCTTTTTTGCAAATGATGGAGCGGCTCTAATACTTACCCCTATTGTACTTGCTATGGTAAGAGCGCTGAATTTTGATGAGAAAAAAGTATTTCCATTCATTATTGCTAGCGGCTTTATTGCGGATACCACCTCATTACCGCTTGTGGTTAGCAATCTTGTGAATATCGTATCGGCTGACTTTTTTGGAATTACCTTTATGGAGTATGCGGGGAAAATGATTGTACCTACACTATTCTCGTTGATGGCGAGTATCGTAGTGCTTTATTTCTTTTTTCGTAAAAGTATTCCGAAGCGATTTAATGATTCCCAGCTAAAAGATCCGCAAGAGGCTATCAAAGATAAGAAGATGTTCCGTCTATCATGGATTGTACTGGCTATTCTTTTAATAGGGTATTTCGTTAGTGGATTCTTGAAGATTCCGGTATCAGTGGTTGTGGGAATCATTGCAATTGTGTTCATGCTCCTCGCGAGAAGAAGCCCTTCCGTCAAGGTGAAAGAAGTGCTTACAGGAGCACCTTGGGCGATTGTGTTCTTCTCCATTGGAATGTATGTCGTGGTATATGGACTTCGGAATGCGGGTCTAACTGATCTGCTCGCTAAGGCGATAGGAATGATTGCTGATGAGGGTCTATTCGCTGCAACTATGGGTATGGGGTTCATTGCTGCATTGATCTCATCATTGATGAATAATCTGCCTACTGTAATGATTGACGCACTCGCAATTGATGCAACGCATACAACCGGAGTTATTAAAGAGGCGTTAATCTATGCGAATGTTATAGGTTCAGACTTAGGGCCAAAAATCACCCCGATTGGCTCACTAGCAACGCTGCTGTGGCTCCATGTGCTTTCGGCCAAAGGGGTGAAGATATCCTGGGGAACGTATTTTAAGACGGGTATTATATTAACTATTCCAACGTTGTTTATTACACTTCTAGGTCTTTATCTGTGGTTGTTGATTACTTAATTTGAAAAGGGGAAGATCAAGATGAACAAGAAAACGATTTATTTTTTATGTACAGGAAACTCTTGCCGGAGTCAGATGGCTGAGGGCTGGGCGAAGCAATATTTAGAGGGAGAATGGAACGTGTACAGCGCTGGAATTGAAGCCCATGGTCTAAATCCAAAAGCTGTACAAGCCATGAGCGAAGTAGGCATAGATATCACCGGACAGACCTCGGATATGATTGATTCTAATCTGCTGAATAATGCGGATCTAGTCGTTACGTTATGTGGGGATGCTGCGGATAAATGTCCAATGACGCCTCCGAAGGTCAGACGGGAACACTGGGGCTTCGATGATCCGGCAAAAGCACAAGGGACCGATGAAGAGAAGTGGGCAGTGTTCCAGCGTGTGCGTGACCAGATTGAGGAAAGAATCAAACGTTTTGCGGAGACCGGTGAATAGTTACCAGGTGAAGCATCCTTTTCTTTTTATACCTTATCCTTATATTTCCCGCATAAACATTTACCGTCCTTTAGGAAAGCCGGAGGCGTTTTTACTTGGCTCAGGGTATTTCACAACGGGCCATTTCACTTTCCTTAAGGCGTTTATAACCTCTGGTCCAACGTTCAGATTACTTTGAACCAATTCTTGGGGAGTGAGAGCCATCCATTGATTCAGAGAAACGTCGGCAAAACGATCACTTTTGAACATTTCAAGGAACCATAAGGAATCATCGCCTGTATTCTGAATATAATGTCCAAACGCAAAAGGAACATATCCTACATCACCTGCTCTATAATTAAAGGTTCGTGCTACACCATTTCCAGCAAATACGGTCATGCGTCCTTTTCCGGTAAGATAATACTGCCATTCATCGTTATTTGGATGCCAGTGCAGCTCTCTCATCCCTCCGGGTTCAATTTCTACCAATGCGGCAGCGACGGTTTTGGAGATCGGAAAGTTACTGGAATCGACAATTCTGACGCTCCCGCCGGGAGTCTTCAGCGGTGGCTGAGCCAATAAGGAATATTTAAAGGTTTGTGGAATCTCACCGTATGGAGATTCTACTTTTTGGCTTTGCAATGAGCCCGGAACCCGATCCTGATAAATATAGACCTGTTCGGTGGGAATAGAGTCAAATGCAGCAGCAGGCACCCCAAAGTTAGCCGAAAGAACTTCTTTCGGAGTATGGGCAAACCAATCGGAAATGGACAAGGTGTTTAGATCAGAGAAACTTCCATCGTCGAATACTAGCAGAAACTCACAGCCTTCTTCAAGACCTTGTATAGAGTGGGGAATACCTGGCGGAAAATACCATAGATCACCTGGCCCCACATCTGCGATGAAGTTTCGACCACTTTGATCTACGGAAGTAATTCGAGCTCGACCTAGCAGCATATAAGACCATTCTGCTTGCTGATGCCAATGGAGTTCACGTACTCCACCGGGGGTTAGGCTCATGTTGACGCCAGCTAATGTAGTGGCGATGGGGAGGTCTCTGACCGTCACCTCTCTCGACCAGCCACCATGATTAAGCTGCATATGTGCATCGGAGAAAGAAAATTTTAAATTGGGGACGAGACCGGCATCGGTCACGGGAGGGACAAACATGTCCGGATTCTCCAAATCCCGCATGATATCACGCGGTCCTTTATCTAATCCCCCTGCGCCATCACTTCGAATGGGCTGGGGGATATTTGTCTTTCTTGGCGAATCCTGTCCATCTGCAGTCATCCATCGCACTCCTTTCATGATTCTAAATAACTCAATGAAAATATATGCGGAATCCTGTCTTTTATGATGAATAGCAGAAGTGGAACAAGTTGACATGCGGAAGGGGATCATTGATTATTACTAATAGAGGCTTTGTTCTAGACGGAGTAGAGAGGGAGAGGGGTTTGAGATGAATCACATTAAGGAGTCCTTGCAACGATTAGGGAGAATAAGAGCTTATGTCATAGGTCTATTGGTAATCATGTTCGCCGCGGGTTCCGCGGTTACACCTACATCGGTGTCGGCAGCTGTTCAGTTAGGGACTCAGGTAATGCCACTATCATACGGGGGGTATTACGTCCTTTTTCCAGGTAAACTCGCTCCTTATTTTAAATCAGGTAAATTAATGGTGCCGATTCGGGCTTTCTCGAGTGCGATTGGTGCAGATTTGCTCTATGACGCGTTAACGAATAGTGTTACGGTTTCACTACTGGATCGATCGGTTGGAAAGATTAAAGCAGGGCAACTTGAGGCAGAATTTAATGGGGAGACAGAAGATTCATTAGGGATCGCCCCAGAGATCAAGGATGGAATCCTATTTGTTCCAGCATCCCCTATTCTAGAGGGGTTAAAGACATTTCGCTGGGAAACTCAGTTCAATAACGTGAATAAATTAACCCTTGGTATTGGCGCCAGAAAAGGGGAGGAATGGGCAAAGCCTGAGGCGGATCTAGCGCTTGCCCCTTACCCAGTGGAAACGACAGCCCATCCATATCCGTTATATCCATTTAAGCTAACGCAGACGCCATCTGGGAAAGAATACAAACTAACCTTAGGCGTGCAAAATACCTCTGGCTTTGTTATCCCTAAAGGGAATGCGGAACTGGAGCTGGTGAGTGTGGACAGTAAAGGGAACTCTTACTACCAAACGTTAAAAGGGCCTGATTCGTTAACCTCCAAAGCGGCATTATTGTCATTTTCCGTTTCCATTCCGGCAGAGGCCGAATATGTCATTTTCAGATCACGTACCTTGAGAGCGGAGTAAGGATCATTGCATGTTCAACAAGATATATAGAGAGCAGGTTAAGAAATAGATGATAGGTAAAGAAGGGCAGCGCTATCGCTTCAGTGAAGCGCCAATTTGGGAATTGCAACGAGCTTATTATGAGGAACAGGGATTAAAGGCTTGGAATAATGATCAGGTCCCACAGTATATTACGAGTAATCCTATGATAGCGACTGCCTATGCGGAAATGATCTTCGGATTTCTGCAAGATCGGGCTGGACAAGGACATTTCTCTGAAACAGTTACCATACTGGAATTAGGGGCAGGGGCGGGACGATTAGCGTTTCATATCCTTGAGAAGCTTTGCGAAATCATAGATTACGCAGGGACTCCAATTCCTCCTTTTCGTTATGTGATGAGTGATTTGCCTGCTAAAAATATAACCAGCTGGCAGCAGCACCCAAGCTTACTTCCATTCGTAGAGCAGGGTATTCTTGATTTCGCACGTTTTGATGCAGTACAGGATACTGAACTGTATTTAGTACGTGCGAAGCTCAGTATCAGGCCCGGTGATTTACAGCAGCCGCTGCTGCTTGTTGCGAATTATTTTTTTGATAGTATCCCGCAGGAATTGATTTATGTGGATGAAGGTAAAATATTTGAATGTGAGGTATCTATTCAGTATTCAAAGGATGCAGATTCGGATAACCCCTCAGATGTTCTGGGCACAATCATTCCACAGTATCATTATCGTCGTGGGGCTAGTTACGAAGCGGAGACTTACCCTTATCACGATGTTATAAAACTTTATCAGCAGAAGCTGGAGGATTCCCATATTCTGTTTCCTGTGGTGGGGCTTACTTGTCTGGAGCGGCTGGCTAGGTTGTCTACAGAAGGGTTCGTACTCCTTACAGCGGATAAGGGGGATCACCGAATAGAGAATTGGGAATTTGAGGAACCGCCTATGCTAATTCACCACGGTAGCTTCTCCTTAACGGCGAATTATCATGCGATCCAGCATATGTTGGAACAAAAAGGGGCACACTCTTTATTTACTACACATCACTATAAGAACCTGAACATCGGATGTATTCTTATGGTGGAAGCCCCTCAAAGTTATACGAACACTCGGCTGGGGTACAAGCGGTTTATAGAGCGTTTTGGTCCGGATGATTTCTTCAGTATGAAGGAATGGATGGATCAGCAATTAGATACGATGGGACTGCAGCAAATTTTGGCCTTTTGGCGTTTGGGTGGGTACGAAGCGGAATGGTTTATCCATAGTGCTGAAAAGATTTCGGAGCTGTTACCCGATGCTAGTGATGAAGAAATGCTGGATCTCCAGCAAGGCATACAGCTCATGTGGACAGGTTATTATCCGATGGAACAGAGCTATGACCTCTCACTGGACGCTGGATTACTGCTGTATGAAATGGATATGTTCGAGGAGGCGTTAGCCTACTTAGAGCGGTCTATGTATGCCGATACGGAAGAACCATTAGCTTCGGTGCTTTATAGTATGGCGATTTGTAACTATGAGCTTGGAGCTGAAGGGGCTGCACTGGAATACGCGCGTAGAGCTTTGGCTGTAGAGCCGGATAATGAAGTAGTATTGGAACTGATAACGGCTCTGAGCGAGGAATAGAGCGTAAGCTAAATAGAAGTGAAAGCACCATTTACATAGGACCCTCTATTTGGTATCCTATACAAAATAATTAAACGCGATGACGAGAAGAGTAAATACATTCATTCCTTCACAGAGAGCCCTGGATGATGAGAATAGGGTAAGGACGATTGTATCGAAACAAGCCTCTGAGCGGCATATCGGAACCGATCGACGGGGATGGTATGACGGGAGCTCCTGTTATAGAGCTAGAGTATAAGCACTGCGTAAGATGCATTGCCGTACTTGATGAGATTAATATGGCGACATATTAATGAACCTGGGGTGGTACCGCGAGAATTTCGTCCCCAAGACCATAAGTCTTGGAGGTGAGGTTCTTTTTATTTTGCAGATAAACAAAGCGGATATCACTCATAAACAGGAGGTAATAACAATGAACAAGGAACCGGAAGTATTAGCAGAGAGTTACATCGACAGATTGATTCAAGAAGAGCTGGAAGCTGGGACTTACAGTAGAGATATTTGCACGAGATTCCCACCGGAGCCTAATGGGTATCTGCATATTGGCAGCGCGTATGCTATTCACACGAACTATACGACGGCGAAGAAGTATGGCGGAAAGTTCCATTTGCGGTTCGATGACACCAATCCTTTAAAAGAGGATCTGGAGTATGTAAATGCTATTTGCGAAGATATGCTATGGATGGGCTACCCGCCAGACCATACTTTCTACGGATCAGACTATTCGGATAAAATATATAATAGCGCGGTAAAGTTAATCCAAAAAGGGAAAGCCTACGTCTGCGATTTATCACCTGAAGAGGTGTCAGCTTATAGAGGAACGCTTACGGAGCCGGGAACGAACAGCCCTTATCGGGAGCGTTCTGTGGAAGAGAATTTGAAGTTATTCACGGAGATGAGGAATGGAGCCTATCCGACGGGAGCCAGAGTATTACGGGCCAAAATAGATATGAGCTCACCTAATATCAACTTGCGTGATCCAGTGATTTACAGAATCATTCATGCGGAGCATTATAGAACAGGCAACGATTGGTGCATCTATCCGATGTATGATTTTGCCCATCCTATACAAGATGCGATCGAAGGGATTACGCATTCCCTATGTTCGATTGAGTTTAAGGATCATCGACCACTGTATGAGTGGGTGCTGAATGAACTGGATACTCCTGAGGCTCCAAAGCAAAGGGAGTTCGGACGCGTAAATATCACCGGCGTCGTTACTAGCAAACGGTATATTAGACAACTGGTTACAGGACATTATGTGGATGGCTGGGATGATCCAAGACTTCCAACGCTTCGCGGACTGCGGAGAAGAGGTTTTACGCCGGAGAGTATTCGGAATTTTGTGAAGGAAATTGGATTTGTTAGGAATAGCACCATTGTAGATATTGCCATGTTGGAGCATTCGCTAAGACAAGATTTGAAGGCGAAGGCAACTAGCGTGATGGCTGTTCTAAAGCCTCTAAAGGTAGTTATTACTAACTACCCTGAGAATCAAAGCGAATGGCTGAAGATTGAGAATAACAGTGAGGATAAGACGCTTGGGGAAAGGGCAGTTCCTTTTTCACGGACGCTTTATATTGAACAAGAGGATTTCATGGAGGAGCCACCCAAAGGTTATCACAGGCTGACCATAGGGAATGAGGTTAGGTTAAAGGGCGCCTACTTCGTTAAGTGCAATGAGGTGCTCAAGGACGAAGCAACTGGAGAAGTTATAGAGCTTCGCTGCACCTATGATCCGAGAACGAAGAGTGGAAGCGGATTTAATGAACGGAAGGTTAAGGCGACCATCCACTGGGTATCGGCTGAGCACGCGATCAAGGCGGAAGTTCATCAATATGAGAGGTTGCTAAAAGATAACGAGGGTCCTAAAGAAGAGGATGAACGCTGGGACGCGTATCTTAATCCAGATTCTCTAACCATTCTGAAAGATTGTTTGTTGGAGCCTTCCATGGCGAGTGCACTTCCAGAAGATAAATTTCAATTCATCCGGCATGGATTCTTCTGTGTGGATAAGAAATATACCACAGCAGATAAGCTGGTACTGAACCGAATTGTACCGCTGAAGGATACATGGAAGAAAAATTCGTAATTCACAGCACATAGAGATATTCAAAGTCTCACACCATAAGCATTTCGGAGTAATTGGCTTAAGCTGGGCGAAGATCGGGTAATTTCTGATCATCGTCCAGCTTTTTTTGTTCTTGGTCGTAGGTGGACAAGCATATGAAAATTTCTTATGAAACATATTTACATTTTTCAGGAATGAGCATATACTTTAAATATAAGTTGCACATAGGAAACTTTCGTGTATATAGACAACTTTTTTTGGGCAAGAGGAGGAATTGACATGTTGGAACAAACTTTAATAGAAAAACCACATATAGAACAACCGCAAATGAGACAACATAAAAACTCCATTTCGGCGCAGGCCGTACTTAATGGGGAGACCAAAGGCATTAAAAGATTACTGCCTTTCTTAGGTCCAGCGTTTATCGCTGCGGTTGCTTATCTGGATCCGGGTAATTTTGCCACCAACATTACGGCAGGCTCAAAATACGGCTATCTTTTATTGTGGGTGATTGTAGCCTCGAATTTAATGGCCGTTCTTATTCAGGCGTTATCCGCCAAGCTAGGTATTGCTACAGGAAAGAACCTGCCGGAGATCGCTCATGATCGTTTTCCGAAGAGTGTTTCGATCTTCTTATGGATTCAAAGTGAACTGGTGATTATAGCTACGGATCTGGCGGAGTTTATCGGGGCAGCATTGGGGCTTTATCTATTATTTGATATTCCCATGCTGCCGGCAGCACTCATCACTGCAGTGGGTTCATTTGCTATCCTAGAGCTTCAGCGCCGGGGTTACCGTTCCCTTGAGGCAGGAATTGCTGCAATGATTCTTATAGTTGTATTAGCCTTTGCTTTTCAAGTTATTGTAGCTAAGCCGGATATGGGGGCAATTGCTGTAGGCATGTTCACACCTAAGTTTGAAGGGGTGGATAGCATCCTTTTAGCCGCAGGAATTCTAGGCGCGACCGTGATGCCACATGCCATTTATCTACATTCATCCCTTACACAGAACCGAATTGTCGGAGTAAATGAAGCGGAGAAGAAACAGATCTTTAAACTGGAATTCATAGATATTATTATTGCAATGATTATTGCAGGGGCAGTGAATCTGGCAATGGTTATTGTCTCAGCCGCATTATTTTTCAAAAATGGTATCGTGGTTGAGGATTTGGATGTTGCGTTTCAGCAATTTAGTCATTTAGCTGGACCTGTAACGGCCATCTCCTTTGGTTTAGGACTACTCATCGCAGGACTATCGAGCTCATCTGTAGGAACTATGGCTGGTGATGTAGTGATGCAAGGCTTCATCAACAAAAGAATTAACCTGTACTTACGCCGTGCGATTACAATTATTCCACCTTTGGCGATCATCGGCTTTGGTGTAAATCCAACGAAGGCGCTCGTGATCAGCCAGGTGATCTTGTCCTTTGGGATTGCCTTTGCACTGGTGCCACTGGTTGTGTTTACAAGCAATCGTCAGATTATGGGCGGGTTAGTGAACCGTAAGATGACAGCTGCGCTCGGCTGGGTTATCTCGGGTCTGGTTGTATCGTTAAATTTATTTTTGGTATATCAAATGTTTGTATAAGGCAGGACATCTTTATTTGGTGAGTGAAAAAAGGTATACTTGAGCATGTTTATAATTCACGCCAGAGTAAGGAGATCGACAATGTCCATGCAAGAAATATCCGGTTATAAGTCTATAGCCCTTGATATTGCACAAAGAATTGTAAGCGGGGAATTTCCCGTACAGAGTAAGCTTTCCGGGCGTTCTCTATTGGCAGGGCAATATCATGTTTCTCCCGAGACGATTCGTAAGGCTATGGGATTATTGAAGGATGAGAATATAGTGTTTGTTTCACAGGGGAAAGAGATTATTGTCATCTCTGATCAAAAGGCGTATGAGTATATTACCAGGAATAACTATCTGAAATCAGCTTATTCGTTGAAACAGGACCTAGAGCAATTGTTGCTTGAAAAAAAGAAGCTCGACGGTAAGTTCGAAAGGGTACTCACTGGAATTATCGAAGCATCAGACCGGATGAAGAATTTAAAGCCGTACCATCCGGAAGAAATCACAATCCATGAAGAATCACATGTGGTTGGCAAAACCATTGGAGCATTACAATTTTGGCAGAATACAGGTGCTACGATTATAGCGCTTCGCCGAGGTGCTAATATAACGATCTCCCCAGGTCCTCATGTCATCCTCAGAGAACATGATGTACTTGTAGCAGTTGGTGATGAGAAAATGTACCAAAGAACGGAACAATTTATCAATAAAAATTCAGAGAATCATTTATAAAAATAGATTGAAAAAGGCTATCCAGCAGGGTTTATCACTGGATAGTTTTTTTTATAATTATATTATTACAATTATTTACAAACAACTTATAGCTAGTATATAGGTTGTCAGTTTGGGAGTTGTTTGTTATAGTTTAACTTACAGAGTCGCCGGAGAGATGATCTGACGATAGTTATTAGAAGGAGGAAACCCATGCTGAAATTTGAAGGAGTAGGTAAGAAGTATGCAAATGGTTATGAAGCAGTTAAGAATATTAGTTTTGAAATCGCAGCTGGAGAAATACTAGTATTGATCGGTCCGAGCGGTTGCGGAAAGACAACAACGATGAAAATGATAAATCGTCTTGTTCCGCATACTTCAGGCCATATTTATATCCACGGCAAAGATATCACCAAGGAGAACCCCGTAACTCTCCGCAAGAACATCGGTTATGTTATACAACAAGCTGGTTTATTCCCGCATTACACCATAGAAGACAATGTAGGCCTGATTCCCGACCTAAAGGGGTGGGATGTGAATAAGAAAAAAGAACGGGTGCTCGAAATGCTCCGTCTAGTCGGACTTGATCCGGTCCTATATGCTAAACGTTATCCGAAACAATTATCAGGTGGACAGCAGCAGCGTGTAGGTGTAGCTCGTGCATTGGCAGCTGATCCCGAGATTATATTGATGGATGAACCATTTGGTGCTTTGGACCCTATTACCCGTGAGCAGCTGCAGGATGAACTGCTACGCATGCAACAAGAAGTGAAGAAGACAATAGTATTTGTAACACATGATATGGATGAAGCACTGAAGCTTGGAGATAAAATCGCTATCCTAAAAGATGGTGAAATCGTTCAACTAGATACACCGTATGAGCTACTCAGCCGGCCTGCTAATGATTTTGTAGAGTCATTTATCGGCAAAAACCGTATTTACCAAAACCCTGAGTATATCCCCGTAACAGAAGTCATGCGTGACAATCCATCTACATCCCTTCCAAGCCGCACACTGGGTAAGGCTCTTACCTTTATGCGTCAACGCAAAATGGATACCTTACTGGTTGGAAACGAAAAAGGTAAGCTGCTTGGCATCGTCTCCGCTTATGATGTTACCGCTAAAATGGAACAAAGTCTTACTATCGAAGAAATTATGACACCACCTGGGGTGGTGCTGCAGGATACAGCAACAGCAAGAGACGCATTATCATTAATTACGGAAGCTCCTTACGGCATTATTCCGATCGTAACCGCTGAGGGGAACATTGCCGGGATTGTTACAAGAGGCAGTCTTCTGACGGCGTTTGCTGCACAATGGGGAGGCGTGAAGGAGGAGGAAGTGTCTGTATGAGAGATCAATCGTTATGGCAACAACTCATCTATCAATTAGATATACGTAGAGATGATTTGATTCATTCTATGGGAGTGCATATGCAACTTGTGCTCTTGTCCATGTTATTTGCAATTATTGTTGGCATTGCGCTTGGAATTATGATTACCCGGGTTAAACCTCTGAAAGGCATTACGCTTGGCGCGGCAGGGATTCTTCAGACGATACCTAGTCTGGCGATGCTCGGATTTATGATTCCTCTATTTGGCATAGGAATGAAGACGGCGGTTGTTGCATTATTTCTGTATTCACTACTGCCAATTATCCGCAACACCTACACGGGAATTACGGATGTGGATCAGTCTATCGTGGAAGCGGCCCGGGGAATGGGGATGAAGAACTGGCAGATTCTATTCAGGGTTCAACTCCCTTTAGCTTTAAGTGTAATTATGGCGGGGATCCGCACTGCTGCAGTTATTAATGTTGGGACAGCAACCTTGGCAGCCTTTATCGGTGCTGGCGGATTGGGTGAATTTATTTTCCTCGGTATTCAACGGAACATCGAAGCTCTAACTTTGCTTGGCGCTATTCCAGCCGCGATTCTTGCACTCATACTGGATTATCTACTCGGCTTGCTTGAACGGGTAACGACTCCAAAGGGATTAAAAGTATAACTAAAACTCTGGTCTCGAAAGAATATAAAAAGGGGAGATATTATATGAAAATTCCAAAATTAATGACAGGCGTTTTAACTACAGTATTAATAGGGGCGTTACTTACTGGATGTGGTGGCGGGAATAATAAAGCTGCTGCCGGTAACGGTGGAGAAATTACGATTGGCTCCAAAAACTTCACGGAGAATGTTCTACTCGCTCATATGATGGCAGATCTAATAGAAGATAAAACCGATATTAAAGTGAAGCGCCAGATGAACTTAGGCGGCTCTAATGTAGCTTGGAGTGCACTTGAGAATAATAACATCCAGCTATATCCGGATTATACCGGTACCATTGTAGCCAATTACTATCAGCAGGAGACGGGAAACTCTGAGGAGTCGTTGACAAAAACCAGAGAGCTGCTCGAAAAAGATGGATTGGCGTTCCTGGACCCATTCGGCATAAATAATACCTATACTTTAGCGGTTAGTCGTGAAACGGCTGAGAAGTACAATCTGAAGACCTTTAGCGATTTGGCGAAAGTATCTGGAGATATGGTTCTTGGCGTAGAGTTCGAGTTCTTGGATCGTGAGGACGGATACCCTGGTATCCAAAAACTTTATGGTATGGATTTCAAGCAGAGCAAAGGAATGGACCATGGTATCATGTATCGTTCGATCGACGATGGGGAAACCGATGTAACCAATGCCTATGCGACGGATGCGCAAATTAAAGTACATGATCTGGTGATTTTGCAAGATGATAAAGAGTTCTTCCCACCGTATGATGCAGGACCGATTATTCGTCAGGATACGCTAGATAAATACCCTGAATTGGAAGGTATCCTGAATCAATTGAGCGGACAAATCAGTGACGAAGAAATGCAGCAGTTGAACGCAGAGGTTGATGTGGATGCGCTCAAGGAAGAGGATGTAGCTCGTAACTTCCTGATCAAGAAGGGATTAATCGAAGGCTAAATACGAAATCTAAACTTAAAGCAGGCTAGGGAATTTCCTAGCCTGCTTCTTTACTGATTATTTGTACGTCTGATTAGTTTTTGAAATAGTCTGCCAATCCTTCAGCGATCGCTTTGGCTGCTTTTTTCTGATAGGAGGATTTACGGACAATAGACTCGTCTGTAGGATTGGTAAGAAATCCGAGTTCAACTAAGGTAGCTGGTATGCGATTCTCCCTAAGGATATGATAATCACCAAAGGACAACCCGTTGCTCTTTAGACCAATGCCTTGCCCAAGTCTGGTTTCAATCGCCCGAGCGAGCTTCAGATCATCCGATTCGGAGTAAAAGAAGGTTAGTGTCCCGGACACCTTTTTCGGAGAAGAATTATAATGAATGCTTACAAATGCATCTGCACGCAAAGCCTCACTCATCTGAACACGCCGAGCGAGTGTAGGCTTCTGATCCTCCCGGGTACGCGTCATTTCTACCCGTGCACCTTTAGCTACAAGGGCATCACGAACATAAATTGCAGTTTGCAGATTCAAATCCTTTTCCATGGTGTTATATGTAGTGCCAAGCATTCCCGGATCACTGCCGCCATGACCAGGATCTACGACGATTAATTTACCTCGCAAATTCCCTGTGCGCGAAATACTGCTTGTAGTGCTTGTGCTTTTTGGCGTGGTTCCAGATCGGATATATTGCGCTGCGACCCAACCGATGTCACCGCTGGTTGTTCGAATTCGTGCCCAATCGTTCTGATGAAGGAGGAGGGTAGCTGTATCCTTAGCTTTTAAAGAACCGAGCACCTTATATTGTGTGCCTGGACCGCTTCGTACGCGTAGTGAATCTGCCGTAACTGTAACCTTTGTGGTACTACTCAAGGCGCTGGTTGAGGTGGAAGAAATAGTGCTGGGTTTGGAAGCTACCGATGATCCAGAAGCGCCAGATGGCTTGGAGCTATTGTTCACCTTTTTAAGGTAATAGCCGGCTACCCAGCCAGAGGTGTTCCCCGTCTTAACCTTTAACCACCCGTGCTGTTCATCGGTCACAGTTACTTTTGCTCCGTTCTTAATAGATCCTACAACAGTTGCATTCTTTGCCGGCTCATTGCGTACATTTAAAGAGTTCGCGTATACCTGAGCGGTATAACTAACGGCTGCCGTTTTAGCTTCAGCAGGCTGTGACGCTGTTATACCCATAAGGCTTGCTGCAAGCCATGTGACACCTATCATTTTTTTCATAGTATCCTCGCTTTTTCAAAGTAGTCGTAATTTTTTACCCATTTTACGAGGTTTAGAATAATATTTTTTGAGATATTTATGAGAACTTGGCCTCTTTTCCGGTGGTCTAAAGACTTGTATAATTATTACATATCGGGAAGGATGAAGGAGCACTGCCGTGACTAAACCAAAGCTATTCATTGGATCTTCCAGGGAATCCATACGTTATGCAAGAGCGATTCATGAGCAGCTGAAGAGGGATGCTGAAGTACATCCTTGGTATGCCAATGCCTTTCGAGCGAATGAATACACGATGGAGGCATTGGAGAGAAATTTGGATGAGAGTGATTTTGCCGTATTTGTGTTCTCGCCAGATGATGTTGCCAAAATACGCGGTAAATTTTATTATGTGACTCGTGATAATACGGGGTTTGAAATGGGATTGTTTTGGGCCAGATTACGGCGTAACCGCGTCTATTGCTTAGTGCCGGATCAGGTGACTGCCCGCGATGATTTAATCCCTGGACAGAATGTTGAAGAATATCATCTATTGTCCGATTTGTCGGGAATTACAGCTTTAGAGTATGAGATGCACCATGATAATCCTACGGCTGCTGTGGATGTGAGCTGTGGTAAGATTATTGATAGTGTCCAGGGGTTTGGGAAATTCCGTGACCCGGTGAAAGATTTAGAGCAGCTAAAGATGGAATTAAGGCGCAAAGAAAGTATCCTTCATTTTTTTTGGCAATATAATAGTAATGTGACCATCTCTGAGGATGGAGAGAAGTATCACGCACTCAGTGAGGCGATCCGCAATTCTTTCTTACCTCCGAAGCATTGTCGTGTGATCGGTGCTGCGATCTGGCAGGCTCAAGAGAAAGAACAGCTTGTTCAGGTGGGAGGGAATGTCGGACGTGGGCACTCCTATTCCTTGACTGTAACGAAAGGGAAGGAGAAGCAGCCTAGTGTGGTAGATGCATTTTTATCGAGCAAATGGACTTTTTTTCAACGCACGGAAGTTGCGGAGGTATATATCCTATGCTATCCTCTAGGTAAGAAGTATGTTCTTTCCGTACACTTTTCAGGGAGTGATGGATTATCTGCGGATGATCTTAAGGCGGTAGTTGCGAATAATCAGGATTTATTCCGTACCATCAATCATTTAGTAGGGGAGGATTCAGCATGAAGCGAATAAAGGGTATTAACAACTTATCGGGTGCTGTTCTCCGCTCTGCAAGTGGTGGAAGCAGGAGTGCAGAAGATAATAAGAATACCACAAGCAAAACAGGGTCGAGCCATTCCGCTCAGCAACCAGCTTCAGCTCAAATTTATACTGCGCCTTCTTTAGATGGTGGAGACGATGAATATAAGAAGCTTATTAGCGGGAAGGTAGACAACAATAAACCATCCTTTGCGTAAAGAGCATAAGTGCTGTCTCGAAAGTAGTGAATCTACTTAGGGGGCAGCTTTTTTTTGCGTAAATGTAAGGATCGATTAATGAAGAGAATATTTGCACAAAAAGCAGCGCATTTGCAGGCTTTCTCTAGTTCAGCGATAGGTATGGATAAATAGAGGAAATAATATTTCCATTGTGGGATGTGATGTGAGACGAGGACTGATGAAAGATTTTTTTAGAGTAATTAGGGAAAAACTCCCTGAAAATAGTTGGTAATTACCCTAAATGAACGGAATCAGGGAATTCCTCCCTAAAAATAAGAGCAATATCTATATTTAACACCGAATCAGGTCAATTATAGGGAGATATTCCCTAATTGTTAGTTTAATGAGCAGAAACCTTCGATTATTAGGGAGATATTCCCTAATTCCTAAGATGAGCTTCCGTTTCAATTCTTCAGCCTTGTTTTTTGAGTAGGATCAACTCAGCCGTTGTGAGGGCGCTCTACATAACGTGTTGCAGCAAGTCATAGTGCAACCAAGCCACAAACAATGTTGCAGCAGCACATAAAAGCGCTTCTCCATTAACAGGAGAAGCGCTACTGTGCTTACTGAGACAGCCTCCAGCTCTATCGGCTATTCTTCTTGGCAATCTCGCGTCGTACAACAGGGGCGACCTCAGTTGCCAATAGTTCAATAGCTTTGGCTACCTTGGCGTAAGGAAGGCCACCGATGTCGAGCTGAGTCATAAAGCGGCTATGGCCGAACAGCTCATGCTGATAGAGGATTTTTTCAATAATTTGCTGCGGGCTGCCCACAGCCATTGTGTTATCAGCAGATACATATCGTCCAAAGTCGTCACGAGAGACGTTGTATTCTTGTCCAGGTTTTGGGCTGATGGAATTACGATAGCTATAGTAGTACGGGGAATATTCATCGAGTGCCTGCTGTGAGGTTTCAGCAATGTAGCCGTGGCTAGTAATTGCAATCTTTAATGACTCAGGAGCATACCCCGCCTGAATTCCAGCGCGTCGATAAGTAGCGGCAAGCTCTTGGAAAGGTTCTGGACTGCCGCTAAGAATGGCGATGGCCATTCCAGTTCCGAGTGCTCCAGCTTTCTCCGCGCTTTCAGGAGAACCACCTACACCAATCCATACAGGAAGGCTTTGCTGAAGAGGGCGTGGTGCAATCTCAGAATCCTTCAAGGATGAGCGGAAGGAACCCTCCCAATTCATAATTTCATGCTTATTCAGCTCCAAGAGCAGATTAATGTTCTCGGCGAATAGCTTATGATAGTCTTCAAGTTCATATCCAAAGAGCGGAAAAGATTCCACAAAAGCACCACGTCCGGCAATAATCTCTGCGCGGCCATTTGACAGTAAATCAAGTGTGGCGAAATCCTCGAACACGCGCACAGGATCAATGGTGCTTAATACAGTAGTGGCGCTCGTCAGCTTGATTCTACGGGTAACCTGAGAGATGGCTGCCAGAACGACTGGAACCGAAGAAATTGCAAAATCAAGTCGGTGATGTTCACCTACACCAAATACATCAAGCCCTGCTTCATCTGCCAGCTTGGCCGCAGCTATCACTTCGTCGAGTCGTTGTTTCGGGCTGATCTTATTACCGGTATGACAATCCGCTACAATGTCTCCTAAAGTGTAGATACCAAATTCAAAATCGGATGCTGATGGTGTGGTTACCTCGTTACTCATGTTAACAAACCCCTTGTTATTCATATATTTGTTGGATCTTGTTCGTTTTATGAAAGAATGTGATTATTATAACACAATTACTTACAAAATGTAAGTTTATGAGTAAATGTTTTGATTTCTTCTTTTGTTAATGGCAAAATGAGGAATAATAATCCATGTTTTTACATTCGCATCTTCATTAGTATTATATTTGATTTTGAGAATCTATCCTAATGAGGGGAATCACGTACATACAGCTTTTTTGAAATGGGGAAATGAGGTACATATGAGGAGGAGTTGGGCCGTGAGAGGAACATTATTGAAATCATGTCTTCGTGCTACAGTTATTGGTTTAGGAGTATTGTTTATGGTAAATCCTGTACAAGCTGCTGCGGTTGATTCACATACCTCGTATATAGGCTCAAATTTTGATGACTATTATGCAAACCTGCCTGCTGCAAAGGTTGAGTGGTCAACCACTATGGATTTACCAACTTTAGGAGATATATCGACAGACTACCTCATGGGTAAGGGCGTTGTTGCAGCCGGCACAGGTAAAGCTTTTATCCTTCAAAAGGGCCAGCTTTTAGCCATTAACGCCCAGACGGGAAAAGTAATGTGGAAATACGGCTCCAAATTAAAGGCTCCGATACTTTATCAAGATGGCGTGGCCTATGTGACTTCAGAAGCGGGCACGATCTACGCAGTCAACGCGGCTACTGGAAAAAATAAATGGAGTTCATCAGCAAACAGTAAAGGCATCAGCCAATTAGTTATTGATAAAGATCAGCTTTTTGCCGCCAATGGGGATATTCATGCCTTCAATCTAAAGGATGGAAAATTGCAGTGGCGTGATAATTTCGGTGAAAAGCTGTATGAACCGTTCATGGTTGAGGGAAACCTGATATTAGCTCAAAACTCAGAATCCGGAGCGTATACGTATGACATTCTACATGCCTTTAATCGAAATACGGGTAAAGAACTTTGGAATAACAGAGATTATTATTTTCCGATTACTGAGATTAACGGAACGCTTATCACACAACGAAAGGCTACCTTATTCGATGCTCTTCCTCTTACTACACTCGATAGTTTGGATGTTAAGACAGGTAAAGTAGTGAAGACAGTCGTTTATAACCCTGCTAATATAGACCCAAATGATCCCGAGGCACCAAAGGGGGGCAGTGCCTGGAGCGATGGTGACAGAATTTTTATAACAGGACAAAAAGGAGTCTACAGCTACCCAGTCAATGCTGACCCTTCTACCGTAATACGCGATAATTATTCCTACGAATCCATTGGAGATAAGCTGTCCTACGCGGCGGGTCCCTATGATGGAAGAATCCTCTTCAGCAACGGACAAAGCATTTATGGTGTTAAAATGGCGAATAAGTCAGCGGTTCAGTATAGTGGAATCAGCAATCCGATTGCCCGCTTCGATCTACTGGGACATGGTATGTATGTCGCCCAGACCGACGGCAAATTAATCGCAATAGATTTGATTTCCGCAAAACCGATGGTGCAGCTCAAAACTTCGGATAGAGTATTTGGACCAACCTTGCTGGAAAGCGGTATGATCATTGTGCAGAGCAAAGGGAAGTTAACTGCTTTTAAGGAGCCGCAGGCTCTCAAGATGAAATAGTAGAACATCTAAGCGGCTCGCCGAAGAATTTCGGTGGGGTCGTTTTTTTTATGGAATATCCACAATTCCAGTGTGAAAAAAACAAATCTATTTTATGATAAATAGGTTATATAATGAGTAGGTTATACATTAACGAAATTAAAGAGAAGGACCGGGGGATAACATGGAACAGCAAGCGATTTGGGCAATAGGTATTTTTCTACTGATTTATGGACTGATTATTTCCGAAAAAATTCACCGTACAATCTTAGCGATGTTAGGCGCTATTGTTATGGTAGCGATGGGCATTGTGGATCAGGAGACGGCACTGCATCATATTGATTTTAATACCCTTGGACTACTTGTGGGGATGATGATGATTGTAGGGATTACTGCAGAGACAGGACTCTTTAAATATGCGGCTGTGAAATCAGCTAAGTTAGCAAAAGGAAAGCCGAGACGGATACTGATTGCCTTGTTTGTTATTACTGCACTCGCTTCAGCTTTCTTGGACAATGTGACAACAGTACTGCTAATGGTACCCGTTACCTTCAGTATTACAAGGCAATTGCGCATAAATCCGCTGCCTTTTTTGATGTCACAAATTATCGCATCAAATGTTGGTGGAACAGCAACATTGATTGGAGATCCGCCGAATATTATGATTGGCAGTGCTGTGAAAGAGCTAACGTTTATGTCTTTTATCAACAATCTGGCACCCGTGATTATCATCATTATGTTGGCGTATATCCCGCTCCTATTACTGATGTTTGGGAAGCAAATTAAATCCACACCAGAATTGCAGCAGAGTATCATGGACATGGATGAGAAAGCAATGATTACGGATCATAAGCTGCTGCGAAAATGCCTGGTTGTACTCGGAATTACGATTACCGGGTTCTTTTTACATCAGGCATTACATTTGGAGTCCGCTACAGTTGCTTTAGCGGGGGCTTTTTTATTGCTCTTATTAACTGGAGGAGAACACATGCTGGAAAAAGCTTTTCACAGCGTGGAATGGATTACGATCTTCTTTTTTATTGGACTGTTTGTGTTGGTATCAGGACTCGTCGAAACAGGTGTCATCGCGGAGCTGGCTGCCAAAGCAATTGATTTAACGGGTGGGGATGTGCTCATGAGCTCGATGATGATCTTATGGGTCAGTGCAATAGCTTCTGCGTTTCTTGATAACATTCCTTTTGTAGCAACGATGATTCCTTTAATACAGGAGATGGGGCAGATGGGGATTACCAATCTGGAGCCCCTCTGGTGGAGTCTAGCCTTGGGTGCCTGCTTGGGTGGCAATGGTACATTGATCGGTGCCAGTGCTAATCTGATCGTTGCGGGTCTAGCTGGAAAGGAGGGCTATCCGATTACATTTATGAAGTATTTGAAGGTGGGTTTCCCTTTAATGCTGCTGTCCATTGTGATCTCAAGTGTATATTTATATTTAAGATATCTGATGTGAATAAGTGTGTCTGAAAAAGTTTTATTGTTGACAGCTTTTCAAATGGATGATATTTTAAATATTATAATTCCAATTGATTTACTTTGAATAATAATTACCGACTGTTCCTACAGAGGTATTGCGAATGTAAAAGCGCAATACCTCTGTTTTTTTTGTATACAGAATTGAAGGAGGGGTCACGATGGGAGAAGCGTTGCTGTCGATTTCAAATCTAAATAAACGTTTTGAGTCTGCCGGAGGGCATGTTCAGGCACTGTATAATGTTGATCTCCATGTGCAAGAGGGCGAATTCATTACGGTCATCGGGCCCAGTGGCTGCGGAAAAAGCACACTGCTGCGCATCGTGGCCGGTTTGGACAGTGGATATACGGGGAGTGTTACCTTAGGAGGGACGGAAATTGGAGGTCCCGGCATCGATAAGGGGTTTATTTTTCAAGAGCATCGTCTATTTCCTTGGCTCACCGTAGAGAAGAATATTGCTTCCGATTTGACGCTAGGCAACAAGGAAATTAGACGCAAGGTCGATGAGTTGATTGATCTCGTCAAGCTAAATGGGTTTGAGAAATCCTATCCCCGTGAGTTATCGGGAGGGATGGCCCAACGGGTAGCGATAGCCCGTGCGCTGCTGCGAAATCCGAAAATTCTGTTGCTGGATGAACCGTTTGGTGCACTGGATGCATTCACTAGAGCGCATATGCAGACGGTATTGCTGGACATTTGGAGGGCCAACAAAACAACCATGATTTTTGTAACGCATGATATTGATGAGGCTGTATTTCTAGGTAATCGGGTAGTGATTCTAGAACCCCGCCCCGGAAAAATACGTAAGATTGTACCGGTAGATTTACCGTATCCACGTAAAAAAACAACGTCTTCCTTTCAAGAGCTACGCCTGAAGGTACTGAATTATTTTGAAAAAGTCGATGAGCTTGAGCTTATTGATGGGGCAGGAATATAGAATTCACAAATTTAAGTAGCTTAATGACTATAAAGATGTCGACCATACCGATGGAGACTTTCGAAATGAACTAACATTCGAGGGTCTCTTTTTGTTATTTAAAGTGAAGGTAAAGCTTAAAAAAGGTGGGTGCAGAGTATGACAAATCGGGCGTTGGCCGTAAGAACTTCCGGACGCCCCGGAAAGGTAATGACTTTGGGACTGGGTCTCCTGATGCCGGGCAGTGTACTGATTCTGTGGCAGACTCTTGGACACTACGGAATGATCTCAGATATGTTGTTCCCGACGCCGTATACCATTGCTGAATCTTTTGTAGCCTTGGCCGCTTCAGGAGATTTATGGCCGAACTTTAGGATCAGCTTGGTCAGAGCCCTTTCCGGATTCCTGCTCGGTGGTGGACTTGGTCTGCTATTAGGCATTCTCGTAGGTCTGTTCCGCAGATCAGAGAAATTGCTAGATCCATCCCTGCAAATGATTCGTATGATCCCGAGTCTGGCGGTAGTGCCGCTGTTCATCTTATGGTTCGGCATCGGTGAGGAGTCGAAGGTGTTATTGATTGCTAAGGGGGCATTTTTCCCACTGTATATTAATACGTTCATGGGCATCCGCGGCGTGGATAACAAGCTGTTCGAAGTATCTCGAGTGCTTGGATTTAGCCCTATAAAGCAAATTGCAAGATTAGTACTTCCAGCGGCGCTGCCGAATATTATTCTCGGAGTGCGCCTTTCCTTGGGGCTCTCTTGGTTAGGTCTGGTAGTCGCAGAGCTGATTGCTTCCACTTCAGGCATTGGGTATATGATGTCGGACGCGCGTCAATTCGCGGATACACCTGTGGTGTTCGTGGGAATTATTATTTTTGCCATTGCAGGACTGGTGAGTGATTCTCTTGTTCGCTACATTGAACGACGGCTGCTGAGATGGCAGGACAACTATCGCGGATAAACAGAAAACGCGCATGAAACGAAAGGGGGATACACCATGAGCGATGGAGTAGAAGCTATTTTGAAAAATACTACAAGAGCAAGAGAATCGCTAGATAGCAGTGATATTGCTCCTTTATCGACTAAGAAATTGGAGAAATCGGCGGTATCTATAGCATGGAAATCTCTACTGTCAGATTGGGGAATGGGCGCTATCATTCCGGTGGTGACGCTCATTCTTTGGCAGCTGGCAGGAAGCACCGGAATGATCTCTGCGCAGTTTCTGCCGACTCCATTGTCGATCGCCAGAGCTTTTACAGACCTATTGGTGACTGGAGAGTTAACTCATCACCTAGGTGTCAGTATGGGGAGGGCGGGAATTGGATTTCTTATCGGAGGCGTTCTAGGCCTTTTATTTGGAGTACTGACTGGCTTGTTTCGCAGTGTGGAGTATGTGCTCGATCCCAGTGTACAGGTACTTAGGCTTGTTCCTCATCTAGCTATAGCACCGCTGATCATTTTATGGTTCGGCTTTGGGGAAATGTCCAAAATAGTGATCATTCTGACAGGGTCATTCTTTCCGCTCTATATTAATACATTTATGGGCATACGCAATGTGGACAATAAGCTGTTCGAGGTATCTCGGGTGTTAGGTTTTAGCCCTTATCAAAAGCTGCGCAGGCTGATTTTGCCAGCAGCATTGCCCGGAATTTTGTTAGGATTACGGCTGTCTTTGGCTGTAGCATGGATCGGTCTTGTTGTAGCTGAACTCATTGGATCACAGTCAGGGATCGGATTCCTGATCAATGAGGCGAAGCAGAATTCCAATACAGAGGTTGTGTTTGTAGGCATTATTATATTCGCTATCGTCGGTAAGCTGATCGATTCATTGTTCCGAATCATTGAACGTAAGTTCCTGTTCTGGCGCGATAGTTACGAAGGGTAAATCATTTGAGGAGGTCTTGAGCTATGCGTGGATCGATACAAAAAGGATCGTTGAATTTGGTGGCGGATGTGCTTGTTATAGGTGGAGGACCGGCAGGAACATGGGCAGCCCTTACGGCCTCAGCGAAGGGTGCGAAAGTTGTCCTCGCAGATAAAGGCTACTGCGGTTCGAGCGGTGCAACGGCCCCCTCAGGAACAGGAGTCTGGTATGTGAAGCCGGATGAGAAGCTCCGGGAGGAGGCCAAAGCAAGTCGTTATACATTGGGCGGTCAGTTGGCTGAATCCCGCTGGATGGACCGAGTGCTAGACCGTACCTATGCCAATATGAACAAACTTGGCGTTTCAGGATATCCATTCCCTGTAGATGAGCAGGGTAACCAGTATCGTAAAAGTCTTCAGGGACCGGAATATATGAAATTAATGCGTAAGCTGGTGAAAAAGGCGGGCGTTAAAATTTTAGATCATAGCCCAGCCATGGAGCTCCTTGTGGATGAGCATGGCGTAGCTGGAGCGGCTGGGGTCCATACCCAGAGTGGTGATACCTGGACGGTTCAAGCAGGGGCAGTCGTTATTGCTACTGGGGGTTGTGCCTTCCTAAGTAAGGCGCTTGGTTGCAACGTGCTTACTGGTGATGGCTATCTATTTGCAGCTGAGGCTGGGGCGAACTTGTCCGGCATGGAATTCTCTAATGCCTACGCGATCTGCCCTACGTTCTCCTCTGTAACCAAGACAGCATATTACAACTATGCCAGCTTTTATTATGAGGATGGAAGCATTGTGGAAGGGGCGGGTTCCAAGAAAGGGCGTTCAGTTATCGCTCGGAATCTGCTAGCAGGCAATCAGGTATACGCCAAGTTGGATGGAGCACCAGAAGATTTAAGACCTCTTCTGCGGGTGGCGCAGACGAACTTTTTTCTACCCTTTGATCGACAAGGGATCGATCCTTTCAAGGATGCTTTTCCGGTTACGCTTCGTCTCGAAGGAACGGTTCGTGGGACGGGTGGTATTCATATCACAGACGAAAGCTGTGGCACAGGTGTTCCCGGACTTTATGCGGCAGGAGATGCAGCTACTCGTGAGCTAATTTGCGGGGGATTTACTGGTGGTGGCAGCCATAATGCGGCTTGGGCTATGTCATCCGGCAGTTTTGCAGGAGAAGGGGCTGCTATCTATGCGCAGAGCCTTGGCTCGAATGCAGCGTACCGTAATCCAGTCGGATTATCATCTTCCCCACTGGTTCATCAAGAAGTGAAGCCTGGAGTATCAGCTCATACGTCAGAGGTTGTGTCTGCTGTGCAGGCTGAAGTGAAGCCGTATGACATTAATTTATTCCGTACGGACAAAGGGCTGACCTCTTCATTAGGCCGTCTGAATGAATTGTGGAAAGAACAGCGTAGCCGTGAGATTCAGCGTACCCCTGAAGGGGTTAAAGCGCGTGAAGCAGAAGCCATGACTGCAACTGCCCGTTGGATGTACAATTCCGCGCTTGCCCGTACGGAGACGAGGGGCATGCATAAGCGTGAAGATTTTAAGGGAACGGATCAAGAACAGCATCATCGCTTAATTAGCGGTGGATTGGATCAGGTATGGGTGAAGACAGAAGCAGTGGCCAAGGAGGGGGTTCTATCGTGATTGAGGTGATCAGCGCTGCCAGATGTGTAACGTGCAACCAATGTGTATCGGTCTGCCCGACCAATGTCTTCGAACGGATAGAGGATGGCATTCCTGTTATTGCCCGGCAGAGCGATTGCCAGACTTGCTTTATGTGTGAGCTGTATTGTCCTGTGGATGCTCTCTACGTTGCGCCAGATTCAGAGAAAGTGATTGGGGTGACAGAGGCAGGGCTAGAGGAGCAGGGATTACTTGGTGGTTATCGTGAAAAGGTAGGCTGGGGCAAAGGCAGACAACCGGTAGCAAGTCATGACTTTATGTACCAATTGGCGTCGAGGGCAGGGTTCTGACCTTGATTAAGATTAAGATAAATAACATAAATCTAGGGGGAGAAAGAAATGAAACCAGCGTACAGAGAGATTCAAGGGAAACGTTCTAAAAGGATACGATTTGCACTTTTAACTACGATTATGATGGTTATGCTGGTACTTCAGGCTTGCGGAAATAACGCTGGAGGTAATGGAGCATCTTCATCCGGCGGCTCTAGTACAGAGAAATCTGGAGGCAAATCCGAAAGTAACGTTCCAGCGGTACTGAACTTTGGTTTTATAGGCTCTAATAAGTTGAATGTGCCAGGTGGCGCGGAGGGCTGGGGATTTTATAAAGGGATCATTCAAGAAGAGCTGAAGAAATATGGCATTACTGAAGTGAAGCTTACGGGCTTTCCAAACGGTCCTGATCAGACAGAATCCTTAATTAGTGGTCGATTAGATATCGGCAGCCTTGGGGATACACCTGCTATTATTGCTTATGCTTCTGGTGCCAAGACACGTCTGATTTCACAATCCTCAGCCAACACTATCGGTTATCTAATCGGTAAGAAAGATGGACCAAAGACGGTGAAAGATCTGCAAGGGAAGACTATTGCCATTCAAAAAGGCTCTTTTATGCACCGTTATGTCGTTGGATTACTTCAGGAGGAAGGCGTAACTGACTACAAACTCGTGCATATGCTCATTCCGGATGCTACCGCAGCTTTAGCCCGTGGAGATGTAGAGGCTACAACGAATCTTGGTGTTCCTGCGCTGAAGTTAATTGACCAAGGCTACACTCATTTAGATGATGCCTCGAAGCATCCGAATCTGCTTGGCACCAGTGCAACTGTTGTGTCTGAGGACTATCTGGCGAAATTCCCTGATTTTCCGAAGGTGTGGAACGAGGCTCGTGAGAAAGCTTTAGCAGATCTGAAGCAGCACGAGGATGAGTATTATCAATTTCTGGCTGAAATCGGAGATACAACGCCAGAGCTGGCGAAGCAAGTAAATCCAATCAGTGATATCAAAGATACCGCGTTCATTGACGAAGGAACCAAGCTACTAGAGGGTACCAAGAACTTCCTTGTCGAAGAAAAACTAGCGAAAAAAGACTTTAATATTAGCGATTGGCAGCTGAAATAACTATGGCTGGAAAGCAAAAACTGAATTTGAAGCTGTCTAGAATAACATGTACTAGCGAGTTTTTGGGGAGGAAGTCAAATGTCGCGGCTTAAGAAGGAACTGACAGTGGATGTCCTCGTGCTTGGCGGAGGTCCTGCAGGAGCTTGGGCGGCATGGAGTGCAGCGTCACAAGGTGCAAAGGTAGTCCTTGCAGATAAGGGCTACTTGGGCACAAGCGGCGCAACGGCGCCTGGAGGGACGACGCTGCTCGTTATCCCTCCAATTGCTGAGCTGCGGGAGCAGGCGGTACAATCCAGGCTAAAATCCGGTGGATATTTGTCGGAGAATGCTTGGATTCACCGTGTGCTGGATCAGGTAGAACAGAATCTGGCTTTAATTGAGCAGTGGGGTTATCCTTTTCCAAAAGATGAGGCAGGAAACTCATTGCGCACACATCTGCACGGACCAGAATACATGCGGATTATGCGAAGAGTTGTCCGCAAAGCGGGGGTCACGATCCTCGATCAGTCGCCAGCGCTGGAACTTCTTCATGATGAACATGGGGTTGGCGGGGCTCGCGGGATCAATCGTTTGACAGGAGAGACCTGGGAAGTGAAGGCTAACGCCGTTGTGATGGCAACCGGAGGCTGTGCTTTTCTCAGCAAAGGTCTTGGCTGCAACGTTCTGACAGGCGAAGGGCTGCTGATGTCCGCTGAAGTGGGAGCCGATTTGTCAGGTATGGAATTCAGCCGCCAATACGCGCCGAGCTTTGCAGACGGAACCGTAACACGTGGACGTATGCTGGCCTGGGCCACCCTTTATGACGCGGACGGTCATCCGCTGCATAAAGGGGATCGGACTTTTGGCAGCATTCCTGAAATGCTGCTCAAGGGGCCGGTTTATGCTTCACTTGATCTGGCAGATACAGCGGAGAAACAGGATTTTCTGCGAAAAGCGCATCCGATTTTCTTTATGCCGCTGGAGCGGGCGGGAATTGATGCGTTTAAGCAGAAATTCCCGCTCACCCTGCGCTATGAGGGCACGATGCGCGGCACTGGGGGTCTGCGCCTTACGGGCACGGACTGCCGGACGACCGTGCCCGGACTTTATGCGGCCGGAGATGCCGCATCACGCGAGAAAGTGACCGGCGCCATCTCCGGCGGCGGGGCTTATAACGCTTCCTGGGCCATATGCAGCGGAAGCTGGGCAGGCCAGGGAGCTGCGCAGCATGCGCGCTCCAGCCGAGGGCAGGCGAACAGCCGCAACCTCACCGCAGCGGGACGCTACGGTCTGGCTGCTGGCGCCAACACCTCGGACACGCTGGAGGTGAAGCCGCTAGTCGCGGCGATCCAGCGTGAAATCTTGCCGCTGCAGATCAATTATTTCCGCAGCGAGCCGGGCATTTCTTCAGCCTTGAAGCGGCTGAATGCCTTGATGCCCTTCTTGAACGGGCGGGTTCCCTCCACCGTACAGGGCATCGTGCAATCGCGTGAAGCCGCGGCAATGCTCGCGGTCGGCAGGTGGATGTACACCGCCGCGCTCGCCCGCAAGGAGACGCGCGGCCTGCAAAAGCTCGCGGAATATCCAGCGCTTGATCCGCGTCAAACCTACCGGCTAATTGTATCCGGTATAGAGCAAATAAGGATCAGTACCGAGGCTGTGCCCCATGCTCATGAACTGAATCCACTAAAGGAGGGGCAAGCGATATGATCGAACTAATTAGCTTGGAACGCTGTGTGGGATGCAAACTGTGTACGAAGGTTTGTCCGACAAACGTATTCGAGATGAAGGGGAAGATTCCGGTCATTGCGCGTCAGGAAGATTGCCAGACTTGTTTCATGTGTGAAGCTTATTGTCCCGTAGATGCACTTTATGTAGCGCCGCAGGCAGATCGGTTGATCGGTGTAAATGAGGAGGCGTTAATTCGGACGGGAGTGCTAGGAAGCTGGAGGGCTGAGATCGGCTGGGGGCCAGAGGCTAACGGCTCGATGGCGGAAAGGGATACCACCCCTTATTTTGAAGTGTTTACGGAGCAGTACCGTACGTGAAAGTGCTAGTGTACAAAAACTAAAAAAAGCCACCCGAAATGGGGGGCTTTTTGATACGTTAAAATCTATAGCAGTGCTTCAATAGCTGGCTCAATATCCAGCGGGTCTACTGTAGATTCGAATCTAGTGATAACATTGCCTTCGCGATCAATCAGGAATTTAGTGAAATTCCATTTGATTTCATCATTGTTCAATGCTTCCGGATCTTTGCTCTCAAGCATGCTTTGAAGCAGCTTTCCTGAAGAATGGTTCATGTCGAAACCTTCAAATCCAGCCTGCTCAGTAAGGTGAGTGAAGAGGGGATGTTTATTTTCGCCCTTTACTTCAACCTTCTCAAAGAGAGGGAACGTAACCCCGTAATTGATTTGGCAAAATACATTCACTTCTTCATTGCTGCCAGGTTCCTGCTCCCCAAATTGGTTGGATGGGAATCCGAGAATTTGGAAGCCGCGATCTTCGTATCTCTCATAGAGCTTTTGCAGGTCGGAATATTGGTGGGTAAATCCGCACTTACTTGCTGTATTCACAATCAGAAGGACTTTACCTTTGTATTGCTCTAGTTCGATATCTTTTCCCCGAATACTGCGTGCTGTATATGGATAAATGCTCATGCTGTTACATCCCTTCAGTTGTGTATTCAAAACGTTAAAGCTGTCAGTGAATAAGAAAAGGAAATATTTTCAATGATTTAATTGTAAACAATCAAAATATCGCTGTCAACATCATACATAGAAAGGGATAGGAACCTTTAAGGCATTGCTATCATAGTATGCATATGGGTTATTTCATTTTCAAAGCCTATTCAAACAAGTTGTTATAGGAAAAACTTTACTTCAAATGATTTTAATGCATTAAAGCTACTCAGCGTTACATTATTATCTTGCGTCGGCAACATTTTTTGATTAAGATAGCAGAAACCAGCGTAAAAGACGCGCTGACATAATCAAAGACAATGACGAAGAGAGTAAGCATTATAGCGGATCTTAACAGGGAAGGCGTGCCGGAGACTGAGAGCACCCTCATGAGACGATGAATGCCGAAGTTCACTTCCGAGTCGGCCCCTGAAGTAATTGTCACAGGTCGTGACAGGTATGAGTAGGGAGGCCCGCGCTCCGCGTTACCGGGTGAAAGACAGAGTTAATCTTTAGTCCAGGGAATCAGATTGTCTATTCCTTTGTGCTAGTATTCAGGTTAATTCTAAATAAGGGTGGTACCACGGCTCCTCGTCCCTTGCGACGGGGGGCCTTTTTGCGTTTCAAATTATAAATAACAAGAGGGAGTGGAAGGGTAATGAGTAACGTGGAATTGGATGTGCTTAGAGGTCGTCTGGATGAAATCAATGGTCAATTGCTGGAGCTGATCTCCGAGCGGGCTAAGATTGTGCAGGAGATTGGAGTAGTTAAAGAAAAGCAAGGTGTGCCTAAATTTGATCCAGAACGTGAAAAGAAAATGCTCGATCAGCTCGTAGCGAGCAATCAAGGACCTTTCACTAACGGGACTATCCGCAGCCTCTTCAAACAAATTTTTTCAGCATCTCTGGACTTACAATCCGATGAACATAAAAAAACTTTGCTAGTCGCACGTAAGAGTCACAAAGAAGACACAGTAATTGTTCTGCCGGGAAATGTGACCGTTGGCGGTTCTTCTTCCCTGATGGTAGCCGGTCCTTGCTCTGTGGAGAGCGAACTACAGACCCGCACCGTAGCTGCAGCCCTGCAAAAAGCTGGCGTACGTGTAATGCGTGGAGGTGCCTTCAAGCCGCGGACTTCCCCTTATGACTTCCAAGGTCTAGGCATGGATGGCCTAAGAATACTACGTGAAGCAGCAAATGATTATGGCCTGCTGACCATCAGTGAAATTGTAGATCCAAGACATATTGAAGAGTCCTTGGACTATGTAGATATCATCCAGATCGGTGCACGGAACATGCATAATTTCGAGCTGCTAAAAGCGGTCGGAGAAGTTAATAAGCCAGTGCTGTTGAAACGCGGATTGGCTGCCACGCTCGATGAATTCATCCATGCAGCGGAATACATTATGTCTCGTGGCAACACACAAATTATGTTGATTGAACGCGGAATTCGTACGTATGAAAAAGCGACCCGCAACACGCTCGATATCTCAGCGGTGCCTATTCTCAAGCAGGAGTGCCATTTACCAGTATTGGTCGATGTTACTCACTCCACAGGACGCAAAGATATTCTTATCCCATGTGCGAAAGCCGCACTCGCAGCCGGAGCCGATGGTATTATGGTCGAGGTGCATCCTGATCCTGCAACCGCGTTGTCCGATGCCGCGCAGCAGCTGAATATTGATGAGTTCAACACCTTCTTTAATGAAGTGAAAGCTTCCGGACTATACCGGTAATCTAGAAATATAGAATTTTAATGATATTTCAAGGATTGGCTAGAAAATGAGGTGAATAAGCGCTTACAAGTCTATCTAATCTTTTTGTGAAGGTGAAGGCGGGTCGAGTACAATAAGGAACATAAGCGTTGCACCGGCCCCGGGTCTTTTTGAAAAAGGCCTATATACCTTATTAGTCACAGGAGGAAATTAGATTTTGAAGCAGCTTACCTTAAATAATGGGTGGTTTTCTAACACTCGGACCGATATTTTATCGGGGATGACCGTAGCCGTTGCACTCATTCCTGAAGCGATTGCCTTTTCGATCCTGGCAGGAGTAAGTCCGATGGTTGGTTTATATGCCTCTTTCTGTATTGCAATTGTAACCGCACTTGCCGGGGGCAGACCGGGAATGATCTCGGCAGCTACGGGGGCTATGGCTCTATTAGTCGGAAGTCTTGTACTAGAACACGGAATTGAGTATCTGTTCGCGGCAACGGTATTGGCTGGTGTGTTTCAGATATTGATGGGGATGCTAAAGCTGGGGCGATTTATTACGTTTTTGCCACAGCCGGTCATGACGGGTTTTGTTAACGCGCTGGCGATACTGATTTTCATGGCGCAGCTTACCCATTTTAAGGGACAAGGTTGGGTAATGTACGGCCTGGTAGCTCTGACCTTACTTATTATCTACACGGTTCCACGGTTTACCAAAGCCGTACCTTCAGCACTTGTAGCGATTGTTATCGTTTCTGTTCTTAGTATCGCTCTTCATCTGGACGTAAGAACCGTAGGCGATATGGGGAATATTACAGCAACTTTGCCCCTATTCCATCTCCCTGAGATCCCGTTCACGCTGGATACGCTGCTTATTATTTTGCCATATTCACTCTCACTGGCCGTAGTTGGGCTATTGGAATCCCTGATGACAGCTACGCTAATAGACGATATTACTGGCACAGGTAGTGATAAGAATAGAGAAGCGAAAGGACAGGGACTGGCGAATGTTGTCACTGGTTTTTTCGGAGGGATGGCAGGCTGTGCGATGATTGGCCAGTCGATGGTTAACATGAAGTCAGGAGGACGCACGCGTCTGTCCACGTTTGTGTCAGGGATCTTTTTATTGTTTCTAATTATTGTACTTGGCGATGTGGTGAAGCAGATCCCGATGGGCGCTCTCGTCGGCGTAATGATAATGGTCTGTATCAGCACCTTTGAATGGGGCTCACTCAAAACTTTAACCCGTGTCCCGCTAAGCGATGCACTCGTTATGATTGTAACGGTGGTTACTGTGGTGGCTACGGACAACCTTTCTATTGGAGTTTTGTTTGGGGTTCTGTTAAGTGCTTTAACGTTTGCTTGGAAAATAGCTTCGATCCGCCTAACGGTTCAGGAAGCAACCTCTTCCAAAACATATGCGGTGTCCGGCCAGCTGTTCTTCGGCACGACAAGCCACTTCATTCATGAATTCGCCTACGATAGCGATCCGGATCATATTATTATCGATTTTTCACACTCCCATGTGTGGGACCAATCTGCAGTTCATGCCATAGCGAAGACAATGAGCAAATATGCTGAGCATGGCAAAAAAGTCACCATTACCGGACTTAATGATCAGAGCTCACAGCTCGTTCAGCGGGTGGGGTTATCTATACAGTAGGACATACAAGAAAATAACGGATACCCTGATAAAAGATTGCGCTATATGCGTGATCTTTTTTTTTATAGCAGATATTAACGGTAAGAGAAGACGGGCAAGGTTTTACTTTTGGTACAATCTAATATAAAATATAAAGTGGATAATGTTTATCCGCTTTATACGCGGACGGTACTATCTACAGTTTTAATCAAGCTATTTACGTAAATCGAGGTGCTATACATGCATATGAAAACAGGGGTAGAACAGTCGGTGTACGCACTGGTTCTGCTTAACATGCTGCCGGACAAGGCGGTGCTGCCTGGAGAAGCGATTAGCCAGCAGCTCGGAGCATCGGCGACCTATTTTCAGAAACTGTTAAGAAAGCTGGTAACCGCAGACCTCATCACGTCTGTTCCCGGCATTAAAGGTGGCTTTAAATTAAAGAAAAGACCTGAAGATATTCGTGTATATGACGTTTACCTTGCAGTGGAAGGCCAGCAGTCGCTGTACTCATCCAATGGTATTTTGGTAGACATGTTGGATTTAGAAAAAGAAGATAGCTGTTGCCTGTTAACGAATCTGATGGAAGAAGCTGAATCCTCTTGGAAAGCTGTATTAAAGCGGGAGACCATTGCTTCGTTGTCGGAGGAAATGCGTGGTGAACGCTTTAAAGATAAGATTGCAGCCTTAGAGGAATGGGTCAGCAATAAAATGGTCATCTAACCAAAGAAGGGATGTATTCGCATGAGATTAAGCATATTGGATCAGGCACCCGTGACAAGCGGTAACACTGCGGAAGGTGCCTTGAATAAAGCAGAAGAACTGGCTATTTTAGCAGATGAGCTGGGATATAGCAGAATGTGGATGGCAGAGCACCATGGCGGAAATACATTTGCTAGCTCAGCTCCGGAAGTAACGGCTGCCCGTTTAGCCGCCAAAACCAACCGTATTCGAATCGGCACCGGCGGTGTAATGATGATGCATTATTCTCCGCTTAAGCTGGCGGAAGTATTTAAAACGTTAAGTGCTTTTTCCCCGGGAAGAATTGATTTTGGTGTAGGGCGAGCTCCGGGTGGCGATACAAGCGCCATGTACGCTTTGTCTGAAGGCCGCGAGTTAATGCTGCATAATATGTATGACAAGCTTGGCATTACTATGCAGCTGCTTAGTGATCAGATTCCGGAAGATGAGCTATATGCCAAAAATCTCGCTGCTCCAACGAAGGTGGCGCTTCCTGAAGTATGGTTGTTAGGCTCAAGTGGCAATAGTGCGCGAAAAGCTGCACAAATGGGAGTCGGATACTCCTTCGCACAATTTTTTAATGGTGCGATGAGTAATGAGATCTTGGACCATTATCGGAATAACTACCAGCCTTCTATTTTTATGGACAAACCAGAGATCAGTGTATCCTATATGGTGACCACAGCAGAAACGAAGGAAGAAGCTGAGTATGAAGCATTACCGCAGGATATTTTTCGGTTGATGATGAGTAAGGGCCGGATTACTCAGGTGCTGACACCAGAAGAAGCTCAGAACATTTCGTTATCGGAAATTGACCGGATGTCAATCAAGGAAGGGCGCAAGATTCATTTGGTTGGTGCGGTTAAAGACATCGCTGTACGTTTGCAAGAAGAACAAGCACAATATGGATTCCAAGAAGCAATGATATGCAGCATTCCGCATTCGCAGGAGAAACGTCTAGAGGTGTATCGACTGTTGGCGCGTGAACTGCTAGGCTCTTGATTCTTTCCTCTCAAACCCGCATTTGATGCGGGTTTTTTGTATGCCAATTTAGCCATTTGATCGATACATACCCTCAAAAGACAATAAATTAACCCTACCGCCTCCTAAAAGTAACATTTGAAATTCTAACTTCATCTATGATTAATGAAAGATTAAATTTTAAAAAGAGGATAGGAAGTGACCAAGAGATGTTTCCTTTACATAAATCCGTTACGCTGACAGCCTTGCTTCTAATTAATTTGCTGGCAGGCTGCCAACATCAGGTTGACCCATCCCCCCCTCAATCGGCTAACGGCTACCACACCTTAAGACCGAAGCCAACAGACACCGCTGCTAACCTCATAAAGCTGGAGTGGAAGCTGGTGGATACAATCCCCGTAGTCTCTCAACTTAGTGCTCCACCCACAGGCGCTACTTTGATTACAGAGAAGAAGCTGGATGATTTCGGAGGAATCCAAGTGAGTGTGTATACGATGGCTAGTGACGAAGACTATGTGTATGCCGGAATTTCTACATCCCAAGGACAATACAGTCTAGGGGCGATAGGAACTTATAATTATCGTCAACCGGAGGATATCAAGGTAGAAGTAGTGCGGCTGTTTAACGAAAAGGTGTTGAAAATCACCGGAGGACTAGGAGCAAATAACTCGCTCAGTAACTATTATTTAATCGACGAGAGCGGTAACCCCTTGGGTTTGCTGCAAATAGATACCGGACATTCCAATGAGCTGGATGTTGATGGGGATGGCTCTATAGAGAGTGTAGCTGCACATGGAAATCCGATGAGTGCCTACATTTACCGCTGGAATGTTGATCACGCTGAGGTAACTTACGTTAATGATGCTTTGAAGGCGGACTCCGTGGTGCTAACAGATGAAGGAATATATGAAGCTTCTGATATCGGGGACAAGCAGAGCAAAAGATTCCGATTGACCCTAGAAGGACTGATCCCAGAGCGGTAACGCCATGACTACTGCTGCTGAAATATTTCCTGCGACCAATTCCCTCAAAACTCCGTATAGACGATTAAGCTTAAATGATTATCCATAATCTAGGAGGGGTATTGGATGAATATGCAAATGAATCCGAAATTGAAACAGCTGCGTCCGGGAAAAATAGTTAGCGGTGTTGCAGCAGTGCTCATTGTATTGTTGATTGGCGCGAACTCTTTTGTATCTGTGGAATATGGGCATGTAGGTTTGTACAAAACCTTTGGTAAATTAAATGACAATACGTTGTCACCTGGCATTCATTTTAAAGTTCCGTTTATTCAGACGGTGATTCAAGTCAATACGCAGGTAACGAAAGCGGAGACCGATACATCCGCCTCTTCAAAAGATCTTCAGCCCGTATCCACACATGTGGCGGTGAACTATTCCGTAAATAAGGCTTCCGCCTTTAATCTGATGAACAATATCGGAGGTAATTTTGATAATGTAATTATTAATCCGGCTATTCAGGAAATCGTCAAGGAAGTGACGGCAAAATATCCAGCAGAGGACTTGATTACACGTCGTGATGTAGTGTCGAGTGAGATCAGTGAGCATTTAACTGCTAGGCTGGCAAAATATGACCTGATCGTCAACGATATTAACATTGTTAACTTTAAATTCTCGGAGGCGTTCAATCAGTCGATTGAAGCGAAGCAGGTCGCTCAGCAGCAGGCGCTGAAGGCTGAAAATGATCTCCGGCGGATCGAGATTGAAGCGAAGCAAAAAATCGCCCAGGCGCAAGCAGAGGCTGAATCCTTAAGACTTAAGAAGCAAGAGGTTACTCCTGAGCTGGTGCAGCTGAAGCAAATAGAGGTCCAAGAGAAAGCGTTAGAAAAATGGAATGGCGTGCTGCCGTCTGTAACAGGGGGAGCCACTCCATTTGTAGATATTCAATCCCTGACTAAATAAATTTTGATTGAAATTATGAAAATATAGAAGAGCCCTCCTTCAATAGAAGAAGAGCTCTTTTTACTATTAATATTGATAAAGCATTGTAGGAATTTGCCAACCCGCGCCAACCGACCAGAAGAAGACATAATCGCCACGTTTGATTCGTCCGTCTTCGATGCCGCGTTGAAAGGCGATAAAAGGACTACTTGTAGCTGTATACCCGAACTCGTCACCTACATAGATGAATTTCTCATTAGTTAGTCCAAGACCCTCTTGGATAAGTTCGATATTTTTGAGAGAGAATTGTGAAAGGCAGAAGGCAGAGATATCATCTGTAGTCAGGCCGTTTCTTGAGAGAAGCTCCTTCATGTCTGCAACCGCCGCATTTACACAAACTGTACCGTCAAAGGGTGTCCAGCGTATCCGGATTTGCTCCGGTGTAATGTCCTCATGATAAATATTCGATAAACCGCAAGCAGGGAACATAATATTCTCAGATCCCTCAGAATCAGTGTAATAAAGGGAGTCAATGAAGCCTGATTGCTCGCTACTTCGCTCCAGAATGACAGCTGCTGCGGCATCCCCGAAGTTAGGGTAAGTAATTTCATCATCCGTATTGCAGTTCACCGAGCTATAGTCGCTTCCCACGACGAGCGCATACCGGATGCTAGGATTAGCCTGCATATAACGACTTGTCTGCTCCACGGCAGACACCATTCCTGCACAGTTGGCATTGGAATCTTGCGTAATGGTCCGATGTTTACCTTGAAGCATACGGTGCAGCAGGAGTGCATTGGTAGGGTAGGTATATTCCGGTGTCTGTGAAGCGAACATGATCATATCCATATCTTCACCTTGTAAATTGGCTTCTTGTAGCGCTTTTTGGGCGGCCTTTAGTCCCATCGTTAGGGCATTTTCATCCTTTTCCTTTACGATGTACCTCCGGTCACGACCCATGACTTCTAGGAATCGCTTGATGTCCTTGCCCATACTCTGGAAATGCTCCAGATAATAATCATTAGATACGACATGCTCCGGATGGTAATAAGCGGCTTGGCGGATGGTTATATGTCCCAAATGAAACCTCCTATGCTTCAATAATTTCGTAATTTTCTAATTTCGTTGCCCGTGCTACTCGGCTTAGCTGCATTTTTAAGACAGGGCTTTTGGCAATAATGAAGGTTACTTTTTTAAATCCTGATTCTTTATACAGTATGTAGCATTGCTCAAGCATAGGAAGAGTGTCCGGCGAGGATACGTTTAATGTCTTGCAATCTAAAATGATCTCGTATTGTGCCGGGTCAAATGTACTTACAATTTGATTGTACTCCTGAATGAAGCGCCCGGCGTCCTCAGTGGACATAGAACCTTCCACTTGTACATTCAGTTTTTGGGCTGTAGCGTTTGAGGTGAAATTAAAGTTTCCCATTTTAAATCAATCTCCTCCTAAGTAGATAAAAGAAAAAATTCAATAAATAGGCTAAAAAACCTATTTATATAGGTATTATCGTATTTTTTAATGGGAAAGTTTAGGGGGATTATCCTTTATATTTTAAAAAATACAAGAAGCTATAAAATTAACTTGAAAAGATAATTGAGTTAATAATGACCTGCTTTAAATATATTTATATGAGTTAACCCAGGTTAGGGTGGTTCTGATCACCCAGTCGACTTTGCAAAGCAGAGTTCTATTGGTATGATTACAGAGATGAAAAAAATTCACTATCCAAATCATGGAGGAATGACAAAAATGAGCGAAATTACACTATCGCGGATCATTGATCATACACTGCTTAAAGCAGATGCACGGAAAGAAGATATCGTTAAATTGGCAGAGGAAGCAAAAGCCTATAAGTTTGCTTCGGTCTGTGTGAACCCTGCTTGGGTAGCTACTGCCCATGAAGTGCTGAAGGATACGCCTGAGGTTAAAGTATGTACAGTTATCGGCTTCCCACTTGGATCCTCGACAACAGAGACCAAAGCATTCGAGACCACCAATGCAATCGCTAATGGTGCGGGTGAGGTGGATATGGTCATCAACATCGGAGCACTGAAAGATGGTAACGATGAGCTCGTTAAACGTGATATTGCAGCAGTTGTAGACGCAGCTCGCGGTAAAGCACTGACTAAGGTCATCATCGAGACCTGTTTATTAACGGAGGAAGAAAAAGTCCGTGCCTGCAAGCTTTCTGTTGAAGCTGGAGCAGACTTCGTAAAAACATCCACAGGATTCTCTACAGGTGGAGCTACGAAGGAAGATATCGCGCTGATGCGTGCAACGGTTGGACCTAATGTGGGTGTGAAGGCTTCTGGTGGTGTTCGTAGTGCAGAAGATGCCCAAGTAATGGTACAAGCAGGCGCAAGCCGTATTGGTACTAGCGGTGGTGTAGCGATTGCTAAGGGAGAAACAAGCCAAAGCAATTACTAATAGAAGATAAAAAGATAAGTGAATCGGTAGCGGTGAGATGAGGTGGACAAGCTTTATTCGCCGCTATTCTTTTTAATTACATAGACATTCTGTACTAGCTACATAGGTTTTCATAAGTTTTTTTAGTTTAAAGACTTTTATTGAAAGCGTTATCTGATTTTTGTCGGACAGGGTTTCCTTCGAATGAATCAAAATATAATAATTCACACCGGAATAATAAGATTTTTTTCTTTTCAAATGATGCTGTTTATGAGAGAATGGGTACAATTATTATTTGTTAAAGATTTCTATTCTTATTTATAAAGGGAGGAAATACCAATGTCAGAAGACCGTAAGCTGTCATTTGAAACTTTGACTGTTCATGCAGGCCAGGAAATTGATCCAACTACTTTCGCACGTGCTGTACCGCTTTATCAAACCACGTCTTATGGGTTCCGTGATGCTGATCATGCAGCAGATCTGTTTGCACTCAAGGAATTTGGGAATATTTATACTCGGCTGATGAATCCGACCACAGATGTATTTGAACAGCGCTTGGCAGCACTAGAAGGTGGAGCAGGTGCACTTGCTACAGCTTCCGGGGCAGCGGCTATTTCTTTTTCCATTCTAAATATTGCGGGCGCTGGAGATGAAATTGTATCTGCGGCAAGCCTATACGGTGGAACTTATAATCTTTTTTCTACAACACTGCCTAAGCTTGGCATTAAGGTGCATTTTGTGGATTCAGATAATCCAGAAAATTTCCGTGCTGCGATCAATGACAAAACCAAAGCTTTGTATGCAGAAACCATTGGTAACCCACAGGGGAATGTCTTAGATATTGAAGCCATTGCAGCGATTGCACATGAACATGGAATTCCTCTCATTGTGGATAATACGTTCCCAAGTCCATATTTACTGCGTCCGATTGAGCATGGAGCTGACATCGTTGTTCATTCGGCAACCAAATTCATCGGAGGACATGGTACATCCATCGGTGGAATTATTGTGGACGGTGGTAAGTTCGACTGGAAGGCAAGCGGTAAGTTCCCAGGACTTACAGAGCCTGACCCAAGTTATCATGGCGTTGTTTATACGGAAGCTGTTGGACCGATTGCTTATATTATCAAAGCCCGCGTTCAATTACTTCGCGATTTAGGTGCTGCTATTTCACCATTTAACTCTTGGATGCTGTTGCAAGGGCTAGAAACACTCCATTTGCGAATGGAGCGTCACAGCCAGAATGCGCTGAAGGTTGCGCAATATTTGGAGGCACATGCAGATGTAGAATGGGTAAGTTATTCTGGACTTCCTACTCATCCATCTCATGAATTAGCGCAAAAGTATTTACCTAAAGGTCAAGGAGCGATCCTTACCTTCGGTATTAAAGGTGGAAGTGCTGCGGGACGCAAGCTGATTGAAAATGTGAAGCTGTTCTCGCATTTGGCGAATGTCGGTGACTCCAAGTCATTGATTATTCACCCTGCAAGTACAACACATGCACAGCTGTCCGAAGAAGAGCAAACCACAGCGGGAGTAACCCCGGAATTGCTCCGCTTATCGATTGGTACGGAATCTATTGATGATATTATTTATGATCTGGAACAGGCCATTGCCGCTAGTCAACAATAGAACAATGAAGTTCAAGGAAGGCATCTGCTGCTATGCGGCGATGCCTTTTTTTGTGATTTAATAAGGCTAAATCTTCATATGATTTGGCAACGCTTGCATATTTCATGTGAGGTTCCCGTATTTATAAGTGTGGTAATAAGATGTCGGTGGCATGATGTTTATGTACTAGCGTACCGGCAGCAATCCAAAGATAAAGGGTGGGTGCGAAGATGAAGGGTGAACGTCAGCAGGATGGTTTTCGGAGTAGTGAAGAGCGCCCGTTCAAGTTCATGTATAAGGCCAGTGATCGGGCTGTTGGGATGGAGATGAGCCAAGCCGGATCTGTAGCCTCCGCTGCCGCAGAATTTATCAACGGAGTAGAGCAGAAGGATGTCGTAGAACCTTTGAACCGTTCTTATTTTAAGCGGCCTGGGGAACCGTCGGCCTTCTTAGTGCTGCGTGAAGGACGAGAAGAACGTGAAGAGCGCCCTGCAACAAGGGAAGGAATAAGATCCGTTCAAGCTGGCCCTTGTCTGATACGAAGTGAGGAATGGCTGCTCGAACCTGAATTGTTCTGTCTTTATGAGAACTGGTTATCCAGTGAAGATGAGCTGCAGGCTAATCGAATGCTGCAGCGGATTTATTATCGATTGCAGGCAGCGACGACTGCGCTGCTGGAATCACCGGATGGTGAATGGGCAGCAGTTACGCTGCTGCATCCAGAGGAGCTTGCGACGCAGCCCGCAAAGCTCACCGCGCTTCAGGACGCGCAGCTCGAAGCGCTTTTTACTGCGGTGGCGGAGAGCCAGCGGCAAGGCGGCGATTGCCGCCTGGACCTGCTGGCCGCCTACACCGCAAGCGGAGCCGAATTCGCGGCAAAGCGCGAATTCATCGAGGTCGTGGCCGATCAGACCCTCGGCCACGCTTATGCGGCGGCGTGCCGCATCGGGGCGCTGATCGCGCCCGATGTGGCGCCCTCCGCCGCCGCGGAAATCGCGCGCATCGCCGATTTCCTAGTGCTCGACGGCGCAGCGAGCGAGCTCGCGCCGGAGGGGGCCGCCGCAGAGGGCTTTGCCCTGGCGGCGGGGGAGATCCTTGCCGCCGTGCGGAGCGTGAAGCCGGCGGCGGTAGTTCTCGCCGCGGGGACTCCGGCGGCGTCGGCTTTGGCCGATCTGTATCAGATCGGCTTCAGCGGGATCTTTTGCAGCGCCGGCCAGCGGACCGAAGCGCTGCTTAGAGCAGCCTGTCTGATCTGGATCGCCAGGCAGCAGAAAACACTGGACACTACCGCCGGTGGAAGGCAGTAGGACAACAACGAAGCGGCTGTCACATAAGCCGCTTCTTCTTCTAAATAAGATAAAAAGACAAGAGAGCAGGGATTCTGCCGTTATTGGAGAATCACTGCTCTTTATGATTAGAGGATCACTGCTCTTCGTTATTGAATGCTCACTGTAATTTATTGTTGGGGGATCTTCTTCATGTTGAGCGTTTCATTTATAAATCCTGTCTTCAGGGTCAAATCGTCTTGCTCCAGACGATTTGCTTTCAGACCTTTATTAATTTACATAAAAAGGATAATGGAAGAGGCGGATCGAATCTATTAGCACCCTGCTGAAAAGAGGCGCTGCGCATGTCCGCAAATTTTAGAGTTGCCCTGAAGAAGATTGTTGACCATTCTTACGACATTGAGATCGGTGAAACTTTATTTAACTCATTAATAGAGGACTTAAAACAAGGAATCGTAGAGAATGTGAGCAAATTTGCGATAATTACGGATTCCAAAGTTGAAGTGCTGTATGGACAAGCCTTACTGGAACAGCTGATTCAGAACGGTTTTCATGCGGAGCTTTTTTCTTTCCCCGCCGGAGAAAAGTCCAAAACCCGTGAAACGAAGGCACAGCTTGAGGATCAGCTATTAAGAAAAATACGCCACTAAGCGGGTAGCTGAAATTGATTTCCGGCGTGTGGTGCTTGGCCCATAACGGCGGTCAGACCTCTTGGGTTAGTTGAATAGATAGGCTTTACTTTTTCATTTCTGATGGTATGATATAAAATATAAGTTGCACTAAGGAAATATAGTTGTACTATTGCAACAATGATTATCATTCTCACTACCCATAGTTATCAATCATGCTGTCCCGGCTAAGCCGGGGCAGCATGTGTCATTTTAGGGGTCTTAATAATGGCTCTCATTCTCATTTGGCAGAAGCAAAACTCCATAAAACAAAGCGTATGCTCACGAAGCAAGTTTTGTTGCGAAGAAAAGTCACATGAAGCTAAGTTACACAAAACAAAGCTACACAAAACAAAGCTACACAAAACAAAGCGTAAGCTTACGAAGAGAGTTTTGTTTCGAAGAGAAATCAAATGAAGTTAAGCTTCACAAAACTTTAAAGGACGGCGATTATTATGCAAGCAACATCAAAACATTTACCCAAGCAGTCATCTATCTCTGGCAGTATGAAGAAGCCAGGCGCTCCAAAGCGTCGGTTCGATCCGCGTGCCATGCTCAGAAATTCTGAAATGCAGGCTGCTCTGGGCAGCGGACTGCTAATGCTTTTTGCTTGGTCAGTTGGTGGATGGTCAGAGTTTCTTTCCATAACACTCTATATCATTTCTTATACGATTGGTGGCTGGAACAAAGCGAAGGAAGGCGTAGAGACGCTCGTCAAAGAACGAGATCTCGATGTAAACCTATTAATGATTGCAGCCGCACTGGGCGCAGCCTCTATTGGGTACTGGAATGAAGGAGCTATGCTTATTTTCATTTTTGCACTCAGTGGAGCATTAGAGAGCTATACGATGGAACGTAGTAAAAAGGATATTTCCTCGCTGATGGCACTCAAGCCGGCCACGGCTATGCGCATTGAAAAAGGAAGTATGAATGAGGTCAATATCGACCAGCTGGTGATCGGAGATCTGTTGCTTGTGCGCCCGGGAGATTTGATTCCTGCAGACGGTAAAGTATATCGGGGGGAATCGGCAGTAGATCAGGCTTCCATTACGGGAGAATCGGTTCCTGTAGAGAAACGTGCTGGTAGCGAAGTTTTTGCAGGCACTGTGAATGGAGAAGGTCCCCTTTATATTGAGGTAACGAAAGCAGCTGAGAATACCCTTTTTGCTAAAATCATCAAAATGGTAGAAGAGGCAGAAACGGAAGTTCCAAACTCGCAGCGTTTTATTAAAAGACTAGAAGCCATCTATGCACGGGTTGTCGTTGCCTCGACAGTGGCACTGATTATACTTCCACCGTTTTTGCTGGACTGGAGCTGGAGCGCAACTTTCTATAAAGCGATGGTCTTTCTAGTAGTAGCATCACCTTGCGCTTTGGTCTCTTCCATAATGCCGGCGATGCTGTCAGCCATCTCCAAAAGTGCGCGAAAAGGGGTTCTGTTTAAAGGCGGGGTCCATTTGGAAAATATGGCACGTACAACGGTTGTGGCATTCGATAAGACAGGGACGCTTACAGAGGGAACTCCTCAGGTAACTGATTTTATTGCAGGTGAAGGCTACAGTCGGCACGAGTTGCTAACGGTTAGCGCATCCATTGAGCATATGTCCCGCCATCCACTGGCGGAAGCGATTGTGCGTAAAGCGGAAGAGGAAGGTTTAGAGCTACAGGGAGTAGAGGACAGTAAGACCATCACAGGCTGGGGAATTGAAGGTCAAATCGACGGACGTCTTTGGAGAATCGGAAAGTCTAATTTGCTCGATGAGCTGGCTCCATCTGCTATGAATCCTGAACTAGAGCATTGGAAACTTAAGAGGCAGCAGTTGGCTGAAGAAGGAAAGACGGTCTCCATCATTCTGGACGGTGAGCAAATTGCCGGAATGATTGCTTTGCAGGATACGGTTCGTCCACAAGCAGAAGCCGCAGTGCGGAAGCTGCACGAACTTGGGATTAAAGTAGCCATGCTTACAGGTGACCGTGAGGCTACGGCTCAGGTTATTGCAGGTACAACTGGCGTAGATATGGTATTTGCCGATCTATTACCAGAGGATAAAGTGAAGCATATCAAGGCATTGCGTGAAAAGTATGGTCACGTCGTTATGGTAGGTGATGGTGTGAATGATGCACCAGCTTTGGCGACAGCTACCGTAGGCATGGGTATGGGCATGAAAGGGAGCGGAGCAGCACTCGAAATAGCCGATGTAGTGCTAATGAATGATAATATAGAAGAGATTGCTTCCACGATATCATTGGCACGCCGTTCACAGCGTATTGTGAAACAAAATATGATCTTTGCTGTGACTGTGATCGCAGTGCTTATGATCAGCAACTTTGTGCAAGGAATTGCCCTTCCTTTTGGCGTGATAGGTCATGAAGGCAGTACAATATTAGTGATTCTAAATGGACTAAGATTATTGAGATAATATTTCTTGAAATTAAATTGTTCACAAAATAGTTTCGGGACTTGGGAGTCTGGCATATTGACATATTTGCTTTCAGTTATCATAATTAACACTACATTATAATTATTTTAAATAAGAAGCGACGTCATTGCCGTTTAGCTCAAGGAGGACATAGATATGTATAAATCAATAATTGTTGGTACTGGACCGGCAGGATTAACCGCCGCTATCTATTTGGCTCGTGCCAATTTGAACCCACTAGTAATCGAAGGACCCCAACCCGGTGGACAATTAACCACAACTACAGAAGTGGAGAATTTCCCTGGATTTCCTGAAGGAATCATGGGCCCTGACTTGATGGATAATATGCGTAAACAAGCTGAACGTTTTGGTGCGGAATTCCGTACGGGCTGGGTGAACAGTGTAGAACTTGGAGAGCGTCCTTTTAAGCTGAATGTTGAAGGAATGGGTGTTCTTACTACAGATACATTGATCATTTCCACAGGCGCTACAGCAAAATACCTCGGTATCCCAGGGGAGCAAGATAACGTGGGACGTGGTGTTAGCACTTGCGCTACCTGTGACGGATTTTTCTTCCGTAATAAAGAAATCGTGGTTGTTGGCGGTGGAGATTCGGCACTTGAGGAAGCGGGTTTCTTGACTCGTTTTGCTTCCAAAGTGACTTTGGTACACCGTCGTGGAGAATTGCGTGCTTCGAAGATCATGCAGGATCGCGTACGCGCAAATGTTAAAGTAGACTGGAACTTGAACCGTACTCCTTTGGAAGTGACTTCGAGCGAAAGAGGCGTCAATGGACTAAAAGTGCTTAACAATGAGACTGGAGAAGAAGAAATCATCGAAGCAAGCGGTGTGTTTGTTGCGATTGGTCACCATCCTAATACCTCTTTCTTAGGTGGACAAATCACAACCAATGCGGATGGCTATATCATGACGAACCCAGGCACTTCCGAAACTAATATCCCAGGCGTCTTCGCATGTGGTGATGTGCAGGATACTCGTTACAGACAAGCGATTACTGCAGCAGGTAGTGGATGTATGGCAGCTATGGATGCTGAGAAATATATCGAAAGCTTGGAGCACAGTGCAGTCATTCTATAATTGGGTTTGAAAAGCCTTCAATGCTACATTGATATCATCACTGTATATCTTTTATAGGAGGTCATATCATGGAGAAAGTAATTGTATATACCTCAACAAATTGCCCGCATTGCCGTCAGGTGAAGAGCTTTTTAAGCGAAAAAGGCGTATCCTACGAAGAACGCAATGTCGAGCAGAGCGATGATTTTGCGCAGCAAGTATGGGACATGGGCGTGAGAGCTATTCCTGTAACTGTAATCGGTGAGCATAAAATTGTTGGCATGAACAAAACGCAGTTCGACAAAGCACTTTCAACTGTTTAATTAAATAAGATTTCCGCAAGGGAATTGTAATAGACCGCTTCCGGTCTGGAGGCGGTCTTTTTTGTTGTGAGCTTTTAGCATATAAAAAATAGTCTGACGCATCTGTGCGCAGACTATTTTTATGAAAGTAGATCTAGAAGTAGAATTTAGGTTTGAGTGAAAGATGTAATGATCTGAAATAGCGCGTATACAGCAACCCCGCTGCCAATAAGAATAAATCCTGATTTCTTTTTAGCTTGAAAAAAACGGAGCACACCGAGGCTGATCAAAGGGGCAATAATGAGCAGAAAAAGCAACACAGTGATGAACATCTGTGCCGAGATATCAGACGTATCAACATAGGTCATGGACTCGCTCTCCATTTCAAAAAAGGGGTTGTAGTGATAAATGTCACACTAGCTTGACCTTTATTATATAGGATTTCTGTTCCTTTTACTGCACTTTTGATTCACTCAAATGCGTCAATTTTACGTCAATTATTTCAAAATATAAGAATGTATATGTTCCACGCTATAAATTATTCTTATATTTCTCACATAAAACGCCTACCGTTATGGACTATAGAGTCACTCGAATGTCGCCCAGGAAATGCATAACAGCAGAGAAACCTGCGCCGATCATCGTTCCACGGCTGCCGAGCTTAGAGAATGTAATTTCGAGTTGCTGCTTATGGTAAGGAAGAGTACGCTCAGCTACAACCCGGCGCAGCGGTTCGCCTAGCCATTCTTCAGCCTCAGACAATGCCCCACCAATCACAATAAGCTCGGGATTGAAGCTATTGATTAGATTGGTCACCCCGATACCGAGATATTCGCCCATCGTTGAGAAGTGATGCAGAGCGTCTTCTTGCCCGCTGGCTGCATATCGAACCAGCTCTGGCGTAGTATGGGCAGGGAGGGAGAGATCGGGATTATCATAAGTTCTCTCAGAAGCATATAACTCCCAACAGCCACGACTCCCGCAACTGCAAGGCTTGCCTTGTGCTTCAATCGTCATATGTCCGGTTTCGCCGGCATATCCTCTTGCACCCTTGTATAGCTCTCCACCAATAATAATTCCAGATCCAATCCCTGATCCCGCACTGATGTAAAGGAGATGCCTTACCTCTCGTGCCGCACCAAAGTTGAGTTCACCCTGTGCACCTGCGTTCGCTTCGTTATCAATGGTGACAGGAACTGAAAATTCAGCTTCCAGTATCGCTCGCAGCTCGACCATTTCCCAGCCAAGGTTGGGAGCGAAGAGTACAACACCATTTTCATCCACCATGCCGGGGACACCTACTCCGATACCGACGATACCGTAAGGGGATTCTGGAGCATTGATAATCAAGCTTGAGATAAGTTTTTTCATTTGTTCCAGAACGTAAGGGAAATCATGGTTTTCTAAGGAGAAATCGCTTTCGTAAAGAATGCCCCCGCTCAGATCACATAAGACCGCTGTTAGTTGCTTTACCCGCAATTCTATGCCGATTACACTACCAGCCATCGTGTTGAAATGCAGCATTAATGGTTTGCGGCCACCGCTTGATTCCCCAGGTCCGACTTCAGTTACCAATTCTTGCGTGCACAGCTCGGCTACCAGATTGGACACAGTAGCTTTATTCAGTCCGGTCATCTCTGAGACCTTCGCGCGCGAGAGTGGAGAGTGTTTTCGAATGGTATGTAGTACAATCGATTTATTTATTTTTTTGACCAGTGCTTGGTCTCCAGTAACCTTCACAAATCACACATCCTTCTTAAATTATAAGAAAGTATAAGCTTCACGGTATACTTTCTCCTTATAATTCTCGCATAAACGCTTACCGTCCTTAAAAGGACGCTAAAGGCGTTTTAGCTTGGCATTGTTCCCATTTGTTATATGCCACTTAGTCTAGAGTGATGTGCTGGAAATTGCAATACATAGCGTCTAGAGGGAAATTTCCAACAGGGCTCTCCTATATTTGGGAAGCGGAGAGAGGAGGCTAGATAGAGTCAAAAAAATGGATATAAAAAACTTTTCAAAACTTTGTTTAACCAATATACAAAGTCCGAAAGATGTGTTAAGATGATCCTGTAAACGCTTGCGGGCGAAGCACAAATTGAGGAGGATTACACAATGGCTTATTTTGAGACAGTGAACAAAATCTCTTACGAGGGAAGCCGTTCCACCAACCCTTTCGCATTTAAATTCTACAATCCTAAAGAAGTCGTAGCCGGCAAAACTATGGAAGAGCATCTGAAATTTGCAATGGCTTATTGGCATACATTAACTGCTGGCGGTTCTGATCCGTTTGGCGCTGAAACAGCAATTCGCAGCTGGAACAAATTGAACGGTCTGGACAAAGCTAAGGCTCGCGCTGAAGCATCATTTGAATTTATGGACAAGATGGATCTGCCTTACTTCTGCTTCCATGATGTAGATATCGCACCTGAAGGCGCATCTTTGCGTGAATTCTATAGCAACATCGACACTATCGTTGATATCCTAGAACAAGGCATGAAGACTTCCGGCAAGAAATTGTTGTGGAATACAGCTAATATGTTCACTAACCCACGTTACATGCACGGTGCAGGTTCTACACCTAATGCTGATGTTTTTGCACACGCAGCAGCACAAGTGAAGAAAGGTTTGGAAGTAGGTAAACGTTTGGGCGCTAGCAACTATGTATTCTGGGGCGGTCGTGAAGGTTACGAAGAATTGCTGAATACAGATATGGGTCTTGAACAAGACAACATTGCTCGTCTGTTCAGCATGGCTGTAGATTACGCTAAGGAAATCGGCTTTGACGGTCAATTCCTGATCGAGCCTAAACCAAAAGAGCCTACGAAACATCAATATGATTTTGATGCAGCAACAACGATCTCATTCTTACAAAAATACAACCTCGACAAGCACTTCAAGCTGAACCTAGAAGCTAACCATGCTACACTTGCAGGTCATACCTTTGAACATGAGCTTCGTGTAGCTCGTATCAACGGCATGCTTGGATCGCTTGATGCCAACCAAGGGGATACATTGCTCGGATGGGATACTGATGAATTCCCAGTGAACATCTACGATGCAACACTCACACTGTATGAAGTACTCAAGAATGATGGTCTTGGCAAAGGCGGAATCAACTTTGACTCTAAAGTACGTCGTCCTTCCTTCGAGCCTGAGGATCTGTTCTTAGCACATATCGCTGGTATGGATACTTATGCAAAAGGCTTGAAAGTAGCTGCTAAATTGATCGAAGACCGCGTATTCGAAGATTTCGTCGACAAACGCTACAGCAGCTTCAATGAAGGTGTTGGTGCGGATATCGTGTCCGGCAAAGCAACTCTGGCTTCTTTGGCTGAATATGCTTTGAACAATGAGAACCCACGTCCTAACCAATCCGGACGTCAAGAATACCTGAGAGCTACACTTAACCAATACATCTTGGCTGAGTAGTGCTTATAGGGAGCTTAAGGCATACGCCTTGAGCGCATTATGAACAAATGCAACGGGGGTTGCTGAAGAGAGCATTCTTCGGCAGTCCCCTTTTTGTTCAAAGAAATTCTAGAAACGCTCACAAAACTAAGTGGATGCTTACGAAGCGAGTTTTATTCGATGTAGTTCAACGTAGTAAGCGCTCATAAATCTAAGCGGATGCTTACGAAGCGAGTTTTGTTCGAAGTAATTCAATGAAGCCTATGCTCACAAAACTAAAGCCGATGCTTACGAAGCGAGTTTTGTTCGAAGTAATTCAATGAAGCCTATGCTCACAAAACTAAAGCCGATGCTTACGAAGTGAGTTTTGTTCGAAGTAATTCAATGAAGCCTATGCTCACAAAACTTTTAGGAGGTCAAAAATGAAATACGTTATAGGTGTAGATTTGGGCACTAGCGCAGTGAAGACTGTTTTAGTGGACCCACAAGGCAAGGTGGCTTTTGAGCATTCCGAGTCCTACCCGCTAAGCAGACCACAGCCAAACTGGAGCGAACAAAATCCTGAGGACTGGGTAAAAGGCACGCTAGTCAGTCTTCGTCGCTTGATTGAAGTATCAGGCATAGACCCATCACAAGTTGACGGTCTTAGCTTCTCCGGGCAAATGCACGGATTAGTTCTGGTCGATAAGGACGGACAAGTGCTTCGTCCGGCCATTCTTTGGAATGATACACGTACTACTGCACAGTGCAGAAGAATAGAGAAGACGCTCGGAGCAAAGCTTATTGAGGTTGCTAGAAACCGTGCGCTGGAAGGCTTCACACTCCCTAAAATTCTATGGGTACAAGAGAATGAACCTGAGGTATTATCACAAGCGCATCAGTTCCTGTTGCCCAAAGACTATGTGCGTCTCCGGTTGACCGGTGATTATGCGATGGATTATTCCGATGCTGCAGGAACGCTTCTATTAGATGTAGGTTCTAAAACTTGGAGTGCTGAAATTGCTGAAGCTTTTGAACTGCCGATTTCCCTTTGTCCTAGACTGGTAGAGTCCTTTGAACAGACAGGAACGTTATTGCCGGATATTGCGGAAGCATCAGGTCTTTTATCATCCACAAAGGTATTTGCTGGTGGCGCGGATAATGCATGCGGCGCACTCGGAGCGGGTGTCCTTGGTGAAGGACGGACGATGTGCAGTATTGGTACATCGGGTGTGGTCCTTTCCTATGAGAGCAATAAAGATTTAAACCTCGAAGGCAAAGTCCATTTCTTCAACCATGGTGAAAAGGATGCCTACTATATTATGGGCGTTACTCTTGCGGCTGGGCATAGCCTTACATGGTTCAAAGAAACCTTTGCGGCGGACAAGAGCTTTGATGAATTGCTAAGTGGAGTGTCCTCCATTCCAGCGGGTAGCGGCGGACTGCTCTTTACACCTTATATCGTAGGGGAACGTACACCTCATCCAGATGCGAATATTCGTGGAAGCTTTATTGGTATGGATTCAGGGCATACGTTGACTCATTTTACACGTTCCGTATTAGAAGGCATTACCTTTTCGCTACGTGAATCTATCGAGATTGTACGTGATTCAGGCAAAGAGATTACAGAAATCATTGCGATCGGTGGCGGGGCTAAAAATGAGGCCTGGCTCCAGATGCAAGCAGATATTTTCAATGCATCCATCGTGAAGCTTGAAAGTGAGCAAGGTCCGGCTATGGGAGCAGCGATGTTGGCAGCTTACGGTAGCGGCTGGTTCACTTCTCTTAGTGCATGTGCAGAAGCTTTCATCCGTCCTGCGGATGTATATAAACCAGATCCGAAGCAAGCGGCAATCTATGACGGCTTATTTAACCTCTATCAGGAAGTCTACGGTCAGACCCGTGAACTGAATAACAAGCTGGCAGCATACCGCCAATAAATAAGGACGCCGAAGGGATTATGCTTGATATGTCTGATAAAAAAGGTCTTTCGCATATGGCGGAGGACCTTTTTATGAACATGAAGTTGTTGCCGTACTTATTTTTCTTCTGTAAAGTATGGGTATCTCTAGGCAGAGATAAGCTCTGCATGAGGTAGTGAAGGTTTCGGGGGGCGGAAGGCCATGTTCCAATGGATGGTTAGGCTGTTGAATGACATCAAAATCCGCAATAAGCTGTTGCTTGCTTTTTTACTCACCACGTTACTTCCGGTATTACTGGTAGGCGGGTATCTTACGTTTGAGATGAGAACCATGGCGTTTCAGAGCGCACTGGAACAAGCTTCAATCAACGTGGATCGGGTAAAAAAAAGAACGGAGGAAGTCATCGGTGTATCTCAAGATATTGCATATCGATTGAGTAATGATGCACGGTTAAAAAGACTTGCCATTCGTCAGTATGTTAGCACTTATGATGTGGTGGAAGCTTACCGCGATTACTCGGATATGCGTGAGTACCTTAGGTTGTATAAAGATATATCTAACATTCGTTTATACACTGACAATGCTACGCTCCTTAACAACTGGGAGCTGATCAATCCTTCTCCTGCAATTAAGGAGAGTGAGTGGTATCAGAGAGCACAGCGGTACGATAGCTTTGTCGGTTGGGAATATATCGAAGATGAGCGTGATAAGCGGAATTATTTAAGTCTTGTTCGCAAAATCGAGCTGGAGGGCTCCAGCAAAATCGGTGTTCTCGTTATTAATGTGAACAGTCAGCAGCTTGCATCCATACTAAGCCAGGAGTCTTTCGATACGATGATCGTCGATGATCAGGACAATATCATTGCAGCGAACCGGAAAGATCGAACAGGTAAAAAGCTAGCGGATGTTTCTTTTGACACCAAGCTCTTGGGCCAGGGGAGTGGAAGCTATGAAGCAGTAGTAGATGGTGAAGCCTCCAAAATTGTGATCGAGGAGCTTAAACCACAATCTAGCCGAAATGCACTACGAATTATATCTGTCTTTTCCATTGAAAGTATTGTGAAAGAACCCAATCAAGTGATTAAGCTTTCGATTACTGTAGTTGCGATAAGTGTTCTTCTAGCCTTTTTAATTATATATAGCTTCTCTTCGTTGTTCTCACGACGATTGCTGCATTTAAGCAGACATATTAACCGAGTCAGTACCGGGGATTTTGATACGACATTAAAAATTGATGGCAAGGATGAAATCGCCCTGTTAGCTCGTCAATTCAATTCCATGGTGCGTAGCGTTAATGATTTGATGTATGAGGTACAGGAATCCAATGCTCAGAACCGTCTTTTAGAACAGAAACAGAATGATATACGATTCAAAATGCTGGCAAGCCAGATTAACCCTCATTTCTTGTTTAATGCATTAGAAGCGATTCGAATGGAAGCTCACATGAAAGGGCAAGTGGAAATTGCTCGCGTAGTACGTCTTTTGGGTAAAATGATGCGCAGTAGCCTGGAGGTAGGACGAAGTAAAGTTTTGCTTAGTCAGGAATTAGAAGTGGTACGCTGTTACTTGGATATTCAGCAATTCCGTTATGAGGAGAGGTTGAAATATCAATTTACCGTAGACCCTGCCGTTGAAACCCTTTACATGCCTCCACTCCTTATTCAGCCGCTTGTCGAGAACGCAGTAATCCATGGACTGGATAATACGATGGAGGGAGCATTTGTGACGGTGGAAGTTATACAAGTTGGAGATCATGCTAAATTTACGATTACAGATAATGGAGTGGGGATATCTCCAATTAAGCTGGAGGAATTACAGAACACCCTTGAGCGCCAGGAAGAGCGTGAAGGTGAGCGAATTGGCCTTCGTAATGTCCATGACCGGCTAAAACTATCTTATGGCGCAGAGTATGGGCTAACGATTGAGAGTAAACCTAATGTAGGAACGGTTATTTTCTTCTGCATACCAATGGAGGACAACAATCTATGATAAAAGTGATGATTGTCGATGATGAGCCGAAGCTGCGGGAAGGACTGCGGAGTCTAATCCCATGGGAGAGACTCGGTTATACGGTGGTAGCTACAGCAGCTAATGGCTTGCAAGCACTTGAAAAGTATCATACCTTCTACCCGGAGCTGATCGTTGCTGATATTCGTATGCCTGGAATGGATGGTCTAGAAATGATTAGTGAGCTTCGAAAAGAAGGCTCAGAAAGTCATGTGCTTATTCTAAGTGGTCATGCGGATTTTGAATATGCTAAGCGGGCGATTGGTTATCGGATTGACGGTTATTTGCTGAAGCCAGTGGATGAGGATGAGATGATCGTATGTCTGGAACAGCTACATGAAACGATCGAGCAGGAGCAGCGGTTCAGTGACTGGAATGAGGAGGAGCCCGCTCGCAATAGAGAAACTTTACTTCGTGCGCTTCTGCAGCCAACTTCAGAGGAAGAACTGGAGGAGGACCTTAGCAGACATGCGGATGCGCTAGGACTCGATCAGGGGAATTATGAAGTCATTCTCATTGCGTTAAGAAAAACAGCTGGTGCAAATGATGAGGATCTCCGGGGAATCAAAATAGTAATGGAACAGTATTTTAGTAATCATCCTAATGCTTCTTTCTTTACGTTATCCCAGTATTTGGGCATTCTCATGAAGGATCCGGACCAGAGCACAAGCAAACGGGAAGAATTATATGAGGGGTTATCTGCAGTGATAGAACCAAAGGGTTACGACTTCATTGCAGTAACGGGGGGAGTAGTACCTCGGCCTGAAATGGCGGGAGAATCGTTTAATTCAGCACGTGAACTAATAAGACGCGCCTTCTTCTTCAAGAAGGGGATCATCATCAGTGCAGATCCTTCAGGGTTTCTGGTGGAGATGAAAGAGGAGAGTGAAGACGCGCAAGAGACAGAGAGTCGTCTGCTGCTTGCGGTAGAGACAGGAAGTCTTGGCGCGATCCGACCGATCGTGCAGACCATCTGTGCTGAGCTTGTATCTGCAGGCAGCGACGAATTGCGAATTAAAGAGACCTTTGTGAGACTCCTTAGTACTGTGCTGGCCCGTCTGGAGCCTACGTATCCGGAAATACGTAGCTATGCAGCAGAGCATTCCCCTCCAATAGGGGAGCTATATCAAAGTTATTATTTATCTGATCTTCAGGATCAAGCTGTCTCATTTCTCGAAGAAATTGCGGGTCAGATGACCAGTGGGCGTGGAAATGAAATAAAGAAGATCATAGAAATAATCAACCGCCGCTACAATGAGAACCTAAAGCTAGAGACCTTGTCCGAGTTGTTTTGTTACAACAGCGCTTATCTCGGCAAAATGTTCAAGAACACGACAGGGGAATATTTTAATACGTACGTGGACAAAGTGCGGATTGAGAAGGCTAAGGAATTTCTGACGCAAGGGATGAAAGTATACGAGGTGGCCGAGAAGGTAGGATATATGAACCCTGATTATTTCAATGCTAAGTTCCGTAAATATGTAGGAATCTCACCAACTTCTTATCGAAAAAGCATCTAAGGATGGTGTGGTGTTCTTGTCTTGTCTGTTATACCCGTGGCTGAGTTCAGGTGGTTTTCCGAACTTCAGTCCACGGGTCTTTTTTTTGTTTTCCCTACTCCCACCAATTGTACGTGGTGAAGTATTAATGCAGTTAAATAGATACCTGGTTAAGCTTATGCAGGCGGAGATATAATGCATTTTCTTTTGATTTCGGTTCAATGAAATCTGCTGGAAAAGGAGTGAAGAGGAATATTTGGAACTGTAGAAGCGGAGCGCTCGCCTTTATCCTCGGATTTCTACCGCGAGAAGCGGTTCATATCAGGAAATCTGAGGATAACAGCGATCGGAAGTCCAAATATTCCGCGTAGCGACTAACATCCAGGTGAGTGTTTCCAGAAGTCCAATCCAAAGAATAATGCAGACGCCAGCAGCATTAGCCCCCCTGTGTCGATGAGCCGAAATGAGAATTCACCCCGGACAAAAATCTCTAATTTTCACCTGATTTTAAGTCGAATTTATAGGGTACTGCAATCGCTTACAAAGTTTTAGAATTATGACATAGAGAGGAGGGGCTTTATGAAAGCGGACACAGTAACTGCTCAAATCCCGCCGGACACCCGAATGCGCAACAAAAAGCCTGCTTCAGGAGGACGGTTTTGGAGAAGCTTTAAGAATCAAAAGTATTTGTGGATGATGTCGATACCTTTTGTCATCTGGGCATTCGTTTTCAGTTATCTCCCCTTATGGGGCTGGACGATGGCTTTTCAAAAGTACAAGCCCGCACGTGGCTTTTTTGAACAAGAATGGGTAGGTTTTGAACACTTTAAGACACTGTTCAGTGACTCGCAATTCCTTCTGGCGCTGCGTAATACGCTGGCGATGAGTGGAATGGGTCTCATCGCAGGCTTTATCTTTCCGATAACGTTTGCAATATTGCTAAACGAAGTTCGCCTCGGATTTTTTAAACGATTTGCTCAGACGGTCTCGTATTTGCCCCACTTTGTATCTTGGGTGGTTGCAGCGGGGATTGTAACTAAAATGTTATCTAGTGAAAATGGTCTTGTAAACGATCTCTTGTTAACAATTGGATTTATAGACTCACCTATTCAGTTCATGGCTCAGGGCCATCTCTTCTGGGGAATCGTTACTTTATCAGATGTGTGGAAAGAAACCGGGTGGAATGCGATTATCTACCTTGCAGCTATCTCGGGTATCGGACCTGAACTGTACGAAGCGGCCCGGGTAGACGGAGCCAGCAGGCTCCGCCAAGTATGGCATATTACCCTTCCAGGTATCCGGCCGACTATTACAGTGCTACTCATTATGTCGATTGGTAATTTGCTGAATATCGGCTTTGAGAAGCAATTCTTGCTTGGAAACAACCTCGTTACCGATTATTCTCAGGTGCTGGATCTGTACTCTCTGAAATACGGACTAGGCATGGCGAGATATTCCTACGGTACCGCGATCAATATATTCAACTCAGTGATCAGTGTAATCCTGCTGTTTACGATTAATGGAATCTTCAAGCGTACAACTAAAGAGAGCCTTCTGTAACACAGAAGACCTTCTACCAATCGTGGCTGCAATATTGCCCTTTTCATGAAAGGAGAGCGTTACAGTGGGGAACACAGCTATTACCGGAAAGTCGTGGTCAGACCGGATCTTTGACTTCATAGTGTACTTCGTAGTACTGTTCGTGGTTGTAATCACGATCTATCCGTTTCTGAATGTGCTTGCGATCTCGCTGAATGATTCAGTGGATAGTGTGCGCGGCGGTATCACCATTTATCCCCGGGAATTTACCTGGGACAATTACTTGAAAATCTTCAGTTTCGCAGGGCTGATGACAGGGTTCAAAATATCCGCTTTGCGGACAGTCATCGGTACTTTGTTCGGACTGATCAGTGCCTCGATGCTAGCATTTACGATCAGTCGTCCTGACTTTGCAGGCCGCAAGTTCGTCTCCACATTCTTGGCGATGACCATGTATATCTCTGGAGGGATGATTCCAATATACATGCTGATCAAGGATCTGCACATGATGAACAGCTTTGCAGTCTACGTATTGCCTGGATTAGTTAGTGCTTTTAATGTCTTCGTTATCCGCTCCTTTATTGACGGTCTGCCGTATGCACTGCAGGAATCGGCGAAACTGGATGGAGCGAATGATTTTACCATTTACTGGCGTGTCATCCTGCCGCTGATGAAGCCGGCTCTAGCAACAATCGCGCTGTTCCTGGCGGTAGGTCAATGGAATGCATGGTTTGATACGTATTTGTATAATGGTTCAAGCCCTCAGCTGACGACATTGCAATATGAACTGATGAAGGTTCTGCAGAGTACAACCAGTGGTAATGGTGGCGATTACCGCTCCAACATTGCTTCTCTAGCTTCGAATCAGGTCTCGCCAGAGTCTATCAAGATGGCGATTACGATTGTCGTAACCGTACCAATTTTGTTGGTGTATCCGTTCATTCAGAAGTACTTTGTTCAAGGTATGACACTTGGTGCTGTGAAGAGCTAATCACAGCTACAGGGGAGCTTAGTCTCCCCTGCACTTTAATTGTGTTTTGTATCCGTTTTCTTTTCCTGTGGGAAGTTTTGGGATAAGTATTAACAGGATTTATCTGTGATACGATAGATAAACAATTTTAAGGAGGGTTTATGTAATGGGGAATAATAGAAAAATAAAAGCTAAAGCAACTGCACTTACACTCACTTCTATTATGATGCTCGGCATGCTCGCAGGTTGTGGTGGAAATAACGGCAATAACGCAGCTGGAGATGCAGCTAAAAATGCAACAAATAAGGGTAATGCGGCTAATTCGGCCAATGCGGTTGAGGATACTTCTCCGCTCACGATGACTTTCTTCAGTGCTGACCCTAACCCGAACTGGACAGGCATGCAAGACGAAGTTGGTAAAGTGATTACGGAAAAAACAGGAGTTACCTTGAATGCTGAATACGCGGTTGGTGACCCTGCTCAAAAAGTAGCGTTGATCGCAGCGAGCGGTGATTATCCGGATCTGATCAGTGCCAAGACCGACGTAAGCAAGCTGGTGGATGCAGGCGCAATGCTTGATCTGACAGATCTGATTGAAAAATATGCTCCGAACATCAAAAAAGTATTAGGCGAAGAAGGCATGAAACGCTCACGCTACAGTGATGATGACCACGCGATTTATGCTATTCCTACGTATGCAGGTGTGGATAACAAATACTTTGATGCTGGTGGCGGATTTGAACTACAGCATCGTGCTGTTAAAGAAGCGGGATATCCTGTAATTAAAACGGTCCAAGATTATGAGAACGTAATCAAGGCTTACCTGGAAAAACATCCCACCGATGAAAATGGTAACAAAAACATCGGTCTGACCCTAAATGCAGATGATTGGTACATGTACATTACAGTAACTAACCCAGCATTCACTACTACAGGCTCTCCTGATGATGGTGAATATGCAATCGATATCGACACACAAGAGGTAACTTATCACTTCCGTCGTCCTGCTGAGAAAGAATATTTCCGCTGGCTCAACCATATGAATGATATCGGATTGCTTGACCCGGAAAGCTTCGTTCAAAAGTATGATCAGTACAAAGCTAAAATCGCTACCGGCCGTGTTATTGGTTTGATTGACCAAGACTGGGGTTATGGCGATGGAGAAAGAGCATTGAAAGCTGAAGGTAAGCTGGATCAAGGATACGGTCACTATCCAGTAACCCTGTCTGAAGAGTACAAAGAAACTTCCTTCTGGCCTACAGGCTTTATGGGTGGTAACGGTATTGGGATCAGTGTAGATGCTAAAGATCCAGTACGTGCCATTAAATTCTTGGACTACTTAGCATCCGATGAAGGTCAAGTATTGGTTAACTGGGGTATTGAAGGCAAGCATTATAACGTAGTTGACGGCAAACGTGTCATTCCTGAAGATGTGAACAACCGCAAATATAATGACACTACCAATTTCCAAAAAGAAACAGGACTTGGCAATGTCGGATCAAACTATGCTCTGCTTAGCGCTCACTATGGTGACGGCGTATTGGACCCAACTGGAAATTACTATACAACTCGTTTCCCTGAGCAAGTAACTGTAGGCTACAATGCAGTTGAAAAAGAAACACTTGCTGCTTATAAAGCAACAACTTGGAAAGACCTCTTCCCAAATGAAGATGAATTCAAAGTTAAACCTTGGGGCGCGGCATGGAACATCACGATTCCTGGGGATAGTGAAATTGTCGTTCTCGACAACAAGCTGAAGGATATCAGTTGGAAACGGATTCCTGAAGCCATCTTGTCCAAACCAGCTGATTTCGACAAAGTTTGGGATGCTTATATGGCTGAACTGGATAAAGCTGACGTGACGAAAGCTGAAGATTTACGTGAAGAGCTGGTTAAACAACGCGTGAAACTTTGGAATGAGTAATTACTGAATCGCGGCTAATAAAATAAAAGCATGAAGATGGCGGGAAGTCCGAACGAAAGTCCGGGCTTCCCGCCGATTTCTTTTCATCTGTAATTACAGGATAGGAGGAATATACGTGGGAGAAGGTAAGAACACTGGGCGGCATGATCTCTGGTATAAGCAGCCGGCGGCTGTATGGGAAGAGGCAATGCCAGTCGGTAACGGCCGTCTGGGCGGCATGGTCTTTGGCGGAACGGAAGAAGAACTGATTCAACTAAATGAAGACACCTTATGGTCGGGCTTTCCACGGGATACAGCTAATTATGAGGCGCTGCGTCATTTGGCTCCGGCCAAACATTTAGTGGCAGAGGGGGAATACAAGAAAGCGGAAGCACTGGTAGATTCCAAGATGTTAGGCAGACGGACTGAATCCTATCAACCGCTCGGAGACTTGCGAATGAAGTTCAATCTTGGCAGTCCTATAGAGGATTATCAGAGGGAGCTTGATTTGAATCAAGCGCTTGCTACGGTATCCTATACTGCTGGGGATGTAAGGATTGTGCGCGAAGTTTTGGCCAGCAGACCAGATGAACTTATAGTCATTCATATCCATGCAGAGGGGAGAAAGGGTGTGGGCATTCTACCGGATTTCTCGGTGGCTCTGACTTCGCCGCATCCTTCTCGAACAGAGATTACTCCTGACGGTATGCTGATAATGACCGGTCGTGCCCCGTCGCATGTTGCTGATAATTATGTAGGAGATCATCCGCGTGCTGTATTATACGAAGAGGGTCTCGGCATAAGTTTTGCCGCTGCAATGGAGATCCGTACAGATGGCGGTAATTGTAGAGCTGAGAACGGTATATTGTCGGTTTCAGGTGCGCGCTCCATTACGATCCGTCTAGCTGCAGCAACCGATTTTGCCGGGTATGACCGGATGCCAGGAAGCGGCGGTAAGCTACCTTCGGAGTTGTGCCTAGAGCAATTGGCTTTATCTTCTACTGGATATGCGAAGCTGAAGCAGCGCCATCTAGAGGATCATCAGTCCTTGTTCCGCCGCGTGGAGTTGACGCTTGCATCTTCGTCCTCCCGGATAGAGCTTCCCACGGATGAGCGACTAAAACGGTACCAGGAGGGGCAGGCAGATTCTGCGCTAGAAGCGCTGCTGTTCCAGTATGGCCGGTACCTGATGATTGCTGGCTCACGGCCGGGTACACAAGCTCTGAATCTGCAAGGGATCTGGAATCCCTATCTCCAGCCGCCATGGAACAGTAATTATACGACCAATATAAACACTGAAATGAATTATTGGCCAGCCGAGTTATGCGGGTTGGGTGAATGCGATGAACCTTTAATCGATTTTATTACTGAACTTAGTGTGGCTGGCAGTCGTACAGCAAATATTCATTATGGCGCACGTGGCTGGACGGTGCATCATAATACAGATTTGTGGCGTATGACATCTCCGTCAGACGGCAAGGCGATGTGGGCATTTTGGCCAATGGGAGGCGTTTGGCTCTCTCGCCATTTATGGGAACGTTACGCTTTCCGTCCAGACGAGGAATATTTGCGCAACACAGCTTTTCCTTTGTTAAAGGGAGCCGCATTATTTTGTCTGGATTGGCTGGTAGAGCTGCCTGATGGAAGATGGACAACGGGTCTGTCTACGTCACCGGAGAATGTATTCTTGACTGCTGATGGCAAGCCATGCAGTGTTTCAGCTGGCTCAGCTATGGATTTATCGCTGATCGATGAGCTGTTCAAGCATTGCATTCGGGCTGCTGAGATTTTGAATACCGATGCCCAGCTGAGGCAGGAGCTGAGTCAGAAACAGGAACGACTCGCTCATCCTGGGATTGCACCGGACGGACGTATTCGTGAATGGAGTGAGGATTTTGCTGAACAAGAGCCTGGGCACCGCCATGTCTCTCATTTGTATGATTTATATCCCGGAAATGTAATTAGTCCTTCCTCCACACCAGAGCTAGCGGAGGCAGCAGCGTTAACGCTTAAGAAGCGCTTGGAAGGCGGGGGTGGACACACGGGCTGGAGTGCAGCCTGGCTGCTTAATCTATATGCACGTTTGAAGGATGGAGGGAGTGCGTATAGCTGTTTACGTCGTATTTTGCAAGATTCAAGTCTGCCGAATTTATTCGGTAATCACCCTCCATTTCAGATTGACGGTAACTTCGGAACTACGGCCGGAATTGCTGAAATGCTCTTGCAGAGTCATCAGGAAGGGCTTGAATTATTACCGGCTCTTCCAGAAGAATGGTCTGATGGTAGTGTGAAAGGCTTAGTAGCACGTGGCGGCTTTATCACAAATATAGAATGGCGTGAAGGACGCTTAATGAAGGCGGAGCTGACCTCGACTCATGGTCAAATCTGCAGAATTTATAGTCACCAGCCTTTGCTCATTCAAAGTTCTGATGGTTCACGAATAGGGCTAGAGATGGAATTTGAAACCGTAATAGGAGAGACCTATATCATTACACCACAAAGCGAATAAAACACATCGTTCTAGCATATAGGCTGTTCTCAGAGTAGAATTATTCTACAGGGAGCAGTCTTTTTTTGCCTAAACGCTCATTATCTATTAAATGGTAGGGTTCGTTATAAGACTATAGGAGCCGGAGGAACGGAATATATATGTGGAAAAAACGCTTTACATTAGTAAAGATCATTCTGGGAGGAGTGATTATATTCGCTGCTATTCCACCGATGATTTATTGGGGCTGGGGTCATGCTTATGCGGCTTCGAGTTCACCCACCCTTCGTTCTGTAAATGAAGTAGCGCAGAAGCTAACGGGTGCAATGAACAACCGAAGGGAGACCATTACTTTTACTTATGAGAGCAAAGGTTCAAATTTGAAAACGAAAATACAAGCGGCCCTGGATCAAGCGATGGCTAGTGACCCTTATTTGTATTACATTATAGACAGCTACGGATATACTTATCGAGGAAGCGCAAGCTCTGTAAAAGTTACGGTGGAAGTGAAATATTTGGAGACGCTGGAGCAGACGGCTTTTGTGAACAAAGAAGTGAAGGCTGCGCTGAAGAAGATCATAACGCCGGGCATGAACAATCATCAGAAGGTGAAGGCGATCCATGACTGGGTTGTGCTTCATCTGAAATATGATACTTCGTATCGTAAATATACGGCTTATGAAGGATTGAAGAGTGGCAGCGCCGTTTGCCAAGGGTATTCGCTGTTGACCTATAAGCTGTTAAAGGAAGCTGGATTCACGAATAAAATCGTTGAGGGTACAGCAAAGCAGCCGGGAGGACGTAGTCAGTTGCATGCCTGGAATCTAGTATTATTAGATGGACGGTGGTATCATCTCGACACGACTTGGGATGACCCGACACCGGATAAGGCTGGCGTTATTAGTACGGCGTACTACATGAGGACAGATGCACAGATGCGTCAGGATCATAGCTGGACGAAATCCTATCCGGCAGCGTCGGTAGGTTATCATAAGACCTTGTCTGCACTTGTGGAGCGTGGAGGACAGAGTGCAGCTGTGTATAAAAAGCTTCAGAAGGATCTCAATTATGAGCTATATGCCGAGGAGCTAATTGTACGTTCGGTAGGAGATCTGACTCGGCTAGCGAATAAGGCAATGGCCTCCGGTGAGGTGTCTATATTATTCCGCTATCATGGAAGTGGAGCACAGCTTAAGAATGACCTGCAGGAGCTATATAAGCTTGGACTAGAGGATGTATCTTACTCCAGTTCTGCTTTTGACAATACGGGCGACCTCAAAGTGTTTGTGACTTGGGAATAGAAGGATATAAGAAAGGGACATCCCATAAGCCTGAATGGCTGCGGGAGATCCCTTTTTGTTTTTTTTACGGGTTCTTATTCGCGAATCTCTTTGTATATTACTTCAATGATGCCTATAATCTGAAGCGCTGATTAACAATTAGGGAAAATCTCCCTGAAATTCACCTGATTTGTTGGTAAATATAGAACTCAACCCAATTATTAGGGAGAAATCCCCTAATTCCATTCAATTTAAGAGCTTTCTATCTATCTTTAGGGCGATTTTCCCTAATTACTTTCACATAGCTTAGCTGCAGTGAACGCCAAAAATGAAGGAGCTAAGCGTTGAGAGACTGCTAGGCTCCTTCATTTGCATTCTAACAATGTTTTACTACTCAGATTGCTCAAAACAGCCACTTTTTCAAGTCATTTTATTCTGGGTGAGTACTAAGATCGCATTTATCCAAAGGAATAATACTGCTCTTTCGGAACCAGCGATAGCCGAACCAGATTAAGAGAAACAGCGGTAAGCTGATATAAGAAACGGCGATACCATACCAGTCGATCGTTCCACCTGTGAAGGCGCCCATATTCTGACCGAGTATAGCTACAATACAAAGTGCTAAGGCAAAAATAGGTCCGAATGGGAACCATCTGGCCCGGTAAGGTAGTTCATCTAGGGAATGGCCTTGTGCTATAAAGGCACGTCTGAAGCGGTAGTGGCAGACTGCAATGCCTAGCCAGTTAATAAATCCGCACATCCCAGAGGCGTTCAGTAGCCAGTTATATACGGCACCATCACCAAAGAATGAAGCAAGAAAGGCGAGCATTCCGACAGCCGTAGTTACTAGCAAAGCGCCAACAGGGACACCACGGCGATTAAGCTTGCCCAGTGCGCGTGGAGCCATTCCATCCTTAGCCATTGCATACAGGACACGGGTGGAAGCATACATTCCAGAGTTCCCTGCCGACAGTACAGAGCTGAGAATGACGGCATTCATTACGGATGCAGCAATGGCAAGCCCGGCTTTATTGAACACGATCGTAAACGGACTGACTCCGATGTCATCGATGCCACCACGCAGCAGATCTGGATTCGTATAAGGAATCAACATTCCGATTACAAATATAGCAAGGATATAAAAGATTAATATACGCCAGAATACTTGGCGGATCGCAATGGGGACGTTGCGGCGTGGATTCTCGCTCTCACCCGCAGCAACGCCGATTAGCTCGGTACCCTGGAAGGAGAATCCGGCTGCCATAAATACCCCGACGAAGGCAAAGAAGCCACCGTTGAAGGAACTGCCCCCCATTTGGAAGTTACTGAAGCCTACAGCTTTTCCACCCATAATGCCGAATATCATGAGCACCCCGACAATAAGGAAGGCGATAACGGTAATGATTTTGATAATAGCAAACCAATATTCTGATTCCCCATAGCCACGAGCAGATAGGAAATTCAGACCGAACATCAGTAGAAGGAACACCAGACTCCAGAGGAAGGAAGGACTGTCCGGGAACCAATATTTGATGATGAGGGTAGCCGCTGATAGCTCTGCTGCAATCGTAACCGCCCAGTTATACCAGAAGTTCCAACCGATGGCGAAACCAAAGCCAGGGCTGACAAAACGAGTGCCGTAGGTACTGAAGGACCCGGAGTCCGGTAAATAGGTGGCGAGCTCTCCAAGACTAGTCATGAGAAAATAAACCATTACACCTACAGCCGTATAAGCCAGAAGGGCTCCACCAGGTCCTGCTGAAGCGATCGCGCCGCCACTGGCTAGAAACAGACCCGTCCCAATAGATCCGCCTAGTGCGATCATGGTCAAATGTCTTGCTTTGAACGATTTTTTAAGCGCAGGCTGATTCATGTTGCCTTGCGCTGGGTTGTGCTGATTGCCCTGCATGAATATGACACTCCTTATGATCTAATCTTACTGTTCATGAACGGGGAGCGCTGAGCTGCTTACTCCCGCAATGCGGGAGGTATACTTCGATGATGCACGAAACATACAAATTCTGTAAACGCAAAGAAGCCGCAAACTATGTCTGCGGCTTCCATCTATACAGCTCCGCATCATACTCCCTGTGAAGATAGCGCAACACACTGCAGTCTGCTACTTACGCAGGCTGTACAATGTGACAGTTCCGTGCCTTTCGGCAACGGCCCCAGCCTGCACCGCTGTAAGAGCTACAGCGCAAGCTTCGGCGGATATTCCTTTCGGCGTGATTCATAGACGGCTCTAACGTCTCCACACGCGTACTTTTTATATCCGCGACCTCTACCTCATCTTAGTATGACGAGGCTATCTTTACTTCATTCATTTATAAACAACAGGAATTAGTATAAAGCAAGTTTACTTCTCAAAGCAATGACAAAATCAGGTACTTCCGTGTTAATTACGGCGGCGCTCTGACATCTGTTGCCATACAGTGCCTGCTGCGGCTTCACCTGAGGCGATACGTTCCAAAGCCATCTTGGCTTGAAGGCCAACCTCGAACTCTGGATCATCCGCTGCAAGTGTGAGCGCATCTTGAGCTTCAGATGTGCCAACTTCGTAGAGAAAACGAGCTGCGCGCCAGCGGACAAGCTTGCTCTTATCCGTTAGTGCTGCCGTCATCACTGGCGTGGCGGCAGGATCGCCGATGTCGGATAGCGTATCGCCAGCCGTACGTCTTACGGCTGGGGCGCTGTCAGCCATCGCCTCATAGAGCAGCTCCATCGCCTCAGGTGTGCGAAGGTCGCCTAGATACACGACAGCAAGCCTGCGAATATGCAGCTTGGGATCGTGTAGCGCTGCCTTAAGCTCCGGCAGGAGCTCCGCCGTCGGCGTAAGATCCTCGAGCGCGGCGTAGCGCACGCGCCAATCCTCATGCTTCAGGTCTCGCAGCAGCTCATCCTGCGTGCGAGTTCGTCTCTGCTCGACGAACTCACCTTCGGCTCCGTGCGCAATAGCTTGCTGCACGAGTGAGTCGAGGCGTTCCTGCGGATACGCTGCCTCGATTTCTTGCTCGACCTCGCGCGCAATGTCCGCGGGCTCGCCATAACGCACGCCGTAATCGGTGAGCTTGCGCTCTTTGATCATCACGGCGCTAGCCACATCCATAACCGCTTTAGTAAAGCGGTTAGCTAAGGATATGCGCTCTTCATTCGCGCCTGTTTTTACGCGGATTTGCATCGGAATTCCGCGGAACAATTGGACGAAGACTTGCGCTTCCCCAAAATGCGCACCGGCATTCTCGTCAGCCAGACTCCAATCTCCAGTTAATCCTTCGTTGCTCCCGAAGCGGCTTTGAACTTCCCTTAGAATGGCCGCCCAATCGGCGTTGCCTTTGCGCTCAAGTGCTGCAAAGTCAGCGGCATGATAAATGCTAGTAACGCCCGGTATCGTTAACATTTCACGTGCCCAAGCAGGTGCGGAACGCTCACTTTCTGGCGTATAGGTTTTGCGAATTCCGGGTTCTAAACTTTCGTCCAAATGTAGCTTCATCGTATTTGGACTTGGAGTCGGTTCAATAAAAGTAATCTTCATACGTAGCTCCCCCTTGAACGGTATATGCACCGCCATACTTTATACACATATTATCTCATTTCTGGCGTGAAACCAAAAGAACTCTTCTATTATTTCGCTAAAGTCTGCCATTGTGAGGAATAAAAGGGCGAACCTTTATCATGCTATTTGTATATTTTGCAAAATACGCTGCTGTTCAATATAGTTGTAGTATATTCGCAAAAGCTAGGATTGCCCGGTAAACTTCTGAAGAAGAGGTGTTGTATGCCTAAAACTCGTTACCATAACGTCGATAATGTAAGTACCGATAAATCATTAAAGGAATTTCGCCAGTGGCGTGAGGAGCGTCGTCGCAAGAAGAAGGACTATTCTTATGTTGTACCGAATACGCCGCCCAAAGTATCTTATCTGTCTGAGAATCGATTGGAGAATACCATTACGTGGATTGGGCATTCAACATTTTTCCTTCAATATGAAGGGATGAATATCATTACAGATCCCATCTGGGCGAGAAGGCTAGGCTTTGAAAAAAGACTGGGACAACCTGGGATTCCACTTAGCGAAGTGCCACCGATTGACCTGATTCTGATTTCGCACTCTCATTATGACCATTTGCATATCGCCTCTATCCGTAAATTATATCGGGCAGGGACAACGCTTGTAGTTCCTGTTGGTCTGAAGCGTAAAATGCTTCGCAAAGGGTTCCACAACTGTGTGGAAATGGAATGGTGGCAGGAGATTAAGCTAGGTAAGATCAAGCTTAGTTTTGTTCCTACTCAGCACTGGACGCGGAGAACGCCATGGGATACGAATACTTCTCATTGGGGTGGGTACATCTTGGAGCCCGCTGACTCCGGAAATCAGAAGTCTTCTCCAAATCTTTATTTCGCTGGGGACAGCGGTTATTTCCCAGGCTTTAAGGAGATCGGAAACCGTTATAAGATCGATATCGCGCTTATGCCGATTGGGGCCTATGAACCGGAATGGTTCATGACCTCTCAGCATGTAAATCCTGAGGAAGCCATACAAGCTTTCCTAGATGTAGGGGCGGAGACCATGATTCCGATGCATTACGGTACCTTCAGACTTGCTGATGATACCGCCCGGGAAGCACTGGATCGTATGGAGAATGCCCGAGTTAAACACGCGATTTCGGAGGAAAGAATTCGTATACTCGGTTATGGAGAAACACTGGTCGTACAAAAGGAGAATCGCACATCTGGGGAATAATTGAAAAAATTCCTCCTTAAAAGTTGTCGCTGTAAAACAGCTGGAATAAGTTTCGTAGGAGAGAGATCAGCTTAAATGCCTATTTCACGGGATTTTTGCACTGATTTTATGCTATAATGAGCCGAAACCCTAAAGTGAAAAGGATGGTAATGCGTAATGATTAGCACAAGCGGCGTAACACTCCGCTACGGAAAACGCGCTCTCTTCGAAGATGTAAACATAAAATTCACCCCTGGTAACTGCTATGGTTTGATTGGTGCCAATGGTGCTGGTAAATCAACCTTTCTGAAAATTCTGTCTGGGGAGATTGAAGCGAACACGGGTGATGTTCATATAACACCAGGTGAACGCCTTGCAGTTCTGAAGCAGAATCATTTCGAGTACGATGAATTCCCGGTACTTGAAACAGTAATTATGGGTCACACTCGTCTTTATGAAATCATGAAAGAAAAGGACGCGCTTTATGCGAAGTCAGATTTCACGGAAGCAGATGGCCTACGTGCCGGTGAGCTTGAAGGCGAATTTGCAGAACTTAATGGCTGGGATGCAGAGCCGGATGCGGCAGCTATGCTGATCGGTCTTGGTATTATGCGTGAACTGCATGATAAGAAAATGGCCGAACTGAGCGGCAATGAGAAGGTACGGGTACTCTTGGCACAAGCCTTGTTTGGCCGTCCAAATAACCTCCTGCTCGATGAGCCTACCAACCACTTGGATCTAGAATCGATTGGCTGGTTAGAGAACTTTCTCATGGATTATGAAGGTACTGTTATCGTCGTATCCCATGACCGTCACTTCTTGAACAAAGTATGTACGCATATTGCGGATATTGATTTTGGCAAAATCCAGATGTACGTTGGTAACTACGACTTCTGGTATGAGTCCAGTCAGCTTGCTCAAGCTTTGCAGCGTGATTCGAACAAGAAGAAGGAAGACAAGATCAAGGAACTGCAAGCCTTTATTCAGCGTTTCTCGGCCAATGCTTCCAAGTCTAAGCAGGCGACTTCTCGTAAGAAACAACTCGAGAAAATTACGTTGGATGACATTCGTCCATCTAACCGTAAATATCCGTTCCTCAACTTCAAACCTGAACGTGAAGCAGGTAAGCAGCTTCTGACAATCAGTGGATTGACCAAATCGGTTGAAGGTGAGAAGGTTCTTGATGAAATCAGCTTTGTAGTTAACAAAGGTGATAAGATTGCTTTCGTGGGTCCTTACTCCCAGCCTAAATCACTGCTGTTTGATGTGATCATGGGTGAGCAGGAAGCGGATGCAGGTGAATATGCATGGGGAGTCACTACAACTCAAGCTTATTTCCCGAAAGACAACTCCAGCTATTTCGATGGCGTGGACATGAATCTCGTAGAATGGCTGCGTCAGTATTCTAAAGATCAAGATGAGACGTTCCTACGTGGATTCCTTGGACGGATGCTGTTCGCCGGAGAAGAAGCACTGAAGAAAGCAAGCGTATTGTCCGGGGGCGAGAAGGTTCGCTGTATGCTGGCGAAGATGATGCTGAACGGTGCGAACGTGCTTGTATTCGATGAACCTACCAATCACTTGGATCTGGAATCCATTACGGCACTGAATAACGGACTGATCGATTTCGACGGGACTATTCTATTCACTTCCCATGACCATCAGTTCATCCAAACGATTGCTAACCGTATCATTGAGATCACACCTACAGGTGTAATTGATCGCACGATGACATACGATGAGTATTTAGAGAATCCAGAAATTAAGGAAATGCGCCAACGCATGTATCCTGTAGAAGTATAATATTTACTTTCCGCCGTTATGCGGAAGGAACCCGTTAAGCAGCTACTCTAATCCTAATAGGATTGGAGTAGCTGTCTTTATAATTTCTATTTTGAAAAGATAACGGCAGGTGATGCTTGTGGACAGAACTATTTTTATTATGAGGCATGGGGAGACCGAATTTAATACGCAAGGTCGTTACCAAGGCCAATTGGATTCACCTCTGACTGAGCATGGAATGGATCAAGTCAGACAAATGAGCAGGCTGCTTCGTTATTCGGTGGATCATCCCTCTGAATGGAAGGTGATTTCAAGTCCACTTGGGAGAGCGCTGCAAAGCACACAAATTTTGTGTGATATCTTAGGTTATGATTTCAATAAAGTAGAAACGGATTCTAGGTTAAGTGAGGTTTCCGTTGGTTCTTGGTCAGGGTTAACGCTTAAGGAAATTGAGCAGGGCTGGCCGAATAGTCTTGAAGATACGACTATGTATGATTGGTATTTTCGTTCACCAGATGGAGAGAGCTATGAAGCGGTTCAGGAGCGTGTTACAGACTGGCTAGATAGCTTGTCCTCCACTCCGCGGGTCATTGCGGTTACACATGGATTAACAAGTAGAATTCTACGGGGAGTATACGCGGGGCTTGCAAGACAGGACGCCTTATCACTTGAGGTTTCCCAAAGCGCATGTTTTCAGTTGGCTAATTATACAATAAAGAGAATCAGTTATGAATTTGATGAGTTCTAGCCCATCCATTAAGGCAGACGAACGCATAAAAGGCTGCGTTGTCCCTGAGGGATACGCAGCCTTTTATGTTTATAAAATAGTGCTAGGATCCGCCGGTACGACGGCGTTGGTTGCTAGGCTTTTTGTTATTCTGACTTTTTAGGGGTTTAGCGGATCCTGCCTGGAAAGTTGATCCAGGTTTAGAGGAAGATTGTTGTTTCTTCTGCTCCAGCTTTTGCCGGATAGCTTCAGCTAAATTGATTTTTCCTTTTTCATTGTTTTCGCTCATTATGATAACCTCCTTTGAAGCAAGTCCTTCACTTTATTCTAATTGTTTTTAAATGCTGCTACAAGGGCAAGAATAATTGAAAGAATTCTTTTCTAACAAAACAGAAAACGAGGAGATAGCCCAAATGGTTGATATTTACGAAGATATACGTAAAGGCGAGCGTGGCGCTTGGGTTAGTATAGCCGCGTACCTCATTTTATCGACATTCAAGCTGGTTAGCGGTTATCTATTCGCCTCTAGTGCATTGGTCGCGGACGGTGTCAATAATTTAACTGACATCGTAGCATCTGCAGCCGTGTTGGTTGGTCTAAAGATTTCGCGGAAGCCGCCTGACTCTGACCATGCTTATGGACATTTTCGGGCAGAGACAGTAGCTGCATTGTTGGCTTCATTTATTATGGCGGTAGTAGGTATTCAAGTGATTGTGGAGGCGGTGCGGTCCTTTTTCGATCGTGCAAAGGAAACCCCGCAGCTATGGTCTGCTGGTGTGGCCCTAGTGTGTGCAGTAGCAATGATGGGAGTATACATATACAACAAAAGGCTGGCTAAGCAGATAAATAGTAGTGCACTCATGGCAGCGGCGAAAGATAATTTTTCGGATGCTATGGTTAGTATAGGTGCTGCTGTTGGGATTGTAGGTGCGCAGTTCGGACTGCCGTGGATTGATTCTGCGGCGGCAGTAGTTGTCGGACTAATTATCTCTAAGACGGCATGGGATATTTTTCGTGACTCGACCTACCGGCTTACGGATGGCTTTGATGAAGATAGATTGATGGATCTACGTAGTACGATTGCTCGAACACCGGGAGTAGAGGGGATTAAAGATGTGAAGGCACGGGTGCACGGGAACCATGTACACGTGGATGTTGTAGTGGAGGTAGACGCGAATATTACAGTGGTGGAAGGTCATAGGATTAGTGATTCCATTGAAGAGAGAATGAGCAAGCTACACAATATTATGAATGTACAGGTGCATGTGGAACCTAAAGATTAAATTGAAAAATTCTATTTTAAGGAAAAAACAAACATATTCAAGGAGGATTCAAGACTTTAGTCCTGTGTTTTACCATAAAGTGGCATGATTATATGTGCAATTTGGAGCATGTTCCAAATCCCGGGCAAGCCTATAATGAGGGCATAAAGGAATGTAGTACATACCTTTGTTGAAATCTCATCATGGTATTGGGGGAACGTATGATTAAATCACATAAGCAATTAACAGCATCCTTATTGGTTTCAGCTGCAATTGTTGCAGGTTTAGGAGTATCTGCTCCTGGAAATGCAGCAGCAGCCTCAAGTCCATCAAATTCAGTTATGGCAGCAGCAGCCGGTCAAACAGCGGTCATCGAGGCAAGTGTTCGCCTTCGCAGTACACCTTCTACAAGTGGAGAAGTAGTGAAGTATTTGCAAAAGGGAGATCAAGTGCAGATTGTGGCACAACCGAATAGCTATTGGTATCAGGTGAAAGCAGCGGATGGATCCGTAGGCTATACAAGTGCAGATGATAAGTATATCAGCGTAAATTCATCATCAGTAGGTACACCAACAACACCATCAGCACAAACGGGAACCATAAAGTACGGAGTGAATCTTCGAACTACACCTTCTACAAGCGGAAAAGTACTGAGACTTCTGAAGAAGGGGGAACAAGTACAGCTTCTGGCACAGCCGAACAGCTCCTGGTATCAAATTCAAACCTCTGATGGTAGCATTGGATATATAAGTTCAAGTGATCAATATACTTCGTTCGCTAATAATGGGGGGACTGGGACGGTAACGCCGACACCAACGCCGCCAGCACCAGTACCACCTATTTCTACACCTGGGGCTTCTGCCCAAATCGAGAGTGTAATCTCAGCAGGTATGGGCTATCTTGGGACACCTTATGAGTTTGGTTCCAGCAGATATGATACAAGTACCTTCGATTGTTCTGATTTTATCCGGCAAATTTTCATGGATGGTGTGAATCTGAAACTGCCTGCTGATTCCCGTCAACAGGGAGATTGGGTGAAATCGAATAGTACGGTAGTTACGTCTACTTCCGGTTTGAAACGCGGCGATCTAATGTTCTTTATGGATTATAAAGGGAACTCCGCTTCAGCGTATGAAGGGGTCGACAAATCTAAGGCAAGAATATCGCATGTTGCTATGTATCTAGGAGATGGACAAGTTCTCCATACGTATTCCGTAGCTTCAGGCGGGGTGAAAGTAGATAAATTAAGCGCTTCTTGGACGAATCGTTTCCTCTTCGGGGGATCGGTCATCCGATAATTATATAGGTATACAGAAGCGGCAGCATCGCATGTTTGTGACGGGTGAACAAAGGCGGCGTAAGCGCAAAAGCTACCCCCTCAGTAGAATGATCTACTGAGGGGGTAGCTTTTTGTATATATAAGAGTTTATATGTTCCGTTCTATAAATTATCCTTATATTTCTCGCTTAAACACTTGCCGTCCTTATAGGGACGCCGAAGGCATTTATGCTTGTTATCATCTTTTTTGTACTAATTACATAATTACATTGGCAGCAACAGGAACCTTTACCCACGCTTTTCCTAGCCAAGTGTAGATTTCTCTCCATTCATTGCCCCAAGTATCCGTAATCACTTCACCTGTGGTATCAAGCGTTTGAGCGCTAAGCCAGCCTGCGGGAATCATACTGCCAACTGAAAAGTGGAAAGCTGTTTTTTCGGTTAGAACAATTTGTGGTGTGGCTGGAGTAATATCCGATGGGGTAATGATCGTTTCAAAAGATGTTGTGTAAGTGCTTCCATCTGCGGTCGTAGAATCTGTAGTTGTCCCTGTTACCTCTGCGGCTGATGCTGTAGCTGCTATTGAAGCCATAAGTCCCAAGGCAACTGTTATGCTGGCGAATTTTTTCATGTTAAGTTCCTCCTCATTATGATCTAATTTCAAAACTTTTTCTTATTTTCTCAAGTGACATCTGTGTGGGAATGACCTATACTTTCTGCATGATGAATAAGATATATGGATAGTTATGGGAGGAGGCTACATCGATCTACCTCTGCGTCCCGTGAAGAGGGAAACAACAAACAGAACCAAGAATACGAAGAATAGTATCTTTGCAAGACCAGCAGCGGCTGCTACAAGATTGAAGAAACCAAAGATACCAGCGATTACAGCTACAACTAGCAGAATTGCGGACCATTTTAACATTACATATCACCTATCCTTTTTTTGATTTGTAGTCATTGTATAAACGGGGACTTTGATTCTGAAACAAAGGGGAGCAGGGAGTTTTGACAACGCTCGACAGATTGTTTCGGCATATGGTAGTAGGGGTAACTATGCAGTATACAAGGCTGATTAGCCACTATTTATGAGATTTGGAAGGGGTTATGAATATGATCATTGAACTTAGTGTAGCTCTCGTTGCCATCGCATTCGCAATACTTGTTTTCTTTCTAATTAAGACTTTGCAGTCAGCGAAGCAATCTCTTGACAAAGTAAGCCAGACCTTGGTGGAAGTGCAGAAGACGATGGATGAACTGACTTATGAAGTGAAGACTACAGTCAGACATGCAAATGAAATTACCGCTGATGTACAGAATAAAATTCAGAAGATTGATCCTGTCATAGATTCTGTGAAGAATTTGGGAGAAGTTATGAATGAGTTGACCTTAACCGTTAAGCAAGTTTCAGTAACTGTGATTGAAAGATATCGTAAATCACATGAATTGAGGGAGAAGCGTAAGGGGGTATCCTTAAAAGAAGCTCCGCTGACTCCAGCTGAGGAACGTACGGTAAACTCTTATGATGCTGTTAATAACGAGAAAGCACCGGGGAAAATAGCTACTGTGTTAAAAAGTGTGGATGTAGCTGCAACTCTTTGGAAAAAATTCCGTCATTAAAGTTAAGGCAGCAAGTCCTCTGTAAATGGCGGCTGCAGATAAGAAAGGTGGGATAACAACATGAACATTATCATTCTTTTGTTTAGTCTACTTTCCCCATACTTTGATGCGTCTCCACAGTTGACGCCTATCTCAACTTTTAGTGATCAGCCTAAGACAGTTCTCACATTTGAATATTCCTCAGAAACGAGCCCTTCTATAAACCGTTTTGATTCACTGCAAGGTGTTGCTTTATATGCTACGAAGGAAGAATTGCTTCTGGCCAAGGGTGATCCGCTTGCGGTAACAAATGATCCATTGCAAGGGACAGAGGAGTACCAATATGCAGATGTGACAGTGGGTGTTGGTGAGGGGGTTGTGCTGTATGTGCATGTCTCACCATCTCAAGCACAGCAGTTTGGTCTACAGGTAAATGGGGTGGGAATTGATCCCATGAAGGATAATGTGCAATCTACCTTGGGTAAACCGTATTTTATAGCCGAAGATGGAGATGTGTATATGAGAGGAAATAATGCGCTCAAAATATATCGAAATTTAGCAGGTGAATTTGAAGGTATTGATTTATTTGATAGTATTTCTTCTTAATATGTTTCACTTTTGATCATTTTGGTTAATAAATAGGGGCTGTCTTTACCATAGAGTAACCTCCCGAACCACTACATGTAGTGGCTCGGGAGGTTACTTTGCTGAAGGCGTAAATGAACCTATTACTATATTTACATATATTAAAAATAGAAATAACACATTTAAATAGCGTATGATATAGGTAATGAGTCGCAGAATTTTTCGTTCGTAATACTATTCGTGTGAGGTGAAGATGATGAGAATCTTAATCGTAGATGACAATCCGACTAATGTTATCATTATCCGTGAAATCCTGAAAAAAGAAGATTACCGAAATTTCGTAACCGCATCCTCAGCAAAAGAGATGCTTACGCGGTTGGGTATCGGTTCTGTGAGTGAAGATGGACGTCCTCGGATGTCCGATATCGATCTGATTTTACTGGATATGATGATGCCGGAAATGGATGGAATCGAGGCATGTCGTGTTGTGCAGCAATACGAACACCTGAAGGATATTCCAATAATAATGGTTACAGCTGTTGGAGATTCCAAGAAGCTGGCAGAAGCACTGGATGCAGGTGCAGTAGATTATGTTACAAAACCCATTAACAAAGTGGAGCTGATGGCCCGAATTAGGCTCGCGCTGCGGTTGAAGCGAGAGAAAGATTGGCATAAGGAACGAGATCAGCGGATTCAAGAAGAATTGAGACTGGCCGCACTTGTTCAGAATGCTGTGTTGAGCTCGCCTCTTCAGGAAGAGAATTTTGAGGTCAATGCCATCTATCAGCCATCCTCTGAGCTTGCCGGTGATTTATACGCGTGGTACCCCCTTGGTGATGGCCGATATGGCGTGATCCTGCTGGACATTATGGGACACGGAATATCGTCCTCTCTTTTTTGTATGTTTCTTGCTTCTGTATTAAAGGACACGGTAACTACGTATGTAGAGCCGGAAAAGGTAATTCAGGAGCTCAATCGAAGGTTTAATCAGCTCTATATTGAGAAAAAGTTGATCCAATACTACTTTACGACCATTTATCTTGTGATAGATACCCGTATGAAACGTATTGACTACGTTAACGCCGGGCATCCACCAGCGCTGTTTTTTGAAGGCGAGGCTAAGACTCCAATCATGCTGGAGAGTAACTGTCACCCAGTAGGTCTGTTTGAACGGATCGATATTCAGCCACAGAGCTTAACCTATGAAGATGAAGGGCATTTAGTTCTTTATACAGATGGTCTATTGGAACTGGTTGAGGGTGAACAAGAAGAGCAGCTTAAATTTATGATTCAACATTTAAATGTTGAACATAAGTGGAACGAAGAAGCTATTCGGGCTGCATTTTTCAATGTAGAGGTTCCTAAAGAGCGTGATGATGATAAATGTATTGTGTGGATCTCACTGAAGAAGGGAACAGATAGAGAATGAAGATAAAGGCTAAACTCTTAATTGGCTTCAGTGCCATGTTAGCGATTATGCTTGCACTTACGATGATAGGATACGACCGCTTAAATTATATGAATGACCAACTGGAAGGTTATCAGGATAGATATATGAAGGGGCGGTCTTCTTCGGGGATGCGTGGAGAAGTCAATGATATGGCGCGAATATTGACCACGACCATGCTAAGTGCAGATGCATCATCGGTAGAATCTCAAAAGAATGAGATTGATAAAAAGATTACTAAAGCGAATGAGTACTACGAGAAAATAAAAGCGTCGATGACCAGCGCTGAAGAGATGCAAATGGTTAGTCAAATAGATGATGCGTACACCTCTTATATAAATTATCAGGAAAAGGTATTGAAACTGCTATCGGCTGGTTATTTTCAAAATGCCAGCACATATTCCAACACAGAGGGACAAGCGATTCAGAATGCCGTGTTAAACGCTCTGAACAGTCTCTCTGATTATAATGCTTTTATTATGAACGAAGAGAGTACGAAGGCCAACGAAGCTTATAAAAGTTCGACTCAGATGGTAGTTCTTATGATGATTCTGGGCTTACTTCTCGGACTTGGAGTAGTTCTATGGATCATCCCAAGCATCACACGGGGGCTTAATGTCGTTTCAATGATGATTACCAGCTTTGGCAACGGTAGAGTGAGAGCCATACGGCGTATAAAGGTTACTACTAAAGATGAAATTGGTGAGGTTGCTCTCGTCTTTAAGAAGATGGCTTTAGATCTTGAACAGAAGCAGCAAATGGAACAGGCCTATGCGCAAGCGCAGAATGACCAATCCTGGCTGAATGCGAATGTTGCTCAGGTGACGGAACTATTGCGAGGTGTTAGCTCCTTGGATCAGGTCTCACAGACCTTCATCAATGAGTTTACCCCTGTGCTGGGAGCACAGTTCGGAGCTGTTTATTTAAAAGATGCCAATCGTCCTGATTTTTTACGAAGCAGTGGATATTATGCAGTAGATAATGATAAGAAACCTAAGGACGGGTTTATGATTGGAGAAGGGCTAGTAGGACAAAGTGCGCTCGATATGCATCCAATCAGACTGGAGAAGGCTCCTGAAGACTATTCATCCGTTAAGTCCGGATTCGTGGATGCGCAACCTGGATATATTTCTATTCATCCGCTTATTTTTGAAGATGAACTGCTGGGCGTAGTAGAATTTGCTTCATTCCAACCTTTTAGCAGTTTGAAAAATGATTTGCTGCAGCAACTTGCGAATAATTTAAGTATTATTTTTAATAATATTAGCCGTCGTTTGATCGTGGAGAAGTTGTTGCGTGATTCACAAGCTCTTACGGAAGAGCTGCAGTGCCAGTCGGAGGAATTACAGACTCAGCAAGAGGAATTGCGTCGTTCCAATGAGAACTTGGAAGAGCAGACGGATGCGCTTAAACGGTCGGAAGAACTGCTTCAGCGTCAGCAGGAAGAACTGGAGCATTATAATACGGAACTTATTGCTAAGACTCGTGCTTTAGAGGAACAAGTGCAGGAGGTCGAGGAGAAGAAGGATGAAATTGAGCATGCTAAGATTCAGTTAGAGAAACAAGCGATGCAATTATCTGTGACAAGTAAATATAAATCGGAATTTATGGCGAACATGTCCCATGAATTGCGGACACCGCTCAACAGTCTTTTGATCTTGTCTCAACTGCTTACAGAGAATAAGGATGGTAATTTAACAGAGAAGCAGGTTGAATTTGCACATACGATTTACATGTCAGGAGCAGACCTGCTTAAGATGATTGATGAAATTCTGGATCTTTCCAAGGTTGATGCAGGAAAAATGGAACTGAATCATGAAGAAATTAAACTGACTGAGCTGAAGAGCTTTGTGAAGCAGAATTTCGCTCCGCAGGCACTCAAAAAAGGACTCTCCTTACGGATTACCTTTAACGAGCCGTTGCCAGATAGCTTAATTGCCGATAGTCATCGCTTGAAGCAGATCTTAAGAAATTTACTCTCGAATGCCTTTAAATTTACAACCGAAGGTTTCATTGAATTTTCAGTTAGCCCAGCAGATAACAATCTATTGCCACTAAACTTGCCAAGTGATAAAGAGTATATTGCTATCGCTGTGAAGGACAGTGGAATTGGTATTCCGGCTGACAAAACAGATATTGTATTTGAAGCCTTTCAACAAGTAGACGGAACAACCAGTCGTAAATATGGAGGCACAGGTCTGGGATTGTCGATCAGCCGTGAATTGGTTCGTATAATGGGGGGAGCTATTGCATTGGAATCCCGTGAGGGACAAGGCAGTACCTTTACTTTGTATTTGCCAGTGAAGGCGAATTACATTAAACAGCCTGCAGCAACAGAAGCTGCTGTAACCAAAGAAGATTCAACGTTTAATGAATATATTGGAGATATGCTTCCAACCCTTAAACCAACGCCAGTCCATGAACCTATTCCACAATTGATGATCGATGATGACCGTGATCATTTGACTGCAAATGATAAGGTTCTGCTTATTATTGAAGACGATGAGAGCTTTGCGAAAATATTACTGGATATGGCTCATGGCCGCAATTTCAAAGGGCTTGTAGCCCTTCAAGGCGATACTGGACTGCAGATGGCGAAGACTTATCTACCTGATGCAATTATTCTAGACATTCAGCTGCCTGTAATGGACGGTTGGACCATCCTTAGAGAGTTAAAAAGCGCATCTCAGACCCGCCACATTCCTGTCCATGTCATCTCTGTAAATGATGAAGTGAAGCAGGGGCTTATGATGGGGGCTATGGCTTATTTAAGAAAACCATCTTCTAGAGAAGCTCTAGAGCGGGCGTTCTCGCAAATCGAGAACTACACCTCCAGTACGTTGAAATACTTGCTGATTGTTGAGGATGATGAGATTCAGCGTCGTTCTATCATGGAATTGATCGGTCACGACGATGTGGCTATAACCGCAGTTTCAACTGGCGGGGAGGCACTGAGTGAGCTACGGAAGCAGAGATATGATTGTATGGTTCTGGATCTGATGCTTGAGGATATGACTGGTTTCGATCTGCTGGATCAAATTCGTGATGATGAGGAATTAAATGATCTACCTATTATTATTTATACGGGTAAGGATTTGGATAGCAAAGAAGAGACACAGCTACGCAAATATGCGGAATCAATTATTATCAAGGATGTACGTTCTCCAGAACGGTTATTAGATGAGACTACGCTGTTCTTGCACCGGGTAGAAGCCAATCTTCCGGAAGATAAACGTAAGATACTGCAGAAGCTTCATAATAAAGAAGAATTGTTCGAAGGAAAGAAAATACTGCTCGTTGATGATGATATTCGCAATGTGTTTGCGCTCTCCAGCGTACTCGAAGAGTATCATATGGAAGTGAAGTTTGCGGAGAATGGACGCGAGGCGCTGGAAATGCTAGTAGAACAAGAAGATTTCGATCTTGTACTAATGGATATGATGATGCCGGAGATGGACGGATATGAGGCTATGCGCCGGATTCGCGAGATGCCGCAGTATAAGAAACTGCCTATTATTGCGCTTACTGCCAAAGCTATGAAAGAGGATCGTGCCAAATGTATTGAAGCGGGGGCTTCTGACTATATGAAGAAGCCAATCGCAACAGGTCAACTTCTATCTTTAATGCGAGTCTGGCTGTATTCGTAACCTCAATATTGGGGTAATACTTTAAAAGAACTAACAAAAAGCCATTCTTCAAAAGTACGGCGTGTTGATAAGGGAGTCGGGATAACAATGAAAGCAATAGAACACGGATATGAAGAGCAACCCGTTCTGGCGGGAAGTGACGAACTGGAGCAAATTGAGATTGAGCTGCTTCTTGATGGGGTACACCGTTTATATGGCTATGATTTCCGGAATTATGCGTTGCCTTCATTAAGACGACGCATCTGGCATCATGTCCATGCGGAGAATGTACTCACCATATCCGCGCTGCAAGAGAAGGTTCTGCATGATCGGGCTTGTTTTGAACGATTTGTCTACAGTCTCTCTATTCCTGTGACTGAAATGTTCAGGGATCCGGGATTATTTCTAACTTTTCGCCAGAAGGTAGTTCCATTGTTAAGAACCTATCCCTATATTCGTATCTGGCATGCTGGATGTTCCACTGGGGAGGAAGTTTATTCCATGGCCATCCTGCTTCATGAAGAAGGGCTTTATGATAAGGCTCGAATTTATGCCACAGATATGAATGAGCGTTCTTTACAGCAGGCTAAGGAAGGCGTTTATGATATTAGCAGAATGAAGCAATATACTAAGAATTATTTGGAGGCAGGAGGTACTCGGGCATTCTCCGAATACTATACTGCAAAGTATAACTCGGTTATTCTACAGCCTTATTTACGCAAAAATATCATTTTTGCTGAGCATAATTTAGCTACTGACACTTCATTTAATGAATTTAATGTTATTTTCTGCCGAAATGTAATGATCTATTTCAATGATGAGCTTCGTGATCATGTTCACGGGTTGTTTCATGAAAGTCTAAGTCGCTTTGGAATCCTTGTTCTGGGCTCTAAGGAGTCCATTCACTTTACGAAATATAGCGATTGCTATGAATCTTTAGACAGAGTGGAGAAAATATACCGTAACATAAAATAACGCATGTGGGAGGGTGGTCCTATGGGGTTTCAAGAACCAATTCATATACTACTAGTAGACGACCGTCCTGAAAATTTGCTGGCGCTGGAGGCAGTGCTTGAGAGCCAGCATTACGAGCTAATTAAAGCTACCTCCGGTGAAGAAGCGTTGCGCTGTTTGTTAAGGTATGATTTTGCTGTCATTGTACTAGATGTACAGATGCCGGGTATGGATGGAATTGAAACTGCAAAATTGATCAAGGCCAGAGAGAAAACGAAGGAAATTCCGATTATTTTTATCTCTGCCAATAGCAAAGAAGCGGAGCATTTATTCGCTGGCTATTCGGCAGGGGCTATTGATTATATGGTCAAACCTTTCATTCCACAAATTTTGAACTCTAAGATACAAGGCTTTGTCGAAATGTACATCACAAGCAAGAAGCATCAGACTCAAACCATGCTGCTGCAGCAAAAGACGAAAGAGCTGGAAATCATTAATAGTGAGCTTATCAAGGCAAAAGAAGAGGCGGAGATCGCCTCGAAAGCAAAGTCGGAATTTCTAGCCATGATGAGTCATGAAATTCGTACACCTATGAACGGCGTAGTTGGCATGATCGATCTGTTAATGGAGACGGATCTTACTTCTGAGCAAAAGGAATATTCGGAGATCATTCGGAAAAGTGCGGACACGTTGATTACGGTAATTAACGACATTCTTGACTTTACTAAAATGGAATCCGGAAAAATGGAAGTTGAAGAGCACTTATTTGAACTTCGAAATTGTATTCAAGAGGTGTTCAGCCTCTTCTCGATAGAAGCGGGAAAGAAGAACCTGGAGCTCGCTTATTTTATTGATCAGAAATTGCCTCGGCTTTTATATGGGGATATGGCTCGTTTACGCCAAGTTCTAATTAACCTGATCGCTAATGCAGTTAAATTTACAAATCAAGGTGGGGTCTATCTAGTCGCCTCGATCAAGAGCGTTGCGGATCATAAGATGGAAGTTGAATTCACAATTATGGATACGGGGATTGGTATTTCTCCGGAGAAATGTGACCGATTATTTGAGCCCTTTTCGCAGCTTGATTCTTCCATGACACGGAAATATGGGGGAACAGGTTTGGGATTAGCTATATGTAAATCTCTTGTCGGAATGATGGGCGGAGAAATTCGGGTAGAATCGATGGAGCAAAAAGGAGCTACTTTTATCTTTACGATTCAGGCATCCATGCCAGGAGAAGATTTGATAGGCGGATATCAAGAAGAGGAATCCACGCATCTTGTTCCCAATCAAGAGGGGAGAAGTAGAATCCTTGTTGTGGATGACCATCCGATTAATCAGCGTCTAATGGTCAGCATGCTGGATAAGCTGGGCTATGCGGCCGATATGGCTGAAGATGGTCAACAGGCTGTGGAGATGGCGATTAAACGTCCTTATGATTTTATCTTTATGGACCTTCAAATGCCAGTGATGGATGGCTTGGAGGCAACCGCTCAAATTCGTCGAGAGGGCGGTCCTGCTGCCGAGAAGACCGTTATCATTGCAATGACGGCGAACGTCATGGAAGGGATTCAGAATCGCTGTAAGGCCTCTGGAATGGATGATTACATCAGCAAACCGCTGAAGATGAGTAGTATAAAACAAATTATTTCTCGATATTCTAGCAACGACAATGTATTAGTAGAACCTGATATATCTATTTTCCAAGCGTAATCTAGTATTTACCAATTCGATTTTTTAACGTTTTCTGATTCAAAGGTATATCATTAAGGTTATTAATATAGAAAATATTTGTTCAGGAGAGATCGTCTAATGAATACGCATAAAAGTAACAAGTTCCATGCTAAGACAGAAACCAAAGGGAATGTATGCACAGTTTTCCTGAGTGGTGAACTTGATTTATCAGTGGCTTCCGATTTCCGCCTGGTTATGGAGCCACTTGTGGGAGATACCAAACTAGATTTAGTTATTAATCTAAAAGAATTAAAATACATCGATAGCACAGGGATTGGTATTCTACTTTCGATCCTGAAATCAAGACAAGGAATGGACGTTAAGTTTATGGTTGAGGATGTTCCTCCACAAATTCAGAAGCTGTTTGACATGACTGGTATTTCCAAGTTTTTTGCCTCCCAAGAGAATTCCCACTAGGAAAGGATAGAACAAAGAATGAGTGATGATGTGCAAAAAGTAATTCTTCAGTTGCCTGCTAGCGCAGAGTATGTGGATATTGTTAGGTTGAATTTATACGGCATTGCCTCGAAAATGGGTTTCACCTATGAGGATATAGAAGACATGAAAGTGGCAGTGTCAGAGGCGTGTAACAATTCAGTATTATATGCTTATGGCCAAAAAGACGGAATAGTAGATGTTATTTTTGAGGTAGAGGAAAGCTCCTTATCCATTACAGTCAAAGACGAAGGGGAGAGCTTTGACGGCTTGGACAAGTCTAATGAACGTATGACACTGCACGATAAGGAGTTAAGTGACGTTCAGGTTGGCGGGTTAGGGTTCTACTTAATGCAAGCGTTGATGGATGACGTTAGTGTCGTAAGTGAAGCCGGAAAAGGGACGGTGGTAACTTTGAAGAAGCACCTTAATTTTAGCGAGGAGAAAGTATGAGTGACAAAGTGACTCCCCCCGAGTCCATGAATGAAGCAGTCACCCAAATTTGGGAGTATCAGCAGACCAAGGATAACGATCAGGCGACGTTGCTGATACAGAAATATGAGCCTATGGTGAAAATGGCTGCTGGGAAAATTTCCCGTAATCGCCCCGACTTGTATGAGGATTTATATCAGGTCGGGCAAATGGCGCTCATCCGGTTACTGCAGCAATATGATATCAGTCTCGGAATCCCTTTTGAGCCCTATGCGATGAAAAGCATGATTGGACATATGAAGAATTATTTGCGTGATAAATCTTGGTACATACAGGTTCCTAGACGGATTAAAGAAAAAGGAGCGCTTGTTCAACACGCGATTGATGAACTTACAGTGAAGCTTGAGCGTTCTCCTGCGGTCGATGAGATCGCTCATTATCTTGATCTGTCTGTTGAAGAAACTGTAGAAGTACTGGCAGGCAGAGAATGTTACCATTACGTATCTCTGGATTCACCGCTTTCCCAAGAGGAGACTGGAGCTACGCTAGGGGAGCTTATCAGCTCTGATGCGAACGATTACGAGACTGTAGAGAAACGAATGGATCTTCAGCAAGCACTAGGACAATTGAAGGAGCAAGAGCAGCAGGTGTTATTGCTAGCCTTCCAAGATGGTCAATCCCAGCGGGCAATCGCTCAGAAGCTGGGGGTTTCACAGATGAGCGTTTCACGGATACAGAAGCGGGCCACTGAGAAGTTAAAGCAGATTATGGCCAACTCATCCTATTGAGCTCCTTTATGTGTAATATACATTACCTGGATTTGAATTTTACTGTTCGACGATAAGGACATGCCTCTCTCCGTGCCTGGAGAATAGCATGTCCTTTATTTGTGTTCTACAAAGCCCTTACCCCGCTTGTCCGGCTAACCTTGAAGGATTAGACGGACAAGCGGGGTAAGGGGAGCGGTGATAGATGGGTGATAGATAGCCCAGTTGTTAGCTGTTCGCATCGATGTATTTTTTGATCTCACCAAGGTACTCACCGATCACGGGAACATCAAGAAATAGGCTGAGAATGTAACCCAGAACACCAAGAACTACGAACGTTCCGAGAGATAGGCCGAGACCTCGGGATATACCGGCCATTAAGTTTGTGATAATTCTTTTTTTTGGATCTGAATAGTTATCGAGGATGTCCTTAAATTCTGATTTTTCGAGTGAGTCAGCAATCTTATCCAGACGATTGTTTAAGCGTTTGACCTCATGCCGTAATTCGAAAGGATGTTCATCAATTTCATATGCTTTTGTTTGGCTATTTGTTTCTCCCATGGAGCACCCCTGCTTTCTGTAGCCCGAACGGGCATTTATTAAGGATCTATTCAGTCAGATGAATCTTTATAGAGGGTATAACTAAACAACAGCCAGCTGCGGACAGCTGGCTGTTGTCGGATGAAATGATAGCTGTATTATGCCGCAGATTAGTAACTGGATTTATAGGAGGATTTAACATCCTCTTTTGCATCTTTAGCCTCATCGGCGACTTCTTTAGAGGATGCTTTGGCTTCGTCAGCCACTTCTTTAGAAGCGTCTTTCACATCAGAGGCTACATTATTTGAGGCTTCACTTACAGTGTCACCAATTTTGCTGCCTGCGTCTTGAAGGGTAGCGGCAATTTGCTGCTTGCTGTCACTGACAGTTGTGTAGATATCAGAGGCTTTGACTGAAACCGTACTAGCCAGATCGGTTGCTTTTTCACCTACCGTTGTGGCAATGGCTTTGGTTTTGTCAGTTACGACGCCAGCCACTTCTTTGGTTTTGTCAGTAGCAAGCGTAAGTTTATCAGACAGATCACTACGCATTTCACGGCCAGGCTTTGGTGCAAATAACAGGGCTGCGGCAGCACCTATTAAGCTACCAATAAAGATGCCTTTGAAAAAGTTGCTTCCGTTTTCTACTTCATGCTCTACTTTATGTTCTACGTTACTCATCACCAATCACTCCTTATAAGTTATCTTACTTCGTATTTAAACTTTGGCGTATAGGCTGAAACAATTGATGAATAAGGGGACGATGGCGAGAGTCACTTGTTCTAGACTATTTATTAACAGCTTGGAATACCACATAGAACGAATTCGGGCAGATTGAGATGTAGTAATTTTTCAGAAAAGCAAGAATCTGAGGAGGCGTCACTCTGGATTTATTGCTGATGGAATTGTTTTTGTGTGGTTTCTAAAATCTTCTTGGTGTGGAGAGGATTGAAGAATGATGAAAATAGGAGTAGAATTCCTCATGGAACTAACACTTAAGGGAGTTTGTGATGTACAAAAAATCCCCGGAGCACGGGGTTATTTTCTAGCATTTATTAAATGTAGAATTCTAATAAATCCTTGTGGGTTATAGAGCAGCAAGAGAAAAGAGGAGAGTTACCATGGAAACAGTATTAGTACGAGAATACCGGTCGGATTTGCTGGAATGTGTTCATAGTGGACATATTGCTATCGTAGGAGAAAATGGGAACGTAAAGGGCTATGCAGGTGATCCTGAATTTGTATCCTTTACCCGTTCTGCAGCCAAGCCGCTTCAGGCTATCCCGGGCATTCGTGGAGGAATCGTGGAGCATTATGGTTTTACACCTGCTGAGGTTGCTCTAATGACTGCTTCACACCGAGGAGAAAGCTATCATGTTGCCGCGTTAGAGAGTATTTCCTCCAAGATTGGCATCGATGAGCAGCAAATGATATGTGCCACTAGCTATCCACTGGATTATACGAGTAGAGAGAATGCCATTCGCGGCGCGGGCAAAAGAAAGTTCTATCATAACTGTGCGGGCAAGCATATGGGGATTTTATCGTATAGTAAGCTCAAAGGACTGCCACTTGAAGAATACGCCCAGCCGGAGCAAACGGTTCAGCGTGAGATTATAGATACGATTGCTTATATGGCTGGTGTGGCTCCAGACAGTATTGGCCTAGGTACGGACGGATGCGGTCTGCCGGTATTTGCCATGCCTTTGACCGCCTTGGCGACTGCATATTTGAAATTAGCGAATCCTGATTTAATTGCTGACGAGACAACTCGCAAAGCGGTCACTACGATCACTGCGGCCATGAATGCTCATCCGGAGATGGTTTCTGGGTCTGGACGCCTTGATTCAATCCTTTTGGAAGATGAAAATATTATTGCTAAGGGTGGATTTAAGGGTGTATATTGCTTCGGGTTGCGCCGCGAGCGACTGGGCATCGCCTTCAAGATTCTGGATGGATCAGAAGAAGAGTGGGGACTTATTGTACAGGGGATTTTAAATCAGATTGGATACAGTCAGAAAAATACTTTGGAAAAGCTGCGTAATGCATTTTCAGGTGTGATCTACAATGATGGTGGTACACGGGTAGGTCATGCAGATACAGATTTTCAGCTTCATTTCATGAAATAGGAACTTAAAAAAGAGCCCCTCGCTGCGCATCCATCTCGGATACGCAGTGAGGGGCTCTTTTTGTAAACGAAGAACAATTATTTCTGACGCAGACGGCCGAGTTCGGAGACGAGCGCTTCCACCTGAGAAATACTGAGTCTATCGCTGCTCATAGCTACCTCATAAACATCGAAGATATCTTCATATTTATCTACTGAAAAAGCGGAGGCTTGCATTGCAGCAGCACTTGCCATCTTCAGTTTGTTCTTGATGGCCTCGATCATATATTCAACATTTTCCTGACTAGGTTGTGTTAAATCCATAGGGTTATTAACATCCTCTCTGTATACTGATTCATGTATTTTACCATGATTGTGAGCTTGATCACCATTTTTTTGTCGGACTCACAGAAATCATGTTAAATTAAAGGCATGAAATCAAGAATATCATCGGAGGGAGGAAAGGTATTGGCAATTAGAGAACAGGGAAGCGGTAAACGAAGCAAAAGGGACGAAGTAGGATTGGTGTCCTTTTTTATGGAAATTGCAGCGCTGCATGCAGCGAAGAAAGTCACGTTTCTGTGTATCGGAACGGATCGATCTACAGGTGACGCTCTCGGTCCACTAACAGGCAGTAAACTTCTGGAATATGGTTTTCCGCACGTAATCGGGACGTTGCCATCTCCTTGCGATGCGGATAATTTGGTGGCCAGAGTCGCTGAGATTCCATCTGAGCATACCATTATTGCTGTGGATGCTTGCCTAGGACCTCCAATAGCTCTTGGATATTACTTCGTTTCGAATGAGCCGCTTCAGCCAGCACAATCGGTGGGGGTATGCCTTCCCGCAGTGGGGCATTATAGCTTGGCGGCGATTGTAGATATCAACGGTCCAAAGCCCTATCGGACGCTGCAGACGACTCCACTACATAGAGTTATGGTTATGGCTGAACAAATTGCCGCCGCAGCAGCAAAAGGGTTTGGAATTGAGCGTTAAGAATAGGATGCCAGTTTCAAGAAGAGCTGTTTTGCTTAATAATAGATATTAGTTAATATATCTTAGTATTTTGGAAAGAGGGAAGCAGCCATGGAAAGAGTACGTTGTGACGGAAGCAATATTTGCTACAGTGATCAGGGAAAAGGCGAGGTTATTGTATTATTGCATGGCTTTTGTGGAAGTGCTGAATACTGGGAACAAGTCATTCCCATCTTAAGCAGCGACTACCGAGTGATTGCTCCCGATTTACGTGGTCATGGAGCTTCAGAGGCTCCACTAGGCCCCTATACGATTGAACAAATGGCAGACGATGTTCTGGGCTTGTTAGATATACTAGAAATTTCTGAATGCACCATGCTGGGACATTCACTTGGTGGATATATTACACTTTCGTTCGCGCAGCGGTATGCCTCTCGATTGAAGGGCTTCGGATTAATCCATTCTACTGCATATCCGGATAGTGAAGAAGCACGGGAGAATCGATTGAAAAGTGTCAGCAGAATTCAAAATGAAGGCATTACTCCTTTTGTGGACAGCTTCGTCCCAGGAATTTTTGCTAAAGCAACTGCTTCTGCATCACCGCATCTGCTGGAGCGAGCCAAAGAAATTGGCTACAAAACTCCTCCACAAGGAGCAGCGGGAGCTGCACTGGCAATGCGCGAGCGTCCGGATCGACGTGATGTGATCACAGCTACCACGTTGCCGGTACTACTTGTGGCTGGCGAGCAGGATGGACTGATTCCTGCGGAACGCACCTTTACTTCGGATAAACCAAATATAACGCAAGCTATGATTTCTGGAGCGGGCCACATGAGCCTCTTTGAAGCTCCTGAACGGTTAGCTGAGGTTATCAGGGAATTCACCCAAGCTACAGTTAATATTAACAGTCATTCATGATCGCTGAAAAATAATTCAAAAAGAGGCAGCTCCGCGTCAAAGTAACTGGCGTGGGCTGCCTCTTTTACATGGAGACTACTGAAATTTGCAGATGGATGGAACAATCTTCTTTCTCTACAAGCTCATAAGTGGCATAGCGAAGTGCAATGGTTTAAGATAAATGAATAGCACATATGAAATGGCTAGATACAAAAGATTTACAGTTCCAGAATGGAAAAGGGGGAAGTTCATGTTCCGAAGAGACTATATTGTCCGAATGATCGAAGATATGACGGCGATGGTTGCCAAGGTTCTAACGCTAAAGCAAGAGCGGAAGACAACGGAAGCCTTATGGGAAATTGATGAGCTATTGAACCGTCATTTTCCGCTGAACTCACGTCTTTTAAATTCACTATCAGTAGAAGATATTATAGATATGTTCCGGTTTAACGGTGTGTTGGAGTCAGATAAGCTTCAAGGTGTAGCCAAGCTGCTTAAGGAAGAGGGCAGCATTTATGCTGCAAATGGCGATCATGATGCGGCACTATTTAGAAGTATGAGAGCACTGCACTTATATTTGTACGCAGATTTACACGGAGCTGATCGAGAAATACTGCAGATGACAGAGGATATTGATGAACTTTTGGAGGAAGTTAAAGCGTATCGTCTTCCAGCCAAGACGGAACGGCTGCTTCTAGTTTATATGGAGTCTATCGGACATTATAGTAAAGCGGAGGACGGTCTTTACCGACTATGGGAGCAGGGGGAAGATGTCTCACTGGAAGGTGATGAGCTGTACAGACGGCTGCTGCTTAAATCACCGGAAGAATTGGAACAAGGCTTGCTCCCTATCCATGAAGTGGAACAAGGATGGAAAGAGTGGCACCGGATCACAGAAGTTCGGAGGGAGTCGGAAGCCTAATGAATACCCCTTTATTTATTATCGATGCCTTTGCAGGAAAAGCATATTCAGGAAACGCGGCAGCAGTATGCTTGCTGAGGCATCCAGTCGACGAGGCATTTATGCTGAAGACAGCAGCAGAAATGAACTTGTCAGAGACGGCATTTCTCTGGCCGGAGACTGATGGATATCGCCTGCGCTGGTTCACGCCCAAGGTTGAGGTTGATTTATGTGGCCATGCTACTCTAGCGAGTGCACATATATTATGGGAGTTAGGAATGCTGGCTCCAGATGTGGAAGCTAGATTTTATACACGCAGTGGGTTGCTAAGAGCTTCTCGTGCGGATGATCTGATCTCACTGTACTTCCCGCCTTATGAGCTTAAGTCTTCTCCTACAATTCCGGCTCTTATAGAAGCACTTGGTATTTCAGAAGCAAATGTGGTAGAAACTATGCTATATGCTGACAATGTACTTGTACGGCTCGATCAGGAATCCCTAGTTCGCGAACTTAGCCCAGACTTCGGGGCTTTATCCCGGCTTGAAGAGAGAGCCTTTGCGGTTACTGCAGAAAGCTCCACCGAAGGCATAGATTGTGTGTCACGGTTTTTTGCACCGAAGATGGGGGTAAATGAGGATCCGGTCACGGGCTCAGCGCATACTGCGCTAGCACCTTTCTGGGCTAGTCGACTTAACCGTACGCAGTTGACTGCTTATCAAGCTTCCGAACGAGGAGGCTTGCTTCAACTTGAGGTAAGCAAAGATCAGATTAAGATGTCTGGCCGAGCAATAACTATTGTTAGTGGAGAGCTGCAGGTGAAGCCCTGATAGGATAACTCTTGTAGAGCCGTGATATAATGGAACGATGTTGGTTAGGAGACATAGAATCTCCATTTTTAATCCCGAAAGTGAGATGTGCGTTGTGGAATCTTTAAAAGCTCTTATTGAACAACTGATTAATGACCGTACCTTGATTATGGCTACCTTAAGCCAAGTGCGTAACAAAGGGGAGACCTGTACGAAGGTACAGATTAAACCTGTCGAACTAAAAGGTAAGTTGCATTATCAGTTTGCGTCCTATATTGGTACAAAGGTTGAACATCGCAATGTACCGGCAGAATTAGCAGCGGAGGAAATGACCCTTTTATTTAGAGAATCATATCGCCAAGGCTTGTTATGCACGGTGGAAGCGGATTATCAGGTACTGATTAGCAAGAAATTCAAAGTATCTATCCTTACCAAGTCTCCAAGTAAAAAAGAAGAGCCGGATCTAGCACACAACCGGCGCAAGCGCTATGTGCTGGAGGATGGAGAACCTGTGCCATTTCTTGTGGAGCTTGGCATAATGAACAGAGAAGGAAAAGTACTGGCCAAGCGATACGATAAGTTCCGGCAAATCAACCGTTTCTTGGAGATGGTTGAGGATGTGCTTGCCGATCTGCCAACTGGACGGCCATTAACGATTGTTGATTTTGGCTGTGGTAAATCGTATTTGACCTTTGCTCTTTATCACTACCTGACCGTCCGCAAGAAGCGGGAGCTTAATATTATTGGACTTGATTTGAAAGCAGATGTAATTGAGCATTGTAATGAGCTGGCTGCAAAAATCGGTTATAATCATCTGAAGTTCCTTGTGGGTGACATTGCCGAGTACGATGAGCTGGATCAGGTAGATATGGTTATAACGCTTCATGCTTGTGACACAGCTACAGATGCTGCACTCGAAAAAGCAGTACGTTGGGGCGCCTCCGTCATTTTGTCTGTGCCTTGCTGTCAGCATGAATTGTTCGCTCAGATTGAGAATGAAGTAATGAGTCCGTTGCTTTCACATGGGATACTTAAGGAGCGTTTCTCTGCCTTGGCTACGGATGCTATCCGTGCCAAATTGCTCGATATGATGGGTTATAGCAGCCAGCTGCTGGAATTCATCGACCTGGAGAATACACCGAAGAATATTTTAATCCGTGCCGTTAAAAGCTCGGGTGGTGATAACTCCGTCAAATGGCGTGAATACACCGCCTTCCGTGATTTTATAGGGGCGAAACCTTACCTTGAGCGCGTATGTGCGGACCTGCTTCCGAGTGGAAGTTCGGTGGAGGGGTAGCGCGAGCAATTCTCTCCATCTGGCGGGATTTTCGAAAAATAGTTGTATATTATGCAATTACATTAGGACGCAGTAGCGAAGATCAGAGGTTAGTTGTACTTTTTGCAACTATAAATCTTTTTTGATGAGAATTGGGACGGTACAGCTCCTTCGTGGAGAGGTATCGTCCTTTTTGCATTCTAGTTTTGCGAAGGGGAAATGTGGAAAGGATAGAGATAACTTAACGAATATAGGGGTATCTAAATGGGGAGCGTTAACAGAGAGCGGAATCCGGATTCAATAATCGTATATTTTAGTGCAGCCTTAGTCATCGCAGCCGGAGTAGGAGCTTGTTTGCTGCGGGGATTTTTTTTTACAGAGGAGATGTACCTCTTTCTGACCCTATGGTTTGTGATGTGTTCTGCTGTTTTGCTTTATTTGTACATTGGCGTAAGCAATAGGAGAAGTAGCTTAGGGGGAGCAAGTGGAGTAAGTAGAGCTTTGAAAATAATGTTGGCTGCACCCTTAATAGTTCTATCACTCTATCTGATTCATTCGCTAAGAGAACCCCTTTCGGCACAGGGAACAATGAATGAAATATTACGGTGGGGCTTGTATGCTAGCTTTGCATTTTTGGTTTGTTTTTGTGCGTTGAATCGGGTGGGGCGTCAGCTTATCATTGCCGCATGGACTATATTGGGCATGTTCTTAAGCATAAGTGCTTTGCTGGCAGTGTGCGGGGTACTAGAGTTACCTTTCGCTGTAGCCTACAGCAATTCACCGGAAGTAAGCATCACTGGTGCCAGATTAGCAGGAGTGATGGAATATCCTAATGCTTTTGGTGCTGTGATGGCTGTTTTTCTATTGGAGCGGTTGTTTGCTGTCGCTGCTTATTATGAAAGACCTCAGAAGATTGTGAGGATGTCGCCAGCAGGAGGTTGCGGTGTTGGGCGAGAGTCTGAAAAGACAGGGATAGAGTATACCGGGTTGGGATATGGGAGTGAGTGCGTAGAAGAGGAGCGTGGGAGTGAAAAGGTAAGCGTAAATGTAGGAGTGGAGCGGCGAGAAGCGGGAAGCACGGCCGCCGCGCTGCTGCGCTTGCTGCCGCTGTTCCCGTACGCCGCCGCGCTGCTCCTCAGCGAGTCGCGCGGCGCGTGGCTGACGGCGGCTTGTGCCTGCACCGCCGTCTTGCTCTGGAAGCGGCAGCTCATCGCGCCGCTTCTTACCGCTGGCGCCGCGCCCGTGGTCGCCGCGGCGCTGCTCTACCGCCAACTGGCCCGTGCCGGGTTGGCGGTAGAGCCTCTGCCCGGCCTGCTGTGGCTGGCCGGGCTTTGGGCCGGCGCGTGGCTAGCCGGCCTATGGCTGTGCCGCAGCCAGCGCAGCGCGGCGGGCAGTGCCCGAGCCGCCATGCTGGCATTGGCGGCGGCAGGTTGGACGGCGGCGGGCACCGCCGTCCTCCTGCACGTGCGCGAGCGGATCACCGGACCGTCAACGACGGTATCCGCGCGTGGTCTGTTCTACCGCGACGCCTGGCGGCTGGCGGTAGAGGCACCTTGGCTGGGGCACGGGGGCGAGACTTGGCGGAGTTCATATCTCGCCGCCCAATCCCGCCCTTATGTTGGCAGCCAAGTGCATAGCGGTTATCTCGACATCCTGTTGAACCTAGGATTTGTCGGCCTCGCAGCCATACTGTTAATGCTGCTGGCAGCAGGCTGGTTGCTGGCTAAGAGATCGCTGCGTCTCTTGCCGCCATTTTTGGTTATCGTTTTGCATAGCGCAGTCGATTTTGACTGGAGCTACGGATTAATCTGGCTGCTGCTTTTTTGGCTGCCAGCACTTGCCCTGTCTGAATATGAGCAGAAACATCAATCTGTGAATACCCGCTTTACGTCCATAAGTTTGTTCACCACTCATTTCGGACCCGTGACTCCACCGCCAACTCAATCGACGTCCGCGAGCCCACAGGCAACTCACCTCGAGTCCGCGACCTCGCCTAAACTCGCCCATCCATATCCCCGCCGACTATTCATCACTGCCGCCTGCTCCCTTTATCTCATGCTATCTGTATTGTCCCTTCATGCCGCACAAGGAGAGAGGTACTACAGGCAAGCAGTTCAGACGGTTGATTCCTCGGTGAAGATAGATATGCTACAGCAATCGCTAACGTGGAATCCCCGGTCTCCTAGAACAGCGGTAGAATTATCCAGGCTGCTTACGAACGAGAAGGGCGTGAGAATACTCCAGCAGAGCTTGCTATACTCCCCGAGGAATGCACGTTTAAGCTGGGAAATGGCTGGGCGATGGATGTACAGTGATGATCCGGGAGCTGCACTGTATTGGATACATCGAAGTATTCGGTTGGATAAATACAACAACGCTAAGTGGGTCAAAGGAATTGAAGGCATGCTAATGATGGGCCGAAAAAAGTTAGCGGAAGGGAATCGAGTGGAGGCTATAAACTGTTTTGCCTCAGGAAATGAGCTTTTGCGGCAGTATAGAGTGTTGGCAGACTACGAGGCTGGAAAAGGTGAGCAGCATAATGATCGAAAGTTCCAAATGACAGAACAAGCCGACGACCTGAGTCGGCGGCTTAGGGGATTAGCTTCACGATTTTAACTGACGCGAAATGATCCAAGAGTACAGAACGGGAACGATAATAGCAAGCACAAGTGCCGTAATAATAAGGACCTGAGACAAGATTCCGCTCCAAAAGGCTCCTCCAAAAATGAGCAACCCACCGATCATCCACATTCTTCCCGAGAGACGATGTGTTTTTCGCCACACCTCTGGGCTGGAAAGTGTCCATGCTGTACGAACACCGAACAAATAATTATCTTTTATCTGTGGCATGAAGTTGCCGAGCGCAATAAACATCACTCCGACGGCTCCTATAGCAATTTTGCCCACGTTAATATCTTTTCCCAATCCGTAAGCAACTGTGAGCACAAGCATGAGATTAAAAAGCACCCCAATAGTGAGTCTGCTCATGGCATAAGCATTTTCGAACTTCTTGTAATTTTCTCGCTTAGGGTCGATGCTGCGTGTGAACTGCAATATCAGGGGGAGCACAATGCCCAGAATACCCCACATGGGAATAGCTATGTTTTTATCCCAATAGCGGTTGACCTTGCCGGTAATTCCGAACTGGGCAGGCAACTCTTGCGGCAGCTTACCGTAATTGATTAAAGCATAAGCTAGTGAAGCTAAACCTAATATTACAATTAGTGTATCTTGCCATCTCCATTTAAAATCCTTCATCGTCAATCAGCCTCCTTCTCAGAATCAATATTCTGACGGCTTTGCTTTCCGTCCAAAGCTTTACTTTCCGTCTCCGTTTGCTTTCCTGTACCTGTTAGCTCGAGCAGCCAGCCAAGAACCTCTTCCAGAACCGTCGTATTTAAGGAATACACAATGAATTGACCTTTTCGTTCATCCTGTACGAGATCGGCATGCTTCAGAGCATTCAGATGGTGAGAAATACTTGGTTTAGACATGTTGAAGAAATCGGCGATTTCACCTGCGGTGCGGTCTTTTTCCCTTAGTAACCGAATGATTTGGCGACGGGTAGGGTCAGCTAGTGCTTTGAAAGACTCATTCATATGCCACCAGCCTTTCGATATTTAGGTAATTATCTAAATATATAATAATCCTTCGTATTCTTATCTGTCAATGTGTACCTTCCTCATTTTGGGGTTAATCGAATGGTCCCAACTCTTTTTAAGAGAGGATCGAAATAGGGTGACGGCCTTGTTCCTGTAAGTAGAAGTGATAAGGTTGCTTGTGCTAGAATAGGCTAAGAGAAACTGGAAAAAAAGCAGAGCGGCAAAGCTTCTATAAATATAAGAAAATAAAAGTTTAGTATCTATACTTTATTTCTTATATTTCTCGCTTAAACGTCTAGCGTCTTTATAGTCGTCAAAGATGTTTATGTTTGATACATAGCCATATTCTGCAGAAAATGGAGGAGGAGCACGGTTGCATATTATTTCTGATCTGATCTCAACATTGTTTGAATGGATTCAAAGTCTTGGTTATTTTGGGATTATGATCGGACTTATGATTGAAGTCATCCCGAGTGAAATCGTACTGGCTTTCGGTGGCTTTTTAGTATGGAATGGAGATATTAATTTTTTTGGTGCCGTATTATTCGGTACGATCGGCGGAGTCATTGCACAGATTTTTGTATATTGGATTGGTCGTTACGGTGGCAGACCTTTTCTCGAGAAATACGGCAAATATATTTTTATTCAAAAGAAGCATATTGACCATTCGGAAGAGTGGTTCAATAAATACGGGACGGGCGTAATCTTTACAGCACGTTTTATTCCCATTGTTCGCCATGCCATTTCTGTTCCAGCGGGTATTTCTCGTATGCCTTTAGGTAAGTTTACTTTGTTGACTACGCTTGCTGTTATTCCATGGAGTGCATTGTTTGTATATCTGGGGATGACCTTGGGGAATAAATGGGAAGATATTGACCAAGTAGCCGCTAAGTATACCAACGAAATTATTCTTGTAGCGATCGCTCTGATCATCATTTACTTTGTGTTTAAATGGTACAAATCCAAGAAAAAGGGGACTACAAAATGAAGCAGAATGTAGCTCAAAAGTTTGGAAAAGGCCTAACACCGCGCCAATTCGTAGAAAGTATGACGAAGAACCAACAGGCCTTTGAATCCTGGTATGAGAAGTTTACTTGGGAAGATGAGAACGATAAGGAATATTTCGAAAGTCTGAACCACCGAGACGATTTGCGGGTACTAATCCTGGCAGCGGATTGGTGTGGAGACGTAGTACGCAACATTCCTGCTGTATTCCGTATTCTGGAGACGGCGGGTATGAAGACAGAGGTATTCATTTTGGAAGAGAATCTGGATCTTATGGATAATTTCTTGACCATGGGTGGAAGATCTGTACCCGTCGTGATTTTTGCGGACACTGGCGGATATGTGCTCGGACATTGGGGTCCTAGACCAGAGCATGTGCAGCGTATAATGAGAGAGTTCAAACGTGAGAATCCTGATCGTGAGGCCGCTGATTACGACAGCAAAATCGCAGAAGCACGTACAGCAATGGGGCAAGCTTATGGGGAAGGAACGGAATATCAGACAGTGATTGCCAAAGAACTGCGTAGTCTGATTTCCGGATTCTAGGGCAGATGCTAAATATTCGTTCATTTAATCTGGGTCCGCTTCAGACGAATGCCTACTTACTGACAGGTGCGGATCCTGCGAAGGGTATCATCATAGATCCCGGTATGAATCCTGCTGCGTTAGTGCGGAGTATCGAAGGAATGGAAATCGAAGCTATTTTGTTAACACATGCACATTTTGATCATATGGGCGGTGTGGATGAAATTCGTAAAGCTAAGAAATGTCCTGTTTATTTACATCCACTTGAAAGTGAATGGCTAAGCAGCCCCAAGCTGAACGGTTCACTAATGTGGTCGGAGGTGTCACCTCCTCTAGCTACAGATCCTGCGGAATATGATCTGGCAGAAGGGCAAGTTCTGCAGTTCATTGGACACACTTTCCGTGTATACCATACACCTGGTCACTCTCCAGGCAGTGTAAGTTTCCTTTGTGGAAATGATCTATTCTCCGGAGATGTACTCTTTAAAATGGGAGTTGGACGTACAGATTTGCCTGGTGGTAGGGAACGAGATCTGTTTGATTCTATTCGTGGCAAGCTATACAAAATGGATGATGAAGTGAAGGTTTATCCAGGACATGGTCCACGGACAACTATTGGATTTGAAAAGATTCGCAACCCTTATGTTCAAATATAAGGAAGTATAAGTTTTGCACCTATACTTTATGTCTTATATTTCTCGCTTAAACGTTTGTCGTCCTTATAAGGACACCGAAGGCGTTTATGCTTGCTCAATAGACGTTGGTTCTAGTAGAACCGACAAAAACCGAGGAAGTTTTAATAGACAAAAGACTACAAAAGGACTAGAATGAGGTTAATTAAATGTAACATTTACCTCGCGAAGCACGCAGACTGCGGAATTAATCCCGGTTTGCGTTCTTTTTTTGTCTTCATATAGGCTTAAAAGCATGGAGGGAAGTAGAATGGAGAAGAATATATACTACCCGCTGGACTATGGTTGGTATGACTCCAAGGAGAAATGGAACCATTTTTGCAGCAGTAATTGCCGATTTTTTTCGGAGTGTCCAGGAAAGGCTGGCTTTTGTGCATCCGAAGAACGTAGAGACATACAATTTGAAAATAAGGATCTTCGTAATGGCTTGCTTCAGGAGACCAGTGGGGTTTACGGGGGAGTATCAGTGTTTTCAGGAGACGAGATCAGAAGGACGTCTCTTTTTTGGCATTTTCCGGCAAGGGAAGGGATCATTCAGCCCTGGCGGCGCAAGTTGTGGGATCTCAAAAAATAATTATTAAGTGGAATGAACGATTCATAATACATATTCGTACTACAAATAGAAACGAAATCTTGAATGGAGGGGCAGATGAGCGATCAGTCGCTGGAGAGAATCAGACGGGCACAGCAGGGAGATACTTCAGCATTGTCTTCACTGCTGCGAGAACACTATACTTTTTTATTCAAATATTTAATCAAGGTGACCATGGACCCGTTGCTGGCAGAGGATCTTGTACAGGACACCATGGTCAGATGTATGGAGAAGATCAGCACCTATAACGGAACTTCTTCCTTTTCCTCTTGGTTAATCACAATTGCCACCAGAATATTTATTGATCGCAAGCGGCGCTGGAAGCGTGAAGCGGAATGGAAACAGCGGGAGCAGCAGGAACAGGGGATCCGTTCGATTCGTTGGCGATTTGAGAGCAGAGGGGAAGAGTGGAGTGAAGTGCTGGATTCCCTCTCCAGATTACCCTCTGCACAAAGAGTGGCTGTGCTATTGAAGCATTACTATGGCTATAGTTATGACGAAATTGGCGAGATCATGCGAGTTCCTTCAGGTACAGTCAAGTCGCGTGTATCCCTTGGTCTTAACCAACTACGAAAGGAGCTGAATGAGGATGGAGAAGGATAAAGATAAGGAGCCTGAGATGTATTTGCACAAGCTTTCAAATGAGCTTGACCGGTTAGATGCACAATATAATGACATCACACCACCTTCATTACAGGAACTGGAGAGGTTAATGGTTGATGCCTCTGTGCATAGAAAGAGCATGGAACGTAAAGAGCTGCTGTTATTCTGGGGCATATCTTTGATCCTGGTCAGCGTATTTCTATCCATTCTCGGTTCTGCACCGATAATCTATTGGATTATTCAAGCGATTATTCCTATTGCGGGACTCAGTGCTCTAGGAATAGCGAGGATTAGGAGAAACAGAGAAGGTGCGCAAGAATGAATGAGCTGCAGGATGTGCCCCTATGGTTATGGTTTTGCATAGCTATAGCATTAATGCTGCAAGGGACATGGCTATTCCGGGATGCAAGACGACGCGGAAGAAAAGCCTGGTTCTGGGGTCTATGGGCTATAACTACAGTTCCTTCACCTGCTTTGGTCTATTTACTTGTTGTCATTCTACCGGAAAGACGTAGGCGAAAGAAGTTGTAAAGGTCCGGGATATGAGCTCGTTCCTTTCATAACACAAAAGGAGTGGTAATTCATGGAAGATGTAAAATGGGGATTAATTATGCCGTTGATCATTTTGCAGGCTTTACTGGCTATTATCGGTTTGATTTCTTTAGCCAAAGCAGATAAAGTGCGCGGTCCAAAATGGTTGTGGATTATAGTCATTATTTTCGGAAATATATTAGGCAGCGTAGCTTATTTCACGATAGGAAGGAAAGATGTCTAATGTCACTCCTTCAAGTTACAAATATACGCAAAAGCTATGGGGCGCATATTTCCGTACATGATATAAGCTTTGATATTGAAAAAGGAAGATGTGTTGCCTTACTAGGGCCCAATGGTGCAGGCAAGACGACCACACTACGTATGCTGGCAGGTCTTCTAGAACCTACCTCTGGAATGATTTCGTTTGAGGGGAGCCGTCCTGGATCAGAATATCGCAGAGGACTAGGATATGTACCGCAATCCCCAGCCTTTTACGGTTGGATGACTGGACAGGAGTATGTTGTGTTTGCTGCAAAGCTTAGTGGAATGGGAGCTAAAGAAGCAACAAGCAACGCTTTGGAATCGCTTATGCGTGTAGGCCTCAAAGACGATGCACGCCGCAAGATTGGTGGGTATTCCGGGGGGATGAAGCAGCGGTTGGGTCTCGCACAGGCACTTGTGCATCGCCCTCGACTGCTTTTACTGGATGAGCCCGTATCTGCACTTGATCCGATCGGCCGCAGGGAAGTGATGGAATTGCTGCGAGAAATACGTGAAGAGACAACGGTAGTTTTCTCCACGCATGTGCTGCATGATGCGGAAGAGATTTGTGACGATATTATTTTAATGAATCATGGACACATTGCTGAGCAGGGGTCTTTGTCGCAGCTTCGTTCACAATACAGCCTTCCTGTTATTCGTTTACGTACCGAGAAGCACAAAGAAGCCATTCAGTGGCTGGAATCTCTTGCCTCAAAGCCGTTTGTACTGGAGTCGGAGTTGTTTGGAGATCATGCGGTTTTTAATGTGAATAATGTGGAAAAGGCCCGCCAGACGATTTTGCAAGAAGCAGCGCAGCTCGAAATTCCATTGCTGCAATTTGAAGCAGGCTCTTCCACATTAGAGGATTTATTTATGAAGGTGGTGGGCGTATGAGCAGCACCTGGGTCCTTTATCGAAAAGAAATGCTCGAGATGGCTCGCAGTTATAAGCTAATCTGGATACCTGTCGTGTTCATCATTTTAGGCATTATGCAGCCTTTAACCACTTATTATTTGCCGGAAATATTAAAAGCCTCCGGGGATGTGCCCCCAGGTCTGCTGGAAGGGTATGAAATACCGAGTGCCGCAGTTGTGATGGCGCAAGCACTGGGACAGTATGGAACAATTGGAATGCTGGTATTGGCGCTAGGCTCGATGAATACTTTAGCTGGAGAACGCTATAGCGGAACTATGGAGTTAATTCTAGTAAGACCGGTTTCTCCCGCGGCCATAGTGATCGCTAAATGGACAGCTCAACTGACCCTGCTTGTTGTTGCGCTTGGATTGGGTGCAGCGGGTGCAGCTTATTACACGGAGCAGCTAATTGGATCGCTATCATGGGGCGAGGTTATCGCAGCTTCAGGGGTATATGGTTTGTGGTTATTATGTATTGTCTCGGCTACGTTGTTGTTTAGTGCCTTTTTAAGACCTCCAGTAGCCGCTTTTTTAGCACTGGCGTTAATGGCTGGATTGTCATTAGGCTTAAGCTTATTGCCTACATGGTTTGACTGGACACCCGCAGGACTTTCCGGGCTGTCAGCAGGAATTCTTACAGATGGAGAGGGCTTTAGAGCAGGTCCATATCTTTCTGCCGGTGTATTGATCCTAATTTGCCTTGTTGGGGCCGCCCTTTTGACAAGAAAGAACAACCTTCCCAATTGATTATTAAGCTGTGCTGTATCGAATATAGTATATTTTAAAATATAAGAAAGTATAAGTTTCACGCTGTACATTATCCTTCTATTTCTCGCATAAACGCGTATCGTCCTTAGGGGACGCCGAAGGCGTTATTGCTTGGTACAATTTTCAGGATCGTCTGGCCTGCCGCTAGACAGTTCTATCTTTTTTTAGTAGACTGTTGAAACAAGCAAAATCATGATAGATTTTGGGGTCAGGAGGTAGGGCGATGCTGCGTTTAGGAGAAAAGATTGTCATTGTTGCGGACGCTTTTGAGCAGAGTCTTCCTATCGGGGAATACGGCTACCTAATTGCTTACGACCGCAATCCCGATAATGCGTTTGACTATGTTATACGTGTACCGGAAGCCAATAGGAACTTTTATGTTCCGGCTGAAGACATTGAGGCGGAAGAACATTTATTAGTAGCTGAGGCTGAAAGAGCAACGCATGAAGCGTTAATTGATTATGCTTTGTCCACGTACAATGAGAAGCTGTTCCATCATTTGATGAACGGTGAAGATATGGATACAGAAGAGACGGAAACAACGTCAAGCGAAAGCATGTCCCAAGCAGATTTCATTAAACAAGTGAATCTTAGAGCTTGGATTTAAGGAAGGCCGGCGAAAGCCGGCTTTTTTGTTATAACCCCATCATTGAATTGTCTAAGCTTCTACAATATAATTAAAAACGTTATCCGGGCACTTTAGCCCTTTAATTAGGAGGGATTTATCTTATGAGCATTACCGTTAAAGATGTGCAGCATGTGGCCAAGCTGGCTCGTCTGCAATTGAGCCCGGAAGAAGAGGCAACCTTTACAGAACAAATGAATGCTATTTTACAATATGCTGAGAAGTTGAATGAGCTAGATACGGAGAATGTGAAGCCGACCACGCATGTACTGCAGGTCAGTAATGTGATGCGTGAGGATGTTGTGAAGGAAAGCCTAACGCAAGCGGAAGCACTTCTTAACGCACCTGATGATGAAGACGGACATTTCAAGGTTCCGGCTGTTTTGGAATAACTACATAATTAGAAAGGGGGAAGAATCTTGAGCCTGTTTCAAAATCGATTGCCTGAAGTACATCGCATGTTAACTGCTAAAGAGGTATCGGTCAGTGAACTGACTGAAGAATCGCTGGCGGTTATCGCTGAGCGGGATAAGAAAGTAAATGCATTTTTGACCTTGAACGAGGAGGGCGCTCGTAGCACCGCACGCGCTTTGGACGACAAACTGGCATCCGGAGCAGCACGTGGGTTGCTTTTTGGTCTTCCTGCGGGAATTAAGGATAATATTGTAACGAAAGGACTGCGTACGACCTGTGCCAGCCAATTTCTAAACAATTTCCAACCGATTTACAACGCTACTGTTGCTTCAAAACTGCAGCAAGCAGATGCCGTAACCATTGGTAAGTTGAATATGGATGAATTCGCGATGGGCGGTTCTAACGAGAACTCAAGCTTTGGTCCCGTACGCAATCCTTGGGATTTAGAGCGTGTGCCTGGCGGTTCCAGCGGTGGATCTGCTGCTGCAGTAGCTGCGGGTGAAGTGTTCTTCTCATTAGGTTCTGATACTGGGGGTTCCATCCGCCAGCCAGCCTCCTATTGCGGCGTTGTAGGTCTCAAACCTACCTACGGCCTTGTGTCACGTTACGGTTTGGTAGCCTTTGCTTCCTCTCTGGATCAGATTGGCCCGCTTACGCGTAATGTAGAAGATTCTGCATATGTTCTTCAAGCGATTGCTGGTTATGATGCACAGGACTCTACTTCAGCTAAGGTAGACATTCCTGATTATTTGAGTTCGCTGACTGGTGATGTTTCCGGTCTTCGTATCGCTGTACCTAAGGAATACTTGGGAGCGGGTGTCGATGCTTCAGTTCGTGAGACGGTCTTGTCCGCACTTAAGGTGCTGGAAGGAATGGGCGCTGTCTGGGAGGAAGTTTCATTACCACATACGGAATATGCAGTAGCGGCTTATTATTTGCTGTCTTCATCGGAAGCTTCATCGAACCTTGCCCGGTTTGACGGTGTACGTTATGGCGTACGTGTAGATGAAGGTGGAGGATTGCTCGATCTGTATCAAAATTCCCGAAGTCGCGGCTTTGGTCCTGAGGTAAAACGTCGTATTATGCTGGGGACTTATGCACTAAGCTCTGGATATTATGATGCTTATTATTTAAAAGCGCAAAAGGTGCGCACTTTGATTAAACAGGATTTTGATGACATCTTTAAAAAATATGATGTGGTCATCGGCCCAACAGCGCCTACTACAGCATTCAAATTAGGTTCACAAACGGAAGATCCGCTGACTATGTATCTGAACGATATTCTTACGATTCCTGTGAGCTTGGCGGGTATTCCTGCCGTTAGCGTTCCTTGCGGCTTTGCGGAAGGCATGCCAGTAGGCCTGCAAATAATCGGTAAAGAGTTTGACGAGAGTACGATTCTGCGTGTTGCTCACGCTTTTGAACAAAATACTGATCATCATAAGCAGCGTCCACAGCTGTAGTAAAGGAGGGAATGGGATTACTTATGTCTAAATACGAAACGGTCATCGGCTTAGAGGTTCACGTAGAGCTTCATACCAACTCCAAAATCTTTTGCGGATGCTCCACTGAATTTGGAGCCCCGCCTAACACACATACCTGTCCTGTCTGCCTGGGTCACCCCGGCGTATTGCCAGTGCTCAACAAACAAGCGGTAAATTACGCTATGAAAGCAGCGATGGCGCTGAACTGCACCATCGGTGATGTTAGTAAATTTGACCGCAAGAACTATTTTTACCCCGATTCTCCGAAAGCCTATCAGATCTCACAATTTGATCAACCTATCGGTTTGAACGGCTGGATTGACATTGAAGTCAATGGAGAGACCAAACGGATCGGCATTACTCGTCTACATTTGGAAGAGGATGCGGGTAAGCTGACGCACGTAGATGGCGGTTTTGCTTCGCTTGTCGATTTTAACCGGGTGGGAACTCCACTTATCGAAATCGTATCTGAGCCAGACTTGCGCTCCCCAGAGGAAGCTCGTGCTTATCTGGAAAAAATCCGTGCCATTATGCAATACTGCGACGTATCGGATGTGAAGATGGAAGAAGGATCGATGCGCTGTGACGCGAACATCAGTCTACGCCCAGAAGGCCAAGAGGAATTCGGTATTAGAGCAGAGCTTAAGAACATGAACTCCTTCCGCGGTGTGCTGCGTGGACTGGAGTATGAACAATATCGTCAGGCTGAGATCCTGGATGATGGTGGAGTAGTTGTACAAGAGACTCGCCGCTGGGATGAAGCCCAAGGGAAAACTTTATCTATGCGTGGGAAAGAGGAAGCGCACGATTATCGTTACTTCCCAGATCCGGATCTGATCGTGCTGCATATTGACGATGCCTGGAAAGAATCCATTCGTTCGACGATCCCGGAATTACCGGATGCAAGACAAGCTCGCTACAGTGAAGAACTGGGTCTTACAGCTTATGATGCTGGTGTGATCACTTCCTCTAAACCTTTAGCGGACTTTTTCGAAGAATGTCTTACTTATACGCAGGATGCCAAGGCTGTAGCTAACTGGATCATGGGTGAACTGCTTGCTTATTTGAATAGTAATAACCTGGAATTGCCTCAGGTCAAAATTACGCCGCAAGGGCTCGGGGAAATGATTGGCCTCATTGCAGGCGGAACAATCAGCAACAAGATCGCTAAAACGGTATTTAAAGAAATGCTAGAAAGCGGTAAATTGCCTGCTGCAATCGTTGAGGAAAAAGGTCTGGTACAAATCAGTGATGAAGGTGCCATTAAAGGAATTGTGGAAGCTGTCGTAGCTGCTAATCCACAATCAGTGGAAGATTATAAAGCAGGTAAACAGAAAGCAATCGGTTTCCTCGTAGGACAAGTTATGAAAGAAAGTAAAGGTAAGGCAAATCCAGGTCTTGCGAATAAACTTCTGATCGAGGTATTGAGCAGCTAAACCTTATATTTCTCGTATAAACGCTTGCCGTCCATAAAAGGACGCCAAAGGTGTTTAGACTTGGGGTAAAATACTTATGTAATAAGCTAAGGGCTTGTCGGCAACGGCAGGCCCTTAGCGGCATATAAGGGGACTAGTAGGGATGAATACAATTATTAAGCTAAACCTCCAGGATGATAGTACCATTAATGAACTATGGAGCCTCCAGCATAAGGCCTACCGACTAGAAGCTGAATTAATAGGGTTCCGTGAGATCCCACCGCTTATGGAGACGAGAGAGATGCTCAGCCACTCTAAAGAGGATTTTTACGGCTGCTTTGATGAAGATGAAGAACTGATGGGTGCTATTGCTATAGAAGAAGAATCCCCGGGTAAACTCACGATTACGCGGATGATGGTGGGACCGGACTTTTTCCGTAGAGGGATTGCAAGCAGTCTTTTGGAATATGTATTTGAACATTTTTCAGGGATGGAGCAATATATCGTATCTACGGGGAAGCTAAACTTGCCTGCCGTATCTTTGTACAGCAAGCATGGTTTTGTACCTATGGGATCGCAGGAAGTTGCTCCCGGTGTGGAATTGATTGATTTTTATCGGAGTGGTTCACTTTGAAGAAGCATTTACACAGATCGTTGTTTACGAAAGGAGGAGCCGAGATATGACAAATGATTCTGCAATGCTCTCAGCGCAGGAAGAGCAGCGGGGTTCAGCCGTTCTTGAGACTACGGAGAGTGAGATTCAGAAGAAGATAATCCCTCCACGTCCAAAGCGGCGCCGCCGCAAACGCAAATTTATCGCTGGACTATTGGCAGCTCTCATCCCGGGAACTGGGCACTTATACTTTGGGCTTCTCCGCAAAGGAATTACCTTTATATTCTTGATACTATTGGATATCTCAGCTTTAATATATTTCTCATCCATTGGAATGCAGATTAATGTTCCATTGCTGATTTTACTTGCACTAATTATTCCGGCGGTATATTTCTATAATGTGTATGATGTACTGCAATCAGCGGACAAGATTCTTCGTTACCCTGAAGATCAAGAGCTTGATGATCCTATGGCAAATATAAATACACCTCCTAAGCGTCGTAGTATCGTCAGTGAACCTGGCGTATCCTTTGGATTTCTACTTCTTTTAGGGGGAGCAGTTCTCATTTTGTTTCGCCAAAAGCCGGCATGGCTGCAATTTTTTATTGAGCATTACTCCGAAGTGGCCGTGTCTGCCGTTTTATTATGTGGTGGTATATATATAGGAGTAAGAGAAATTGTCAGAGGAATCGTTTCGCGCAAAAAAAATGAGTCTCATAACCGGCATGTAGGAAGATATACGGCATCGGTCTTGCTTATTGCTATTGCCATCCCGTTGTTTCTGGATTGGAGAGACGGGTCGGATTATATGCTTTTACTCTTGAAGTGGTGGCCGGTCATCCCAGTGTTATGGGGGATTGAGTTCCTGTTCATGTATTTCTTCTCTGGTCGTTCAGGCTCTGTACAGAAGGGAACAAGAATCAGATTAGATTTACGCGGCCTTTTATCTGCTATATTGCTTGCTGCGAGTGTGTTTATCGTTGCCGAACAAGAACATTATTTATATCTGTGGAAAAATGTGAGTCTCAACCTTACAGCAGCTGCAGTCGACTATGGCGAGGCGAAGGGAAGCAAATTTCAGAAAGCTCCGCTTATTGTTCCAGTGAAGTTAAATACAGCTAAAATATCCGTTGATGGTATTAATGGGGATATTTTATTGCATCGGGCACCTGTAGATAATATTCAAATTACTACTACAGTTTGGGTAGATCAATTGGAGGGTCCGATGGCTGAAGCCATTTCGGAGCAGTCCTTTGTGGACGTTGTTGAAGGACCAACCATAAAAATCACTTCAAACAGCAAGGCTTATGGAGAATCAGGTAAGCGTCAGCCGCGAATGGATTTGGACATTTCTTTGCCGGAGGACCGCCGGTTTAACCTCGATGTTCGTACTATGAATGGTGGGATCACCCTGCAGAACATAGAAGCGATCGAAGATATTTCGCTGGAAACGGGGAATGGAGAACTTATTCTTCATCGTATCTTTGGTAATGTGAAAGGCAAAACACTGAATGGAGCTGTGCGTGCGAGATCCGTCCAGGGCAGTGTTGATTTATCAACGAGCGGTGGCAATATGAATGCATGGAATGTCACAGGAGCCTTGAAATTATCAACGGCAGTTGGCAATATCGGTGCATCCGGGAATGAAGCCGAGATCGATATTTCTAGCAAAAATGGTAATTTAGAGATTGATGGAGCTAGGTCGAAGCTGCATGCAGAATCCTTGAATGGCATCATTGATGTTCGTTCACATGAAGTCGGAGGAGACTGGGACATTTATAGTGCAGTTGGCGATATTCAATTGTATTTGCCGCAGTTAGGGAACTATAAGTTGAATGGCTCAAGTGGATATGGCGATATTATTTCAGATTTACCTATCTTAACCATTGATAAGAAGAAGATATCTGGTGAAGTGGGCACAGGTGAGTTCAAGATTCAGGTTGAGGGAAACAGCAACTTAAATGTGAGAGGTTATTGAAAAAAGTAATTTTTCTTATATAATAATGAATATAATGTATCGACTTCGTTGACAAGATTGAAAACCCAGTCTTACAATTATAAGAAATATTTCTTTTATTTTTAAATTTAAAAGGCGGTGACAGTCATGGGGAGTGGCGTACAACATGCATTGGAACAATTAAAAACAACAGGTGTCCGTATAACGCCCCAGCGTCATGCGATTCTTACGTATTTGATGGAAGCAATGAATCATCCTACAGCTGACGATATATATCGGGCATTAGAGCCTAAATTTCCGAGCATGAGCGTGGCAACCGTATATAATAATCTCAAGATGTTTATGGAAGCTGGCATGGTTCGTGAGTTGACCTATGGGGATAGCTCCAGCCGTTTTGATGCCAATGTGTCTGATCATTATCATGTTATCTGTCAACAATGCGGTAAGATTGAGGATTTCAGTTATCCTTCGCTTAGGGATGTAGAGCTGCATGCTGAGCAAGCTACAGGCTTTAAGATTACAGGATTGCGTATGGAACTGCATGGATTTTGCGAAAGTTGTAAAGAGAAGCAGCATTAAGACTAGAATAGAACGGTGTCAAGGTGATATACCAAGTGGCCACAATAAACGTGCGAAATCCGAAAGCGGAGGACTCACGTTTTTATTTTTATAAAAATATAAAGACGACAATGTCGTTTCTACTTGAATATAACAATTTGTAGGATAAATGACTATTTTCTACTGGTTATACGAAACCAAGTGGATGTTATAATCGTAATGTTAGAATCTATTAAAAATCATATTATTATCTGGAGGATATATTTTGGACAGAAGACTGGGACAGAGGCACGTCAAAAAGCGCGGAGGTTTTTTTAGGCGTTTATTTGGACTCTTAATCATTGTAGCAGCAGCATATTGGGTAGTGTTTTATGTATTGCCAAATCGTCAGCACATAGATGTAGATTGGAAAGCTCAAGCGCATCCCATCTTTGTAAAAGGAGAGCATACAGGTTATTCTGCCTCTGGAACTGGGGATAGCATGCTATTACCATTACCATTGTTGCAAGAGTATGTGGATCCTTCCATTCGTTATGAAGAGAAGACCAAATCGGTCATTTTATCAACGGATAGTGAGCTCCTTTACATGCAGGAGGATAAAACTGATGCTAGTCTGAATAATCGTCCGTTGCAGCTGCGGTTAGCGCCTGAAGTAAAGGAGAAAGTGACCTACCTTCCTGCGGATGTATTAGAAGATCTATATGGGTTTGAAATACAGGAGGATACAAATACCGGAGCAATATTACTAATGACGGCAGGAGAGTCTGTCTCGCTAGGAAAAGTTAAAGGTGAAAAAGGCGACAAGTCAGTAGCTCTACGAAATGAGGCATCCATTCACGCACCTATAGTTGCGGATATGTCTCCAGGGGCAGTCGTGAATATTTGGAATGAAGAAAATAAGGACTGGCTATTTGTACAATTAAGCAGCGGGTATGCAGGTTATGCCAAGGCAAGTGACATTGTTCGGGATGGTCAAAAGACAGTGGAACCGAAAAAATCCACACCAACACGTGCTGAACGTAACTGGAAAGGGAAGTCAGTGAATTTGTATTGGGAGGCTGTTTACCAACGCAAACCTAACCCAGAAACCTTCGGTGAGCTACCAGGCGTTAACGTGGCTAGCCCCACCTGGTTTAGTATTATAGATGGTGATGGCAATGTGCGCAGTCAGGCCGACAGTGCGTATGTGCAGTGGGCGCATGGGCGCGGATTAGAGGTATGGGGGTTGCTTAGCAATAGCTTCGAGCCAGACATGACTACTGAGGCATTGTCCACCTATGAGAAACGGATGAATGCAATCGTGCAGATCTTAGAGTATTCGGATTTATATAATTTGGATGGAATTAATATCGATTTTGAGAATGTGTATACGAAGGACGGAGAGAATGTCACTCAATTTATGAGAGAGCTAAAACCGATGGCTCAGGCTAAGAATCTAATCGTCTCCATAGACGTGACACCTAAATCTAATAGCGAGATGTGGTCAGCATTCCTTGATCGTAAGGCTCTGGGGTCATTAGTCGATTATCTAATCGTGATGGCTTATGATGAACATTGGGCGGCTAGCCCTATCGCGGGCTCTGTTGCCTCCTTACCTTGGGTAGAGAATTCAATAAGCCGGATCATAGAGGAAGACAATGTGCCGCCTGAGAAGGTGATTTTGGGGATCCCATTGTACACCCGCATCTGGACTGAGGCACAAGTAGATGGTAAGACAAAGGTAAGCTCCAAATCGGTTAGTATGAATGCCGTTGAAAAAATTATCAAAGAGAAGAAGCTAACTCCTACATTTGATAAGGATGCTGGGCAGAATTACGTAGAGTACAAGGAAGATGGCGCTCTTAAGAAAATATGGATAGAAGATAAGGTGAGCTTAAAATCAAGAGTTGAGCTTGCTAAGTCCATGGGGCTTGGAGGCATCGGATCATGGAATCGGAGCTTTAGCAATTCGTCAGCATGGGAAGCATTACAAGAGATTCATAAGTAATCATAATTATTTATAGCAAACAAAGAGGCTCCCATATCGGGGGCCTCTTTGTTGTATTAGCAAATATTTGAGTGCATTTTAACTAGTTAGTAATGAGCCTCTGTAAGGTGTGTTTAGCGGTTTAGTTGCTGATGCTCAAGCTGATCCGCAGTAATGGTGGCCTCAGCAGGATCCATAGTAAGAATGGTGTGACAGAACATACAGCGGTCTGTTTTGCCGAGCATCTTGGTCAGCTTGTGACATTCAGGGCACTCTAGCTGAACAGCACTCGTTGAGAGCATACCAGCCCAGAAATAGATCGCAAGACTTGCCATCATGGAAATTAAACCGATTACAAGTCCGATTCCGGCGAATACTTTCCCGGTTGATCCCCAGAATACGATGCCTGCTGTACCCAAAACCATAAGTCCCATTCCGAGCATTGTGAGCAGTAATCCCCATGTGCGAAAAGCGTTGATCTTAGCCGTTTTAAACTTCATGAGTGTTTGCTCCTAACTAAATATAGTTGGGTTGTCCAGAAGGAACTGTCTTTCATATGTAGAATAATAATTATAACTGAATTATAACTGACTGGACGCAAATTCGCCAAATTTAATGGAGGGAAGCATGGAATTATCCAATGTAACTTTGTTGAGTGGAGAAACGTTTGAAGAAAATGTTTTAGGAGCTGTCGCTTTGCGGCAGAAAGGGAGTACTCCTTTTCAAAGCGCACTACTTCACGATTTTGATATGGTTGTGTTAGTTTTACATGAGGAACAGGATTTAGAACATATTGTTCGCCACACCATTGCCGGTGACACACGGACCCAGTCAGTCCATATTGGCCTTTCCGCTTTGGAGAGGGCTGTCATGGCGGGAGATAATAACGAGCTCCTTACTAGTTTGATGATTGGGGAAGTGATTTGGGATCCCAAAGGAATACTAGGGGATATGCGCCGGGAGATTTTACAATTTGAAGGGCCTCTTAAGGAACGAGTGGAGTTCATGGAGTTTGCACGATTCTTGCATTTGTATGTGAAATCTAAACGGTATATAGAAGCTGGCTACATTATGGATTCGTATAACTGTGTATTGATGGCACTATATCATTGGGCAAGAATAGAAGTGAGTGAATCTGGTTCATTTCCAGAGCCGGCTATTTGGGAGCAGGTTAAAAGTATGAACACCTCAGTCCATAAACTATATGAGGAACTAACCATCAGCACGGAGACCTTAGAACAAAGAGTAGAGCTTGTACTTCTAGCGTGTGAATTTGGGATCATGTCCAAAATGACGGATTGTTGTGCATTGCTTTTTAATATTCTGAATAGCCGTAAGGAAGCGTGGAGTATAAAAGAATTACTACAGCATTCTGGCCTGTGTCAATTAGAGGCTGAGTTGCCCCTAGTTTTACGAAAGCTTGTTTCTCGATCGCTAATCCGTGAGATTACTTTATGGGCTGACGGTCATGGGGGAGAGGGTCATGCGATCCGATATACCTTATAGAGAAGAAATTAGATGCAGGATTTGCCGGTAATCTATAGATAAAATAAGTAGGGATAGGGAGAGGCTAAGCACTCTCTTTTTTGTTTGCACGCTATTATGAAACGCTCATATTTATGCTAATAAATTTATGGTTGACTCTTTCATAGTTCATGTGTTAAATTATAACTCGTCCCTCTGACACAGAGATGTGCTTTCGAAAACATTCGAAAGACAACCGAAAAAAGAAATTAAAAAAAAGGTTGACTAAAACGAGGACGCTGTGATATATTATAAAGGTCGCTGCTGAACAACACAACGACGAAATAAACAGCTTGATCTTTGAAAACTGAACAACGAGTGAGTAGGAAATCACGAAAGTGAATTCCAAAATTAGAGAATTAATTTTCTCGTCAGATGTTTCAAAATGAGCATATCGCTCTTTTCAATACTAATTGGAGAGTTTGATCCTGGCTCAGGACGAACGCTGGCGGCGTGCCTAATACATGCAAGT
>NZ_JARXWM010000010.1:0-219995 GCF_029893135.1 Paenibacillus sp. PastF-3 | reverse complement strand
GCGCCAAGCACGCTAGTAATGGTGCCGTTAAGAATGTTTGTGACTGTACCTGCTGAGGACAAAGTACCCGCAGTGATTGTAGCGCCAAGCACGCTAGTAATGGTGCCGTTAAGAATGTTGGTGACTGTACCTGCTGAGGACAAAGTACCCGCAGTGATCGTAGCGCCAAGCACGCTGGTAATAGTGCCGTTAAGAATGTTGGTGACTGTACCTGCTGAGGACAAAGTACCCGCAGTGATCGTAGCGCCAAGCACGCTGGAAATCGTACCATCTAGGATAATCGTCGTTAGATTTCCGCTGGGATCTGTAGTGAGCGGATGATCAACCAGGGTAGCATCCCGGCCAAATATAAGTGTTCGTAGATTATCAGGATTCGCTTGAAAAGAGCTATAGTTAGGCAAAGTTCCTCGTCCCTTCCTTATAAAATGATCAAGTGATACTTAAATACTGGGCTTGGACGTATACACAATCTTGCCTACACCCGTTGAATGTAGCGTGGAGGCGGTGGTTCGAGTCCACTAGCATTCTCATTTCTTTTAAAGCAACAATCTCTTCTGAATCTATAAAACAATCAAATCGATTCTGGCTGATCTTCAAGCGGAGACTAACAGAGTGAGCTCCCTCATTCTTAACTGAATAAGAGAGAATCGTTTTAGTTCCGCTTTTTTATGTTTTCTCTTGCTGCGCTTTTTAAGCTCCAGGCCAATACGGATTTCATTCACTTCCTACGGAATTTCTGGTGCTCAATCCATGAAAAGGCCCAAACCGTCGTTTGAGCCCTGAGCCTAAATAAACCGCAGTCCAATAAGCCGCAAACCGATAGGGACAATCCTTAGCCATTCGAATGGTGTGATATTAATATATGGTGGGAAAAAGGGGGTGACTGGGCAGGAAAAGCAAAATTACGCACATTCCCACAACCTGTTACTGAGATCGGCATAAAATGAGAAGAAGCATAAGTACGGGGAGGATATCTCATGCCTAACGACTCAGTATTCAATCAGAGCAGCCAGCCACTTTTTACAGAGCAAGTTAACACGTATGTTGCACCTGGTATAGATTCAGCTCCTGAGGGGGGAGCAGCCAAGGCGGGGCTATTGTTTGGAATCCCCTTTACTTCTACGGTAACGACGACTGCCCCCTTAGTAATTCAGATTAGTAATCCGGCAGGAAGCGGACGTACCTTGTATGTATCCCGTGTGACTGCCAGCTCAGCGACGGCGGCTGTTACTTTATCATTACTTCGGAACGCTACGGTCGCCGGGACTACCGTCACACCGATTAATTATAATTTTGGAAGTGCGTTAACTAGTGTTATGACGGCTAGAACCTCAACTGCAGCCCCTACTGGAAGTCCAGCCACGCTAGTATCTCTATTGTTGGCGGTCGGTCCGATCATTGTTGATTTTACAGGGCAAATTGTAGTTCCCCCCGGAAATTCCATTACTACCTCCATTACGATTGCATCGGGGTCCTCGGCGGCAACAACGTCTATCAGCTGGTGGGAATATTAGAAGCAGGAGGGATAAATATGCCTAATCAATTTGTATTTAATGACAACGATCAGCCTCTTTATGTGGATATGGTGAATACCTTCCAAGCGCCAGATATTAGCGCACCGCCTGAAATAAGCGCTTCGCAGGCTGCAGTCTTATATTCAACTAACACATCTGCGTCTAGTTTGGTCGTACTTAGTCTAATCTCCGCAATCGCTTCTATTCGGATTAGTAATGCTTCAGGCAGTGGAAAAACTGTGTATATCTCACGTATAAGCGGCAGTATTGGCGGTTCTTCCCTACTATCAGCAATGTCGGGTAGCTTTACAATTGTAAAAGGAGGGACGGTAACTTCACCTACAACATTAACCCCAACGAATAATAATTTGGGCAGCTCGGCGACGAGTGCGATGACCGTTCAGTCTTCCACAGCAGCCATTAGCGGGGGAACGACGCTTTTCAATTATCAATTGGCACCGGGGGCATTCTCACAGAACTTTACGGGCAGCATCATTGTCCCGCCGGGGACTGCTATTTGTGCTAACGTAACCTCATCCAGCTCCGCCGTAGGTTTAACGATTACCTCAGCGTTGGGTCTTCTTTGGTGGGAGCAATAGCGTTCTTGCTGCGAACCATTCACAGAGCTGAACCTTAACATCACTTGGGTTGAGGTTTTACATAAAAGTATGGAATGTATAGAAAATAAAGGGGATTGGCATTATACAATAAAGTTGTATATCAGATTGGTATGTGAAAAGAGGGACAATTATGGAAAGTTGTTTATTTATTCATGGCTTTACCGGAGGTGAGCATGAGATCTCTCCCTTGTCCCAGTTTATGGAGCAGCATAATTACCGTTCCAGAACGTTTACCCTGAAAGGGCATGGGGGGAGCAGGAATGATTTATTGCATTCGGATCGACATGATTGGCAACAGAGTGCTGAAGATGAATTGACAGAGCTGTTAAAGACGGATGAAGGTGTTCATCTGATTGGCTTTTCTACCGGTGCCCTTATTGCTTCACATCTTTCTGTACGGTATAAACCCTGGATCAAATCCCTTACTTTATTGTCCACTCCCGTATTTCCGCTGAATCCTGTGGAGATTCTTAAGACTCTTGGGAGCTTTTCCATGCTAAAAACGTATATTAATAAATTCACTTCAACGCCCCCAAGGGCGACGAGAGAGTTTCAACGATTGGTCCGGGAGAGTTTTTCAATCTATCCTCATATTGAGACTCCAACCTTGATCGTGCAGGGGAAGCGAGATCATCTGGTGAAGACTCGAAGCGCTGACTTCCTGCAACATACGATTCCTACAGCCCAAAAACAAGTGATAATGGTGGATAACAGTGGTCATATGGTTTGTCATTGTGAAGATAAGGACCGGATAATGAATGAAGTATTGCATTTTATTCAGAGTGTAGGAAGCTAAGCATATAAGGTGAATAATGAACTCCAAAGAGCCCCTAATAAGGAGGCTCTTTTTCTTGGGGATTTTATTTTTTATAGCTTGACAACGTATTCATAATCATGGTAATTTTTAGTAGGGAAACCGGTTTCCCTAAAATTATTTGTTTTTTGTGTTAAAGATATTAAAAACATTAGAGACATCACTGGGCGGGCTTGGTTTTTAATCAAAGAAGTAGGTTTTAGAATGTTTTGAATACGCTTTAATAAGAGAGGGAGATGCACGCAATGAAACGTAGGTTATGGTATGTACCCGTTCTAATTACATCTATTCTTCTTTCTACCATGATTAATTTGTTTGTCTTAACACCGCAAAAAGCTGAAGCGGCAAGCATCGGCACGATTAATGAGAACGACACTATTTATCAGATTATGGTTGACCGATTTAATGATGGAGATACTTCCAACAATGCTACGGGTGCGGCAATTCGCTATGGAGAAAACTCTGAGGAAGATTTCCGTTATATGAAAGGCGGAGACTGGCAGGGGATTATCGATAAGCTATCATATATTAAAAATATGGGCTATACCGCGATTTGGATTTCCCCAGTGGCTGAGCCACAAATGACTAACCGGGAAAACAACGGTTCCGGAAAAAATACAGCCTATCACGGATACAACGTTAAGAACCCTAACGCTGCCAATCCATACTTCGGAACGAAGGAGAAGCTGAAGGAGCTTGTGGACTCCGCACATGCACTTGGCATCAAAGTAGTGATTGACGTTGTGCCAAACCACGTCGGTGATTATATGCTAGGTTCCCAAGCCTATTATGATATCCCATCATTGCAGCCAGTGGCTCCGTTCAATAATCCAGCATGGTATCACCATAATGGAGATATTAACTGGTCTCTGGCGGATGGAAGATATGATCAGTGGGCGCAGGATTACTTAGAGAATCATGATTTGGGCGGGCTAGATGACATTGATTTCGATGTTCCTGCGGCTAAGCAGGCGATATTCGATTCCATCAAAGGCTGGTTTGATTATACAGGCGCTGACGGTGCGCGTGTGGATGCTGCCAAGCTGATGAAGCCAACAGATATCGGTGAACTACAAAATTATCTGGGCGTTAATACATTTGGCGAGAATTTCGACGGAAATGTTGAATTTGTCTCACGTTGGGTCGGAAACAACAAGGAATGGGGCATGCTCGATTTCCCAATGTTCTTCTCCGTACTTAACAGCTTTGCTTATGGGCAGTCTTTTGAGTCCAATATCAAAAGCACCTTGGCACAGGATTCCTACTACAATGGGAATGCCAATCACATGGTTACCTTTATCGACAATCATGACCGCAACCGTTTTCTAACGGAAGCCGGGGGAAGCGTTGATAAGCTGCAGAATGCTTTAACCTTTATTTTTACAGTTCGTGGAACACCAGTGGTCTTCCAAGGAACAGAGCAGAACAAAGGCAACGGCAACAGTCAGATCATGACAGGCGGTATTGCTGATACTTGGAACCGTTGGTCTATGGTGAAACGGGATGCAAGCGGAAACGTAATTGAGAACTATTTTAATGAAAATGCCAGCACCTACAAGCACGTAGCCAAACTTAATGAGATTCGTAAAAATAACCCAGCACTACGTACAGGTACTCAACGTGAAATGTGGGCTGCGCAGAACTTATATGCCTTCTCACGTCGTATCGACACTGGAACTAATCAAGGTCAAGAAGCTATTTCTGTATTTAGTAATCAATCTAGTGGTTCGCAAACGGTAACCATCCCGCTGCGCGCCGAGAGTAGTTTGACCGCAGGGACAGTTTTATATAATCAGCTGAATACTGCAGATACAGTGACTGTACAATCAGGCGGAGTAACTGGAAAGCAAATTACTGTAACTGTAGGTGCAAATTCAGCCAAAATCTATGCAAAACAACAACAACCTTCAGAAACAGTTCCTCCAACTACTCCGACCAATGTAACGGCAACTGTTCAGAATGCATCTAGCGCTTTGATCAGCTGGACGGCATCTACCGACAACGTAGGTGTAACTGGTTATGAAGTTTATCGTAATGGTGTTAAGGTAGGCACAACGGCGACTACTTCCTATACGGACAATGGTTTATCCGCTAGTACTACCTATAACTACACGGTAAAAGCATTTGATGCCGCAGGCAATCTATCTCTTCTTAGTGCGATTGCGTCTATTACAACACCAGCAGGGAACAGTGTCACGATTTACTATAAGCAAGGTTATACCTCGCCTTATATTCATTATCGCCCAGTAGGAGGTACATGGACGACATCTCCGGGTGTGGCTATACCTGTATCTGATGTAGCCGGATACAACAAAATAACGATTAATATCGGCTCCGCCAGCCAGCTTGAAGCATGCTTTAACAACGGCAGTGGCACATGGGACAGTAACGGGGGGAGCAACTATCTATTCGGTACTGGAACCTGGACTTATACGCCAACAGGAAGTATTACATCGGGTGGGCCAGTGACACCAACACCAACACCAACACCAACAGTAACACCGACACCAACGCCAACAGTAACACCAATACCAACAGTAACACCAACACCAACACCAACACCAACACCAACACCAACACCAACACCAACACCAACACCAACACCAACGCCAACGCCAACGCCAACGCCAACAGTAACACCGACAACGATACCGACACCAACAGTAACCCCAACACCGACGACTACACCGACTGGCAACACTGCAACGATCTATTATAAGAATACGGCTTACAGTAGCTCTTATATTCATTACAAGCTGGATGGGGCGACAGTCTGGACGACGGCTCCTGGTGAACAGCTTCAAGCTTCTTCTTTCCCAGGATATAAGTCGATTACAATTCAGCTGGGCACTGCTGCCGGACTGACCGCAGCCTTTAATAATGGCAGTGGTACATGGGATAACAACGGCAGCAGTAATTACCATTTTGATGCTGGAACCTGGAGTCTGGTGAACGGAAGTATTAGAGCAGGGGAACCTCAAGCAGACAGTGTGACGTTTCGTGTAAATGTTCCAGCGTCTACTCCGGCGAGCGGACCTCTGTATCTCACCGGTACCTTCAACAGCTGGAATGCAGCGGATCCAGTCTATCAACTGACTAAAGGTAGTGATGGGGTATATTCCATCACACTGAGCTTACCAGCAGGAACAGCGGTGCAATATAAAGTTACGCGGGGCGCTTGGACTAATGTGGAGGTAAACTCGAACGGATCGGATATTTCCAATCGAACGCTTACACCAGCAGGCGGCGCACAAACAGTGAATCTGACCGTTCAGCGTTGGAAAGATCTATGAGTTGCTACTCAAGTGGATCATAATACCTTTCACATGACAAGGAGCGGCCCCCGTGTGGGGCCGCTCCTTGGTAAGTAGTATGAAGCATTTTCATTGCAGAAGATACAGAGTAGTCCAATTACGAAGTTACTCCAGAGAATTTAGTTCTCATCGTAGATTCACGAGGAATTAGTTCTGGCTCTAGTAGCAAATGTTTGTGGGGCGCATCATTGCCACGAATGCGTTCCATCAGTAGCTGCCCTGAAGATACACCCAGCTTGAACGTATCGATATTAAGCGAAGTTAAAGGAGGTGTTGTGTAACGAGACAACGGATATTCATCAAAAGCGGCGATGCCGAGTTCTGATGGAACATCAATTCCGAGTGCTTTTGCGGCTTGAAGTACCCCAAAGGCTACATAACTGTTCATACACACTACAGAGTCTGGACGTTCTTCACGCTGCAGAAGCTCAAGTGCTGCATGATAGCTATCATGTTCATCAGCCTTGCAGTTAATGATCCATTGCTGAGGAACGATAAGGTCAGCCTGCTGTAATGCGCTTAAGTATCCACTTAGGCGATGTGTATAAATTTTTTCCTGCTGCTGCCCGCCTATGAAGGCTATCTTTGAATAACCTTGTTCGATGAGATGCTCGGTTAGCATGCTGCCGCCTGCTTCATTATCGAAATCAACCCAACTTCCGGGGGCCATAATCTCTCCAATGGAGATGTAAGGAAACTCCAGTTGATTTAGTTCTTCAGAAAGTTCTTCAGTCAGCACGGAGTTGTTGGCAATAATACCGTCGACACGTTTGCTAAACACAAGCCTATTTAGAAAATGGCCTTCTGGACTGCTATGTTGCACATTGGAAATGGTCAGCTCGTATTTTAAAGGTGCAATTACGCTCTCGATTCCACCAATAATGTTGTAAAAGAATTGGTTCAGAAACTCACTTTCTTTAGACATATCGACCAGTAAGCCAATATTGCAGCTGCTTTGTCTAGCTAACCCAGTAGCGATACTGCTTGGCGTGTAATTCATTTGCTTCATAATCTCTCGAACCTTTTGTTTCGTTTCCTGTGATATTTTTGGGGAATCATTTAGTACTTTAGATACAGTGGATTTAGCCACATTGGCTGCTTTAGCAATATCAGAAATTGTTACTTTCATCTTCGTCCCTCATAACTTGAAAACGGTATTTGTAACCATAATAACACAAATTTAGCAGTCTCTCTAATGATGTATGAACAGATAGATAGAACGATAAAAGTATAGAAGGAGTCCATAAGTTATGCCTCAATCATGGTTTGTCTATCATACAAGTGAAGATCCATTTGCCTATCCTGTAGGTACAGGGACCCTGAAGCTAAGATTATTTACACAAGCTGGACAGCAATTATCCTGTACCGTAATCCACTCGGATCGTTATGATTCTCCGGGGCAAGAAGTTCCTTTGCAGATGGAGCGGATCGGGTCGGCCGGTATTTATGAGATTCACGAAGCAATTATTCAGACCAGCACTAGAAGGAGCAGGTATCTATTCCATGTAGCGAATGCTGCGGGGCAATATGTCTGGTATGGAGAGAGGGGCGCGTCGGAGAATCGGGAACGTGCAGGTTCTTTTCAATATGCATACATTCACCATTCTGAGGCTATGAAGTTACCTTTATGGAGCCAGGATGCGGTGACCTATCAAATTTATCCTAGCAGCTACAATGGTGGAACTCTAAAAGGCATTACGGACAAAATACCTTATCTACAGCAGCTTGGTGTGAACACTATTTACATGACGCCTGTATTTGAGTCTCCTTCTGAGCATAAATATAACACCTCCGATTATTATAAGATCGATCCTGCGTTTGGCGATGTAGATGGGTTGAAGACGCTAGTCAGTGAGGCACATCGTCATGGAATTAAGGTCATTTTGGATGCCGTGTTTAATCATTCGGGAGATCAATTCTTTGCGTTTAAAGATGTAATGGAAAAGGGCGAACAGTCTCCATATAAAGATTGGTTTTTTATTCGTTCTTTTCCCATTACACAGACGCCTGCCCCGAATTATGAAACATTCGCTAAAGCTGAAGCGCATATGCCTAAGCTGAATATGGATCATCCTGACACGGCTAAATATATGATAGAGGTTGCGAAGTATTGGATTCGTGAAACTGCGATCGATGGCTGGCGTCTTGATGTAGCGAATGAGGTCAACCCGGATTTTTGGTCCCGGTTTCGGCAAGAGCTCAAGTCTGAATTTCCTGAAATTCTACTTATTGGAGAGATAATGCACGCTTCTGGGCCTTGGCTTAGAGGGGATCAATTCGATGGTGGCATGAATTATGTGCTTCGGGATGCTGTGCTGGAATTCTTTGCAGAGCAGTCAACAGGGCCAGATCGCTTTATGGAGCAAGTACTCCATCAGGAGGCGTTGTATAATGACCAGGCCAATTCGGCGATGTTTCAATTGATTGGCAGTCATGATACGCTGCGTTTTCTTACAGCATGTAAGGAAGGGGGACGTGGCTGGGACCGTGAGAGTACGGCAATACTGCGCATGAGGTTGGCCGTTTTTTTTCAGATGACTTATATCGGTATTCCGATGATCTATTATGGGGATGAGGTTGGGATGGAAGGAGCTACGGACCCTCACTGTAGAAAAGCTATGGTATGGCAAGAGCAAGCTCAAAATACTGCGCTGCTGAAGTGGTATCAAGAGCTGATTTTCCTGAGAAAAAGCTGTGATATTCTACGAAAAGGTAAGTTACGTCCTTGGTTCACGGATGAAGTCCGTAATGTCTTCGGTTATATACGGGGGACGGGTCAAGAGAAAATAGGTTTAATTATCAATAATTCTCCGAACGCGTACGAGCTTGAGCTTAATGCATATCGTTCAGATAAGAATTTGCTAACCGATTTAATGTCAGGAGCTACTTTTAAAAATAATAACAAGCTTATATTGAGCATTGAACCGTTTGGTTGCTTGATGTTGTACTAAAAGGGTATAAGGCCTCTCTCTGAAGAAAGGGGCCTTATTGTTGTTCTTAATTCGTAGCACTTTTTTTATTTTTGTTCTTTCTGTCTCTATACTCCTGATTCTCCCATTGTTTTAGTAGTGGGAAGGGGTCAAAAGCCCATTCCGTAATCCCTCGGTCACGATAGATGCCAAAATGTAGATGTGGCGGGAATTTCCCTTGTGTTCCTGGATTACCGTAACCGGAGCTGCCGACCCAGCCAATGATCTCACCTGGTGAGACGATATCTCCACGTGAAATGGATTTGTTATACCCGGATAAGTGGGCGTAATAATGGTAACGGTTCTCGATATCGCGAATTCCAATTCTCCAGCCCCCATAGCGGTTCCAGCCTTTAGTTTCCACTAAGCCAATGCAGGTACTGCGTACCGGCATACCTTGCGGTGCAAAGAGGTCAGTTCCTTCGTGGATACGTGCCCCACCCCAGCTTCTGCCGGTTCCCCAGGTGCTACGATAAGAATAAGAATTACTTAAGGGAAGTGGAAAAGCATTACCTGATAGGTCAAGCCGCCCAAAATGTTCATATAGCTTGGCGAACTGAGCTATGCGCTGAGAGGCACGACCATTGTGATAATACTCCCAAATGCCAATGCTAAAATCATTAGCTGAATCACCATATTTCTGCAAGTGTCTAGCCATACTATATAGAACATCAGCATCATTCTCTGGATCGGCGATTCCATCTCCTGAGCCATCACGGCCGAAGCCGTTAAAGAAGGTGATGGATTCAGGAGAAGTATCCTTTTGATCCGGGTTGAGTGGACCGGACCATACGGGTGCTGGAATCATGATTCCAGTAAGACGGTTAGTGGCTGGTTTGTCTGAGGCCCCTTTTTTGGCGATGGTGCGTTCATATTGATCAATGGCTGCGAATCTAAACCAAGGGATTCCAGTGGCTGCGCTCAGTTGATCATAAATTCCCCTACGGGCAGACCATAAGGATTCTTTGCTAGCATTAACAGGATTGCCGCTGCTTTCCACCGGTTGGACTGTAGCCTGTACTGCAGCTGCTGGAACGGGAAGGCCTAAACCACCCCAAAGGATAGCGGCCGCGGACAGACATAACATAGTTCTCCGGTGATTAGTATTCTTAAATAGGGCCAGCAAGATAACAGCCTCCTTTTGTCCGGGCGTAGAATTGAATGTAGGCACTTCGGATGAAGCTTTTATTATAGATTGAAGCAAAAGGCTACTTTTTATCCGTTCTTGTCTAAAGGTACCAGTAAATTCTTCGCCGGAATCGAAGATGGCAGACCCTGCATATTTCACAAAAACAGGCAATTGTAAAGCGCACATGTTATAATATGAGGCAGCATCTTTCATCTGCAGCATCACATTCAGGAGGAAGCGGGGTTTATTATTTTGACGAATAAAACAGCAAAGCAGCCTAAGCCGGATTGGATTAGAATCAAGCTAACTACCGGTGATAACTATCAGGAAATCAAGAGCATGATGCGTTCTAAAACTTTACATACCGTATGTGAAGAAGCTAGGTGTCCGAATATTTATGAATGCTGGGCCAATCGAACGGCTACCTTTATGATTCTTGGAGATATATGTACTCGCGCATGCCGTTTCTGCGCTGTAAATACAGGACTGCCAACAGAGCTGGACCTGCAGGAGCCTGAACGTGTAGCAGAAGCTGCAGAGGGAATGAACCTTCGCCATTGCGTGGTGACCAGTGTGGCCCGTGATGATCTTGCGGATGGTGGCGCCCAGATTTTTGCTGAGACGGTAGCGGCAATTCGTAAACGCCTTCCGTTATGTAGTGTTGAAGTATTGATTCCAGATTTCCTGGGAGAACGGAATAGTCTGGAGATTGTCATGAACAGTAATCCGGACATTCTTAACCATAATATCGAGACGGTGGAACGTATGTCAGACCGTGTACGGGCTAAAGCGAAGTATCGCCGTTCAATGGAACTTCTGCGTAGAGCCAAGGAAATGAAACCGGATATTCCTACCAAATCAAGCATTATGCTTGGGGTCGGTGAAGAGTGGGATGAGATTTTACAAGCAATGGATGATTTACGAGCCGTAAATTGTGATATATTGACTTTAGGACAATACTTGCAGCCTTCTCCAAAGCATTTAAATGTGGAGAAATATTATCCACCAGAGGAATTTGCGCTGCTTAAGGAAGAGGGATTGAAGCGCGGCTTTAGCCATGTGGAATCAGCCCCGCTTGTTCGCAGCTCTTATCGTGCGCATGAGCAGGTGAAATCCGCCGCTCAAGCTCGTGAGGAGCGCGTGGTTTCTTCTAGTTAATTTTTTTATTTTTCAAGGTAGCAGGGGGCTGAAGGAGCGAAGCGATCTGAGTCTCCCACCCCTAGGTTACACATAAAAAATCGTTGATTTGAGTCATTGGAGAGAAATGTTGGAGCTGTAGGAGCGGTAGCGTTCGCCTGAAAGCTTTCCGAAGGAAAGCTAGCATAGTAAGCATACACTGTTGATTGATTTCAACCGCTGATGCGGTTCAAATAAAAGAAATTAATCAACAACAGCGACCGAAAGCCCAATATTTCTCGGAAATGACGGTATAATCAACGCACCCTCCCCACAGAAAGGCAGGCGACAAAAGGTTTGATCGTTATAGGCGGAAAAGGCTACGAACTAATGTTAGATCATAAGGATGGTTGGAATCCGGAGGCGTTTCGCGGAAGATATAGCGAGGTGCTGGAAAGATACGACTACATTATTGGTGACTGGGGTTACAGTCAGCTGCGTTTGAAAGGCTTTTATCGGGACAACCACCCAAAGGTGAATCGGGATACAGCGATTTCTGGTATGGTCGATTATATTAATGAATATTGCAATTTTGGCTGCGCATATTTTGTGTTGCATAAGTTAAAAGAGGTACCACAAGAAGGTTTGTTCAAGGATATTCTGATCAAAGAAATACCAGAGCCGAGTGAGGAAGAAGATTCGGAGCTAGAAGCTGAAGATAATGATGGAGCGGCTATAGATAAGGAGCTTTCCTCTAAAGAACCATCATCTAAGCAAGGCTCGAATTCATCTGCTGCATTTAAAGAAATGACTTCTGCTAAGGAACGACCTTTGAGAGAACATCAAAGCCGAAATCACCGGGGGAAAGATTCGCAAGGGAAGAAATCCAAAAAGGAATTTCAAAGCAGACCACCCCAAGGTCAATCCCAAAAGCCCCAACATACACAAAAGCCTCAAAATAATCAAAACACACAGAACACAGAAAACACACAAAACACACAAAACACACAAAACATAGAAAATCCACAATCTTAATGATTAAAGCTGACCATAAGTAGAGTCCTTCTACGAATGAGACAGCTTTTTTCTTTTGAATAGACAGGTACAAAAAAGGCAGCAAACCTCCATCTCCGGAGAATTGTTGCCTTTTCTTATGGATTATTTTATAGATAATTTCAATTGCTTCTGTGTAGCATTGTAACTCCATACGAGGGCCGGAAACTTCTTCTTAAAGGCATTTAATTCAATGTAGGTCTCACCATTCTGAGATAGCGCCTCTTTGGAGGAAAGCGTAAAGCCGGTGGACGCGCCTGTTCCGCTCTTTACGATGACCTTCTTGTTCTTGGCATCCCAGGTGATTTCGCCCTCGACAAGTGCAGCCAGCACAAGCGATGAAGCATAAGTTTTATCACCCTGTTTCACAAGACCAACATTACCAGCAAAAGGAACGCCATTGATATTTAAGATATGATGATCTCCGGTGACTTCTAAAGTCTTCATTCCAGCAATCTGCAGGGCGGTAATCAGCTGTGCAGTTTTTCCCTTTACCTCAATATCCGGTGCGAGACCGATGTGATTAAAGTCTTCTTTTTTAGGTGTTAGATATTTCTGCGTGGTCAATTTCAGCATGTCGCCATTAGACACTGGAAGTAGGCTTTGAATACGCGCTTTGCCGTAAGAACGAGTGCCTACAACAGTAGCCAGCTTGTTGTCGCGCAGGGCCCCCGTAAGAGCTTCCGACGCACTTGCAGTGTATTCGTTGGTTATAATTACGACGGGCACACCAATTTTGCTGCCACTAGTAATCGTAACAGGAGTTAACGCGCCACTTTGATCAGAGGTATACATCATGATGCCTTTATCCATAAAACTAGAGGCAATGTTGTATGCCGAATCCATGTAGCCACCCAAGTTATCACGTAAATCAAGCACCATGGATTTCATTCCCGCTGCACGCATCTTCTTCAGCATAGCGGCGAATTCTTCATCAGAATTCTGTGTGAAACCACTTAGTGAAATATAGGCAATCTTCGGACCAATGAGGGTTCCAAAAACGGAAGTCGAGTTCAATTCATTTCGGGTGACAATATAAGATTTTGTGACCCCATTTCTGAGGATCAGCAGGGTGACCTTAGTGCCCGCGGCTCCACTCAGTTCCGAATCATCCGTTTCGTCAACAGGTATTCCGTTGATTTTGAGAATCGTATCGCCGCGTTTCAAGCCTGCCTTTTCAGCAGGAGAACCTGGAGAGATTTCTTCGATGTAGAGCTCTATCGGCGTATATTGAAGTTTAACACCGATTCCAACGTATTCGAGATCAACCGCATGCTCAAATTGCGCCGCTTCCTCGGAATTGAAGTATTGGCTGTATGGATCATCCAATGTGTTCACCATGCCGTCAATTGCTCCGCGAATCAAAATATCTTTATCTACATCTGAAAGGTTATAGTTCTCCAATAGCTTCATTACTTCATTAATAAGATCACTGTTGTCTGTGGAAGCTTTAGCGGCATCTGCGGCGGAAGCCAGTGGAGCAAATGTAATAGATAAAGCTAGACAGCTCGTTAACAGTGCACTTATTATTTTTTTTGATTTCATGGAATCAAACACCCTTTTTATTAGGATTTCACAAGTTTATTGTAGACGTTATATGTGTCATCGATTGTCCATATACCGGCATCCGACTTGGATAGAATATAGATAAGGCCTTGCTCATAAGTCTCTTCTTCACTAGCTTCCTTGTCTTTGCTTTCTACATATATAGCAGCTTCTTTGGCACTGTAATAATAAATATTTGAAATGCCTGGAGTATAGGTAATATCATACGAAGCAAAGAAATCATCCAAATCTGCCTTAAGAGAGGAATCATATTCTTCTCCATAGGAAGTCATCGTGGAAAGAACTGCTGTAGGATTCTGTTCGTTCATTGCTTGATAATACTTGTTAACAGTACCTTTGATGGCATCCGCATCGTTTTGAGGGATGTTGGCTGCTGGTTTTATACCTTGTTCATGCGTAAGGAGAATGGTCGAACTTTGGGATTCCACGGATGAGATCTTCCAGCTTCCGTTCTTGCGGACCAGGGTATATACGTATTCATTCTCTGTATCAGGAGTATAAGCCCCACCTATTCTGCGAGAACTTTCAAGTGTATACACAGTGGCTTCGTCAGCCTTTATGTCGAGGATTTCCAAGCTATCAATCGTATTCTTTATGTCGAAAGCTTTAAAAGATTCCTTGAGCTCGGCCACTGATGCTGCGTCAGAGGATTCCTCCATAAGGGAATAGAAGCTAGTCGCATTTTCTTCATTGAAATATTTATTAGCCAAACGAACTAATGCTGTAATGGCTGCTTCGTCCTTATCTTTGGAGACAGGAGTAGTAATCTGTACACTTCTATTGGTGGAATTCCAGACGGCCGTACCCCCGGTTGCCTCAGCAATAAAACGCAAAGGGATGTATGTAGTGCCAGCAGAGGAAACTGGTGCAGTGGTTAGTTTTTTAACGGTTCCATTAACAGTAGCACGATTACTGCCAATTTTGAGGGTAATCGCAAGATTTGAGCCTTTACCTGTTACTGTTCCAGTCTTAGCATCCCAGAGCACTTGAAGTCCAAGCTTCTCAAAGACAACCCGGAAAGGTACAAGTACAGAATTGTTCGCTAAGTATGGGGATCCAGCGGTGAAGGAAACCTTACTTCCGTTAATATAAACATCAATGGGTTTCGAAGCTGCAAAAGCCGGGACTGCAAGTATAAGGGCCAGTAGACTTATGCTAATGAGGGATAAAAATTTTTTCAACAGTACTCTCTCCTTTTATGTAACTCTTTGTAAAATAGCCTCATTATACCATTTGGCTTCTCTCTCAGTCTATCAGTTGGTGTTAGTTTTGTCACACAAAAAAGCCGGAGAAATGGATATCTCCAGCCACTGAAAATCGTTGGATCGAAGGTTAATCTTAAACCAAAAAAGCTTCACGTACACGGTTCCAGAACGGAAAAGGACGGTACCGGGCGAAACTGACCTTCTTGTCCGATACTTGGCAGCGTACTGAAATCAGATCATCTACCGGGATATTATTATGATCTATCGTGAGTAGTAAGCGCTGATCCTTACATGAAAGAATATCGCAATGGTGATGCTTCGGCAGTAGTAATGGCGACCCCATTGTTCGAAATACACGGTTGTTAATGGAGGCGATTTCGGCAATCTGCAGCGCTTCTATAGATGGGTGAACCATGGCTCCCCCAAGGCTTTTGTTATAGGCCGTGCTACCAGAAGGAGTAGAAATACAAAGTCCATCACCCCGGAACATTTCGAAGGTAACATCATTGATGTCAACTTGAATCATTATAGTTCCATCTACCCCTTTAAGGGTGAATTCATTTAGGGCAATGTGGGACGAAGAACCGGATTTCTTGTGAATTTCCAGCTCAAGTAACGGATATTTCACGATACGAGGTTTCTGAGGCTCAGAATCTTCGGTTCCGCACATGTAGTCGATTAACGTGGGAAGCTCTTCGGCTTGCCAGTCCGCATAGAAGCCTAAGTGTCCTGTGTGCACACCTACGAAGGCTAGATTGGGAATTTGATCGATAAAGGTATGAAAAGCGTGCAGCATTGTGCCGTCTCCGCCAATAGAGATGACGATTTCGGGAGACTCGGCATCCAGTTGCAGGTCCCGCTCCGCCGCCAGCTTGTGAAACTGCTCGGCAAGTTTGATTGATAGTTCATCACCGCGGTCCAGAACATAATATCTCAAGATGTACAGGCTCCTTTTGTATAATTCAGTCATACACCGATCATAATCAATCTTGACCCGGAACACAATATGTTAATCAACTTCGCCGTATCCATCGAATCATTGTAATGAATACAGGGATAAGCAGTGAGACTAGAATTGCAGCTGTTAATAATAGGCTCACCAGGGCGAGGCTTGCCGTGATCCCTGAGGCAGAAGGAGTAAAGGCCGTAGAGGCTGGTAATGATATCCATGCGGTAGACAGTCCTGAGTTCATCACAGGCTTCCAGAGCAGCAAGACCAATCCTGATGCGAGTATGGCGTGAATTAGCCGTGCAGTCAAAAATGGCAGATACCGAAGTCCCGTACCGTTCAGAATACTTGCCACCTGGGCATGTACAGATAATCCGCCCCAGGAGAGGATGAAGGCAGCAGCAGCTACCTTAAACTGAAGCGGGATGGAAGCTGCGGCTTCACCTGCTGAACGGGCACCGATCGTCACCTCAAAGAATCCGCTAATGAGAGCCTGAGCTAGTTCTGGAGGACCACCTACAAGGGACACAAGATGTCCTGTCATGTTAAAGAGGGAGGATAGGATACCGGCACGGGCCAGCAGTTCCATTAGCACATTGAAGAATACAACCAAACCGCCTACGACAATAATAAGCTTTAGCGAGGACTGGATTGCTCCCTTTAAGAGCTCCCCAAAGCTCCGTCCATCTTTACGCCGAGCCTCCTCCATGGCAAGAAGTGCTGCATGGATTCTTCCAAAACCTTTTTTGGCTGGAACAGAGGGGGCAGTAGAACTAGTTATGGATGGGTCTTGGGAGGGGGATCTCTGTTCTTTGCGTCCATGGAACGACATTAGCAAGCCAACAATCAAACCGCTCCCATAGTGAGCAAGGGCTAGGATGAGCCCCAACGATGCGTCTCGAAAAAAGCCTACAGACACTGCGCCTAACAGAAAGATTGGATCAGAGGAGGTTGTGAAAGCGACTAATCGTTCTCCCTCTACTCTGCTAATCAGATTCTGTTCCCGCAGCTTAGCGGTTAATTTAGCGCCAACAGGATATCCTGATACATATCCCATCGCAGCGACAAACCCGCCGCTTCCCGGTATACCAAAAAGAGGGCGCATCAATGGATCTAGCAGTGCACCAAAGAGATGAACGATCCCTAGGCCTAGCATGATTTCGGATATGACGAAGAATGGAAATAGGGAGGGGAATAACACATCCCACCAGATGGCCAGGCCTCGTAAGGCTGCGCCAAGGGATGCCTCCGGATGAAGCAACATCAGCAGCATACAGCCCGCCAATATTAATCCCAGCAGTGGGCCGCCAATCTTTTTAAAAGTCATAATTAACGCCTCCTGATCTATGGTTAGATGTATGCGAAAAGAAGGACAAACAGCACAAAAAAAATAAAGGAAGCGGTTACATAAATCGGTGCTTTTTCGCTCGGAATATGATATTATGTAAATAAGAAATGCACCCTCTGTTACAAGAATAAATGGGATGGAGTGATGGCGATGAGCGTGGTAGCCGGAGTTCTCGTTTGTGCTTTTGTATATGTGATCCGGGTCTCTCTCGTCCCTGCAGGTGATGAAGAATTTCGGACCTACTGACAATAACCTCCAGGCGCTAAACTATAGTTTAGCGTCTTTTTTCTGCCGTTTAGGGGCACTTTCGACGGATATCCGAGCCGTGCTTTTTTTTGGTATAATAAAATAAGAAACGTTTCATTAATATGGAAGAGAGCTGGTTACCTCAATGAATCCAAATGAGAGTATATATGAGAACTTAGGAGGAGCTGAAGCGCTACATCGATTGGTGGAAGTGTTCTATGCCAAAGTGCAGCTTCATCCGCAGCTGGGTCCGTTATTTCCTGAAGACATTTCTCCTGTTCTGGAGAAGCAGTATCAATTCCTGACACAGTTTTTTGGCGGTGGCCCATTGTATTCAGAACTGCATGGACATCCCATGATGAGAGCAAGGCATATTCATATTCCCATTACTCCAGAACGTGCTGAAGAATGGTTGCAGTGTATGAAAGAGGCGCTTGTGGAGACCGGCGTAGAAGAGCCGCTGCGTTCCTTCGTGCTTAGCCGCCTTGCAGGTCCCGCACATCATTTTGTTAACATGCCCCAGGAATAATAAGGGACAGGTTGATCCTGAAAGGAATGAGAGTACTTGCCAGACTTAATACCCCTATATTCTATTAAGGTCAAATGTTGCAATTGTGAACATGAATTTTCAACCTCTCGCGTACGCCCTAGTCTAAAAAAGGCTATTCGCCGCGATGCTGATTTTTGTGCATATTACAAAAACGAGAATCCGGATTATTATGTTGTACGTGTCTGCCCAAGTTGTGGGTTTGCCTCTACAGAAAATTCAGCGGACAAGCTGACGGATCTGCAGCGAAAAGCATTTAATGAACAGGTAGGAAAACGATGGAAGAGCCGTGACTTTGGGGATAAACGAAGCTGGGAAACTGCACTCGAGACCTATAAACTGGCGCTTTTATGTGCTCAAAGTATTAACGATAAGGATCGAATTATTGCAAGTCTGCTTCATCACATTGCCTGGTTGTACCGGTATCAAGGGAATACGGAACAGGAACAACGCTTTTTGCGCTATTCATTAGCTGAATATGTGAAGGTATACGAAAAAGACGGAATAGCTGGCAATGATGCCCGGCTCATGTATCTTATCGGCGAACTTAACCGGCGCATTGGAGAGTTCTCTGTGGCTGTAATGTGGTTCTCCCGCCTGATTAATGATCAGAAGATTATGGATGCTGCGATGATTCGAGCTGCCAGGGAGCAGTGGGTTGTGCTAAGAGAGCAAATGCGCGGCGAAGCTGTAGATATGGATGCCGATGGATTGCCTTCAGGTTCTTAAAGCTTTACAAACAACAAAAAGCGCAGAAGAGAGTAATGCTCTCGTCTGCGCTTTATAAAAATGGTAAGATTGGGATTTAGATGAACTTCTCTTTATCGAACTGCCCGATCGAATAGGAGGTAATCTCCGTCGTTATCTACAACTGTAGGGCTGGCGCTGCAACATGGGAAGACAAGTAGTTTTTTCTTGCCGTCACGAACGATTTGCAATTCTTTTGGCTTCATAGGGAGAAGAACATTCTCCGAGTTGCAGAAAGGGCAATACTGCACATACATATCGCCTAAAATAATGTCATAAGGCCAGGTATGACTAAAAGGAATCATTGTGAATCCTTTCCAGAAGGAGACTCTTCATTTCCATCCTCAGCTTGCGGTGAATTCTGCTTTTTGGATAGCTCAGCTATTTTTTGCAGTAAAATATGTTGGGGCATATGCATCAAGTGTTCCAGTGGAACGCCTAGTTGCTTGGATAACGTTATGGCTGTTTCCGGTGAAATTTGTAGTGGCTTCATATGGATGCCCTCCTAAAGTTTATCGGCTATGAATGTTCCGGTATCGTTATTCACTTTACCATGGTGTTAAGTCAATTACAAAGAAAACCAAATGAGAGCAAAGGAATGGTGAGAAGACATGAAACAACCATTATCACTGACTTGGGAACTTGATTCCATATTTGCTGGAGGATCGTCCTCTACTGAGTTAGAAAGCTTTTTAAAGAATCTTGAACAAGATATTGCAGCCTTACAGGGTCTGGTGAAGAATGCCGTAGCTCCAACGGATGTTGAGTCTACAAAGGCGCTGGACAAGGTTATAGAACTGCTTCAGAGCTGTTCAGGAAGACTTGTGGAGGTCTCTTCCTTCGCAGACTGTCTGGGCGCTCAGAATCAAATGGACAAAGGTGCGGTAAGACTGGCGGCTCGAGTGACAAGTATGCGTGCCGGATTCGAAGGCATTAACTCACAATTCAGTAACGTGCTTCGTCAGACTACGGACAAGGTATGGGCAGAGTGGATGTCACGTCCTGAGATTGCTCCATTAACGTTCGTGCTGAGCGAGAGCCGTGACTTGGCCCGTGAGAAGATGAGTCCAGAGTTAGAAAGCTTAGCGCTTGAACTAGCCGTTGACGGATATCATGGATGGAGCGGGCACTATGATACGATTGTAAGCTCGATTAAGATCCCATTTGAGGATGAAGAAGGAACAAAGCTGCTCTCCGCAGGTCAAGCTTTTAACAAGCTGGATGATCCAGATCCGAAAGTACGTCAATCCATGTTCCATAAATGGGAAGAAGCATGGACCGAAGCAGCAGATAACTGTGCGGATACCTTGAATCACTTAGCCGGCTTCCGTCTGAAGCTCTATAAAGGAAGAGGTTGGGAAGATATTCTGAAAGATCCGCTGAGCATCAATCGTATGTCACAAGATACTTTGAACGCGATGTGGGACGTGATTACGAATAGCAAGCCTGCACTCGTGACCTATCTTCAACGTAAAGCTAAGCTGCTTGGACTGGATGCTCTTTCCTGGGTAGATGTCGAAGCGCCAGTGGGTAAATCTTCAGGTAAAATCCCATATGATCAGGCTGCTAAAGATATCGTTACCCAGTTCCGCAAATTTAGTCCAAAGATGGCAGAGTTTGCAGAGCGTGCTTTTGATCATAACTGGATTGAGGTGGAGGATCGTCCGGGGAAACGTCCTGGAGGATTCTGTACTTCCTTCCCTGAGAGTAAGGAATCGCGGATTTTCATGACTTATAGCGGTACAACTTCCAATGTTTCAACCTTGGCGCATGAGCTGGGACATGCTTATCATTCTTATTTACTGGATGATCAACCTGTATTTAATCAGAACTACGCTATGAATGTTGCAGAGACTGCTTCAACCTTCGCAGAGGTCATTGTGTCTGACGCTCAGGTTAAAGCGGCTAGCAACGCTGAAGAGAAACTGGCGCTGCTTGAAACGAAAATTCAAAACAGCGTAGCCTTCTTTATGAACATTCACGCCCGATTCTTATTCGAGACTCGTTTTTATGAAAAACGTAAGGAAGGCCTTGTAAATGCTGAAGAGCTGTCTGAATTGATGGTGGAAGCACAGAAGGAAGCCTTCTGTGGGGTGCTTTCGGAATACCATCCCCATTTCTGGGCTTCTAAACTGCATTTTTATATCACCGATGTGCCGTTCTATAACTTCCCTTACACCGTTGGCTACATGTTCAGCACAGGCTTGTATCGACTGGCTCTGCAAGAAGGAGCGTCCTTTGCAGACAAATACGATAGCTTGTTGCAAGATACTGGTGTGATGACTTTAGAGGATTTGGTACTTAAGCATCTGGGTGTGGATCTTACGAAGCCGGACTTCTGGCAAGGTGCTACAGATCTGATTGTAGCTGACATTAATGAGTTCTTGGAGATGACGGAGCAATTAGTTTGAAAAAGTCTAAACTAAGACAAATTTAACGGTAGAAAAAACAATAATTTTTCAGCATGAACACGCAAAAGCCCCTGAAACAGGGGCTTTTTTTAATGATAAAATGTCGAAAAATCACGATTTATAAAAAGAAATATGCGATTAATCTATGGATTTTGCGCATACATAGGGATAATAACCCAATTTTGCCGAATAATGTTGTTTGCCATTTGTCAGTAACCTATAATGAGTCTTAAGACTTATATAAGGCGCGCTAGAATACCACTTGGCTAAGCTCACAAAACTAAGCAAGCGCTTACGAAGTCAGTTCTGCGAAGTGAATTTGAATGAAGCTATGCTCACAAAACGAAGTAAATGCTTTCGAAGCAAGTTTTGTACGAAGTGAATTCGAATGAAGCTATGCTCACAAAACTTTTAGGAGGAAAAGTAATGCTTAAGACGGAACAACTATCATTAGCGAGACAGATGGACATGGTGTTTAAGGAGCTACAGGAAGAATTATCGGGATTAACTTCTGGTACGGTTTTTGTGCAAATACGAAATAACATGATCGGAAAATTCGGGATACGACATAATCCTCTTTCTGGGCGAAGTGGGGGATTCACTGATGCAAAAGAAGGGATGACAGATGGACAGCAGTCTTCTTTTCGACTAATGGCGCTGGAAAGCCTGAAATACAAGCGGCGTTGGACGCATGGCGAGATATCTTATGAATTCGCCATTAGACAGGGAATGGTGATTGTAGATGCTACATTGGAGTCCAATTATAATATGGCAAATCTAATGATTCGATCGCCTCGTAATGCCTATGCTGAAAGCTCTGAACAATTTTTCGGTTAAGCGTTGTTTACATAAAATTTCAATATATTGTGAAAATCAAAAACCCTCCCACAGCTTCAGAAAGAAGTGTGAGAGGGCTCAAAAGCTACTCGGCTTTAGGCTTTATACCTAGCCGGATAAAACACTTAAGATAACGTTGTTACTGACGACCAGACAGTTGTTGTTCTGCCAGTTGTACTAGACGTTTAGTGATGTAACCGCCCAGAGAACCAGTTTCGCGAGAAGTGTAGTTCCCGTAATAACCGTCAGCTGGGATCGTTACTCCAAGCTCCTGTGCTGCTTCATATTTCAACTGTTGCAATGCTGCAGTTGCTTGAGGAACGACCAGGTTATTGGAACGGCTGCTACGACCTTGACCTGCTTGACCCATGTGTGTCACCTCCTTCGCCCGTTGTGAAGATAGTATGAGCGCTAAGAGGTTAATTCATGCATCACTTCGAAAGGTTTTAAGGATGGTAATTATTAGTGAAATAAAAGTGAGGATAGGAATCCTTTATTGCTAGGGATTATACAAAAAAATCGGTCTTCCCTTACGTAATCGCAAGGCAAGACCGATATAGTGTATATGTGCTTTAAATCTCAGGATAGATCATTTCCAGCACGGTGGATAGATTCTGACTCTGACCAGGTTCTATCGTTAAAAGACCTGTGAAGGAAGCATCCTCGGATACATTCGGTGCATTCGCGAGCCAAGTATAGGGCTCAATGCACAGAAATTGTTCGGCGGGTCCTTTGGTATATAGCACCCAGTGACGGAATAGATTCTCGTCAGCAGTATAACGAAGGCCATAACCATCATCGCGTAATAATAAGGCTTCTACAGGTTGTTTTTCTCCAATACGTAGAGCAGTATCAAAATTAGTTCCCTGCATGTTCATTCCGGTGTTCAAGGCTTCCAGATCACCAAGTGGAATTAGATTGCCGCTAGGGAGCAATTCATCATTCAGTTCATAAATACTATTTACCGGGAGCTTAAGATTCCAGCGCTCAGGTTCTCCATCAATCATAAACCAGGTGTGATAACCGATTCCAAAAGGAATTCGGTGATCTCCAAGATTTGTAACCTTTAAAGTTTGGGTAAATCGGGCTTCCTGAAGCCTAAACGTCATTTCGAATTTAAGCGGGATAGGGAATTGCTCCATCCAGTGGGGATCATCTTCTGTTAGAAATTCAGTAGTGACCGCGCAACCATCCTCATCTTCTTCAATATCGCTGACACACCAGGCCTGAGTTCGGTGTAGACCATGAATATGATTGTCATTAGCGGTGTTCTGGTCAAATTGATAACTTGTACCCTCGAACTGAAATTGGCCCTTACGAATTCTTCCGGGTGGAATTAATAGCGGCATGCCAAAATGGTAAGGTTTTTGCATAAAGAAAGCTTGATCGCTTTCATCAGGGCGCCGTAGAATTTCCCGTTGTTTCTTTACATCAAACAATGAAATCACGTTATTTCCTAGTCGCGGCAAAAGCGTGACTTCCAGTTCACGGCTGTGCAAAATATAAGTATCATAACCGCCCCACTGCCCTTTGGTCACCTGTTTCATGAGATATGCTCCTTTATCGTAACTGTAATCGAATAGAACATGGATAACCTTATCATAACAGATTTATACGGTAGTGGTTAAGTGATTTGACAACTTCTCTTTATGGTTCTATGATGAAGGCATTAATTCATGATGATAATGTGATGACGGGGACAAGTAGGCAGGCATTGCACCTTCAGAAAGCCGGTGGTTGATGCGAACCGGTAGGACAAACCTGATGAATGGACCCCTGAGCGCCGAGTTTGAACGGGAGCTAGATGCCCTAGTAGACCGGCCGGATCTTCCCCGTTAACGGAAGACTAAGGCTGTTTTTTTCTTGTCCAAACAAGATTAAGCAGCGAATAAGGGTGGCACCACGGTCTCACGTCCCTTGCGGATGAGGCTTTTTTTGCGTTCTCGGAAACTTAGAAACGAAATCAAACGGAGGTCTATATTATGAAAAAAGTAATGTCAGGTATTCAGCCGAGCGGTTCACTTACACTGGGAAACTACATTGGAGCACTGAAAAATTTTGTGAAGCTGCAAGAGGATCATCAATGTTTCTTTATGGTAGTCGATATGCATGCAATCACTGTAGCACAAGATCCTGCGGCACTGCGTGAACAGTCAGAGTCCGTAGCGGCCCTCTTTATTGCAGCAGGAATTGATCCTGCACGTTCTAATGTCTATATGCAGTCTCATGTGCCACAACACGCTGAACTGGGCTGGATCATGACGACACTTACAGCAATGGGCGAGCTGGAGCGTATGACCCAGTTTAAAGATAAATCATCAGGTAAAGATTCTGTTGGCGCTGGTTTATTCGTCTATCCTTCCTTGATGGCAGCAGATATTCTTGTTTATAATGCGGATCTTGTACCAGTTGGAGAAGATCAGAAACAACATTTGGAACTGACTCGTGATTTAGCTGGCCGCTTTAATAATCGTTTTGGCGAATTCTTTACCATTCCGGAGCCGTACATTCCAGAGGTGGGTGCACGTATAATGTCTCTGGATGATGGCACCAAAAAAATGAGCAAGAGCAGTCCTAACGCAGGCAGCTACATTGCTCTGTTAGATTCACCGGACATAATCCGTAAAAAAATCAGCCGTGCAACGACTGATTCAGGACGTGAAGTGATTTTTGATCCGGCTAATAAACCAGAGATCAGTAATTTGATGAGTATTTATTCCGAATGCTCTGGAATGACACTGGGGCAAATCGCCGATCGTTATGAAGGGCAAATGTATGGCGGCTTAAAGAAGGATCTTGCTGAAGTGGTTGTAGCTACGCTTGAGCCTATACAACAACGATATAATGAAATTCGTAGCTCGGGTGCGATCACAGATATTCTTGCAGAAGGTGCTGGTCGTGCGCGCATTGTTGCTACAGAGACGCTGAATGGAGTTAAAGAACGGATGGGATTTCTGCCAGCCCGTTAATCTAATCAGCGCTTAGGCTTTCCTGCTTGCGTCTGATCTTGGCCTTAAGAATAAATCCCCAGCCGATATTCATGACACAGAGAAATCCGAGCAGAAGTGCCAACCAAAAGCTATAACTGATCGCGATTGAAGCGGCAGTAAGAATAAGAATAGAAGAACAAGCGAACCAAAGTGAAAGTCCTTTACCCATTAAGAGAGCCTTCCTTTCTATGTCTGCTAAAATGAATCCCGGAGTATGATAATAATACTCCGGGATTTTTTGTGATTATAGAATAGATCTCTGCGTAAGTCTACAGTTTCATCGTAAAGATCCAGGGTCAATGGAAAATCGTTTGTCGAGCTTCTCGCTGCTAAGCCAACCTACATAAGTATTTAAAGGTCGATATTGATTGTCCATCACTAATACAGCCACAAATGGGTATTGTTTACGATGTAAATAACGTACGTCCCCCCAGCGCACCATATATCCTGAAGGAAGTTCTTCGACTTCGGCTACTGCATAAGAGGTGAAGTATAGAAAGGACTGAATATCAGGGTGCGACTTGGATATTTCCACAGCGGGATGATTCGAGCATACAGCATGTTTGAACCATTCCAATCGATGATTGACTAACTGCCCAACATCATAGCTACCATCTTTTTTCACTTTTACTACGTTCCAGCGCTTTAGAGAAATTGTAGGGATTACAATATAACGTTCGCCGGCATTATGATGTAAGTCCTTGAGTTTGATATTACGCGTAAGGCGTGCGTGAACGACGGTTCTCCAAATATAATAAAGAATTGTACAGGCATACAGCGTAATAAATAAAGGTTGCGGCGGAACGATACCGGTGATCCAGAGAAGGATGGCTGCGATATGGCTACCAAATATAAACGGGTCAAAAATGTGGATGATGTTCCAGGCAATCCATTTCTCTGTGAATGGACGTGCAGCCTGAGTGCCATAGGTATTAAATAGATCAGAAAATACGTGAACACCTACGCCAATGAAGCTCCAGAGTGCGATGTGGCTTAGGGCTTGTAAATCAGTAAAGCCAAATAAAGGCCCCAACACGAAGGAAATCAGGGCGGGCCACAGAATTAGAAAGGGTAGGGAATGTGTGATTCCTCGGTGATTACGAATATACAACGCATTATCCTTCAGTCGTAGCGCAGTATCGGCATCAGGAGCCTGAGAGGCGAGCACTGTTGCCAGCATAACAGCCCCGGCCAGTTTCGGATCAGAAGCAACGATGGGATCAACGAAGGAAAGCCCGGCTAAGCCTAGGCCCATAACTAAATGTGTAGCAGTATCCATTGGTCAGTTCTCCTTTGTTGTTAGGAAGTTCTCTCTTAATAATTACCCAAATACAGCTCTGGTTATTAGGGGGATTGAAAGATAAATTAAATAAATATTGTCACGTAATTGTCGAATTCATGAACTTACTGCCCCATGACTGTCAAAGTCTTCACGGGTTTGTTATGATAAAGTTAACAGCGAAGTAGTGAATACTTCGGTTAGAACGTTAGATTTTCGTTTAGAAGGAGGATCATTAGGTGTGGACAATCATATAACATTTCAAGCTTCTTCCGATTCTGCAGCCATGTCTGCAAAATCTCCACCGGAAGGTGCTAGCTGGCGTGATTTCATTGCTGTAACAAAACCCGGTATTATCCGATCTAACCTTATTGCGGCGTTTGCGGGATATTGGTTGGCCTCGGGTTGGGATGTTCATTACGGCAGATTAGTTCTGACTCTGCTCGGTACAATGCTGGTTATGGCTTCGGCCTGTGTTTTTAATAACTATTTCGACCGGGATCTGGACATGAAGATGGAAAGAACCCGTGAACGGGGGCTTCCTACAGGACGACTGAAACCAAACACTGTATTATTATACGCCATTGGGCTTGGTATTGCAGGTTTGATCGTGCTGTTTGCTTTTTCAGGTATGCTTGCTGGTTTGTTTGGAATTGTTGGCATGTTCGTTTACGTAGTAGTATACACGCTTTGGTTGAAGCGGACATCCACATGGAGCACCTCTGTAGGTGCGATTTCTGGAGCAATGCCCCCGGTAATTGGTTATGTTGCGGTTTCAGGAACGGTTGATCTAGGCGCTTGGCTGATCTTTGCCATGTTGTTTCTATGGCAACCCCCTCACTTCTGGGCGTTGGGCATTAGACGTAAAGAAGAATATAGAGCGGCAGGATTTCCATTACTACCTGTAGTTAAAGGAACACGACGTACGAAATTTCAGATGATTCCTTATGTAGCCCTTTTGCTGCCTATTCCAGTGTTAATGTACGCCTACGATTACGCAGGCATATTTTTTCTAATCATTTCATCAGCGTTGTCCTTGGCTTGGTTAATATTGACCTTGATGGGTTTTAAGGCAAAGGATGATGAAGTTTGGGCGAAGAAGAACTTCCTCTTCTCCATTAACTACCTGACGGTTAGTTTGATCGTACTTGTATTAAATACGATTCACGGTTAAGAAGAGGGAGGGTATACGTGTCCGTGCAGACCTTTAAGCGTTATAAATGGACTTGGCTTCTGCTAATACTTGCTTTGATTATGGCTGGTTATCTGGCAATTAACGCTTTAAATTTAGGAAAAGAAAAATTGCCAGTAATCGGAGAAGTACAGGACTTTTCTCTTGAAAATGTGAATGGAGACCAGGTTACTCTGGCTGATACACAAGGTAAAGCACGGCTGGTATACTTCTTTTTTACACAGTGTCCGGATGTATGTCCCATAACTACGTTTTTGTTATCTCAGACACAGAAGATTCTGGTCGAGGATGGCAGTTTTGGTAAAGATACGGAGTTTGTTTCTATCTCTTTTGACCCGAAGAATGATACTCGGGAAGCTATTAAGACTTTTGCAGACCGTTTTCAGGCGAATTATGATGGATGGTATTTCTTGCGGGGGGATCAGGAAGAAGTTCGTAAGTTAGCAACGAATTCTTTTAAAGTATTAATCGCAGGGAATTCCAAAGAAAATTTCGTACATGCCAACCGTATAGCGCTAGTTGACCGAGATAATCGACTTCGTGCATTGTATGACGCAGGAGATACGGAGAATGTAACGCCTGAATTTCTTGCCGACCAGCTGAAGGAATTGGCTCGGGAATAGAACATCAAATCTTAAAAACGCCTTTTTCGAATCCCTTTTTATTGGGGGATAACGAAAAAGGCGTTTTTTTATATACGATAGTATAAGTTTCCTGCTATACATTATCCTTATACTTGCTTCAGCTAAAATGGAAGTGGTTCAGGGTAGATGATAAAATCTTCCAAACCGGCTTTTTCGAGCTGAGTGATGTTGTATTCATCAGGCGTACCTTCCACACCTGCATATCCGCGGCGAGTATAAATATGATCGGCATCTGGGAAGGCATCCCGGAGCACACTGCGTATTTTTTTGCCAGAGCTGTCGTTATCCAAATAAAGGTATACCTCTCCATCTCCTACTTGTTGCCGGAGGGATTCTAATTTTAGTGTATTTAATGTACCAAAGGTACATAGGATTTCTACTTCCGGTACCAGCACGCGTCGTAATCTGCTGCGGTCGTTCTTACCTTCGACAATAATCGTTATGGACATTAGCTGACAATCACCTCCGGAAATGGGTCCAAGCATCAGGCTCATTATAGTTTACCGAAGGATCGTCATTTTTAACAACTGTTTCGGCAGGAAAGTCTTCATTCCCCGGGAAATGTCGTAAAAGCAAAGAATCATGCGGCTCGCCCTTTCCATTTGGAAGTAAGGTTCGATAGTTTCCCTGTGTTTTTAGGTGGAAGAAGAAGCAATGCTACCATTAGAACTAGAAAGGCTATGAAGTAAGGAGAAACAAAGGACCTTAACTGTCCGGCAGCCACGGGACCAGCGAATGCACCAAGTGACATGGCTATCGATTGCATGGAGAAAGTCCGACCCATTCGCCCAGGGCCACCTAGACTAATGAAGAGTGAGGCCATTGCAGGAAATAGCACTCCTTTGGCTGCACCGAGCACAAAAAGAATCGCAGCAGTCGGGATACTGTGGAATGAGGCGAGTCCAAAGAAGCAGATAGCCATTCCCAGTAATGCCGCTGCTATTCTTCCTCCTGGTGATAGACGGTTCAGGAAGAGCATGCTAAGCGTTACCAAAGCACCTAAACTGAGGAGTGACAGGAGTATACCTGTGGAAAGGATACTATTACTCCCTGTTTGAGATAGTGGGAGCTCGAAAAAGAGAACGCCTTGTGAACAGGAAACGAAAAAAGGTAAAAGGTAATACCGTTTGGATACCTGATCATCATCTTTCGCTGGAATAGAAGGTTTATCTGGAACTTTTAATGAGGATTGCGCTGAGCTTAGCGGCTTTAAGATATGTCTCGAAGGTGCAGGTACACTAAAAAAAGCCATGATTCCTGTTGCGATAAGGAGCCATCCAAGTGTGGTGAAGGTACCAGAGTAGCCGGCTTTTGCTACGATAAAAGCTCCCGCGGCAGGCGATACAACGGAAGCTAACGTATGAACGATACCATGTCCTGACATATATTTACCCTGCTCTGTGGCATCCGATGATAAAGAAGCTAGTAACGTCATACAGGCTGGAGAGAGAAAAGCGAGCACGAATCCACTTGCTGCTCTTAGCATTAGCAGATGCCATGGAAGCTGTACATGAGCTTGCAGCAGTAGGATAGCTCCCGCTGCGACAAGGCTGAAGACGATGTAGCGGCGGGAGCCATTACGATCGACGAGTACGCCTGCAAGCAGATTGCCGGGAAGGTGGGTCAACGAGTACATGCCCATCATCCAGCCAATAAAGGTGGGTCCCGCGCCAAGAGAGATGGCAAAGGGCGTAAGGACGGGATACTGAGCATGTAAATCGAAGAACGCCAAAAAGAGAAATAAGTATAGCCACAGCGCAGTTTTCACAGGGAAACACCTCCGAGAGCCACCTACAGCACAAGTGAATGCAGGACGGCGTAATAATGAAGAACCAATTCTTAAGCACTACTTGTACTTTACGTGGGACAGAGAGGGCTTATACCGCTTTTTTAATTCCACTCGTAGGTATACCTTTTACGGAGGGTGGAACCATGAATTATGATGGGTATTCATGTATAATAATTAATATTGGCGTTATGTCTATGGGAAGAGAGAATCCTTGGGACGAAACTAGGCGATAGGGGTGTTGTGAGATTGATGGATCCAGAGGTATGGTCACAGTTTATAAGGGAAAATTGGTTAGTTATTGTAATTGCGCTTGTCCTGCTGTTTGCGGTTGTTAATTTGGTTAAAACCGTTCTGAAATGGGCGATTGTCATTGTGATCGTTGTAGGTTTGTTCATCTATAGTGGTGTTACAATGGACCAAATTGGTAACGCTGTGAATAAGGTGGCAGATGGAACGGTAAGCACGCTAAAGAAGGAAGCGCAAGAGGTTATGCTTAAAGAAGCGCAGGATGCGAAGTACACTTCAAATGGAGACGGGACCTTTACGATTACAACGCCGAATATTGAAGTGAAGGGCGCAGCGGGTGAAGATAAAGTAGAGGTTACATTCCGTGGTGTTAGTCTTGGGAAGTGGAGTGTTACTGATACGACAAAAACATTTATCGAGGAAGCCCGCAAACATCAATAACAGGCTTGGGCTCAAAAATATAACAAGCGAGCAAGCGCGCGACTGAAAGGAGAGAGCGAATATGATAAACGGATGGATGACTAGTGTAAGTGATGCTAATATCATCTCGATCGCCCTCCTGCTGGTTGTAGTCTTCTCTCTATTGCAAGGCTGGAGCAGAGGTTTCTCAAGTGCTACCGGAAGATTATTTGGGCTGCTGGGAACAGGATTATTTACTATAGCATCTTTGGTATTAGCTATCCCAGCTGCAGCCTACCTCAATCCCTATGTAGAGACTTGGGCGTCGGGGATTAGTCTTCCTGACACGAAGCTTACACAATGGCAGCAAATTTATTATACGGCGGTGTCTGTGTTATCAGAATCACCGCTAGTTAGATTTCTGTTATTACTCCTGATTTCTTATCTGTTAATTCGTATGCTCTTAGGGTTGTTATCCATGTTGCTTCCTTTTCCACAATTGCGGCGTACTAAGAAGTTTAAAGACAGAAAGATTACGCAGGTTAGCCGTATGGGAGGAGCAATCGTTGGATTAATTATCGGTTTAATGCGTAGTCTGGTAATTGTTCTCGCTCTTTTCATCTGTGTTGGATTAAATCCGGAGAGTGGATTTAGTCGTTATGTGGAGTCCTCTCCAATCTATAGTCAGAGCGCTGCAGCTGTATTTGAACCTATTGTTGGTGAGACTGTGCAGAAGAAACTCCCTATTCTGACGAAGACCGTTGCAGCAGAGATGAATGATATCCTTCGCAGGAAATATGAGGTTATCGATCATGAAATTCCTCAGGATATTATAGGAGCAGCAGAAGACATTGTTGGACAAGCGCAAGATGAAGAGAAAAAAGCGAGACTTCTCTATGATTGGGTAGGTACACGCGTGACTTATGATTATGCTAAAGCTGATAATTATTTGCAAAACAGGGTCTGGCATGAACAAACACCACAGGATACATTCGACACTCGGCAAGGGGTATGTATAGACTATGCCCGACTGTACGCTGTGATGGCTCGTTCACAGGGCTTGCAGGTTCGGGTTGTAACAGGTCAGGGTTATGATGGGCGTGGCGGGTATGGTGCACATGCTTGGAATGAAGTATATATAAGTGATCGGCAAGCTTGGATCCCGCTGGATCCGACTTGGGCTAGCAGCGGAGATTGGTTCAATCCGAAGGATTTTGATGAAACGCATATTAGGGAGAACGCCCTCTGAGTGAGGGCGCTGAACTCCTGGGGTGTGGTACAATAAACTCAAGTAACGTCAGTTCTAACTTAAATGCGAGGGCATGCTTACAATAAGCAGCTTAGAGATCACCTTCATCATAAGAGCAATGTCGCAGGCAAAGGGATGTCAGACATTCTATTTTGTAGAAGGGGAGAAAGCTGGTGAGTTTGTTTGGTAAGCAGCCCCCGCCTAAGGACGGGATATCTTCAAGAAATTCTGTAGGTCTGAGACTGAATGTTTTTTTCTTTGGCACTTTTTTTATTTTTTGTATTATTATCGTACGTCTTGCAGGTTTACAGTTTACTGAGGGAGCTCTGTTGAGTGAAGAAGAAACGAGCCGGGAAACGAAAATTGTTCCGCTCGCAGCGATGCGTGGGATTATTTTTGCTGCCGAAGGAGAGCAGATTGCCTATTCAACACCTACGGAGTCGCTTTACCTTACATTAACTAAAGATTACACAGCTAGAACGACAGATAAAGTAACAGGTGAGACCTCACTTACGGAGAAGGCGAAGTACAACTCCGATATGCTTGCAGTAAGGCTTGCAGCTGATTTTGCTAAATATGGAGATCCGAATGCACCGAAGCTGACGCAGCAAGATATCTTGGATTCATTAGATTTAGATTTCAAAAAGTATTTAGGTTATGTGCCGCGACGGATCAAGACTGGATTAATTCCAAAGGAAATAGCCTATTTCATGGAGCATAAAGACAATTATCCGGGGCTAACGATCGTGGAGGAGAGCGTTCGTCACTACGATAAAGATACGGTAGCGGTGCAGACAGTCGGCTTTGGAAAGCCATTTAAATCGACTGAAGATATAGCGATGTATAAGAATGTCCGTAGTGAAATGAAAAAAGATTCTCCCCCTGGACTTATGTATAAAGCAGAAGAATATGTGGGGTTTGATGGTCTGGAAATGCAGTATCAACGAGAGCTACGAGGAGAAAATGGTTATCAGGTCATTTCGGTGACTCCTCAGAATATGGCTGAGAAGGTTGAACAGAACGTTGCTCCTGTAAAGGGTAATAATATTTGGATGACCCTTAATAAGAAGATTCAGATGAAGACAGAACAGGCCATATTGGATCAGATTAAATGGCTGCATACCAATGCTGTTCAAGGTGAGACGCATCCAGATGCTTTAACCGGATATGCCGTAGCCATGGAAGTGGAGACTGGAAATATTGTCGCCATGGCAAGCATGCCGGATTACGATTCAAATGTATGGACCAAAGACTCCTTACCGACAACTGTCTGGAATAAAATTATGAATAATCATCTAAATGGTACGATTACTTCAAATTCATCTGGTAGATCAGGTCATGATTTTAGTTCACTTGTGTTTATGGGATCTACGATCAAACCATTAAGTGTGTTAATTGGTTTAAATGAAGGTTTTTTTAATACCTCAACAACCTATTCAGATGTGGGCATTACTTATTTCGGTAAGGATAATAAATCATCCGTACGAAATTCATCGGGTCACGTATATGGTCCACTAGATCCAGCTAAAGCTATTAGAGACTCTTCTAACGTATTTATGATTGATATGGTGGGTAAGCAGCTTTACAAGAAATATCCGGGGGATAAAGGCATAGAGGTCTGGGACAGATATATGAAAGAATTCGGGCTGGGTGTATCAACGAAAAGTGGTCTCCCAGGCGAATCACCGGGCCAGATTAACTATACTGATCTTAAGGCCGCAGGCAGCTCGCAGGCCGCACTTATCTATGCTTCTTTTGGCCAACAGGGCAGTTATACTACATTGCAGCTTGCCCAGTATGCTTCTACGCTTGCTAATGAAGGGGTGCGTATTAAGCCTCAACTTGTTAGTAAGATCACGGATGCACAAGGGAAGTTGGTTAAGGAATTTAAACGAGAAGTGCTTAATACAGTAACATTTGACAAATCCTACTGGAAAGAGATCAAACAGGGGATGAGCAGTAAAGTTAGTGCTTTTGATGATTTCCCTTATGATTTTGCACGTAAGACAGGTACCTCTGAAAAAACAGATAGAAAAAATATTAACCGCGATAATGGGGTATTTATTGCTTTTGCTCCGCGAGATAATCCGAAGCTGGCCGTAGCGGTTGTTATACCAGAAGGGGGCTTTGGGTCCAACAGCGCTGCTCCGGTGGCTCGTAAAATTTTTGACGCCTATGATTGGGAGTACGGGCTCGATGGTGTGCCGAAAAAGAATGTTGCTCCTGCGTCAGGCCCCGTTCAAGAATAATTAGAGAAAAAAGGAGAGAAATAAACTGTGAGTTTTTTCCGTAAGCAGGCCTCGCCTCCAGATGAGACCAACAGTAAAAGTTCCATAGGCCTGCGACTCAACGTGTTTTTCTTTAGCACGTTTGTTATATTTTGCGTAATTATTATACGCCTGGCTGTGTTGCAATTCGTGGAAGGACCCACTTTAACTGAAGTGGAGACAAGCAGAGATACCAAAAATGTACCGCTAGCTTCCATGAGAGGTGTAATTTATGCTGCTGAAGGTGAGAAGTTAGCGTACTCTACGCCGGTTCAATCGCTGTATATTACGCTTAATAAGGAGTTTACCGCCAAGCAAACAGATAAAATTTCCGGTAAAACTACTCTGACCCCTGAAGCGAAAGCTAAATCAGATGCATTGGCGGCTAAGCTGGTAGCTGATTTCAATAAATACGGTGATCCAAAAGCTGAGAAAATGACAGAAAAAGATGTTATTGAGGCACTGGATTTATATTTCCGGAAATCACTAGGCTTTATGGCACGGCGAATTAAGGCTGATCTAACGACTCAGGAAGTAGCCTATTTCATGGAACATAAGGATGAATACCCAGGCCTTGAGATTGTCGAGGAAAGCATTCGTCATTACGACAAAGATACGGTTGCCGTACAGACGGTAGGTTATATCAAGCCTTTTAAATCAGCAAACAGCCTTAATATTTATAAGAATATCTTAAATGCAATGAAGAACAATCCGGAGCCAGGACTAACTTATAAAGACGACGAATTTGTCGGATTTGACGGCCTGGAGCTGCAGTATCAGAGAGAGCTTCGGGGACAAAACGGCTATCAGGAAATCTCCGTCAATCCACAGAACATGGCAGAAAAAGTCGAACGTGTAGTTCCTCCTGTAAAAGGTAATGACGTCTGGACAACCATTAATAAGAGCATTCAGATGAAGACAGAGCAGGCAATTATGGATCAGATTAAGTGGCTGCATTCCAATCCTGTACAGGGAAAAACGCATCCTAATGCTTTAACTGGTTATGCTGTAGCGATGGAAGTCGATACGGGGAATATCGTCAGTATGGCAAGTATGCCGGACTACGATACGAATATTTGGACATCAGGCTCTTTATCAACAGATGTCTGGAACAGTATTATGAATAACTACCAGAACGGAACCATTAATCCGATTTCTTCAGGAACTTCAGGGAATGGGCTTAGGTCTGTATTGCTATTAGGTTCAACGATTAAACCTTTAAGCGTACTTGTCGGTCTGAATGAAGGCCTCTTTACACCTTCAACTTACTATTCAGATAGAGGTTTCGCGACTTTTGGTAAAGCTGGTCATGAAACCAAGGTAAGAAACTCTGGAGGACATGTGTACGGTTCTATGGACCCTGCAAGAGCGATTGAGAAATCGTCGAATGCGTTCATGGTTGATATGATCGGTAAACGATTGTATGACAAATACAAAAGCAAAGGCGTAGATATCTGGGATAGGTATATGAAAGAGTTTGGTCTTGGTGTATCCACGGGAAGTGGTCTGCCCAATGAATTCTTAGGACAGATTAACTATACCAATATAGAGGCGGCAGGTAGTGCCCAAGCGGCACTTGTATATGCTTCTTTCGGGCAACAAGGTAGTTATACAGTGTTGCAGCTTGCGCAATACGTAGCTACACTTGCTAATGAAGGACAGCGGATCAAACCTCAGCTAGTTAGCAAGATTACAGATGCTGACGGAAAAGTAATTAAGGAGTTCGGTCGTGAAGTGCTAGATGAGGTAACCGCCTTCGATAAATCCTACTGGAAAGAAATCCAACAGGGTATGCGAAGTGAAGTGAGTGCTTTTTCTAATTTCCCTTATGATTTTGCTCGTAAGACGGGAACATCGCAACAAGTGGCAAAGGGTCAAATTCGCGATAACGGTGTATTTATTGCCTATGCCCCACGAAATAATCCTAAGCTGGCCGTAGCCGTAGTTATTCCAGAAGGGGGCTTTGGTTCCCAGAGTGCTGCGCCGGTCGCACGCAAAATTTTTGATGCTTATGATTGGGAATATGGACTTGATGGCGTTCCGAAGAAGAGTCTACAGTCCGGTAATAATACGAATGATCCTGCGAATGAAGGAACGACTACAGGTACTCAGTAACTTCGACTCTAAGGTGAATAATGATTAAAAAATAAACAGCTGCTCTATTGAGAGCATAAAAGAATGGAGGGGTGGCAATGACTGCCAAATACCGCCTGCTTGCTTTGGATATGGATGGAACCCTACTGAATGATGAACAGATTATTACACCTACAACGGTGAAATGGCTTCAAAAGGCGGTCGACGCAGGCGTTCATGTCTGTCTATCGACAGGCCGGGCTTTTACAAGTGCATTTCCATATGCTGAGCAGCTTGGACTAGAAACACCTATGATTACTGTGAACGGTAGTGAGGTATGGCGAGCACCGCACGAAATTTATCGGCGATCCTTGATGGACCCTATGCTGGTACAACAAATGTATGAACTTGCTAAAGAAGATGACATCTGGTTCTGGGCCTATTCTACGGAAAAGGTCCACAAACAGGATAACTGGGATGGGGATGTAACGGGCAGAGAATGGCTTAAATTCGGTTATCACACCGAAGATGATGAGCTTCGTCATAAGCTGCTGCTTCGTCTTCAAGATATGGGTGGGCTGGAGATTACGAACTCCTCTCCGCATAACCTGGAGATTAACCCTCTTGGAGTGAATAAAGCAGCCGGAATCATGGAAGTCTGTAAGCTCCTAGGACTAGACATGTCCCAAGTTATAGCGGTTGGTGATAGTCTCAACGACCTTGCAGCGATTCAGCAGTCAGGGCTTGGGGTTGCCATGGGCAACGCTCAGGAGACGGTTAAAGAAGAGGCTGACGCTGTGGTGGCTTCTAATAATAATGATGGAATTGCAGAAGTCATTCAAAAATATATTTTTAATGAAGCTATTGCGAAGTGAATCCATAGAGCATATTTGCTATTAGGAGGTTAAGTATTGACGATCCTGGGTTGGATTCTTATTATTGCTTTATTTGCCGTAGGGCTAGCCGGGGCAGTGTATCCTATACTGCCGGGTGCACTTGCGATTTATCTTGCTTTTTTCGTATATGGCTGGTTCTTTTCTTTCGAGCCTTTTGGTGTTTGGTTCTGGATCATTCAAACGCTGATCGTTGTAGTTCTATTTATTGCTGATTACGTTGTAGGGGCGTGGGGCGTTAAGAAATTTGGCGGCTCACGTTCATCGATTATCGGGAGTACGATTGGGCTAATCATTGGTCCTTTTGTAATCCCAGCCTTTGGACTTATTATTGGTCCGTTTCTGGGTGCCTTTATAGGAGAATTGATCGTGGGTTCTTCACCAGCTAAAGCTGCCAAAGTAAGTGTAGGATCCATACTTGGGTTGTTTAGTAGTACTGTTGTCAAAATTGTGCTACAAATTATTATGGTCGTCCTCTTTTTTATATGGGTCGTCCGGTTTTAATTTTAACAGTGAAGAAGGGGAAATGGTTTGTCCAAGAAAGAGTCTTTCGTAAAAGGCACGCTTATCCTTGCTGCTGCAGCTTTGGTGGCAAGGGTACTCGGGCTTGTTCAGCGGGTGCCGCTGGATCATATTTTTGATGATGTGGGGAGAGCATCATTTGGGGTATCGAACAATATCTATTTAATGCTGCTCACCGTGGCTACAGCAGGTATTCCAAGTACGCTCAGTAAAATGGTCTCCGAGCGGTACGCTCTGAATCGTCCTGAAGAAGCGAGACAAGTATATCATGCAGCATTGATATTTTCAGTAGCAGCAGGGGTAATCATGACTGCCTTGCTGTACTTCGGCGCTCCGTTCTATGCGACACATATTGCTGACGTACCTGAGTCAGCGATGGCAGTTAGGGCTATTGCACCTGCACTTTTACTTTTTCCGGCAATTGCCATGCTGCGCGGTTATTTTCAAGGGCGCAACAATATGATGGCCGGTGGTATTTCACAGATTGTAGAGCAGTTTGCTCGCGTACTAGTCGCTATTTTATTAGCTTATATTCTATTACAGCAGGGATATAACAATACAACTATAGCAGCAGGAGCATCCTTCGGTAGCGTAATTGGTAGTATAGCAGCATTTGGTGTCATGATTTATTTTGCAATCAAGCTGCGCCGAGAGGATAAACAGCAAGGATTAAATTACAATACCACTCAAAAATTGCCGATTTGGGGAATTTACAAGGATATTTTCACACTATCAATTCCGATCGTGCTCTCTTCACTTACGATTCCCGTAGTGAATGTGATTGATACTTCTTTGGCTGTTCCACTGCTTATCGATCAGATGGGGAGAGAGAGTGCAACAGCAGCTTTGGGTATACTAACCACGCGTGCACAAAGTGTGGCCGGAATTCCACCGGTACTAGCCATTGCGCTAGGTACCTCGCTGATTCCGATCATATCAGCTGCCTATGCCCGTCGTGATGAGGGACACTTGAAGAAGCAAATTACACTTGCTTTGCGGATTTCTATCCTGACAGGGATGCCAATTGTATTGGCGCTTGTGGCAGCGGCCTATTCTGTGAATGGGTTACTGTTCAGCAGCTTGGACGGAAGCGGAATTGTGGCGATGCTTACGATTGGAACGATCTTTCAGATCACCATGATGACAACGAACTCCATCTTGCTCGGTATGGGCAAATCACGTATTTCAATGTATTATGTGCTAGTGGGTATTATTGTTAAATTAGCCGCGAGCTTCTTACTAAGTAAGGTATTTGGGATCTACGGGATTATCGGCGCAACAGCACTTTGTTTCGTAGTCATTACTATTCTTAACTTACGGATGCTGAAATCCATTGTACCTTTCGAAATTATGGGTAAACGGTGGGGCGGCTTCGCAATTGCAGTTCTGGTGTCCGGTGGTATTGGTTTTGGTTTGAACCAAGCTGGAATTCTGTTAACAGATCTAATGCCTGCACGTCTGGCGTTTCTGATCACTTGTCTTGTTGTAGGGGCAGCAGTTGTTATTATTTATCTGGTCATGCTAATTGTACTGGGTGTGCTTACTAAACAGGAAATCTCCAGTTATCCGCGTGCATTGCAAAAATTGTTGAATCCGCTGATGAAATTACAGCCTGCGCGTGTTCGTATGCGAGAATAAGTTTGACTTCTGCATGACATTTTGCTTCACTTAAAGAATAGAAATTTGACAGATATGGAAGAAAGGACTGAATTAACAATGGACAAAATTAGTTCTCCTGGTGAATTTCAAGTAGCCATTCAATCTCCTCGATTAACTGTAGCCATCTTCAAGGCGGACTGGTGCTCGGATTGTAAATTTATCGATCCCTTTATTCCTGAGGTAGAGCAAGCCTATGCAGATCGTCTAACGCTGGTTGAGGTTGACGTTGATGCTGTAGGTGACGTTAGTCAGGAACAAAATATTATGGGTATTCCAAGCTTTGTAGCGTATTCCGATGGACGTGAATTGGTTAGATTCGTTAATAAATTACGTAAATCCCGCGAGGAAATTGAGAATTTCCTGGATAAAGCGGTTCTAGTGCATCAAAGCCTTCAACAGTAATTCCGGAAAACCACCGCTTTCGCCTGTTTGAGCAAAAGCGGTGGTTTTTTAAGATGCTTCTTCATTCCTAAAAACTGCGGGTGATATTTTTTGACGACAAATCAGTTGAAATGGCTTAGTTATCTTACTTGCCTTATCATGTTCCTCGCTGTACTAGGGGGAGCGGTAGTAACGAAGACTGGATCGGGATTGGAATGCGGAAATGAATGGCCGCTCTGTCATGGGAAATTAATTCCGGCTTATACTGTAGGTTCGATGATTGAATACACCCATCGCTTGTTTAGCGGCTTGGCTGGGTTATTGTCACTTGCCTCGATGTTTGCTTTTTGGCGTTATGCCCGAAATCGGAAGGACTTGTTAGCATATGCATTCATGACTTTACTGTTTGTAATTGTTCAAGGTGGTATGGGAGCGCTTGCAGTAATTAAATCCCAATCAGCTGCTGTGATGGCACTGCATATGGGCTTCTCCTTAATCGCTTTTTCAAGTTCTCTGATGCTGGCTCTCGGAGCTAAAAGGAGACATGAAGCAGGTGAGTACGATCCTAAGGTGGAGCTACAGAAGAAACCCGTCAGCAAGGCTTTCCGCAATTTAACCTGCTTAACGGCCTTATATTCCTATGTTGTTGTTTATATTGGAGCCTTTGTTAGTCATACGGATTCGCGCGGTGGATGTTCTGGCTGGCCGCTCTGTAACGGTGAATGGGTTCCCGAGCTTTCCGGGGGAGTAGGTATTGTTTTTACACACCGGATTGCGGCTTTGATCTTATTTATACTTACTGCGGTGCTTGGTCATTTAGCCTTTTGGAAGCATAAGGATTACCCAGAGCTAAGAGCTCTTGGCGTAGCTGCTGTTCTGCTATGCTTGATGCAGGTGTTTAGTGGAGCTGCTGTTGTTTACACGCTTGATAATGAAAGATTGTACATATTTGCCGCCTTGGCTCATATTTTGTTGATTGCCTGTTTGTTTGGTGTTCTATGTTATATGAGTGTAAGAGTCTGGCAGCTGAATCGCGCGAGAAATGTTGTTGTTGAAAAAAATAGAGCAAATCCAATGACACCGTTGTAACGCCCTTAGTAGAAAGTTCCCACCGTGGATAGAGTCGCTTTACCTGCGGAATAATAAAGTGGAAATCGGTATATCGTGGTGCTGGATAAAACTTTAGGAGGACTGGGATATGCTGCGGGTTATACTTGGAGAGCCGCCTCGAAAGAACAGCGGTGTATTGGCTGACGCGATGGAGAACATGGCCACATTTGCAGCCTTACTGCGCAAGGAAATGAACGCTCATGAGGATAATGACCATGAATACCGCAAGCTGGAGATTTGGACACGTGGACTGATCTCGTCACTGGATGAATTGGAGCAAAGCTGGTTCGCGGCCGCTTTTTACCGGAAATCGGTAATCGCTGGTTATATGGACGATATGTCACCAGTGGAACAAGGCGATTATGCGCGTTATGTTTATTTTTATAAAGATGGATTTATTCGTGTATTCTCTCTTCTGGACAAGCTTGGAACGGTGCTGAATCATTTTTATGACCTCAAAACCTCCAAATTAAAAACGCATTTTTCTTATTTTACAGTGCTGCGTCAACTTCAGTTATTGAATGTGCATCCTGCGTTAGCGGATCAACTGGAACAGATCAAGAACTCTTATCGTGATCCACTGGAGAATCTACGCAAGCGCAGAAATGCTGAAATTCATTATATGAATTCCGAAATGCAGGATGATTTATGGCAGCGACATCAAGGCTTGCATGACAAAATTCAGCTTGAGGATTTAGATAGCCATCTTGAGGATTTAAAGCAGTCCCTTGAAATGAACTGTAAAACATTAATCGCGGCATTCAGCTACAGCAATGAACAGCTGCGTAAGGAAATCAGCAAGGCAAAGAGCATACAATCCTAAGCGTTCAAGATATTTCCTTTTGACAAAAAACAAGAAACTTACTATACTTATGCTTGCATTAAAGTCTGTACGAATTCAAACATAAAAATTTCATACTCTATATCTTATCGAGAGTGGCGGAGGGATAGGCCCGATGAAGCCCGGCAACCGATTTGTATACAGCGCGATTAGCGTTATATACAAATGTCATGGTGCTAATTCCTACAATGACGCAAGGTTTGTGGTCGTTGGCAGATGAGAAGGCATTGTCTAAATAAACACACAGAGCCTCTTGCGATCTGCATCGATCGTCGGAGGTTTTTTTGTATGGAATAAGTGAAATATAAAGGGGGCGACGAGCGTTGATTAATCTAAAAGGAATAACAAAGGTATTTGGAAAAGGCAGCCATGCGGCTACAGCACTTTCCGGATTGAATCTGTCTATCGAAAAAGGTGAAATATTCGGAGTCATTGGCCATTCTGGCGCGGGGAAAAGTACATTGATCCGATGCATTAATCTGTTGGAACGTCCGACAGAAGGAGAAGTTTGGGTTGATGGTGTAGAGCTAACCAGTCTTAGCCAAGCTCAGCTGCAGGAACAGCGGCGCAAAATTGGGATGATTTTTCAACATTTCAATCTGCTATCTTCAGCGACGGTGTACGATAATATTGCTTTTCCTCTGCGACTCACAGGCGTTTCGAGAACAGGTATTGATGCAAAAGTAAAAGACTTGCTTGCCCTAGTGGGGCTTGAAGATCACAAGGATAAGTATCCCTCTCAATTATCAGGAGGGCAAAAGCAACGGGTCGGCATCGCACGGGCACTTGCCAGCGACCCTGATGTGCTGCTGTGTGACGAGGCAACCTCTGCGCTTGACCCACAAACGACAGACTCTATTCTTAAGCTATTGCTCGATATTAATAAACGATTCCATCTGACCATTGTGCTGATCACTCACGAAATGCACGTGATTCAGAGCATCTGCGACCGTGTTGCGGTCATTCATGGTGGTGGTATCGTTGAGCAGGGTAAAGTGACGGATGTATTCCTGAAGCCGCAGCATGAGGTCACTCGCGATTTCATTCGCAGTGAATCACAGAATGAGGGCCCCCTTCGTACGGCGCTTGACGCTGCTGCTGGGGACAACTCTCAGGCCGTCAAAATTACCTTTTTCGGAGAGAAGACCTACGGCTCTGCCCTTTCCAATGTAGTACGTGAGACAGGTGTTAGCTTTGCCATTCTGCATGGTACCATCTCAACGATTAAAGACGTACCTTATGGGCAAATGATTGTTCGGTTCGAAGGACCCGCTGAAGCGATTGCTGTGACGATAGCTGAACTAACCGCTCAAGGGCTTGAAGTGGAGGTGATTTCGTAATGAATTTCGCAGATTTAAACTGGCAAGAAATGATGGATGCTACCGTTGCTACTTTGGAAATGTTACTATTTTCCGGAATATTCACAATTATTCTTGGTTTACCACTCGGAATTCTATTGTATTTATGGGGAAGATCGAATAGTATAGTAATCAGAGTAACTTACTCGGTCTTATCGTTCATTGTAAACATTCTACGATCCGTACCATTTATCATTTTGATGGTGGCATTGATTCCTTTTAGTAAAGCCGTTGTTGGTACCGCCATTGGTGTACTGGGCACGATTCCACCGCTTGTGATTGGTGCTGCTCCGTTTTTTGCCCGTCTGGTAGAGACGGCACTAAGAGAGGTAGACCGCGGAGTGATCGAAGCGGCACAAGGTATGGGGGCATCGACGAATCAAATCGTTATGCGTGTTCTTTTGCCAGAGGCTCGTCCAGGTCTGCTCGCCGGGGTTACGATCACACTGGTTACACTGGTCTCTTATACGGCCATGTCCGGGATGGTAGGCGGCGGCGGTCTAGGTGATCTAGCGATCCGTTATGGATATTACCGTTATGAGAAGGAAGTTATGATTATCGCTGTAGTCTTGATGGTCATACTGGTGCAACTGCTACAGATGGCCGGTGATCGACTAGTAAGACATTTTACACGGAAATAAGGTACGTCTATATATAGCCTTATTCATACAAATACCAAGGATAAGAGGGGGATTTAAAATGAAAAAATTACTACTTACTTTTTTTAGTCTGACATTGGTTGTGGTGCTAGCTGCTTGCGGCAATAACAATAATGCTTCTAACTCGGCTGCCACTAATGCACCTGAAAACGGTGCTGCAACTACAGAACCAGTGAAATTGGTGGTTGGTGCTTCACCTGTTCCACACGCTGAGATCTTAAAAGCTATTAAGCCATTGCTTGAAGCGCAAGGAATTACATTGGAAATCAAAGAATTCACTGACTATGTTCAACCAAACGTTCAGCTTTCAGAGAAGAATCTGGATGCTAACTTCTTCCAACATCAGCCTTACCTGGATGACCAGAATCAAAAGAACGGTTCGGATCTAGTTTCGGTTACAGCTGTTCATGTTGAACCTTTTGGTGCATATTCCAAGAAAATCAAATCCATCGACGAGCTGGCTGATGGTGCGAAAGTAGCCATCCCTAATGATGCTACAAACGGTGGTCGTGCACTGATCCTGCTTGCCAAAAATGGACTGATTAAATTAAAAGATGATACCAACATCACAGCTACTCAAGCGGATATTACTGAAAATAAGAAAAACCTTAAAATTATCGAGCTAGATGCAGCAATGTTAGGCCGTCAATTAGATGAAGTGGATCTTGCCTTGATTAACACTAACTATGCGCTGGAAGCTGACCTAGTGCCAACTAAAGATGCTTTGTTCATCGAAGGTACGGATTCCCCCTATGCTAACATCCTGGTAGCTCGTCCTGACAATAAAGATTCTGATGCAATCAAAAAGCTGGTCGCTGCTCTGAATTCTCCAGAAGCGAAGGCATTCATTGAAGAGCAGTATAAAGGCTCGATCATTCCAGCATTTTAAGACAGAAAGATAACTTATTCTCTAAACAGCATAAAACCCGCTGCCTAATGGCATGCGGGTTTTATGCTGTATGTTGTAGGGAAAGTGTAAATCCTCTATAATAAGAAAATCCCGATCTCCTGAAGAGGAGGATCGGGAATGATATTGAATGGGATTAGAATACTTGCATAACTTCTTGTACGCCTTCTACTTCTTCAAGAAGGGCGCGTTCAATCCCGGCTTTCAAGGTGATCGTGGAGCTTGGGCAGCTGCCGCAGGCACCCATAAGTTTCAACTTCACAATGCCGTCTTCTACATCGACTAGTTCAACGTCACCGCCATCGCGTTGTAGGAACGGACGAAGTTTATCAAGCACTTCCAATACTTCATCATACATTTCGGTGCTTTGTGCATTCTCACTCATTTCTCAATCACTCCTTTCGTAAGTTCATTATAGTACAAAAAGTTAAAAAATAAAATGGTTAGGCGGAATAGGGAGATCATCATGAGACCAATTATTGAATTTTGTGCCAGTAACATGGGTCACGGAACAGACAAGCTAATGCAAAAGCTGGAAGGAAATCCAGATTACGATGTGATCGAATACGGATGCCTGAACAATTGTGGGGAATGTTATTTAACTCCATTTGCAATGGTTGAAGGAGACATCGTTGCAGCAGATACGGTTGCTGAGCTCGAAGAGAAAATTGATGCTAAAATCAAAGAGCTAGAGGCTTGGTTCAATATGGACCTTGATTAAATGCTTTTTGTGGAAAATAAAGGGCTGCTCTTTTTCGTATTTATAACGGAAAAGAGCAGCCCTTAGGTTTATCCTAAAGTACGTTTTGACATCCAGAGCACCCCGCTCTTAAGGATACGGGGAACCCGTCCTTTGACGGAGCGTTGGCCCATCAGACCAAATCCAGCTTTCTTGCCTAGTGAACCTAAAGTACCCTTTAGACGAATAGGATGAAGCTTAGGGGTCTCGCCGCGCCACATGGCTTGAATAACCTGAGCAACCTGTTCACCTTGCGCTCCTGCTGCTTGTGCGCTTGGAGCGAATGGCAGGCTGGCACAGTCGCCAATTACATACACTTCTGGATAATCAGGTACACGATAATATTCATCCAAAATGATCCGTCCTCCGCGATCCTTCGGGACTGTTAATTCCTGAACAACCTTCACCGGTTGAATCCCTGCGGTCCATACCGTAACATCTGAAAGAATTTCCTCTGTACCGTTATAAAGCGCATCTTTCTCTACATGGGATACTGAGACACGTCCAAGTGTCTGTACTTGGTGGTGGTGAAACCATTCCTCCACGTACTGTGACAGCTTCGCAGGGAAGGCAGATAAGACACGTTCACCACGATCCAGAATAGCAATATTAAGATCTGGCCGGCTCTCCCGAAGCTCTGCCGCCAATTCCACTCCACTTAGTCCACCGCCTACAATGTTAATTGTTCCATAAGGCTTCACATCGTTTAAACGTTGGTAAGTTTCGCGTGTTCCTGCAAAGGTCTGGATACTGCAAGTATATTGATCAGCTCCAGGGATGTTATGGTAATTGTCGGTACAACCTAGTGCAATGGCAAGTATGTCATAAGACACAGTCTCATCAGGCTCCATAGTAATGATTCTACTCTCCAAATCAATGGAACTCACCTCACCGTAACGGATAGTGAGACGGGGATGAACCGGAAACTGGATCCGCAAGTGATAGTCAGTTACTGTACCCGCGGCAAGCGCATAATATTCCGTTTTGATTCCTTGATAAGGCATTCGGTCAATTAAGATAATTTCAATATCCTGAGGAAGGTGATTATTGAGCAATTCTTGAATTAGGGCCAAGCCGCCATAGCCGCCGCCCAGAACGAGTAGTGTTCTCATGCTGACCGAACTTCCTTTCCAATATAGGGTAACGGATCTAGGTAGTCTTTTATTCGTATACCTTTATCGCATTGTAGAACGTGTCACGTTCTACTGGAATTCGTCCAGCACCTTTTACTAACCAGATCAATTCATCGCGAGTGAGGCCTTCAGGTGTTAAGGCACCAGCCGCATGGCTAATGCGTTCTTTAAGAATAGTACCATGTACGTCAGAAGCACCGAAGTTCAGTGCAACTTGAGTAAGCTGAGGACCGATATTAATAAAGTACGCTTTGATGTGATCGAAATTATCCAGCATTAATCTGCTGATCGCAATCGTCTTCAGATCCTCATAAGCGGAGTTGCGGCGCATAATCCCTGCATTCTTGTTCTTAGGCTGCATAGATAATGGAATGAATACCATAAAGCCATTGGTTTCATCCTGTAGATCGCGGATCTGCATCATGTGCCGGATACGATCTTCATGAGATTCAATCGAGCCGTAGAGCATAGTTGTATGTGTCTTCATGCCAAGCTGATGTGCTGTCCGGTGAACTTCCAGATATTCTTCCACATTAGCCTTATCTACACGCATTTTTTTACGGTATTGATCAGATAATATTTCTGCGCCACCACCAGTAAGCGTCTTAAGTCCTGCTGCACGCAGCTGCTCCAGTACTTCACGAATACTCAATCCGCTAATTCGGGTGAAAAAATCGATTTCGGCTGCAGTGTATGCTTTTAAGGTTACCTCAGGGAAACGTTCATTCAGGGCTTTTAAAGAATCCACGTAATACTGGAAAGGAACCTTGTCATTATGACCGCCTACGATATGGAATTCGCGCACACCAGGATGAATATGCTGTTCGACATATTGCACCATTTCCTGACCAGAAAGGGTATATGCACCCTCTTCTCCATCATCTTTGCGGAAATTGCAGAATGCACAGTGAGATTCGCAAACATTGGTGAAATATAGACTCATGTTTTCGATAAAATATACCCTGTTGTTGTTCTTTGCGACATTGACTTCATTTGCTAACTGGCCAATCGTTAGCAGGTCGTTACTTTGATATAAATAAACGCCATCTTCTAAATTCAATCTTTCGCCGCCGCGAACTTTTTCAATAATGTTCATCATTCGGGCGTCTGTTTGGGGGGTGAAGAGAGTAGACATATAATAAATTCCTCCTGAAAGTTTTACGGGGTCCATTGCCCGCAGATAATTCCCAGACTTACCCAGACGGTAGCTGTTCATTCATGAAAATAAATCAGAGGTTTAGCCTCCGTGACAAATTTCCGAATTTTTACTTATGTTTGCCTTCCTTATTATAAACCTCTCTTATAAGGGGATCAACAGCTGGATATGGATGGCTTAATTTGGTGTGACAGGTCAAGCATAAGGCAGTTGTGACTTGAGGGGAATGGAATAGTCGGTTATACTGAGTTTATTAAGTATATATTTTTAAGAAAGTAACTTTTGGCCGGATGGCCTCTTAAACATAAGTTTTTTTCTTGTGAAGTCAGTCTAATCTATAGGAGGATATGATCATGATTAATATTAGCGAAAAGGCAGCAGAACAATTAAAGGCGATGCTTGCTGAACAAGAAATGCCGAACATGTTCCTCCGTATTGGAGTAACGCCCGGCGGTTGCAGTGGATTCTCTTACGCTATGGGCTTTGATGATAATGAAACCGATCAGGACGTATATATGGACATCCAAGAGATGAAGGTTGTCGTGGAGAAAGAGAATCTTCGTTACCTGGATGGTCTCGAAATCGATTTTGAAGAATCCGGCATGACGGGCGGCTTCACCATCAACAACCCTAACGCTACTGCAACCTGTGGCTGCGGTTCAAGCTTCCGTACAGCTATGGATGCGGGGAAACCGAACGAAGAGCCTTGCTAATCGCGACGTTACGCCTTCAAGCCCCATGTTGATTTCTACAACACGGGCTTGGAGGCTTTTTTTATTCTCAATGACAAAAGTCATCACAAGGAGCTCAAAGCATGCTAATTAGGAAATTAAACGCAGAAGAACAACCTCCCTTACATTTGTTGTTATTAGCCGATCCTTCCCTAAGTCTTGTTGAAGCGTATTTAAAAAGAGGGCAATGTTTTGTAGCTGAAGTGGAGAATTGCATTATAGGTGTCTATGTTTTGCTACAAACGAGGCCAGAGACAGTGGAGCTAGTGAATATAGCCGTTGATGAGAATCAGCAAAGTAAAGGGATAGGTAAGCAGTTGGTCTATCATGCGATTCAGAATGCGAGATTACTTGGTGCGAAGACAATAGAAGTGGGTACGGGGAATTCTAGTGTAGGACAACTGGCTCTTTATCAGAAATGTGGATTTAGAATTACCGGAATCGATAGAGACTTTTTTATCAGACACTACAGTGAAGAGATTGTTGAAAATGGGATCAAGGTAGTGGATATGATTCGTCTTTCTTTAGATATATGAGTGACATACAAGCAAAAGCCCTCCGATGGAATTCCTCGAGAGGGCTTTTGCTTGTTCAAATATAAGAAAGTATAGGTTTCATGTTATACATTATCCTTATATTTCTCGCAAAACGCATACCGTCCTTAAGGGACGTTGAAGGCGTTTTTGCTTCCTGCGTACAATTAGGCTGGAATAATAAACTTGTAATTAATCATAAACACGATGAGCGCTGCGGCTCCAAGGGAAAAGGCAATACAGCCAGCACCCAGTGCTCTGCGTCTGTCTTTAATGAATTTTAAGCCGATAGCGCAGATCAGTATAGTCGTTCCAGCCAATACGATGGACATCCCAAGCATGGCCACCCAATATAATACCTCAAAAAACTGAGCCATTCCGAGCCCTCCCCGCGCTGTTTTTTAGCAAGCCTTTAATTCATTATTATAATAGTAGGAATTGAAAATGTAACCGCTATTAATAATACAACGATTTTGAAGATTATTCTAGTTATAGTGAACTCATCCATTGTGATTTAGATGTCGAATGTTCAGAAATAAGGTTCTACAAAATCTGCAATGATACCCTGCAGGGTTGAGAATGTTGTCGATACAAGCTCTATGCCCTTTTTGCTAAGAGCTTCTTCCTACACGGACAATCATACAAGAGGGCGGGGCCTTTTCTGAGTAATGTATAGGGTAGGCTGGAATGTGAAAGGAGGGAAAGGACGATGTCGGGAAGACAACTGGCTAGCAAATGGTTGAAGACAGAAGCATTGCTCAGTGACGCGAGGGTTTCTCATTATATACCAATGACGAGGGTGTATTCGGCTGACTCACTGTTAGCCATGCTCCGGAGATACGGAAATGTTGTTATTAAACCAATAGTTGGCGGTGGAGGCTACGGTGTAATTAAAGTGTTTCGGGATAGCCGGGGTTATGGATTTACTTATATGGACAGAACTCGAATTTACAAGGACTTTAGATCCATGAGACGAGCGCTTCATTTCGTCAAGGTTAGACGTAAATATTTGATTCAACAGGGGATTTCTCTCGCCAGAATTGGTGGGCGTCCTATTGATTATCGGGTCAAAGTAGTGAAAAATGGTGGTGTTTGGGAGTTTCGCTCTATGGTGGGAAGATTGGCCCGGCCTGGCCTGTTCGTAACTAATTTATGTAAAGGAGGCACGATGCTTTCTTGTCGAGAAGGGCTTCGCAGATCGTTGCCTCGAATTAAAGCCTCAGCGAAGAAAGCAGAAATGCGCAGGCTTACGCTAGTATGTATCGAACTGATGGAGCGGCATTTCCCGGGAATAGGCGAACTGGGTTTTGATTACGCCGTGGATTATTCAGGTAAAATATGGATTCTGGAGGTTAATACAAGACCTCAGTAAATTAACAAAAATTTTAGAATTGACGATAATAGAGTAGTAAGATAAAATTGCGTTTAGTTGCGTTCTTTTGGGGTAAATTATATTGTAATTTATTTACAATAAAAATATATTTTTAGCTGTATGCAAGTGGTTCAGTCCTGTGTATAACTATTATCCCCATATTCCACTGTGCAGTTATCACCTTTATAACGCTTACGCACATATTATACACAGGATTTCCACATGTACTTGTGGATAACGCGAACGCTTGTTCGAAAAATGATAGTTTGATATGATAGATTCAGATCCAAATACAGGAAAGGTAGATGAACGTTATGGTTGAATTGTCCGATGAGATGCTTCTAGACTCTTACCATAGAGCGATAGAACTGCAACTAGAGCATGATTTCATCGCTCTTCTACTCGTTGAGATTCGCAAACGAAACTTACACTCTCCAGTTCATGCGGTTCTTCATTAAAACAGCGCAAAGTATACCTTTGTAGCAGGCTACATATAAATAAACCGCGAGTCACAAACATAAAAGGGTATCCTGATAGGCTGGTATTGATAGGCCTGTCAGAATACCCTTTTTTATTGTAGTAGATAGAATTAGAGTTTCATATTACTACTGTGTCCTGGTGAAAGCTTGGCTTCCGGATCGATGTAGACTTTTGCGTTATTCACAGCCGTTGGGGCTTCGCCGAATCCAACAGCAATTAGCTTCAGCTTACCTGGATATGTGGTGATATCGCCGGCTGCAAAGATTCCCGGAATACTCGTTTCCATACGTGAGTCAACGACAATGGAGTTTCCTTCAATATCGATACCCCACTCTGCAATGGGTCCCAGAGAGGAAACAAATCCGAAATTGACGATTACACTGTCGACTTCGATTTCTTGTGTTTCCTTGGTCTTGATATGGGATAAGGTAACCTTAGTAATAAACTCGTCACCATGCAGTTCTGTAATTTCAGTAGGTGTAATTACGTTAACTTTGGAAGCCATCAGATTCTCTACACTGTGCTCATGCGCACGGAATTTATCCCGGCGGTGAATTAGGGTTACTTGCTCCGCGATCGGTTCCAGCATTAGTGCCCAGTCTACTGCGGAATCCCCGCCACCGCTAATCAGAACTTTTTTATCTTTAAAGGCATTTAAATCATTTACAAAATAATGAAGGTTGGCTTTTTCAAACCGTCCTGCGTCTGGCAGTTCTAAACGACGAGGTTCAAAAGCACCTACGCCAGCTGTAATGATAATAGCTTTACTGTGATATTCTGCTACATCGGTTGTAACTACAAAATGGCGTTCGTCCCGTTTCTGAACAGAAATTACTTTTTCCTCCAGCCGGATATTCGATTGAAACATATCCATTTGCCGTGTCAGGTTGTCAACCAGTTCTTGTGCAGTTACTTTTGGGAAACCTGCTACATCATAAATGTATTTTTCAGGATAAAGTGCAGCAAGTTGTCCTCCCAATTGGGGCATACTTTCTATAAGTGTTACGGATGCCTGACGCATCCCGCCGTAAAATGCGGCAAACATGCCAGCTGGACCGCCACCTATGATTAAAAGGTCGCTCATAGGAACGCCGGATTGCTCTTGTGTCACGGGATATTACACCTCCGAGTTGATATATTCATTTTGCCATACTTGTATTCTTTCTTATTATAAACATTGTGACACATACCTGCAAAGAAAGACTTTAGAACACAATAAGAATGTGACGTTTTTTAGTATTTTAATGTTTGATTAATAGTACACTAAGGTTTACAATGGATATGGTCAATTTAGAAATCCTTTAAGTTTGATTGGAATTTCTTCTAAATATAAGTGTATAAATTCACAAAAAGGACCATACATTGTTTCAATAAAAAATACAAAGACAGATTTACCTCTTGGAAGGAGCCGGAACATGAGTAGTATTCCCAAAATCGTAATCTTAGGCGCGGGCTATGGGGGTATTTTGACCGCACAGCGCTTACAGAAGGCTTTGAACTATAATGAAGCGGATGTCACGCTCGTAAACCGTCACGAGTACCACTATTTTACTACCCATCTACATATGCCTGCCGCGGGTACAGATAGTATTGAACACACTCGGGTGTCTATTTCTAAACTAATCGATGAATTCAAGATCGATCTCGTTAAGTCATCTGTTCAGGAAATTCGTACCCAGCAGAAAAAGATTATTTTGGAGGATGGTACTCTTTCGTATGACTATCTCGTCATTGCTTTGGGCGGAGAGCCTGAAACCTTCGGTATTCCAGGACTTGATAAATACGCACTGACGATCCGGAGCATCAACTCCGTTCGTTTGATTCGTGAACATATTGAGTACCAATTTGCCAAATATAAGAACGAGAACAATGCACAGGAGCATATCAATTTCGTAGTCGGTGGTGCCGGCTTTAGCGGAATTGAATTTGTGGCCGAATTAGCTGACCGCATCCCTGGGTTGTGCAAAGAATTTGACGTTGATCCAAGCATGGTAAATATATATAACATAGAAGCTGCTCCAACAGCTCTGCCAGGATTTGCTCCTGAACTTGTTGAGTATGCGATGAACTTGCTCACTAAGAAGGGTGTTACCTTCAAGATGGGTGTTGCGATCAAGGAATGTCTACCAAACGGCGTAATTCTGGCATCAGGCGAAGAGATAAAAGCTTCTACAATTGTCTGGACCGGCGGAATTCGCGGAAACCGTCTGATTGAAGCTGCAGGATTTGAAGCTATGCGCGGACGTGTGAAAGTAGATGAATATTTACGTGCACCAGGCCAAGACAATATCTTTATTATTGGAGACGGCTCCTTAATGATTAACCCGGAAGGCCGTCCTTACCCGCCAACAGCACAAATTGCTATGCAACAGGGAGAATGCTGTGCTCATAATTTGGTGGCTGCGATCCGTAATCAACAACCAAAGAAATTCGCATTCAGCAATAAAGGAACAGTAGCTTCTCTAGGTAAAGGTCAAGGGATTGCTGTAGTTGGCAGCAAAACTTACAAGGGCTGGACCGTAGCTCAATTGAAAAAAGTTGTGGATATGCGCTATTTGTTCATTATTGGTGGGATTCCGCTGGTTCTGAAAAAAGGAAGATTCTTATAAGATGCGTCACTGCAGCGTGCAGGTGCGTGGACTGCTGACCCGAGAAGAATTGGATCGTTATAACGGACTGATTGAGGTTGGATCTTATCTGGAGGATCAGAATCAGTACGATCTAGCGTATGTTGTTCAAAAAGAAATTGATCTGCTCATTCTCCCTGGCATTGAACGCTTAAAGGAAAAAGGGCGAGCACGTGACCGGGCTACGGCTGAATATTTGGAAAGTCTGCGTGATGATGAAGATGGCAGCGAAGAGGATGAGGAAGCGGGAACTTCGTTATAGCATTTTAAAAAGGTGAGTCTCCATAAAGATCTGGAGACTCACCTTTTTTTGTTACAATTTAAGCATTTCCTCAAAAGAATCCTCAGTCAGCAGGTTGCCGACATAGAAAGGTCCGAATTCGCCGTAGCGGGCACTGACTTCGTCAAAGCGCATTTCGTAGACTAATTTCTTGAATTGCAGCGGATCTTCAGCGAATAGGGTTACGCCCCATTCCCAATCATCCAAACCTACGGAGCCGCTGATAATCTGTTTCACTTTACCAGCATAACCTCGTCCGATTAATCCGTGAGAAGCCATCAGCTCCCGACGTTTATCCATATCAAGCATATACCAGTTATCGGCGAGCTCGCGTTTCTTGTTCATTGGATAGAAGCAAATATGCTTCGCTTGTGGCAAAACAGGTTTTAGACGTGCGATAACATGCGGATTCTGCATAGGATCACTACCATCGCTGCCCCCCGCAAGGTAATTGCTTAATTCAACAATACTTACGTAGGAATAGGCTTTAGTTGTATATTGAGCAAAAGCGATTTTGTTAAAGGCCGTCTCAAGCTTGTTCAGATCTTCCAAGCTTTCGCGCAAGAACATCATTACGAAATCGGCCTTCTGGCCAACGATGGAATATACCGCGGAGCTGCCTTGTTTAGCTTCTTCGACAGGACTCCATTCTTGCATAAAAGCATGTAATTCTTCCAGAGCAACAGCACGTTCTTCGTCATCTGCTGCCGTCCATGCGGTCCAGTTCAGTGAGCGGAAGTCATGCAATGCATACCAGCCTTCCAGTGTCATAGCGGCTTCGTTCATGATCTCACTCCTTAAAAGTTTTACGAAGCATAAGCTTCGTTTGAAATAACGTCGCGTAAAACTAGCTACGAAGCTCCTGCATCATAGACTATGTATGATTTATTAATCTATATGCATTGTATCGCAATCAAGTTGCTTAGAGCAAATGATGACATTCGGTTGTAAGAGTATTAAACCTAATTTTGAATAAAGTTCATTGCTTCGTGACATTTTTTCTAGTAAACTTACTACTAGCTCGTATAAGATGTGCGCTTCTTTATAGAAAGGGGTAGTGACGGTAAGATGGGGTTTATTCCAGTGTTTATCCTAACCGTTTTATTCTTTGTGATGATGTTTGGTATTGGATTTATTCTTAACATGTTAATGAAGACAACCTGGTTTCCCGCTTATCTATTCGTACTTATTATTCTACCCGTCGTAGTCTATTCCATTTGGGATAGAAGCGCGATGTCGCTCTGGGAGCATCTTTCCAGTTTCCACTTTGTTGATTACTTAACTGGTGTCGCTGGTCTTGCAGGTGCTATATTGAGTGGATGGACCATTCAAAAACTGCGCTTTGGCGGTTACAAGATGTTTTAAAGATTTAATTGGATGACCTGCGGCTCTGATGTAAGAGTCGTTTTTTTGAACATATAAGCTTTTAGTTCTACGCTAAGAATCAATTTTGAAATTCAGCGAGAAACGGAACCTTCCTCTTCCAGAGGACAGCGAAGCCGTTTCTTCTTGTTTAATAGAGGCAGATATTCGTAAGAAAAAGCTGATTATATAGCGAAAAGAGTCGGAATTGGTAGTTTATTTACATTTCCGGCGACGTTTTTTATGATAGAATAGAATCCTGTATGAATTCGTGAAAACAAGGGGGTATCCGTAGATGCGCATGAGTAACTTACATCATTTCACCGAACATCATCGGTACTGCGTTTCCCGCGAATTTGGTCTTAGTGTTATAGATGGACGTATGCTTAGCTCTGTGTATCAGCCTATGGTAGGAGCTTTTGCAATCAGTTTCTATCGCTTGCTGGTTGAACATGTGCCAGCAGATAGCATTGGCTATTCTGGAGTGGAGCAGCAGCGCAGATTATTTATGACGCTAGGCGTTGAACCGAATGAGAAAGGCCGCAAATATTTAATAGATCAGGCTTCCCGGTTAGAAGCGGTAGGTCTGCTACAGACCTGTCGAATCTATGTACCGGAAACTGATGATTACTTATATGAATATGAGCTTATGCCGCCGCTATCGCCAGCTGACTTTTTTGCCACTCAGCATTTGACGTTGCTGTTACGCGATAAAATCGGCAAATTTGCTGTGCTGTCCTTACGGGAACAATTCTGGAACCGAGAGCCAGAAGAGTGGAGTCGCAGATCCATAGGCAAAGAGAATATCTCCGTGCCTTTTTATGATATTTTTCAACTTAATACACATGTCATTGATTATGAGCTGGAGCAGGCACTTGCAGAAGTAGCCACTGTGCGTCAGCCTGGCATGCGTGAATCTGGAGAACAAGCGATTGGATATAGTGATATTATTTTGCGTTTTCCGCGGGAGTCTGTAAACCGGGCTCATGTAGAAAAATTGCGTTTTGACCATACTCAAATGGGTGTTATTAACTATGTAGCTCATAAGTATGAACTCAGTCCGCAGGATTTATGTCGTCTGCTGGATGAAGATGGCGTGTTCTCACCGGAAGGTGAGGTTATACTGGATGCACTGCAATATAAAGCGAGCCAGCATTTCAGGCAGGATATGAAACGACAAGAAAAGCGTGAAATTGCTGCTGCTAAGGTTGTTTCCATCCGTTCCAGTGCCTCCGAAGAGAATGATGATTCTATAGCGCCTCCGGAGCAGTCTGTAGAGATGGAGTATTATGTAGAAGTACCACCACAATTTTTGTCCAAATGTGACATTCACCAATATAATATGATGCTGCGGAACGAACCATATACGCGGCTGCTTCAAACTTTTTTCCCAGGTGCAGTGCCCAGTCATTTGATGGATATGTTCGAGAAAATAGATTTGAATTATAAGCTAAGCGGTGAAGTAATTAATGTACTTATTCATTATTTAATGACTATGGTAGCCTCAGGTGGAGAACAGCGAATGAATCGTAATTTTGTGGAGGCTATCGCTTCCAATATGCTGGTTAAACAGGTGAACACCTACGAAAAGGCTGTAAAATATATCAGGGATCAGTCCAAAGTGAAAGGCAAGGGAGCTACAACTAACACGGCGGCAGGATCTCGATCACGTTCATATGCCAAAAATACAGGCCGATCTGCTAAACCGGAAATTCCGATTGTGCTGGACGATGGAAGTGCCGGAACGGTATCGGAAGAAGAATTCGCGGCGATGATGAAGAAAGCGGCAGAAATTAAAGCCAGTAAGAAAAAAGGCGTTTCCCAAGCGCCGTAATGAAAGAGAGGTGGAACTATGGAGTCTATGGGCGATGTGCTTCGTTCGATCAACAATCCAACTCTACGGCAGCGTCAACGCGATCTTGAACAGGAGTTATTCAATCATCCACTTGTGAAGGCATTACAGTCTGAACATCCTGAACTGGACGATTCACGACTACGGCTTCATATGAGCCGCCTGTATCAATATGTAGAGGAGAGCCGCCACTGTGCGAACTGTCCGGGTCTAGAGAAATGTCCGAATGATTTCCCTGGCCACTTTAGCAAACTTACGGTAGAGAGTGTGAATGGTTCGGCGGACTTATATGAACGCAAGACGGCATGCCGACTTAAAGTCGCACAGGATAATCAGGATAGCATCCGCAAACGTATCCGTAGCTTTTATGTGGATGAACGTGTGCTTAATGGCGGTTATGACGAGATAGATATTATGGGCAAGGATCCACGCCGTGTCTCGGCGGTTAATAAAATATTTGATTATATTACGAGCGTGAAAGAGGAAGGTCTGACTTCACGCGGGATTTATGTACATGGAACCTTCGGAACGGGTAAAACGTTTCTGATGTGTTACTTGCTTCATGAGCTTGCTGTTGCCGGCTATACTGGAGTTATCGTATATATGCCGGATTTTATCGAGGATTTAAAATCGATTATGATGGACGGCCAGAAGATGAAGGAAACCGTTGATACGCTGAAAAACTGCGATTTACTTATTTTTGATGACATCGGTGCGGAGAATTTGAATCCATGGGCGCGCGATCATGTGCTTGGTGCGATTCTGAATTATCGGATGAACCGTAAACCAACCTTCTATACCTCGAATTATCCGCTCGACGGTTTGGAGAAACATCTTAGCTTCACAAGTAAGGATGGCGAGGAAATTTATAAAGGTCAACGTCTGATGGATCGTATTGCTCCTTTTGTGGATGTTATTCCACTGCATGGAGAGAATCAGCGGGGGACGATTAGATAAACTTTAAATATTCATAACCGTAACTTTCAAAAGAAAAGCGATTCTCCTTTTATTGGAGGATCGCTTTTCTGCTTGCAGCCTCTGGCTAGCATGGCATACTGACTCTGATGAATAATAAGGAAATCTTCCCTAAAATGCAGAGATTTTTGCTCATCAGAATACTGATAAGGGAATATCTCCCTAAAATTCAACTGATTCATCAACGAAAACGGATATTCTCCCGATTATTAGGGACAAATTCCCTGATTCCATTCAATTATAGTAATTATCGGCTATTATCAGGGAGATTTTCCCTAATCACCCTTAAAAACAGAAGCCGCCCGATAAGTAGCATTTACTACTTTTGAGACGGCCTCTGTTTATATTGTGATGATTCCCTTACTCCGAAATGAACTTAATGATAACCATGCCGAAAAAGACAACGGTCATAAATGCAGTCATTCCGAAAAATCCGTTCATTAAATCGCCTAGATCATTGCGGGGTTCTTCGTTGATATGTTCTCGTGGGTCCCGTACTTGCGCGTTGACATCCATAGCTTCTGCCTCCTTACAGGGACAATGCCTGTATTGTTAAGATGCAAATTGAGTTGACCATTATGAAATAAGTCATTGACATTTAATGCGCTTTCTTAGAGTATACCGAAAGGCTGGGGAGATTGTAAAGAAAAGAGTAACGTAAATAAAATTAGTTTGAGGGCAATATAATTGTATGTGATATATAACATATCCCTTAAAGATATGTTATACTGGAATTGTGTCGGTAAGTGGTAATTTGGTTATCATATTACATGAACAACTTATTAACTTATATTTTCGGAGTAACTTCCATAAACTAAGCTTTGGTTTAGAATGGAGTAAAGCTTCGTAAAACTTAGAGGAGGAACAATATCATGGCTATCGTGAATGTGTCTGACCAAACCTTCAGTAACGAAGTGGAAGGTCAAGGTACTGTAGTAGTAGACTTCTGGGCTCCTTGGTGTGGTCCTTGTAAGATGATTGCTCCAATCTTGGACGAATTGTCCGCAGAACTGGGAGACAGCGTGAAGATTGCTAAATTGAATGTGGATGAGAATCCGGAAACGGCTTCCCGTTTTGGCGTGATGAGTATCCCAACCCTGATCTTCTTCAAAGACGGTCAACCGGTAGATAAAGTTGTGGGATTGAACTCCAAAGAATCCCTGAAAAATATCGTAGCTAAACATCAATAATTGTTAAATGCTACTGTTCGGGCCTCGGCCCTGCCGCTCAGCGCCTTCGGTTCATTCCGGAGGCGTTTTGTGTGCTGAATGCCAACTAATCATGGGTCCAATTTAGCTGGAGGGGATCATTTTGGACAACATCCGCAATAAACTGGCTCTATTACCCGATCTGCCCGGGTGCTATCTGATGAAGAATGAAGAAGGCACCATTATTTATGTGGGGAAGGCGAAGGTACTTAAGAACCGGGTTCGTTCTTATTTTACAGGCAGTCATAATGGTAAAACGCAGCGGCTTGTCGCTAACATTGCTGATTTCGAATATATTGTTACGTCCAGCAACATGGAAGCGCTCATTCTCGAGTGCAATCTGATTAAGAAGCATATGCCGCGTTATAACGTGCTTCTGAAGGACGATAAGACATTTCCTTATATTAAAATAACGAATGAAACTCACCCTCGGCTTGAAGTCACACGCCGGGTGATTAAAGATAAAGCGAAATATTTCGGCCCTTATCCTAACGGTTATGCTGCACAGCAAACGAAAAAGCTCCTCGATCGTATGTATCCGCTCCGTAAATGTGGCGTAATGCCAAAGGAAGTCTGTCTTTACTATCACATGGGCCAATGCTTGGCGCCGTGCGAGAAGGAAGTGCAGAAATCCGAGTATGAGCAGATTACGCAAGATATCGCTGCTTTTCTGAGCGGAGGTCATGATGCAGTTAAGAAGGATCTACAGCAGAAGATGCAGGAAGCTGCTGAGGAATTATATTTTGAACGGGCAAAGGAACTGCGGGATCAAATTATCCATATTGATGCATTGATGGAGAAACAGAAGATTAACACCACAGATACTAAGGATCGGGACGTATTTGGTTATGCGGTAGACAAGGGATGGATGTGTGTACAGATTCTGTACATGAGACAAGGGAAGATGATTCAGCGCCACTCCTCTGTCTTTCCATTCTATGGGGAAGCCTATAGTGACTTTATGTCTTATGTGACGCAGTATTACAGTGATAATCCTGCTCTGCCGCAGGAGATTCTTCTGCCGGATGTGCTTGATGAGGAAGCAGTGGTTGATAAAGAAGCTAAACCGGCGATTGTCATTGCCGCTCCAGCCGAAGAAGATCTGCAAAAGGGGGAAGATACCCCTGAATCGCCTGAAGAAGTTGAGGCCCGTGAAATGGCCGCTGCTGAAGCATCAGCAGCAGGTGTTGTTGATGCTGCAGGTGGCGCCTCTATTCTCCAGGAGTGGCTCGGCACCAAAGTACTAGTCCCGCAGCGTGGCCTCAAGAAGCAGATGGTCGGTATGGCCTGCCAAAATGCAACAGTCGCAATCGACGAGAAGTTCCGGCTTATTGAACGAGATGAAGTACGTACCTCTGGTGCTGCAATGAGCTTGGGCGAGAGCTTGGGGCTCGAACGCTTAAGCCGGATCGAGGCGTTCGATAACTCGAATATTCAAGGGACTAATCCGGTCTCTGCGATGGTTGTCTTCATTGATGGCAAGCCCGCACGAAAAGAGTATCGTAAATATAAGGTTCGTACGGTAGTGGGTGCGGATGATTATGGAACGATGCGCGAGGTCATCAGGCGTCGGTACGAACGGGTGCTGAAAGAGAACCTGCCGATACCGGATCTTATTGTAGTCGATGGTGGTAAAGGGCAGATATCTTCAGCGATTGATATTCTGGAGAACGAGCTGGGATTATTCATTCCGGTCTGTGGTCTCGTTAAGGATGATAAGCATAAGACGGCTCAGCTTTTGGTTGGAGATCCGCCGGAACCCGTCGCTTTGGCTCGTGATAGTCAGGAATTTTATCTGTTGCAACGGATTCAGGATGAGGTCCATAGATTCGCCATCACCTTCCACCGTGAACAACGTGGGAAGTCCATGGTTACTTCTAAACTGGATTCCATACCAGGTATAGGCGAGAAGCGGCGCAAGGCGCTGCTTAAGCATTTCGGATCGCTAAAGAAAATTAAAGAAGCCTCCATAGAGGATTTCAAATCACTTTCTATTGGCGAAAAGCTGGCTAGTCAAATTCTTGAGGCACTCAAGGATGAAGAGCCCTCATCATAGGCATCAGAAACGCAGGAAAGATGTATACGTAAATATAAAAAGATGTCATAGCAGATTTTCTGCTATGACATCTTTTTTCATGATCGGGTGTCTCACCGTTACTTCTTTAACCTACAGATGTAGGTTCAACCGGCTTAGGTTCTGATTTTTGCGGCGGGTTAAACCGATAGACGATGTAGGCCACTATGAACGGCATGATAATCGCGAAGATACCAGCCCCTACATTCACGCTTTCCTTCATAAAGATCAGCGTAGCGCCCATCAGAATGCTGTCAAACACGACGTGACTGAACATGACGGCAATAAAGCCGTAACGAAGGAAAATATAGCTAAAGAGCAAACCGATCACGGTCAGCTCAATGGGACGGGAACTGATGGGATAGATCGGATACAACGTATGACCAAACGCCCAAACCAGCGTGGTGATCAGGCTAGCAATGAACGTGCTACGGAATACTTTTTTCAACATAGGGATTCCAAAAAAACGATAAATAGCTTCCTCGGATAAACCTGCGAGCCATGCAACGATGGGCAGCAGCCAAGCATATCTCATGTTGTAAGGAGATTGAGTGGCGTCAGTAGTGGACCAGTTCTGCAAGGTAAATGATAATACGATGAACATAAGGGTCTGCACCCCTAGCAGCACGAATGCCCAGACGTATCCAGCCCGGATACTATCCAGCACATATTTTCCATAGCCAGGCTCTTTAGCGCGAGGCCATGGGTTCATCCCCTCTTCTTTTTTCCATAGGCCGTCCCCTCCAACTAAAGAAAAATATAGCAAGGAGGACATTAGGAGGCTATATAAGGCATAAATGATGAACATAATGACGGAAGTTATCTGAGCCTCGAGTCCTTCGCCGGAGGATTCAGGAAGCATATTATAGGTGCTGATCATCATGATTACAAAATAAGCTGAGCTTAGGAATATTCCGCGCTTAAAGGAAGTATGTTCTCTTCTAAGTATGCTGTAGATGAGTGCCAGAATTCCTAAAGCTAAAGTAGGCAGACCGTAGCCGAATAAAGTAAGCTTTTCTGCGAGAGAGGTCTGATCCTTTACATAGGAGGTATGCCAGGCTGGAGCGGTGAATCCTGCTTTAAAGCTGGATACCTGTTCGCCAGTGAAATCGAAATAATAGTGTAGTAAGGATTCGCCAACCTGAACGGAACGATCTGTATACACAAGCCCATAGTTTCCCGTATTTGATTCAATTTGCAATTTGGCGGGATTCACCCCCCGTTCCTGAAGCCAAGGTCGGGCAAGATTTTCTTTTTGGGCTAGAGACAAGTCAGTTCCCTTGTCCTCTTCTTTTGCACTAGTGGATACATTGCTTGGTGACCCTGCAGATGATCCTTCTACTCCTTGTTTGAAGGCGACAATCACGCCAGTATACATATTGAGGTCAACGGTGATTAGCGGCTCTTGTTCCGCTGAAGGACTAAGTGTTACACGGAAAATGTCAAAAGGATATCGTTGATCCAGCTTCTTCTTTGTATAGTCCTCCAAAAGCTTCTCGCGGGACATATAACCATAAAAGGAAGAATCCGTATCATAGAGTACATTCCACTGATCATTTGGTGCTTTGGTGTAGTTTAGCTTTTGTTCTGCAAATGATATCGCTTTGTCGCGGGCTTCCGCCTTGCTGATGACAGTAGTATCTTCCCCCACGGGGCTATTTAGCACTGAGGGAGCAATCTGAAACATAATAAATAGAATAAGACCGATAATGCCCGAGATGATGAGCCTCTTGGAGAGGGCACGTTGCTGTAAGGGCTGGCCGACGGGATTCATGTAACGCCTCCTTGTAAATTGACAATGTTATGTTCCATTATAGTATTAGTGCCATGATAGTTACAAAAATCATCGTACATTCTTTTTATGGGTAATAGAGATATTATAGAATAGGTATCTGAATATATACCATGAATTTAAAGTGATCATTTCTTCATTTTTCATGAAAATCGATGCAATTGCAGGGAAAACACGGAAAAGTGATGAGAAAAGGTACTCCTACTGGTACATCCTCTCCAAACCGCATTTTTCATATGAATCACCATTAATAGTGTCTTTGTGATTTATCGAAATAACATATATAATTTGTATGCAATTGTATATAGCCGAATTTCAGGTGAAAACGGGGGAACCACAGGAAGTAATGAAAAGATGAGTATACACCATAGGCGGTGTCTTTATTCATCAGGGGTGAATTTCGTTCTAGGAACGAATAGGGCAGCCTGCACAGTCCGAATCCGTCAGCTAACCTCGTAGGCTAATTTACTGCAGGAACCAAGGGTAGCATTGGTTTTCCAGTGCTTTTTTTGTTGGAATTCTTTAAATTTAGATAAGAGGGTGACGTAGTGGCTTCACAGTTTCGCAGGGTTTCTGAATCAAAGTTTCTGAAGCTTTCTCCGCCTCAGATTATGGTGCTTGGTTTTGCATCGATCATTCTGATTGGAGCCTTGCTGCTTATGCTTCCCATTTCGAGTACCAGCGGGAATGCTGTGAGTTTTATTGATGCGTTGTTTACTGCAACATCGGCCACCTGTGTGACAGGACTTGTGGTGCTGGACACCGGGACGACATTCACCATTTTTGGGAAAACCGTAATTATGGTGCTTATCCAGGTTGGTGGCTTAGGGTTTATGACAATGGCGACCTTATTTGCCATGATGATGAAACGCAAAATTTCCTTGCGGGACAGACTGATCCTTCAGGAAGCCATGAACCAAGGCTCTATGGAGGGGATTGTTCGACTGATCCGTAGAGTACTTATTTATTCTTTGGTCATCGAAGGCTGTGCAGCGGTGCTTCTGTCCTTACGCTGGGCGTTTGATATGCCACTGGGAAAGGCCATTTATTTTGGAATATTTCATGCGGTGTCTATGTTTAATAATGCTGGATTTGATATTTTCGGGGATTTCCGGAGTTTAACCGATTATGTATATGACCCGCTTGTGAACATCGTGGTGATGTTTCTGATTGTCTCTGGCGGGATTGGTTTTATTGTCATGTCGGATCTGGTGGAGTTTCGTGTCAAACGTAAATTATCTTTGCATAGCAAAGTTGTACTCTCCACCACGGCAGGGCTTATTCTTATCGGCGCTTTGGTTATTTTTATATTCGAATTTACAAATCAGCGCACTCTGGGTAATCTGAATTTTGGCGGCAAAATATTATCGGCATTCTTTCAGTCTGTATCGCCCCGAACCGCTGGCGCCAACACGGTGGATATTGCCGGACTGCGGCAAGCCTCACAGTTCTTTATGGTTATCCTTATGTTTATTGGTGCATCACCGGGCTCAACGGGTGGCGGGGTCAAGACTACGACCTTTACCATTATGATTGGTGCAGTAATCGCGATGCTGCGCGGGCGTGAAGATGTTGTGCTGTTCCGTTACCGATTGGCGCAGGAGCGTATCTATAAAGCGTTGACGTTAACTTTACTGGCTTTACTATTGGTCCTTTCTGTATCAATGTTACTGTCCACAACAGAGGATAGTAATTTCTTAGCAATATTATTTGAGACGACCTCAGCCTTTGCTACGGTGGGACTAAGTATGGGGCTTACACCTGAACTGTCTGTTATCGGCAAGATTCTGATTTGTCTGACGATGTTTGCGGGTCGCCTAGGTCCATTAACATTAGTGTATGCGCTAGGACCAAAACAGGGTAAACCATTGTATAAGCACCCAGAAGGTAAAATAATTATTGGATAGGAGTTAATCCGAAATGAAAGCACAGCAATTTGTAGTAATCGGCTTAGGCCGCTTCGGTTCAAGTCTTGCGCTTGAACTGATGGAAATGGGCTACGAGGTGCTCGGCATCGATCACCAAGAGGAGCGCGTGGAGGATATGAGCGATCATCTGACGCATGCGGTAGTGGCTGATGCTACAGATGAAGGAATTATGCGCTCGCTTGGCGTACGGAACTTTGACTGTGGGATTGTTGCGATTGGTGACAATATGGAACGAAGCATTCTGGCGGCGATATTGTTAAAAGAGATCGGAGTCAAGCAAGTAGTAGCCAAGGCGATCTCGATCCTTCATGGTCGTGCGTTGTCTAGGCTGGGTGTGGACAGGGTTATTTTTCCAGAGCGGGATATGGGCATTCGTGTAGCGCATCAGCTCGTGACACCCAATTTGCTGGATTATATTGAACTTTCCAAGGATTATAAAATCGTCGAGCTAACCGTTCCGTCTTGCATGAACGGGAAAAGCTTATCAGATTTAAATACAAGAGCAAAATATGGCTGCAGTATTGTTGCCCTGAACCGGGAAAGTGGAATAATAGTGGCTCCAACGGCACATGATCATCTGAGTGAGGGAGACGTTATGGTACTCATTGGTTCTAATGAAAGTATTGATCGATTTGAGGATGAAGTTGTAAACCAGGATTAAATAGATAATTCCTCCGTCCTTTACATAGGACGGAGGGATTTTTTTAATTAAGATTGCACGCAGAGTATGTACTATACCTCTCGTTCCGTCAGAAACATCTCTTCTGTGACCTGCACGAGGCTGCGGGCCGCTGTGCTCAGGCTTCCATCGTCACGGTAAATCAGACAGGTAGTTCGCTGAGTCTGCTCCAGCTCCTTAATATGCAGAGATACCAGCCCACCGCCGTTTAACAGCTGCGGACGCAGATAAGACTTGGGCAGTAAGGCTGCCACATTGACTGTCGGCAGCAGCCGCACGATGGCTTCGAAGGAGTCAATCTCCATACGTACGTCCGGATCAATCCCGCAGCGCTGGAACAGATCGTCTGTTAGACGGCGGTACCAGGTGCCTTTGGAGAAGAGGATCATCGGCAGTCGGGACAGATCATTCATGGTTAGCTTAGAAGCATAATTCAGAGGATGATGCTCAGAGACAACCAGTCGAAGCTGATCCTCAAACAAAGAAATACAGCGCAGTCCAGGCTCTTGAATAGAGGATGCGATCAGACCTATATCTGACTTTCCTTCACTGACAGAGGAGACAATCTCATGCGTTCGGCCGGTGATTAGCTTTAACTCCGAAGTCGGGTATTTCTCCATATATGCGTTAACTAGTGGAGGCAGAGTGGTCTGCAGTGAGGTAAGTGAAGCCCCTAAGGTGACCAGCTTAGGCTCGCCTTCTTTGTATTTAGACAAAGCCTCCAGAAATTTAGAGCGCTGCTGCCGTTGTTCAAGTGCGTAGGAATAAGTAAGACGCCCAACCTCGGTTAACTCCAGGCGCTTGCCGTAACGATTAAATAGCGCGACACCCAGCCGTTCTTCCAGCTTGGAGATTTTACGAGATAAGGCAGGTTGGGACAGATTGAGCTGGCGGGAGGCCCGATTCAAGCTGGAGTGCTCCACAACCGCTGCAAAAACATCTAAATCGTCAAACATATTTAGGTTCCTCTCGTAGTGCAATCTATAAACAGTAGTGACGAAATTCATAGCCATGAAGATAATACTTCTTGCTCCATAAGGAAATAAAAGATTTGTCGGAAAATGTTGTCTTTCTAAATGAGAATTATTATCATATAAAATCTATTCTTATGCGTTTATTGTATAACGTTTAATAATTAGATTGCAATTCCCTTATAAGGGAAAAAGGAGTAACATGAAAAGTGACACAAGATATTCACATTTTGTGAAAAAGAAAACAAAGTCCGGGAACCCAAGGATAGCGGTAAAATATAGACGTTCTGTCATTACATAGTCTACGTTATCCTGTGTCAAATGTAGTTCCGGCGGTGAATACACAATAATGAAAACGCTGTTTTAATCGGAAAGGGGTTACTTTGTATGAAAGGATTTTATTCCAGAAAGATTCATTCCTTGCTAGGCGTTATCCCGCTTGGAGCTTTCTTCATTGAGCACATGATGACGAATTTTGCGGCTGTAGAGGGTGGCGCTTCCGGTTTCACTGACAGCGTGATATGGCTGAATAGCCTGCCGCTTGTCTTCTTCCTGGAATTGTTCGGTATATGGCTTCCTCTGCTGTACCATGGCGTATACGGACTGTATATTGCGTATCAATCCAAGCCGAACTTGAACCGTTTCAACATTGAAAGAAACTGGCGTTATACGCTGCAACGCATTACAGGAATTATTACCTTTATCTTTATAGTCTGGCATTTGTTCCAAACCCGGGTTCAGGTGGCAGTCGGTAGTGTGGAGCATGAAGAATTAGGGGGTCTGATGCATGATATCGTGACTCAACCACTGATGTTGACACTGTACATTATCGGTATCGTTGCAGCATGCTTTCACTTCTCCAACGGTATATGGTCTTTCTTGATCAGCTGGGGAATCACGGTAGGACCTCGTTCACAGCGGGTATCCTCTTACCTTTGTCTCGGTATATTTGTTCTTGTAACGTTTATGTTCCTCATTTCGCTAGTCACTTTCCGTGATGCTGAATTTCAAAGTGCAGCTTCCATAGCTCAGTCCATAAAGACTTTCATCTAAGTAATTGCCCTCTCAGGACTACATTCCAGAATCCTTTCTGATATTTTCGATAAAGGGAGTGAACTACCATGGCAACAGCAAATATCATTATTGTGGGCGGCGGTCTGGCCGGCCTGATGGCTACCATCAAGGCAGCGGAGTCCGGTGCACATGTTCATTTATTCTCATTAGTTCCTGTAAAAAGATCACACTCCGTTTGTGCGCAAGGCGGCATCAACGGTGCAGTAAATACGAAAGGGGAGGGCGACTCCCCTTGGGAGCATTTCGACGATACCGTTTATGGCGGTGACTTCCTGGCGAATCAGCCACCAGTCAAGGCGATGTGTGAAGCAGCACCGGGTATCATTCACCTTATGGACCGGATGGGTGTAATGTTTAACCGTACACCTGAAGGGTTACTCGACTTCCGTCGTTTCGGCGGAACGAAACGTCACCGCACTGCATTTGCTGGCGCAACGACAGGCCAACAGCTTTTGTATGCACTGGATGAGCAAGTGCGCCGCTGGGAGTCTGAAGGTCTTGTAACGAAACGTGAGAACTGGGAATTTCTCTCGGCCATCATCGACGACGAAGGTGTATGCCGCGGCATAAGTGCCCAGAATCTCAAGACGATGGAGATTGAGACTTTTCCCGCAGACGCAGTTATTTTGGCTAGCGGCGGTCCGGGCATTATTTTTGGTAAAACAACGAACTCCGTAATTAATACGGGCACAGCCGCAAGTGCGGTGTACCAACAGGGCGTACATTATGCCAACGGAGAATTTATACAGATTCACCCAACGGCTATTCCAGGAGATGACAAGCTCCGCTTAATGTCGGAATCAGCACGTGGTGAAGGCGGCCGTATCTGGACTTATAAAGATGGAAAACCGTGGTATTTTCTTGAAGAGAAATATCCGGCCTATGGTAACTTGGTGCCGCGCGATATTGCTACACGTGAGATTTTTAATGTGTGTGTGGATCAAGGGCTGGGTATTAATGGTGAGAATATGGTGTATTTGGACCTCTCTCACAAGGACCCGAAAGAACTGGACGTAAAGCTTGGCGGGATTATTGAAATTTACGAAAAATTCATGGGAGATGATCCCCGTAAAATACCGATGAAAATCTTCCCGGCTGTGCACTATTCTATGGGCGGTATGTGGGTTGATTACAACCAAATGACAAACATTCCTGGTCTGTTTGCGGCAGGCGAATGTGAATATCAATATCATGGAGCGAATCGCTTAGGCGCTAACTCTCTGGTATCTGCTATTTACGGTGGTATGGTTGCTGGACCAAAGGCTGTTGAATACATTAAAGGTTTGAAGAAATCATCACAAGATATCTCTTCTTCCGTATATGACAGCTTCCACAAAAAGCAGACGGACAAATATGAATCTCTGTTAGCGATGTCAGGTACAGAGAACGCTTATGTGATTCATAAGGAACTGGGCGAATGGATGACCGCCAATATGACGGTTGTACGGCACAATCCGAAGCTGGAAGCGACCATTGGCAAAATCAAAGAGCTTAAAGCACGCTATCGCAATATCAATATGAACGATACGTCACGCTGGAATAACCAAGGAGTGGCATTCACCCGTCAGCTGTGGAACATGCTGGAGCTGTCCGAAGCGATGACACTGGGAGCGCTTATGCGCAATGAGAGCCGCGGCGCTCATTACAAGCCGGAATTCCCGGATCGTAATGATGAGGAATTCTTGAAGACCACGAAAGCTGCCTGGACTGCAGACGGTCCGCAAATCTCTTACGACGAAGTCGATGTCTCACTGATCCCTCCGCGGGTCCGTGATTATTCGAAGGATTAATTTTTCCCAGCAGTGAAACAGCTTGCGAGGCAAGCTTAATGAAATAAAATTAGGCAATTTGAGGAGGGAACCATTATGGCGGAAACTGCTACAGCTCCTAAAAACGTAAAGTTTATCATCACCCGCCAGGACGATCCACAAAGCTCATCTTATGTTGAGGAATTTGAGCTTCCTTATCGTCCGGGTATGAATGTAATCAGTGCTTTGATGGAAATTCAGCGTAATCCTGTGAATGCCAAAGGTGACAGCACCGTTCCGGTATGCTGGGATTCCAACTGTCTAGAAGAAGTATGCGGAGCTTGCTCGATGGTGATCAACGGCAAACCCCGCCAAGCCTGCGCAGCGCTAATAGACAATCTGGAGCAACCTGTACGCATTGAGCCAATGAAGACATTTCCGGTGGTGCGTGACTTAGTGATTGACCGGACTCGGATGTTTAATGCACTGAAACGAGTAAAGGCCTGGATTCCAATCGATGGTACGTATGACCTTGGGCCGGGACCACGGATGCCGGAGAAGAAACGGCAGTGGGCTTATGAATTATCTAAGTGTATGACTTGCGGCGTATGCTTGGAGGCTTGTCCGAATGTCAACGAGAAGACGGATTTCATCGGACCCGCAGCCATCTCTCAAGTACGCCTGTTCAATGCTCATCCTACGGGCGAAATGAATGCTGATGAAAGATTGGACGCATTGATGGAAGATGGCGGTATTGACGGCTGTGGTAACTCACAGAACTGTGTACGCGCTTGTCCAAAAGGGATTCCTCTGACTACCTCCATTGCAGAAATTAATAAGCAGACGACAAAACATATGTTCAAACGCTGGTTAGGTGTGTAATAAGTAGTACCGCCAGATCTTTAATATCGAGCTATCCTCAATGGTGGATTTTTATTCGCTGAGGATAGCTTTTTTGTTTATAATTGGTAGGGAATAGGAAATTGTCTGGATCAGAAGAATGAATAGCATATGCTATAATATCCATTGTTAACGTACGTTAGGTGTGGAACAACAGGGAGGAATAATCGTGATTTGTCGGGAGCATGATGGAGCAATTGTAATGGTTAAACAGCATGATCACGGGAAGTTAGCTGGAGAGCTTGCCATTTGGTTCAAGGAAGAGCATGTGCCAGAAGAAGGACGCCGGGATGAGGTGCTTTGGGCGGTAGCTGAACATGACCGGGGCTGGATTGATCTGGATGAGACGCCCTTTTGGAACGATGCGGAGAGCGCGCCTTACACCTTTATTGATTTTCCTGTGGTACCGAAGCTGACCTTTTATAAGCGAGGACTTGATGAGATCGAAGAGCGAACACCCTATGGAGCGCTTCTGTGCAGCTTGCATTTTGAACGACTCATTAAGATTTCGGGACTGGATAATCCAGAACTGAAATTGTATCAAGCGCATGAAGAGGAACGTAGATCCCGTATTCACCGAGCGCTGGAAGTATCCAAACCGATTGGTGAGGATGAACTGTATTATGATGCTCGTCTTTTAGAATTCTGCGATGATTTATCTTTATATTTGGCTTTAAATGAGCCGGGTAGCCCGAAATCTGAGGAGCATCCATGGTGGCGTGAAGGGTTTTCTGGCAGTGAAGATTTCAGTTTTACGTCAGGTCGTACGATAACCGTGGAGTGGAAAGATAAGTCAACGTTAATTCTGGATCCTTTTCCCTTTAAGAAGACGGTGGAAGTAGCCTTTATGATGAAACGAGTCCCAAAAACAGAAATTGCTAAGAGAGGCATCGCATCCGCATACAGTGATACGCCAGAGGAAGAATGTAGAATTGTACTAACGGCTCTAAACGAAAGCTGAAGGGAAGGAGAAACTCCGTATGAAGATACAATCGTCTGGGGCTTCTCCCAATAAGAAAAATAAAGACACTCACTCTAGCACCTCTGAACGTCGATCTAAGGGCAAGACAACGATGACCCGCCGGCAATTCCTTGTTCGAGGTGCGGCTACTGTAATCGGCGCAGGCTTGCTCACAAGTGGTTACGCTTGGCAAGGGGAGCCCAACTGGATTCAGGTTACTAAGCTGAAATTGTCCTTCAAAGATATTCCCTCTGCTTTTTCAGGCATGAAGGTTGTCCATTTCAGTGATACTCACCTTGGGTTTAATAAGGATGCCCGTGATCTGGCTCGACTTGCAGAGCGTATAGCTAAGGAGGAACCCGATCTTATATGTTTTACAGGTGACATCGTGGACAGCAACCCTGAGGATCTTGTAGATGCCATACCTGTATTGGCAGAGCTGAGTGCTTCTCTAGGAAAATATGCGGTGCTAGGCAACCATGATTTCAAGAATACGAAGCGGATTATCGAGTTGTTTACATCAGCTGGATTCCGGGTGCTAAGGAATGATTCTTATCTTCTAAAAAGAGGCGGAGCAGTTATGGCTGTGACCGGGCTGGATGATCTGCTGCATGGTGAGCCTGACCCTGTGAAGGCACTCAGGGGTGTGCCTGCAGGAACCTTTACCGTTCTGATGATGCATGAACCGGATTATGCTGATATAGCACAGGCTCATTCATTTCACCTGCAGCTATCCGGGCACAGCCATGGGGGACAGATTCGCCTGCCGTTTGTAGGTGCTCCATTCACCCCTTATGGGTCTCAAAAGTACATAAATGGATTGTATTATACAGATACCAAGCGCATGCCAGTGTATGTGAATAGAGGTTTCGGTGAAACAGTCATGCCTTTTCGGTTTCTATGTAGGCCTGAATTAACGGTGCTGACATTGCATCATTCAACGGATGAATAGGCTGATATTTTAGCTGCATGGAGGAGGAGAGAGTATGAGTACTTATGAGGCAGTATCTTTCCAGACGCAACAAGGTATGGCGGTTGATCTTAGGAGGATTCCGCCCGAGGATGCTTGTCATTTACAGCAACTGCTCTCCCATCCAGAAGTGCAGGCTCATATTCAAATACGCACCGGAGCTGGATCAGAACTTGCTCAGGTGGAGAAGCTGGTGAATCGGATGTTATTCGCATTCGATCCTTGCGCGTTACATGCGGGTATCTATTTGAAGGAGCAGCAGAAGTTGATCGGTATTGTTGCTTTGCAGCATTGGAACCGCCGTGAGGGAAAGGCCACTTTAGGATATATGCTAGACCCGGTTTACTGGGGAGGGGGATTGGCAACAGAGGCGGTTGGCTTATTTTTAAATTACAGTGTTCATACGCTTGGGATAACACGGATCGAAGGGCGCTGCCGAGGAGATAATATTAGATCCGAACGTGTGATGCTTAAGAACGGCATGATGCTGGAACGGGTGATGCCCAGAGTAGGCTCCTTGGACGATGTAATGAAAGTATTCACATTGTTACACAAATGAAATAATGCCGTTATGAAACTCTAACAGTGTCCGGTTAAACTAAGTACATGACCCCCTTTTAAAAATATACTGCTTTGGGACCCGATGATTCGGGTCCATTTTTTTTGTCAGGACCTAATCCGATCGTTTATGATTAACAAACAGTCGAATGAATTTAGAAGGAGGCGTAACATCTTGAATGATGTAATACAGACGTTAATGAGTCACCGTTCTTTCCGGCAGTATTCTGATCTACAAGTGGAGCCGGATAAGCTAAAGATAATGATCGAATCCGCCCAAGCAGCGCCCTCATGGGTTCATGGACAGCAGGTCTCCATTATAGCTATCAAAGATCCTGCGCGTAAGCAGCAGCTTTCGGTCTTGTGCGGCAATCAGAAGCATGTAGCAGCAGCCCCTGTCTTTCTGGTGTTCTGCATGGACTTCTATAGAGCGAAATTAGCAAGTAAAGTGGAAGGCAAGTCTTTTGAAGCCGTAAAAGATGTAGATGCTCTGCTCGTTGGAGCTACAGATGTCGGTATCTCAGTGGCTAACGCGATTGCAGCGGCAGAATCCATGGGACTCGGGATCATCCCTATTGGGGGTGTCCGGCGCAATACAGCAGGTGTTATTGATCTGTTGAAGCTGCCGGAGTACGTATTCCCTATCGTCGGGCTCTGTGTCGGATATCCGGACGAAGAGGTCGCACAGAAGCCGCGGCTGCCGCTGGATGCGGTGTTTCATGAGGAACAATACAATCCGGATGTGGAAGGTCTCCTGGAGGCGTATAATCAAACCCACCGTGAATATATGCAGCAGCAGGGATTAACGGTGAGGGATTGGACGAGCACAATTGCTCATTTTTACGATATCAACCCGGAATATGGGGATGCGAAGCGTACTCTGAAGCAGCAAGGGTTTACCTGCGATAACCTATAAATAAACGACAATGCACCAAGCGGAGATTGGTTTAACAGAGGGTAACCCCACCCCTAAACCAATAACGCTTGGTGCATTTGTTCAAATACAAGAAATCTTTACAGTGAAACTTTAATTTTCTCGCGCTGCTTGTAATAAACCCAATGCGTAAAACCTATCGCTTTAAGCTGCTCGGCTACCGCATCTCGGTCTTCTGCGACTCGGGATGGCTTATGCGCATCCGATCCGAAAGTAACCTCAACGCCAAAATGATGTGCGCGCTCCAGTATATCTTCTGATGGATACCAACCGCCAACCAGCTTGGTTCCGCCTGAGGTATTAATTTCGATCGCCACGCCACATTCACTAATGACTTGCAGACAGTCATCAATTGGCTTTGGAGCAGGAATTTCTGAAAAAGCAGGATAATTTCCCTTCATCGCATCAATGTGTCCGAGAATTTGGAACATGCCACTGCGGGCGGAATCAGCAATCAATCGGTAATAATCAGACTTCACACGAATCTGTTCATTCTTGCTAAGCCCTTTCCAGCGACCCTTGTTAAAGATACTGACGCCACCAACACTATGTACCGATCCAATCACATAATCAAAAGGGTAGGCGGATAATGTTTTGCGGTAAAGCTCGGCATGCTCAGGGAAGTAGTCTGATTCAATACCCAGCAGAACGTCGATTACACCTTCGTATTCTTTTTTTAGGGAGAGCACTTCCTGAACATAATTTGAGAATTCGGACTTACCCATAGCAATTAGAGGAAAAGCTTGCTCGGAAGGGCTTCCAAAATAAGGGGTGTGGTCAGAAATGCCTATTACCCCTAACCCTGCTGAAATTCCGGCTTCGATATAATCTCTAATCGTTCCATCGGCATGGCCACAGCGAAAATGATGTGTATGCAGGTCAAATTTCATCAAGATCAACTCCTTTAAACAAGGTTATACAATTAGCTCAGAAGTATCGATTCCACTTTTGGGTGTTTTTTATTCAGACCCAATAAATTGTGTCTCCGGCATACCTTTGAGATCACTAAGAAACTGTCTCATAGCTGAGTTCACGTATTTTCCAGACTTCGTTATGACACCTACAGGATGCGTGACCTCCAATTCAATAATAGGCACAATTTTGAGGGAACCGGCTCGCACCTCAGCGGTTACTGACTGCTTGGAAATAATGGCTGCACCTAAATCGAGCTCTACCATCCGTTTCACTTCCTCGCTGCTGGTCAGTTCCATTATTACCTGTGGCTCTATGCCATGCTTGGAGAATACTTCATCGGCAAATTTACGGCCCACTGTATCCGGTGAGAGCAGAATTAGCGGGGTTTTGCTTAGGGCTTCAATACCTGCAGTCTTAACTTGAGCCAGGGGGTGTCTGGGTGAGACCACCAACTCGAATGTATCATAATAAAGAATGGAAGTAGTCATACTCGGACTACGTCCGATCAAATAGCCAATGCCGACATCGACAATGCCATTCTCGACATGTTGATAAATTTGAGACGAGGACATAGAGGAAATAGATGTTTTGATATGAGGGAACTGGTCTTTAAAATAGGATAAAATACGCGGTAAAATTTGAATGGCGATAGAGGTAGTAGTGCCGAGAATAATATGTCCTTGGGGATTATCTTCAAGATCCGCAAGTCTCTGTTTAAGCTCCTCGACAATCGACACAATTTGTTCCGCATGCTCCAGAAATACAGTCCCTCGATCGGTTAACGTAACAGGCTGGTTCCGGTCAACCAGCTGTGTTTTGAACTCTTCTTCAAGGCTCTTGATTTGTGCTGAAACCGCCGGTTGGGTCAAGTTAAGCAGTTCTCCGGCCTTGCGAAAGCTCATCGTTTTGGAGATCGTTATTAATGTCTCCAGCTGGCTGATGTTCATGGAATACCTCCTTTGGACAAGCGAATATGAAAGTGATAGGGTGAAATATTACGTTCCATGTTGGCATTTGATTTAAATTATAGGAGATAATACCCGACAGAGCAATGTTGCAACATAAACAAACTTGGGTTCGAATTCGACATGTACATTAATTTTTGCTGAATTGTGCCGATATATAAAGTATAATAAATCCATATTACTTGGGACTTTTGGTATATGACTAAAGCACGATAGAGGAGGAGACTGGACTTTCATGAAAGCAGAAGTAATTAATCCTTTTTTAGAATCTGCACGGACTGTTATAGAACAAGTGATTCAGGTCTCGCCTTCCACTGGGAATTTAGGCATCAAAGAAATTGAACTGATCGATAATCATATATGGATTCAAGTGGGAATGACAGGCCAGCTGAGCGGAAATATTATATTTGGTATCGCAGAGCAGGTAGCCTTGCGAATGGTATCGATTATGATGGGCGGCTATGTGATTACGGAGATGGATGAGATGGGTCAGAGTGCAATTTCAGAGCTAGGCAATATGATCAGTGGAAATGCCAGTACGATTTTATATAATCAGGGGGTTTCAGTGGATATAAGTCCTCCCCAAATTATGAAGCTTGAGAGTATGTCTTTTTTGCCTCGCAAAGCACTTAGTATTCCATTGTTGATGGATGGGGTTGGAGAGATGGATATTCAGGTGATGATCTCTTAGGCAAGAGTTAGGAGCTGAAATACCTTTTATGGTACTTAAAGATAAGGTTGTTGTGATTACAGGAGCATCCAGCGGTATTGGTGCATTAACCGCACAAATGCTTAGTAAGCAAGGTGCGATTCCGATCCTTTTGGCACGTTCTGAAGCGAAGTTGAAAGAAACGGCGGCCGGTATTCCGGGCGTTTTTGGACTGTATACATGCGATGTAACAGATGCCGATGGTGTACAAGAGACCTTTGCTCAAATTTTGGCGACTTACGGCAGAATTGATATTTTGCTAAATAATGCAGGGTACGGTAAATTCGCCGCTTTTACAGAGATGGAGCCTCATGAGTTTGATGATATGATGGATGTTAACTATATGGGGATTGTTCGTTGTACAAAGGCTGTTGTTCCACATATGTTAGAGCGGGGAAGTGGCCAGATCGTAAATGTTGCTTCTATGGCAGGGAAGATCGGTACAGCCAAATCGGTAGCCTATACAGCCACCAAGCATGCTGTTCTCGGATTCACGAATGCACTCCGTCAGGAGCTGCGGAAGAGCGGCATTATCGTTTCGGCTGTCAACCCGGGCCCCATTGCCACTGATTTCTTCAAAACGGCTGACCCTTCCGGCAATTATGAAAAGAGTGTAGCTCGGATGATGATGACACCAGAACATGTCTCTTCCAAGATCGTAAAGGTCATGGAAACTGGCAAAGAAGAGATTGATCTACCGGGTTTAGCAGGGTTTGGTATTCGGCTTTACGGTCTGTTTCCTCGTCTGGCGGACAAGCTTACTTATAATGCGATGAACAGAAAATAGAGCCTGCCGTCAGCATTATGGGCCTTCCATTTGGTGGAGAGGCCTTTTTGGCATATAATGAAGATATTATCTCAAGCGAAAAGGATGAATTACACTTATGAATAAAGCTTCTTTTGCGGCTATCGGCATTCAGGAAGACCTAGTTGCCCGATTGTCGGAATTCGGTATTAACGCCCCATCCCCGGTACAAGAGCAGACGATTCCACTTCTGCTGGAGGGAAGAGATGTTATTGCTGCTTCCCAGACTGGAACGGGTAAGACCTTGGCCTATCTGTTGCCTCTGCTTCAAACGATCAACCCGGAGCAGAAGGTGGTCCAAAAGCTGGTGCTCGCCCCTACACAGGAGCTGGCGATGCAAATCTTACGTGAGGCGGAACGGTATGGCGAACACCGTGGGATTCGAGTAATGGGTCTTATTGGCGGAGCAGCCATCAAACGGCAGATTGACAAACTGCGTGAGCATCCACAGCTTGTTGTGGGAACCCCTGGCCGGATTCGCGAATTGATTGGTCTTCGCAAGTTAAAGATGCATGAAGTCAGCACGATTGTTCTAGATGAAGCGGACCAAATGTTCCAGCTAAGCGGGGCCGGAGAGGTAACGAAAATTGTTAGCAGCGCACTGCGTTCACGCCAGCTCGTTATGCTGTCTGCAACCATTGGGCCGGAGACGAAAGCCTTGGCAAATCGTGAAATGAAGAACCCGGCAGAGGTTGGAATTGCTCCAGGTGTAATGACGGCAGAGAGTTTAGAGCATCATTATGTTGTCACTGAAGAACGCAATAAAATAGACATGCTACGCCGGGTCATCCGTCATTACAATCCAGATAAAGCGATTGTGTTCGTGAATGCTACAGATGATATTGCAGAGGTAGAGGCTAAGCTGAACCATCTTGGACTAACTGCGGCGGCACTTTACGGTGATGCTGATAAAGTAACGCGCAGTAATGTATTGTCACGTTTCCGTGAGGGAAAATTCCGTGTGCTTGTTGCCAGTGATGTAGCTGCCAGAGGACTGGATATTGAGAATTTGTCACTGGTAGTTAGCTTCGATCCTGCCTTTGATTCCGAGCATTATGTACACCGTGCGGGTCGTACGGGCCGGATGGGAAAACGCGGATTATCCGTAACGATTGTGACAGAGCAGCAGACCTTTATTATGCGTAAATTTGCGCGTGAACTGGATATTTCCCTTGAAGAGCGGGAAATGGTCGGTGGCAAGGTGCTAGCAGCAGATGAAGCGCGCAATGCTTTGAATAGTGGACGGGGACGAAATGAGAACAGCGGACAACGCCGCGATGCTTCTTCTCCGCATATCAGTAAGCCACAGGCGCGAACATCTGGGAATGCAGGAACCCAGCCGTCTACAACCAGCACAGAGCGGCAACCTGTTAAAAGACTGGCTACGATCCAGACAAGTGAGGCAAGCGTAGAACCGCAGCGCGATTCTCAGCGCAGTGTGAATCCTTCTACAGGCGCGCGTGGAGGTGCGACTCCTGCACGAAGCAAACGCAGCAGCAATGCGGAACGTGAGAAGAACCGTAAGAATAAAGGAGCACCAAAGTGGTTGAAAGACAAAACTCCGAGAGGTGACGGTCAATGAATAATTCTCCCGTATTGCAAATTACGGGCCTCAGTGGTGGGTACAGCCTGAATAAGCCGGTGCTGCATGATATTGCACTTCAGGTGCAGCCTGGCGAGATGGTTGGTTTAATTGGTTTAAATGGAGCAGGAAAAAGTACGACCATGAAGCATATTCTAGGATTGATGTCGCCCCATAAGGGCGATATCACAGTAAAGGGTAAGACCCGTGCAGAAGATCCCATCGGATATCACAATGCTTTAACTTTTGTGCCTGAATCGCCTCTTTTATATGATGAATTGACGGTACGTGAGCATGTTGAATTTACAGCAAGAGCGTACGGGATTGAACAAAGTGATTACGAAACCCGCACCTCACATCTAGCGAAGCTGTTCCATATGGAAGATAAGATGGACACGTTGTCGACCCATCTATCTAAAGGCATGAAGCAGAAGGTCATGATCATGTGTGCTTTCGTTGCGCGGCCGGCGTTATATGTAATCGATGAGCCTTTTTTAGGGCTAGATCCTTTAGGTATTCGCTCGTTGCTTGATTTCATGATGGACCTGAAAAAATCAGGATCCTCTATTCTGCTCAGCTCTCATATTCTTTCTACCATTGAGAATTATTGCGACCGCTTTATTGTGCTGCATAAAGGTAAGGTGATTGCTCAGGGAACGCTGGAAGAAATTGCGGCAACCACTGGACTACAGGGGCTGACTTTGGAGCAGCTGTTCTATGAGCTGGTTCAGGGAGGGAAATAATATGGATTTGAAAGAGCTGCGGCGCACGCGGCGAGGTCGATTCATGGGAAGCATGCTTCCTTATGTAGGATATATCATTCAAAGCGGCGTAGCTATGGTCTTCCTCTTTGTGTTAATTGTCTTCTCAGCTTGGTATACATCGCTGTTACAGAATGTGCCTGAAGGCATTCCCATTCGTTGGATTATGCTTGCAATACTGCTGCCTGCGGCAGTGCATAGCAGCTTCCGTACTTATTTGCAGACCCCAGATACGATCTTTCTACTGCCTCAAGGCTATCGGATGAAGGAATATTTTGCACCTTCGTGGGTTAGTGGGAACGTATGGAAGATTGTTCGATTGTTATTTGTGCTCATTACTCTTTGGCCGTTGTACATACGTACAGATGACAATCCTAAGCGACTTTTATTTACCATATTGATTTTGATAGCTGTGAAGTTAATTGCGAGTTACGGTTTATGGAAAGAGATAGCTATGCTGTCGCGTCCGATGGCAGGTCTATTTACTTTCTTACGCTGGGCAGTCGGCGGATTAATCATTGCCGCTTGGTTGTGGCAGCCAGTCGGCTCAAGTCTAATCTTTATCGTGTTATTAGCAGCAGCCTATCTTGTCGCACTGTCTGTCCCTGCACGTCACGCTGTACCATGGGAAAGACTAATCGCCATGGAAAAGAATCAAGGTGGACGCGCGCTGATGGTTCTGGGCTGGTTCGTGGATGTACCGGGTCGTGAGCAACGGGTATATGCTCGTCGTTATCTTTCCAAATGGGGCGCAAAGCTCCCTTGGCGTAAGGATACAGCTTACCGCTATCTGCTGACCAAGAGCTTCGCCCGGGGAGACATCTTCGGAATCATTATGCGGATTTCGGTACTGGCTTTGCTGCTGAATGGGTTGAACCATGACAGTTACTTCGGCACCGCCATCTATTTGTTCTTCCTGTTCATTATTGGTGTACAGTTGTCGGCACTCCGCAAATTGCATAGTGAGTCTTTTTGGCTGACAGTGTATCCCTTTCCTGAAGGCAGTAAGGCGGATAACACAACACAATTTGTATTCCGCGCACATCTGGTAGTGGCACTGATTCTTGGTTTACCTTTCTTAGCCTCTATAGGCGACCGTCTACTACCAGTGATTGGTACATTTGTAGCAGGGATTCTGGTATCCTTTCTGTTTAAGGGATACTTGTCCCGCAAAGCGGCACGGATGGTTGACGAGGATTTGTAAGAGATGATTTCAAAATAAAAAAGGCTTTCTCAAAAGTAGAGGATTCTACGGATGAGGAAGCCTTTTTTTTGTGTGGGGAATGAGGTGTAGCATTGGAAAAGGGAAAGAGCTCAAGGCTCTCTCCCGTAACTGTCATCTCTAGTTAGACAAAGAGTGAACGGCTGATGATAACCAGCAGGATAAAGAGAACCAGAATGGCGCCAGTACTTGTGAATCCGCCGCCTCCACAACAACCGTTAAATCCGCCTCTTACTTCTTCGCTCATGTTCATTCCCCTTTCGGTGTGTGTTGTACTTGAGTACATCGTATTGTATGTGCGGAGAGAGAAGCATGTATAGGCCAATGCCGGAGGAGTCCAGAAAAAAAATCAGCCCCGTAGAAACGGAGCTGATTGTAAGGAGTATGAAAGATTTGTTACGCTTTTTCCAGATCACGAACGCCTGCGTATACAAGATCAAACAGATCTTCGAGCTGAGCCTCTTCGATACAAGAGAAAGCAATCCGCAGATCTGTTTCACCGAGAGCGATAGTGCCCAGTCCATAATTATGAATCAGGTGAAGCCGCAGAGCTTCAGCCGAAACAGTATGCAGCTTCAGACACATGAAGTAGCCGGAGTTAAAAGGATAATACGTCCATACATCATCGCCGTATTTGCCGCTATCGAGCAGCGCTTTTACTTTATTCGCACGGCCCTTCATGATTTGGAACTTCTCTTCCTTCTGTTCTTCGAATTGTGGAGATTTCAGTGCATCCAGTACGAAGGTCTGTGATGGGTGTGCACCACTGGAAATAGTGGCGCGAATAATGCCTAATGTTTTTTGCTCCAATGCGGCCAGCAAATCCTTGTCTTCCGAGGCATAAGTGATGAAGCCAACACGGAAGCCCCAGACGAATTCTTCTTTAGTAGCACCGTCAATTTTGATTGGAAGCACACGTGGGTGCAGCTGAGCAAGCTTACCGAATAATGATTCCTTTAGTGAGTCTTCAAAGAACAGTCCGAAGTAGGCATCATCACTTACGACAACCACGTTAATGCCTTCCTCAGCCGCACGAAGGATAGCTGCGACGATTTCATCGCCTTCCTTAATCCCCGGAGTATAACCTGTAGGATTGTTTGGGAAGTTCAAAAGCACAATGGCTTTGCCGCGTTCTTTTTGAGCCAGCAAGGCTTCTTCCAGACCCGCACTATTGAAAGTCATTTCTTCTGTGAACAGCGGATAGTTAACGGTTTCCCCATGGCGGCGGATTCCGAAGGTTAATTCATAGTTCTCCCAGTTCTTGTCTGGGTAGATAATAGCGTCACCTGGCTCAGCGAAGAGGTCAGCGACAATGCTAAGCCCATGAGTCAGGGCGTTGGTTACAACAGGATTGCTGATGGTTTTACCTTCTAGCGATGGATTTTCGCGCAGCATCTTTTCACGCCATACAGTACGCAGCTCTGGTTTACCTGCTGGAGGAGCGTAACTATACAGATCCTTAGGGCTGTAAGCGGATAGTTTATCCTGGATGACGCCGAGGTGCATAGGCACGCCACCTTCAGTAGCAATACCGATGGTTGCGTTATATTTCTTGGCGTGAGCTCCTGCTTCAGCGGATTGGCTCAGGATACCCTCTTTAGGGAAATAAATTTCTTTGCCAAGCGTAGAGAGCATATCGTACACATGTTCATTTCCTGCTTTGATACTTTCGTTTAATTGTCCAGCTAGTGGATTCATCAGTTTCATCCTTCCAGGGTTCTTTGGGGATAACATACTGTTAACATTGCCTAACATTATATCACCGCCACTTGCAACCGTCACTTGGAAAGATACGTTTTTTTAAAATTTAAGGAAGTTTAAGTTTTACACTATACGTAGTGCTTATTTTGTACGAGAAACTGGTTTATCCGTAACTATTATTCGGAGTGGTAGGGGCAGTATTTTTTCATCATTTCTATGGTTTCTTCATCCCGTGGATGATTTCTTTCAGCTAGGCCGGAAATGACCCCGGAACGTCCTTCTTCTTTTAGATTCTGCCCAAACTTAAACTTTGCCGTGATCTCATCCGGGGTAATGCGCACTACCGCGACTCCCTTTAGACGGGGACGGTACCTAGGGTCTTCAGCATCAATAGGCTCATAACCACCCTCGGGCTGGAGTTTTTTCATAAACAAGGAGAGTACGATGGCTTTTTCGCTAATGTCATCTACAGGTTCGGCTATGCCGTAGGCGGTGACACTTTTAAAATATGCGGTGGCTGGGCAGGCCATCTCAGGATCACTAAAATAAGACGGAATCAGCGCATACTCATCTGCTACGGTAAAGCAGACCTTCTGCTGATTGCGGATCGCCTCCATTTTGCCGCCAGCATGACTGCCGTGGAAATAGAAACACCCATCTGTATATACAAAATTCAGCGGCGTCACCCGCGGTAGCCCTTGTTCATCGCTTGTCCCGAGAAAACCATAGCTCATTCCGTCTAGAAAAGAGGCCAATTCTTCCTCCTGATCTACTTGAAATTCTTTTCTACGCATAGGGATCACTTCCTTTTTCTTATTAGTGTAGAGCGTTTGCTCCAATGTAGATGTTCTTTCAAGAATAGAAGAGTCATTGACAATTAAAAAGGACCAATTAAGATAGTTTTTAATGGACCACTTGCTGGCCAAGGAGGGAAACAATGAATATCACGCTGGCATACGATCAATATCTGGCAATACACCGCTACAAATATCTAGCGCTATATCATGCGCTCCGCGCTGCAATATTGGAGGGGATTCTCCAAGGTGGCACGCAGCTGCCATCTACACGAAGTTTGGCTATGCACTATGACATGTCGCGCGGTTCAGTCTCGCAGGTGTACGAAATGCTGCTTGCTGATGGTTATGTAAGGACGGTGACAGGGCGGGGGACATTCGTATCAGAAGATAGCTTCTCTTCAGCTTCTGGAGATATTAAGCGTGAAAATGCAGCTTGGGGTGAAGTGGCAGATGTTGCTGGGGGAGGCCTTGCATCAGAGAGAATGATCCCACTCTCGGCATGGGGAAGGCGACTACTTGCGCGTCCGACACCTTTGTATGAGCAGCGTAGCAACAATGTTATAAGCTTTCTTAGCAGTGGTATGAGGATGGAGCATTTTCCTTACTCCGAATGGCGTAGTGCGCTGTCCTATGCCGGAGGGAAGGAAGGCGGATTGCTTCAAAGTACTTGTCCACCTCAAGGAGATGAAGGGCTTCGGAAAGCTATTGCTGCACATCTGCGGATTACCCGCGGAATTCGTGCGGATGCAGAGCATATCGTATTGTTTAGCGGTTCGATGCAAGGCATCGTTATTTTGACACAGTTACTGCTGGATGCAGGAGGCGCAGCGGTTGTCGAGGACCCCGGCTTTCATGGGATTCGCCGAGCGGTAGAGATTAACGGGGGACGATTGCTGTCAGGAAAGCTGGATGACAGCGGTCTTATCCCGGAGGATTGGGATGCGCGTCTGTTGTTTGTTACAACGAGTCGTCAATTTCCTACAGGTGTGGTGCTGCCTTTGGAACGGAGGCGAATCTTGCTGGAATGGGCGCAGCGGCATGATGCGGTGATCATTGAAGATGATTATGACAGTGAGTTTCGGTGGTCAGGACGTCCAATTGAGCCTTTAAAAGCGCTAGATCGCGGAGAACAGGTCGTGTATATTGGCTCCTTCTCAAACACGATGTTCTCTGGCCTTCGGCTTGGCTTCGCAGTGCTCCCACCCTCGCTGGTGAAGCCGACGATCGCCGCCAAGGCGTTATATGAGCCCTTGCCAGTAGGACTGCTGGAACAGCGTGCGTTGACGCGGTTCATGAATACCGGCGGCTATAGTCGTCATCTGCGCCGGATGACCCGCATTTACGGCGAACGTGGCCGTATTCTTAGGACTCTGCTGTCGGAACAGTTGAATGAGCTGTTTGAACTGTTGCCTGGCGATGCGGGGCTACAAGTATATGCGCGGTGGCTGCGCAGTAGAGAAGAGTTCGTGGCATTCCGGGCGGCGGCGCACAGGCGCGGCACAGATTTCAGAGATGCGGCGTTATATCAAGTTTCGGCTGGGGAGCCAGCCGCATGTTTTGCTTTTGCCCATCTGAATGCTGTGGAGCTGGAGGAAGGAATAAAGCGCCTCCTTTTGTCGTGGCAAGATGTACAAAATGCAACATGACAAGGTATGATGGTGGGGATGGACAGCAAAATGAAGTGAATGCTTATGATGCAAGTTTTGCGAAGTAACTCAGAGTAGATTATGCTAACGATGTAAGTTTTGGCAAGTAACTCAAGCAGTTTATGCTAACAAAACGAAACGAATGCTTACGAAGCAAGTTTTGCGAAGAAACTCAAAGTAGTTTATGCTAACAAAACTTTTGGGAGGGAACGTTATGCTGCACGCATCGCCGTCCTCTTTTGTTATATTACCTGCCTTGGCGAAGATTGTGTGCGAACCAAGCTGGAAATGGCAAAAAAGAGAGAAGTCGCTGCAAAATTATGATTTATTCTATGTATGGAGCGGGGAAGGGACGGTTATACGTAACGGGGAACCCTTCCAAGTGGGCAAGGGAAGCTGCTTCCTGTTCCGTCCGGGTGACCATACTAGCGCTACTCATAATCCGCAAAGACCGCTTGTCCTTACATATATTCATTTTGATGTCACCGGAGAGGTGACGGAAATTCCTCTGCCCTATCGCGTACTCGCAGAAACCGTTGAATTTGAGCATCTGCTTGCTCGTTACGTCCGGCTGTTCCTAGTGGATACGTACGCAGCTGAGGAAGAAGGGCAGCTTGTTCTAAAGCAACTAATGATTCATCTGCTTAGGGAGGACCGAGTGAAGCCTGTAGAACGTTATGCTAGCAACCATTTAACAGAGATTATTCATGAAATAGCGAACTATGTGAGCCAACATCCCGGGATTTCGCATCGCGTAGAGGATCTTGCTGCACGTGCAGGGCTGTCGCCGCGGTATTTCTCAATTAAGTTCAAGGAGCTTACTGGCTCTTCCGTTCAATCTTATGTCATTCGAGCCCGGATTGAGCGTGCTCAGCATTTGTTGCTTTACGCAGGAATGAATGTTACTGAAGTAGCAGATGCGCTTGGATACCGTGACATATTCTTTTTCAGCCGCCAGTTCAAGCAGTATACCGGAAAAAGTCCATCTGAGATCCGCTGATTTGCATTCGTTGTTTCAGTTATTTCATCCAAGGGTAAATACTTTGCAGTTTAGTTTACAGAGAATTTACATACTTCTTGGAAGGGGAGACGCATGGGATGATGATCAGACGCCGAATCTGCAACACCGATTGTAAAAGTGGAGGCGCAGGGCTTTTTAGAAACCGTTTAAGAAGATTAAAACAATCGAGTGCTTTTGCCATAGACAGCTGGTTCTAAACTGAGTAAATAGGTATATAATCGCTGGACATGACCAAAGACTTTAAATAACCGGGGCCAACAGGCTTCCGGTTTTTTTGAAATATAAGAGATCAACGCTTACCGTCCTTATAAGGATGCCGCTAGGCATTTATGCTTGGCAAACTGAAGGATTTATCGTTCCTCTTGTTGTATTTGATACAATAGAATAAATCTCCTATGAGGGTAATTTTGCATTCTGTTGCATATCTTACATTCAATTGGCGAAAAAACGCCCATACTAGAGATTATCACGCTGATCTATTGCATGAAGTAACAGAGTTCCAGAGCATACAGGTGGGAGGAGAGATAAAATGTACGAAATCGTACTAATACGTCATGGTGAAAGCCAGTACAATGTGCAAAATTTGTTTACGGGTTGGAGTGATCCGGATTTAACCGAAAAGGGTATTCTAGAGGCTAAGGCTGCTGGCAAGCTTTTGAAGGATGAAGGGTATACGTTTGATCTAGCTTTTGCATCGGTACTTAAACGATCGATCAAAACACTCAACTATGTTCTCGATGAAATGGATCTGCTGTGGATTCCTGTGCAAAAGTCCTGGAAGCTGAATGAACGGCATTATGGTGCACTTCAGGGACTTAGTAAAAGTGAAACGGCGATAAAATACGGTGAAGAACAATTGCATCTCTGGCGACGGAGTTTATCGGTTCGGCCTCCACTGCTGGAGCTTAATGATCCTCGGTATGCCAGAAACGACATTCGTTATAGCAGTATTCGTCCGGAGGATATTCCGCGAGGCGAGAGTCTGGAAGATACTGTTCATCGTGTGGGTGATTTCTGGAGAAATCGCATCGTCCCCCTTGTGCGTAAAAAGGAACGGGTGCTCATTTCAGCCCATGGTAATACACTGAGAGCGTTGATCAAATTTATGGAGGATATTGATGAGGCAGCACTGCTGGAGCTCAATATTCCTACAGGGGTACCACTCGTGTACAAACTGGATGAGGACATTAATCCAATCAGCCGCTTTTATTTAGGAGATCCGGAACAGGTTGCCGCCAAGGCGCTTGATGTTGCTAAGCAAGGACATGTGTAATAGCGTAACAGGTGTAAAGAGCAGATAATGGCTTGAAAAGAGGAAGGACAGCCGTGGGGCTGTCCTTTTGTTTGTAGTGTGTAGTAGGTATCCAAAAGGTAAATGCAGTAGATGTTAACGTATTCTCCATTGCCAAGGATAGAATAATACTATATAGTTGTATTGATAATGATTATCAGTATCACTATATAATATGTCGATTGGAGTGAATTTATTTTGTTTAAATCTCCAAAAACTTACCTATTGCTTGTGTTTACTTTGGTTATAACGTTACTGCTATCAGCTTGCGGACAAGCAGTTGAGCACACCACCTCAGTAGAAGGGACAGAAAGTGCTGCATCTTCATCAAACAGCAATGACTCATCCAGCGAAGTGGACATGGTTACATATCAGGCAAGTAACGGAGATATTCAAGTACCCAGGAATCCGAAGCGGATTGTCGATTTAACCTCCTTCGACACTGGATACTTCTTGGCGTTAGGTATCAAACCTGTTGGTGTTATGAATGGTGTCTTAAACAGTCCCTACTTTGAAGGAATGCTGGAAGGCGTTCAAGGCCTTGGGGATGAACCGTCTCTTGAACACATTTTAGAGCTGAATCCTGATCTTATTGTTGTATTCTCCGGAATGGAAGGACTCGAAAAGCTGGCCGAAATAGCGCCAGTAGTAGCCATTCAATACGGAGCAAAAACTATCAGAGATCAAATGCTTGATTTCGGTACATTAACGGGGAAAGAAGTCGAAGCTAAAGCTTGGGTGGAACAATGGAACAAAAAAATCAGTGAATTGAAGCCTAAGGTGGTGGCAGCTGTAGGTGATAGAACCGTTTCTATCCTAAATCCGTATTCCGGTGGACTATTCGTATTCGGTCACAGCTACGGGCGCGGTGGAGAAATTATTTATAATGAATTTGGCCTGAAAGCACCTCCTGAAGCGCAGAAAGAAGCTATAGACAGCGGCACTGGTTGGGCAACAATCTCCCTTGAGAAGCTGCCTCAATTTGCTGGAGATATTGTATTCACATGCCCATGGGCTGGCGATACGAGCGATCCGAAAATCGTCTATGACAACCCCTTATGGAAGCATCTCCCTGCCGTAAAAGCAGGCAACGTATTCCAACTGGACCCAACCGCTGATACATATAGTGATCCCGTTACGCTTGAAGCGCAGTTAAATTACATTACTGAGAGTCTTTTATCTGCAAAATAATTCTAATTCAACGAAAGTCCACGAACTTGCTTTTGGTTTTTATAGCAGGAAGAATCGGCATTGAGCGATGCTGATTCTCCCTGCTATTTTTAATTTAGTTCTGTGATATATGAGTATATTCAATAAATCTATGAGGATTTTCTATGTTAGGATGATATTTCTGATGATAGTATTCAATGTAAGTTTAAAAAGTAAAGGAGGAATTAATGAACATTTTCGCACGTTTTAATTTGTAAGTATGTGTTAGGAGAATTATGCAAAAAATCTAAACCGGTTTAGATTTAATCAGTAACACACTTGATGCTTGAATAAGCCTTACTCCACAGCGGCTAGCGCTCTAGAGAATAACTCCTTCCTGAAAGTAAATTCATCCTATCGGTTTATGAAGTGAACGTTTATGCATTAGAAATTTAATTGAAATCTCGCTCTTTACGATGACCCATAATCCTAAGCTATACCTTAATCGAAAGGAATGGTGATAAGTATGAGGAAAAATTGTAATCGCTTACTTAAAATATTATTCTGCTGCATTCTGATAACCTCAATCATAACGCCTAGTACCAGTTCTCCCGTTATGGCCAAGGTTCTCCCGGGTTTAGCGGATGTGTCCAGAGAAGTGGCCGCTGAAGGAATTGTGCTGCTGCAAAATCCGGCGTATAAACTAGCAGGATCACAAGTAAATGAGAATGAACAAGTGCTCCCTATCAAGAAGAGTGAAAATGTATCGGTATTTGGCCGCATACAAGCGCATTATTACAAGTCTGGCACAGGATCTGGCGGTGCGGTAAGGGTAGATTATGTGAATGGGATTCTGGAAGGTCTCCGGAACAATCCCAGTCTCAAGTTAAATGAAGATCTGGCGAAGGTATATGCTGACTGGATCAAAAAGAATCCTTTCAACAATGGCGGTGGTGGCTGGGCAGCAGAGCCGTGGTCCCAGGCGGAAATGCCCTTGACCGACGAAATAGTGGATGCAGCAAAAGCAAAAACGGATACAGCTGTGGTCATCATCGGTAGAACAGCCGGTGAAGATAAGGATAATACGGACGTCAAGGGTGCCTATAAACTGACAGACCTTGAAGTAGACATGCTTAACCGGGTCTATGCCAAATTCGACCGAGTGGCCATCGTATTGAACGTAGCTAACGTTATCGATATGTCATGGGCTAAAAACTATCCCAAAGCTGCTATTTTGTACACATGGCAAGGGGGGATGGAAGGCGGTAGCGCAGTAGCCGACGTGCTGACCGGAGACGTTACGCCAAGCGGTAAATTGAGCGATACGATTGCAGCTACACTTGCTGACTACCCTTCTACTGCACATTTTGGCAGCAAAACTGAGAATTCTTATAGTGAGGATATTTATGTAGGCTACCGCTATTTTGAGACCTTTGCTCCGGATAAGGTGCTCTATCCATTTGGGTACGGACTGTCCTATACCAATTTCAAGATCACGACTGATAATGTCAACGCTGGTGAGAATGAGGTTGCAGTGACTGTAACTGTTCAGAATACAGGTAAGGTGGAAGGCAAAGAAGTTGTACAGATTTATTACGGTGCACCACAGGGTAAACTTGGCAAGCCGGCCAAGGAGCTTGCTGCTTTTGCTAAGACCCGGCTGTTACAGCCAGGGGAATCACAGTCGATCACCATCACGTATGACACCAAAGATATGGCCTCCTATGATGATAGTGGAATTACAGGTCATGATTCATCTTATGTTCTAGAAGCTGGTGACTATAATATTTACGTAGGTAACAGTGTAAGTGGCAGCGAAAAGCAAGGAGTATACAGCCTTAATGCTTTGAAGGTTGTAGAAACCTTGCAGGAAGCGCTCGCGCCAACTAAGGAATTTGACCGTATCAAACCAGGTCAACCGAATGAAAATGGTACTTTTACCACTGTCACTGAAAAGGTACCGACACGGACTACCGACTTGGATGAGAGAATCAAGCAAAATCTCCCTGCGTCCATTCCACAAACGGGAGACAAGGGTTATACCTTATTGGATGTATACAATCAGAAAGTGACTATGGATCAGTTCATTGCACAATTGTCCAACAACGATCTGGGGGCCATTATTTTAGGGGAAGGGATGTCCAGCCCCAAAGTTACTGCCGGTACCGCTGCGGCTTTTGGTGGTGTTACTAAAAATCTGCTGAAATTAGGGCTCCCTATCGATAGTGCTGCGGACGGCCCTTCAGGAATCCGGATGGAGACCAATGCAGAGAAGGCAACCAGTATCCCGAACGGGACGATGCTTGCCTGTACGTGGAACACCGAGCTGAATGAAAGATTATTTGATCTTCTTGGCAAAGAAATGCTGATTAACAATATCGATACGCTGCTAGGACCGGGAATCAATATCCACAGAAGTCCCCTGAACGGGAGAAACTTCGAGTATTTTTCGGAGGATCCGTTACTGACAGGCATCATGGCTGCTGCACAGACAAGAGGTCTTCAGAAGAACGGTACGGCGCCTACTATTAAGCATTTCGCTGCGAACAATCAGGAAACGGATAGACATCTTGTGAATGCACTTGTCTCTGAAAGAGCGCTTCGCGAGATTTATTTGAAAGGTTATGAAATGGCAGTGAAGAGTGGAAAGGCGCGTTCAGTGATGACGTCCTATGGTCCGGTAAACGGAACATGGGCTTCCAGTAACTATGATCTGAATACCACGATCCTCCGCGGAGAGTGGGGCTTTGACGGAATTGTCATGACAGACTGGTGGGCGAAGATGAGTGAGGATCAGGGCTTCTATGCCACTACCAATCGTTATGATGAAACCAACGGCAAAGCCATGGTCCGTGCCCAAAATGACCTTTACATGGTCATTCCGAACGATTATGCAGAAACGCATAAGAATCGGAATAACAGTACCTTTAATACAATGACATCGCTTGCTAACGGCAGTCTGACCCTGGGAGAATTGCAGCGTTCTGCCAAGAATATCACGAGCTTTTTGATGCAATCTCCAGCCTTTGCAAGAACGGCAAAGATTGATTACGTGGTCAATTATACGCCGGGAAGAGATTGGTTCCGGGTGAATACGGACAAATCAGGAGATCCACAGCTCTCTGATATTACGGTTGGCGGCAAAAAGATCAAAATATTTAATCCATTGAAACTCGACTATAAAGCCTTTGGTGAGCCGACTGAAACTAGCAGCTACCCCGAAGTCAAAGCTACGGCGATAGCTGGTGTAGACGTAAGTATACGACAAGCCGATAAAGATAGACCGGCTGCTGTAATTACTGCTTCGGCCGGAGGAGAGAAACGGATCTACAAGGTTATCTTCACGTCGGAGGAAGGCCTGGAACCGATTTTTGAGAATCCGACCTATGCTTATTTAAAGGATATCTCTATTGATGGTAAGCCGCTTGAGGGCTTTTCACAGACTAGGTTCAGTTATGATGTAGGTCTCAGTAATGGGGCTACTTTACCTGAAGTTACATTCGAAATGAATGATGGTGTAAAAGCAACGGCCAACGTAGACCTCATCAATAAAAGAGTGACGATCAAATGTATCAGCTCCGATCAGGCCAACTCCTATGTGATACAGTTTGGTACGACCCCACAAAGCGATGAGTTCGACACTGAGAATTTAAGCAACTTCTGGGTGATCAATAAAGAGACGGCTACAAATACAGAAAATAACAAAAATTGGTCTTTGAGCACTGTTCCCGGATATTTGAGAATCATCGCTGAAAGAGGCGACTTCTGGAGTGATCATGCAGATTTGAAGAACTATTTCCAGCAGGAAGCCTTTGGAAACTGGGAAGCAACAGTGAAAATTAATATGAGCAAAGCGCCAAATCAAAATTATAACGGTGTCGGCATCACGGCTTCACAGGATAACAATAACTATATCTGGGTGAAGTATGAATACAGTAGCGGCAAGATCATCGGTATGACCAAAGAGACCGGAGGTACGGAGCCAGTTACGATTGGGCAACTGTCTGCCGCTCAGCTCACGAGTATTTTTGGTGAAAAGAAAGAGTTGTATTTACGCCTGAAAAAAATAGGCAACAGCTATTCCGGTTATGTCAGTGCTGATGGCAAAGAGTATATTTCACTTGGCAGTACAACTGCCAACTATGCCAATCCGAAGTTCGGGTTACTTGCGTCCAACGGAAGTCAGAATCTCACAGATCCATTTATTGCCGATTTTGATTATGTCAGAATCAACAGTGATGTAGCTTTGGCAGTCAAGAAGATTGGGAAAAATACTAAATTGAAGGTAGCTGAGACGGAATTTGCCTCCATTACTCCGATAATCACGCCAGTAAGCAGTAATGATGTAGACGGCGGATTATGCTACACCAATACAAGCAAGGGTGAAGCCATCTCCTATAAGGTAAATGTGGAGAAAGAAGGCATGTACAAAGTCACATCACGAATTCGCTCTAGCCAATCGGATGTCGCCCAAATGTCCTTTGGTATCTATGATGGCGACAAGCTACTGGGGACCTTCGACCTTACCACAACTAAAGGGGTATGGAAAACCTTCAGAATTCCTGATGTTCAGCTGTCGGCAGGCGAGCATACCCTTAGAATTGTATTTGAGAGTGCTGGCATTGACCTGAACTGGTTAACCTTCCAGTTGAAGCAGGACAATGTTGACACTTCAGCGTTAGGTGCGGAAATTGAGGCTGCTCAAAACATCGATATGAATGCATATACTGCTTATAAAAAGCTCAAATTTAACGCTGTATTGGAAGAGGTTAAGGCAGTACTTGCCGAGCCGGTCAATGACGAGGTTGTAGCAGAAGCCATAGCTTCCTTGAAAGCGGCTATAACAGATTTGAGCATATCATCTATGCCAATCCATATTGCTCCGATAGAAACGCTGAAAGTAGAGAACGGTATTAGAATCTATCCTTATAATGCACCATGGATTTATGCAACGAATACCCAGTTCAGATTCGAAAGTGGTACGGACGCCATGAGTTATGTCAATTCTAATGACCTTGTTTATTTCGGTCAGGTTGACTTGACTAATCTTGTGGAAGTAAGAGTGCAGTATGCCCGTGAAGGCGGATCGTCTCCATCTTTTAAATTCTATACAGAGGCTGACAATACGGGTAAACCAGTTAAAAGAGCTACTACACAAGGAAGAGCATACGCTGATGCCTACAGCGGCGGAGGTTCTTTTGAACTTGGTAATGAATTTGCAAGCATTAGTTTTGCTCAGAAAGCAGGCGCTGCTTGGGGAAATTATGGAATAGCAAGCAGCAAACAAACGCCTGGAAATTCTTACATTGATCATTATTTGACAGCGGAGACCTTCCTAGACAGAACCAAAGTGACTGGAAAACAAAATGTGTATATGATTTTTAACGGACTAAATGCGAATTTACAATATGTTGAACTCATTTATGCTGATCCGATTGAAGTCACCTTCGATCAGAATTATCTGGACTCACCGGCTCCTGCCAAAGTAACCGCATTTAAAGGTGAAGCATTAAGCACCTTACCTCGGGTACCGGAACGTGAAGGCTACATTTTTACTGGCTGGTTTGATAATAAAGAAGGGACCGGTAATGCATTAACCGTAGAAACGGTAATGAACATAAGCGCGGTGTATTATGCCAAATGGACAGAAGATACCCATGCTAAAGAAATTATATCGATTGCTCAGCCGCAACTGCTGAGTGTGCTGTTCGGAACTGCTGCAGGAGAATTAAACCTACCAGCTACAGTGGAAGCTACATTGGGCAACAAAAGGGTAATTCACTTGCCTGTACAATGGGATAGTAAAGATTTCAACGGTGGAAAAGCGGGGAGTTATACGCTGGCAGGTAGCTTTGAGCTTCCTGAGGGTGTGTTGAATAGTACCCATCAAACTGTTTCTATTACAGTGGTTGTACTGCCAGAAGGCGCTAAACCTATCCAGATTACTAAAGTTGAGAAGCTGGAGGGCAAGAATGTTGAATTTGGCACCGCTTTTGATAAGTTGGAATTGCCGTCTTCAGTTACAGTAACGCTTGATACGTATGAGCAGGAGGAACTTGTTGTTAAATGGAGCCCTGCTGGTTATAACGGCAATGTGGAAGGATCATACGTACTGAACGGTACTATGATATTAGAAGAAGGAATGATCAACCCTAATGATCTGAAAGCTTCCATCACCATTCAGGTAATGCCGGAAGTGATTCGTGTCGCTGAGATTGTCACAGTGCAGGATTTGGAAAGTAAGAGCGTTCCATTCGGCACTCCATTTAATGGATTGAAGCTGCCATCATCGGTCATAGCTACCTTGAACAACGGTGAGACAAAGGCGATATCCATCGATTGGAATAGTGAAGGTTATAATGGCGATAAGCAAGGAGCTTATATCCTGAAAGGAGCGCTAGTACCTGTGGAAGGTATCAGCAATCCAAAGGACCTGAAGGTATCGATTACGATCGAAGTACTGCCGGAGGTCATTACGATACCGGAAATCACGGCAGTGCAAGCACTAGCAAGTAAAAGTGTTGCTTATGGTACCAGCTTTGACGTGCTGGAGCTTCCAGCTTCAGTATCAGTAACCCTGAATACCGGGATGACTAAGGTCGTTTCTGTTCAGTGGAACAAGGAAGGCTATAACGGTAATACGGAAGGAATGTACACCATCAAGGGGGATCTGATCTTGCCGGAGGGTATAACTAATCCACTTGGCCTGAAGGTACAGTTCTCTGTGATCGTTAAGCCTTACAGCGGTGGAGGTGATGGTCAACCAAGTACACCAACACCGGCTACCCCAGCTGTACCTTCAGTACCATCGATTCCTGGAGAAGTCGTAAAACCTGGAGAACAGCCTCAGCCTCCAACAACAGATGGAAAAACGAAGACACCGGAGCTAATCAGACAAGAGCTTAAGAATAAGTTTAAAGATGCTACTCTAATTCCTAGCTGGGCAGAATCTGCGATTGCAGCGCTGGTGGAGAGAAATATTATCAGCGGACGAACAGACGGAAGCTTTGATCCAAGTGGGAAGGTAAACCGTGCAGAGTTTGTTGCCATGGTAGTAAAAAGCTTCAACTTCAGCATGGGCGAGAATCAAAAGCAGTTTACTGACGTTCTGAAAGATGCTTGGTATAAAAACTATGTTGAGATTGGGACTTCTAATCAACTGATCAATGGTATCGGTAATGGCATGTTTGCTCCTAACAGCAGCATTAGCCGTCAGGACCTGTGTGTAATTCTATTCAATGCACTGAAGAAACTGAATGTTGAATTGCCGCAAGTGACTAACCATGACTTCCCAGATGATGCTTCTATTGCGGGTTATGCTAAAGAAGCGGTGTATGCCTTCAAAGATCTTGCTATTGTAAATGGAGGCAGCAGTGGAGAAATGGATCCGACAGCTTCGGCCACAAGAGCTGAAGCAGCTGTGATCATTAACAATGTACTGGATTACTATGCTAGCGTAACAAGCTCTAAAGTGAAATAAACAAAACAAGGGTATCCCGGCGCCGATTTTCAATCGGTTAGGGATACCCTTATTTTGTTATATCGCAGCTTTACTAAAGCGGCCGATGCAGCGTCCCCAGCAATTCCCCCATCTTTACCTTCGTGTTGACCTCAAGCTTGGGTCTTGGGGTAAAAGTACCGCTCTCCATAAGCAGTACTACAGTGGAGCCGAACTCGAAATAGGCTAGATCATCGCCGATTTGCCACTCGGTAGCGTTAGCATCCGTATACCCGATGCTGCTGACGTTCATCGCGCCTACCTTTACTACTGCGGTTTCTCCGTAGTCTCCGGCGATATACGTAATAAGACGTTCATTGCGATTCAGTACGCCCTTCATATGTCGCATGCCGAAATCGTTGACAGGATAGGCTCGTCCACGAATATGATCACTCTCAACCTTATGTCCAGTAAGGGGAGAGTGAATCCGGTGATAATCCGTAGGACTTAGATAAAGGACGAAGAAAAAACCTCTCTTGTATAGCTCCAGATGCGGAGAATGATTAAGTAGATCCTCGATCTTATAATCCTGCCCTTTTACATTCATAATCGTACCAGAGGAAATGTCACCCATAGCAGTAATCATTGCATCTACGGGACTCACTAAAGCGTCAGCATCGGTTGCAATAGGCCGCGTGCCAGGCTTCAGCCGGCGGCTGAAAAACTCATTAAGAGTGTGATATTCTCCAGGATTCTTCTCCGCTTGAGCGGAGGGGATTTGATAAGTCTTAATAAATACCGGGATTAGAAAACGGCTGAGTCTACTATGAGAAAAAGACCCCATTAACCGTGAAAGCCATCGGTGCGAGGATAGCTCGGTCATTAGCCGCAGCAATTGTTTTACCATGCCCATCTCCCTTCCATAATACAGCAGTACGGTCGTATGTGGCCGCCATCTGCTCTGCATTATATTGACATAGAATAGGAGACAAATCAATAACTGTTATATATGAGGCTGTTCTTTTCTAGTAAAAAACGTGCGTATCCCATAGGTCTTCGGTAACTCTCCTTCCAAATCTCCGTAAGGCCGGCTTTATGAAATCCATAGCGTTGATCGCGGCCATTGCACTCTATGAAGAAGATGCGACCATCCTTAGTTATGCCAATATCCAGTCCGATATCGGCCAGACCTGGAAGGTCTTGTTCGAGACAACGGGCTATAACAAGGCTAAGTGTTTCGACAGCCATACGGATATGGGCCGCTATTGCTCTAGAGAAGGCTTTTTCCAGCGCAAAGGAAGAGCTTAACGCTTCTCCTCCACGGGCTATATTAGAGACAAACCCCCCAGGGGGTGCAAGTTTAGCAAAGAGACCCGTGACCTGCCAATCGCCTCCCCAGCCACGTTGAACGGTGACACGTAAATCAAAGGGACGTCCTCCAATCTCAGCAAGGGGAATACGCTCCTGCACGAGATAAGGGACAGAGGCAAGGCGTGCTCGGAGCATTTTTGGCAGTGCCCCCTGATATACGGGAGTGCTTATCCAGCGACGCATTGAGGGTGATAGATAATTTAAGCTCCAGCGCTGAGACCCTTTACGAACCAGTCGCATGACACCATTCCCAATGCTTCCACGGCAAGGTTTAAGAATAAGATCGGGGTAACGATTCATCATTTGTTTGAGTCCAGATCCTCCAGTTGTTGCTGGTAAAACCTCGCGCAGCTCTTCATGCTGCTCAAGCAGTTCATGGATCTCATCCTTGCCGTATCGATTGCAAGTATTGTACACCAAAGGATGGTGCCGCAGCAGACGTTGCATTCCTGGGCTATTCTGACTGTATATGGCCCGGTTATGGATGACAGTGGGCGTAGGGACTACTACGCTTTTATATCCATGAGATCCCTTTATATAGGCGGCACTGAAGCCTGAGTCTGTATCGATGTCCGCGAGCTTCAGGAAGCAGGGGACCAAGCCGTATGCAGCGGCCGCCTCTTCATAGTTGGATAGAGACTCCTGTCCTGTTTTTAGCCGGGGAACGCCCCGGTGCATATCGGCATTTAGTAGTATTCCAACGAGCTTATGCCCCATGTTTGTTCCTCCTGTTTCTACGGTCACGTGATTCCCGCTTTTACTACTCTTGTCATTGTATGTTTGTACCCGCGTGTCAGGGTGGACGAATGCGCGGCGGCAGAAGCCTTTTTTTAATATAAGAAAATATAATTTTCATCAGAATCTTATTATGGGCTTATCGCAAAAGGGTGTCATCAGCCCATACCGCTGCATATGATGCCTAGGAGAAACAACAGATGGAAGGAGGAGACTGCTTGTGAGGGGTTCCAAAAAAAAGCAGCCGCGCAGTCCACAAAAACGACTCTACTATGTAGATAATCCCAATATAAAGGAACTGAACATGCTGGAAGGCAAAAGCAGTTCTAAGGATTCGGGGAGCAGCAATGACGGAGTCAGTAAAGCAGAGCTCGCTGATGTTCAGGTAAGTGGAGGGGCAATAGCTGAATTCATTCAAGAGGAATCAATTTCCGTACCAGTTCTGCAACCAGAGCCTGAGCCTATAGTGGAAGAGCAGCTTCAGAAACAGGCGGATAATCTTCCTGAGACGATTTGGTTCGCTCCTGAAAAAGAGCGGTTCCAGCCCGTTTATACAGATGATCTATCGGATGCAGCAGTGACTGGGGCGAAAATCGCTCCACGCACTATTGATGGTTCAAAGCTGAAGTTTGGCATTATCGGTACACCATGGCTGCAAGATTACGCTGTGCAAAGTATCAATATCGCGGACAAGGCAGTTACTTCTTCGAAAATTGCGCCTGAATCCATTGTGGGTGAGCATTTAGCTGAAGGAAGCGTAAGTGGCGGTAAACTGCTGGATCATTCCATCAGTGGAGAGAAGCTGAAGAACGGAAGTATTAGTCCAGAGAAGCTGGCTGATCGGATTATCGGCGGCGGTCAAATTGCAGATAAATCCATTGAGAGCCGTCATTTAAGCGATCTGATTATTACGGCGGATCTACTGGAAGATGGCGCGGTTACTGGTGAAAAAATAGGAAGTAGCAGTATCACAGGCCGCCATGTGGCAAACGGGAGTGTTGACCGTTCTAAGCTGGCTGATGCAGCGGTATCTGGCGATAAAATAGCTGATGGCGAAATCAGCAGCTCCAAGCTGGCTGATGCTGTTATTGAGGGCCGCCATCTTAGCGATGCATTGATAACCGCCAGACATTTAGCTCCCGGAGCGATCGGACCAGAGCAGCTTGCCAACAAGCTTATTGGCAAGGAACAGCTCCAGTCGGGTGTTATCGAAGGTGCGCATGTAGCGGATGGTGCAATTGGTTCCAAGCAGCTAGGTACAGAAGTGGTGAGAAGCATCCACTTAAGTGCAGAAAGTGTACACGGCTCCCATATCGGGGATGGAGAAATATCGAGTCGCCATTTGGCTGACCGAAGCATTTCTTTCTTGAAACTGTCGGAGGGTGCGGTAGGTACTGCACAGCTGATTGAGCAAGCGGTCACCGCATCGAAGATTGCTGATCAAAGCATACTCGCACATAAGCTAGCAGATGAAGCTGTAACCACCAGACATATTGCCAAATCCGCTATACGCGGACCGCAAATTGCTATGCAAGCTGTTTCCTCTAATCATCTGGAACGTGAGGCTGTGAATCACTCCCATATAGCTTCGGAGGCGATAGGCTCGGAGCAGCTTATGGATGAAGCTATTCATACGGATCATTTATCCTCCGGTGCTGTTACTGGAGAGAAGCTAGCTTCAGAGTCTGTGGGTGCGGAGCATCTTCGTCCACAGAGCGTTACTTCTGCCAAGTTAGCGGATGGAGGAGTGAGCTCGGCTAAACTGGCAGCAGGATCGGTCATCGGCAGCACGATTGCTCGTGAAGTGGTGAGTGGGGAGCATATTGCTTTTTGTGCAGTGGAGGAGAAACATCTAGCAGATGCCAGCGTGAGCGGTCGTGCCTTGCAGGATGCTGTGGTGGATAAAGATCATCTTGCCACTGGAGCTGTGGAACGCAGACATCTCGGCGAAAATAGTGTGACTGCTGCTGCGATTCAGTCCGGTTCGGTTTCAGGAGATAAGCTGGCTTCTGCTGCGGTAAGAGAGGTTCATTTGGCAGCTGGAGCAGTGCAGCCACATCATCTGGCAGATCATGTGGTAACGTCGTTAAAGCTGTCTCCCGAAAGTGTATCGACGGATAAGATTAGTGATTTATCGGTCACATCGGCTAAGCTTGCCGATGGAAGTGTGGATTCCAGTAAATTAGCAGTCGCGGCAGTGCAGGCAGAGCATTTATCTGTGAATGCAGTTCATTCAAAATCCATCAGTGATAGTGCGGTTCAGAGCAGACATATGAATCCGGGAAGCATCGGCGGAGCACATATCCGGCCGTTGTCCATCGGAAATGGTCATATCATTCCTAATTCCATCTCTTCGATTCAAATGCAGGAGGGCAGCATTAGTGGCTCCAAGCTGGCCAAAGGGGCTGTGGATTCCCAGCATCTTTCACCGGGGAGTGTAGACGGCAGCCATCTATGCATGGATACGATTGAAGGACGTCATATCGGGCATGGTGAGATCAGGCTGGCTCATCTAGCCGAAGATGCACGCAGCTCTGACTTGTTGCCAGAGGGCAGTATTACCGGGGAGAAGCTGGCAGAAGAATCCGTAGATTCTATTCATCTTGTACGAGGAAGTGTAGACGGAAGTCATCTGAGTCAGGGTGCAGTAGAAGGTCGTCACATCCAGCATGGTGAGATCACACTGGCTCATTTGGCAGAAGAAACTTTTAGCTCTGAGCTACTGCCTGACGGTAGTATTACCGGCAAGAAGCTCGCTGAGGAATCCGTAGGTTCTATTCATCTCGTGGCTGGAAGCGTAAAGGGCAGTCATCTGAGCTCGGATATAGTGAAAGGACGTCATATTGGGCACAGTGAAATCACCTTAGCTCATCTAGCCAAAGATGCACGTAGTGCAGACTTGCTCCCAGATGGCAGTATTACTAGAGAAAAGCTGGCGGACGAATCTGTGAATTCAAGTCATTTAATACCTGGAAGTGTGAATGGCAGTCATCTGGGTCCAGATACAATAGAAGGACGTCATATCGGGTACAGTGAGATTACGCTGGCTCATCTAGCCAAAGATGCGCGTAGCGCAGACTTGCTTCCAGACGGTAGCATTACCAGAGAAAAACTGGCGGACGAATCTGTGAATTCAAATCACCTAATACCTGGAAGTGTGGATGGCAGTCATCTGAGTCCGGACGCAGTGGAAGGCCGTCATATCCGAAATGGTGAAATCACCTTAGCTCATTTGGCAAAAGAAACACGCAGCTCTGAATTATTACCAGACGGCAGTATCACCAGTGAGAAGCTGGCCGTAGAATCCGTAGATTCAAATCATCTAGTACCAAGAAGTGTAGATGGCAGTCATTTGAGTCCGGGTGCAGTAGAAGGCCGCCATATCCGAATTGGTGAGATTACGCTGGCTCATTTGGCAGAAGAAACGCGCAGCTCTGAATTTCTGCCGGACGGTAGCATTACCGGTGAGAAGCTGGCAGAAGGATCGGTAAGTTCTATTCATCTAGCACCAGAAAGTGTAGGGAGTAGTCATCTGAGTCCAGATTCAGTGGAAGGCCGCCATATCGGTTACGCTGAAATCACCTTAGCTCATTTGGCAGCAGAAACTCGAAGCGCGGACTTGTTACCAGAAGGCAGTATTACCGGTGAAAAGCTGGCTGAAGAATCTGTAGATTCTATTCATCTGGCACCAGAAAGTGTAGAGAGTAGTCATCTAAGTCCGGGAGCAGTAGAAGGTCATCATATTGGAAATGGTGAAATCACACTAGCTCATCTGTCGGATGAGGTTCGTGTTTCAGATCTGTTGCCAGATGGTAGCCTTACTGGTGAGAAGCTGGCAATTCATTCTGTAGATTCTATTCATCTGGTACCTGGAAGTGTAGGAAGTGGCCAACTGAGTCCGGGAGCAGTAGAAGGTCATCATATTGGAAACGGTGAAATCACTCTAGCTCATTTAGCGTTAGAGACGCGTAGCTCCGAGCTGCTGCCAGACGGCAGCATTACCGGGAAGAAGCTGGAGGGCGGAACGATCAATGCCTTTCATTTGGCTCCAGGCAGTGTGTATGGCGGGCATTTGGCGGGCGATACGATTGATAGCCGCCATATCCGCTCAGGAAGCATTACCCTGAATCATCTGGCAGAAGAAGTGTGTAGTGCGGATCTGTTACCGGATGGCAGTATTACAGGAGAGAAACTGGAAGGTGGATCTATCCATTCTTTCCATCTTGCCCCAGGTAGTGTCTATGGTGGTCATTTGGTTGGGGATTCGGTGGATAGTCGTCACATTCGATCTGACAGTATCACCCTGAAACATCTGACAGAAGAGGTGCGTAGCGCCGATCTGTTGCCGGAAGGTAGTATTACTGAAGAGAAACTGGCCGAAGGTTCTGTGAATTCTTTACATTTACAACCGTGGAGTGTGTACGGAGAGCATCTTGCTGACCAGATTGTGGCAGATCGACATTTGCAGCCGGGTATCATCAAATTAGAGCATCTTGCGGATGAAACACGCAGTGCAGCGCTGCTTCCTGATGCGAGCATCAACGGAGCTAAGCTGATGGCAGGCAGCATTGATTCCACTCATCTGGCTGATGGTGCGGTAGGGTCGGCAGAGCTTCAGGATGAAGCGGTTGTGGCTTCCAAAATCTCTTCTTTTGCCATTCAAGCTCGTCATCTGGAGGAAGAAAGCGTTCAAGATTATCATATTGCTCCCGGTGCAGTAAATGGTGCCCATTTGGCAGTGAATTCTGTAAATGCTGAACATCTATCCTTCAGCCCGATTCAGACTGCAGGGAAGCGGGAGGCGCTTCAGCAGTTTGGGATGACAGCCTTTATGTTCAATGGGGATGCGGAGACAGTGGAGGTGACCGTATCGTTCGATGAGAACTTTGGTCATACGGGTTATGTGCTTGTCGCTATGACCAATCAACCTTACTTCTATGCTTCTTTAAAGAGCAGAGCCAATGGAGATGCAGTTATTCAAGTGGTGCGCTTGCGCGAAACTCCGCATTTCTACGGGGTCATCTCTTGGATTGCTATCGGCGCTCCGTTAGCCAAACCGGCAGTGGATGATCGTGTGTTTGATTGAAATTCAAATACCTCTCTTAAAAAACAGAGCAGCAATTCTCCTTATTGGAGATCGCTGCTCTGTTTTTAGGTCGTTAGCTACATGTACGGACAAGTCCTAGTATCCGCTACGCGGCGTTTAGAGTTAATTGTGTCCGATAGCATATTTTGTATAAGCAAATGTGTCTCAGCTGAAGTTTGGCGGTGAGTACATTTGTCCTGTTTTCCACACGACAGGAGACAAAGGCCGTTACTCTGTTCGGCAAAGTACATAAACTGTGATGTAACCCTCAGCCTGACGAATAGGCTCTGTAAGGAAGGTGGATGAGCATGAAGCCCAAACGTACTTCTGCCCGCCGCACGGGACGGCGGGTCTCTCGGATCAAGCGGCGGACTTCTCGCCCAGTGCGGCAAGTCGCTGCAGTCCCTACTGTTAACCATCCAAATCCCTATGTTTCGGTTATTATTCCGGCCATGAATGAAGCGAAGACCATCGCGGGAGCGATAGCCGGAGCTAGAGGAGTCCATCCGCGCTGCGAGGTTATTGTAGTCGTCAACGGATCAGCCGATCAAACGGCAGAAATTGCCCTTTCGCTTGGTGCGCATGTTATTTCCTATGAGTTACCGCTTGGACACGACGCTGGCCGCAGTGTCGGAGCAGAGGCAGCTAAGGGAGAGGTTCTCTTGTTTACAGATGGGGATTTAGTGATTCCTGCCTCGGGGCTACGTCCTTTCGTCACGGCTGTTAGCGGTGGCGCAGACATAGCGCTTAATGATTATTCCGGACCGGTACGGAGCCTTTCGCCCCATCCGGTGGTGCTATCCAAACATGCACTTAATATTTTGCTTGGCCGTCCGGATCTAAAAGGATGTTCGATGACGGCGGTTCCGCATGCAATCAGCCGAAGAGCGCTTGAAATCTTAGGGAGTCAGTTATTATCTCGTCCCCCTCTGGCACATGCTCAGGCAGTTCTGAGTGGTTTACGTGTGGTGGCTGCTCACAAAGTACATGTAGGCAAACTGAATGCGGTCAGACGTAAGGAGGATGGCACAGATCCTTTGCAGCAGTTGATTACAGCAGATCATATGGAGGCTGTATCCCTCTTGCTTGAACACCGGGGAAACAGGGCGGGGTTTAGCGACGGAACCCGGCGCAGAGAGATGGTGAGATGATGGTTGCTCTGTTACAAGTATCTGGTAGCTCTGCCGTTCGACGAGGAACAGCAACTCGTACGGTAAAGAAACGTTCAGCATCTAGTCAGGCCAAAACAAAACTGGCACCCCGCCAAAGGGGAGCGAATCGTTCGGTAAAAAGAGGCACCCCTACCGCTCGGCCACCGATTCTGTCCCGGCAATCAAAGGTAGGTCGCGAGGTATTGAATTTACCGTGCTTACGTGGGACCTTGTCAGTTATTATCTCCGCGCGTAACGAGGAGCAGACCTTGGGACATCTGCTGCAACAGGTAACGCGGCTGGGACCTACTGAAATTATCGTCGTGCTTAACGGTTGCAGTGATAGCAGCTTTCCCATTTCCAGACAACATCGTCAAGCTATAGTTGTGCATTGCCCGGAGTCCGTTGGACATGATGTAGGGCGGGCTATTGGTGCGAAGCTGAGTCGAGGAGATATTCTACTCTTCCTGGACGGAGATATGGTTATCCCTGCAGCTCAGCTCGGATTATTCACAGCTGCTGTAGATGGTGGAATTGACGTGGCTCTTAATGATTTGGATCCACTGATGCCTTCTTTTGGATTATGCGATGATGTTACTCGCAGCAAGCTGTTTCTGAATTATGCTCTTGGACGGTACGATCTCGGAGTTAGCTCTATGACGGCTGTCCCGCACGCGCTTTCCCGGAGAGCATTTGAGATCATAGGCTACCGTGAATTAATAGTTCCTCCTAAAGCCCAAGCTCGTTCTGTATTAGAGAAGCTAAGGGTGGAGAAAGTTGGAACGGTGAATGTGATTAAGCATAACCGGCTGCGTCAAGCGAATATGGGTGCTGGAAATGCTGTGGAGAAACTGATCATAGGGGATCACGCAGAGGCTCTCCTTGAGGTGCTTTCCCGTCAAGATGATGGGGGCCTACTTAATAGCGAAACGCAGCGCGAATACCGCAGACAAGTAGCTGCTTGGAGGAACCGGATATGACGATGACTAGTATTATTATTCCGACCTACAACGCGTTGCCTCTGCTGCGGTCCTGTGTGGAATCGATACGTGCTTATACTCCACTGCCTTACGAGATCATCGTTGTAGATAATGCTTCATCAGATGGAACGGATGCCTATTGCCGTGCGAATCGTATAACGTTTATTTCATTGCCTGAGAATCGAGGTTTTCCATCCGCCTGCAATTTAGGTCTACTTCTAGCATCAGGGGATGAATTGTTACTGCTGAATAATGATGTGGTAGTTTCTCATGGATGGTTAACTAATCTGAAGAGATCGCTATATAGTGCTCCTGAAGTTGGTATTGTTGGGCCAGTGACAAACTATGCGAGTGGACGTCAACAGGTGAAGACTGATTATGAAAGTCTGTTAGATTTTCATAAGGCTGCAGAGATAACTAACCGTTCCAATCCTCAAAAATGGTTGGAGACTAAACGTTTGGTAGGATTATGTTTTTTATTCAAAAGAGAGCTACTTACTTCCGTAGGTCTGCTGGATGAGAGATATTCACCTGGACATTACGAGGATGATGACTTTTGCTATCGCGCCAGGCTAAAGGGGTACCGACTGCTTATCGCAGGAGATTGTCTGGTACACCATGAAGGAAGTGCGAGCTTCAAGCAGGTATACCACACCGGGCTACAGGAGCTGGTGGAACGAAATCGTAAGCTCTTTATGAACAAATGGAATGTGGATCCAACGAGTTTCATATAAAGTGCAGATCCGAAGGCAAAGGACTTAGATAAAGAGGAGGAAAGTAAGTGAAGGGAGTCATACTGGCGGGCGGAACAGGATCCAGACTGTGGCCGCTGACCCGGCTTATGAACAAACATTTGCTTCCGGTCGGCAAATATCCTATGGTCTGTTACGGCATAGATCGGCTTCGCCGGGGAGGGATTACCGACATTCTTCTGGTCATCAGCAAGCAATCTGCGGGTCTGTATACGGATTTTTTAGGCAGCGGTGCAGCATTTGGTGTATCTCTGACTTATAAGATTCAGGAAGCTGCTGGAGGCATTGCAGAGGCTCTCGATTTAGCAGAAGGATTCATTTTCCCTGGGGAACGGTTTGTCGTATTGCTTGGTGATAATCTATTTATGGATGATCTGACGCCTTACGTGGAGAGCTATCTCCGGCAGCCTGAAGGTACAGCCAAGGTACTGCTGAAGCCGGTGGACGACGCACGTAGATACGGTGTTCCCGTGTTCGATAGTCAAGATGCTGCATGGATCGCTTATATCGAAGAAAAACCCGAGCATCCCAAGACCAAATTTTGCGTAACAGGTATTTATATGTACGATGAAGCTGTGTTTGACATCATCCGTCAAGTATCCCCTTCCAAGAGAGGGGAGCTGGAGATTACCGATGTAAATAATATATATGCTGCTAACCGCAGGCTCAGCTATGATGTTCTCAAGGATTGGTGGAGCGATGCGGGGACGTTCCAGTCTCTGCGGGAGGCGGGAGAGAAGCTGAAGGATGCACTGCCATAAGTGGCAGCGGTAACGTGGAGTGGCCGGCCTTGGGTCGGGCACTCTTTTTTTATAAAATATAAGAAAGTGTATCTTTCACCATACGAAGCACCCGATCTCATGCTTGCGTAGAGATATTATCTTCATCAACCCGGTTCTGTTTGCGGTATTTGAGCGGTGAGGTTCCGGTCATGGTTTTAAATACTCTTCCAAAATGGGTCAGGTTACCAAATCCTGTACGCTCAGCGATTTCCGAAACGGTTAATTTGGAGTCCTGCAGCAGAGAGCGGGCTTCTTTCAGGCGGGTATTATTTACATATTCGCTGAAAGTAAAACCGGTTGTATCCTTGAACGTTCGGCTTAAATGGGAGGTGCTTATGGAGAACCTGTCCGATATGTATTCCAGAGACAGAGGCTCAGCGAAGTTACCGTTGATGAAATGGATGATTTGGGAAATTTTCTTATGGGTCCGGTTCGTTACTACAACATGCTCGTTTTGATCCGGAAGCTTTTTTCGTTGGATGAAGATCAGCAGCTCCATCAACAGGATTTTCCGATAGTAGTCGAAGCCTGGAGGTCTCTTGGTGTCTTCATGAATCAATTTGCTGAAAAGATTCTCGACAAAGTTCTGGTCGTAGCCGCTTAACTTGATCGCATTTGATCTGGAGTGAAAGCAGGAGAAGAGGTCGAATGGAAGAGGGCTGTCCGCAAAAAAGTCGCGAAGGAACTCTCTTTTAAACAATAAAGTAACTCTTTCGTACATCATACCGTTTACATTAATCAGTCTGTGCAGGTCATTAGCGTTAATGAACAATAGAACCCCGCTGACGATTTGAAAGGTTCGGTCTTCTATAAAATAGTACAGTTCTCCAGACACTAAGTAGAGAATTTCATAAGCATCGTGATAATGATTTGAAGGCATACTTGAAACATTTTTTTTCTCTCGGCTAATGTGAAAGGGATCAGACTTGTAGAAGTTGATTTCCAGGGGTGTCATCTCCAATCCGGCGGGAATGATCCTCGCACTCGTAGAAACATGATCCAAATCTGAATCAATCGTATCACGTTCATTGACCTGTTGAACAGGCTAGAAATTAAATAGCGGTAAAAGTAGAAAATCATTAACAATAACAAAATATGCAGAGATTGAATAGAAATGAATGCGCTATATTTACATATAAATTGTATTTAAGGAGGGGAAAAGAAAATCAGGGTCCGCTGCAAGTGAAAGTTAAAGCGCTTAAACTATTATTTGCGAAAAGAGGGAACGAGAGTGCAAAAGAAGGGTCATTTGAAAAGAAGGCTGCACCAATCCATTTCTTTGTTGCTCGTGCTTTTACTGCTGCCATACCAGATTGCAAATGCTGCACCTGCACCAGATGCTGTCGGTTCAGATTCAATACCCGGTGTAAAGACGATTGCCGAATGGGTGTTTGATGAGGCCGCTAAAAATGTGGGGGTAATCTCGGCTACATACGGCATCTATGAGACAGCGTCTACTTTTCGCAATATAGGCGGTGTGTTCGAGGATGTGGATGTAAGCAAGAAAGCGATCAGCTATCAGGGCTGGGATAATGGAAACGGGAAAAAGTATTGGCTTGCTGCCGTGTCTACAACCGGGTTTGAGAAGATCACCTTATCCTCTGAGCAAAATTCATCCGGGTCAGGTCCGCGTGATTTTAAAGTGCAGACGAGTGTAGACCGACAAACGTGGGAGGATGTGCCGAATACGAATCTTAAAATGGCCGTCTCCAGTTTTGATTGCCCGGGAGATACCTGCAGATTGGTGAATACTCCCCTTCCAAACAGCAATGATCGGGAAATATTATATATTCGCTGGATCGTCAGCTCCGATAGCAACACCAGGGGGAATGATGAGGGCATAGGGGGTTCGGGTTCCAGTAGAATCCGAAATATCAAGGTGTCCGGCGAGCCAATCCCGGGGAAAGAACCTGTCACTCCTACCGTAGATCTTGTCCAGCAGCCTGCAGACGGTTCTGGAAATGTGTCTCCCGAAGCTCCCGTTGAAATCAAATTCAACAAGGCCATTGCCCTTGATCCGGGTTATGCTGTCCGATTTGCCGATGAGAACGATCAACCGGTTGATGGGGTTACACTTGAAGTCTTAAACAGAGATACTTTGCGGATAAACCATCCTCCGTTGACTTATGGGAGGTCTTACACGGTAACTATACCCAAGGAGCTTATCAAGGGGGCAGATCTTGTGCCGCTAGTTCGGGAAGTCTCGTGGAGTTTTGACGTTCAGGATTCGCCTCTTGCTCCAAAATCCATCAATATGACGTTTAACGGAGATCCAAAGACGAGCATTGCTTTGGCCTGGTACACGGATGCAATGACGGATACCGTGGTGCAGGTTATAGAAGCCTCAAAGGTTATGGGGAACATTTTCCCGGAGAACGGGGCTTTGACCTATCAGGGAGAGGCCGAAGAAATTGAGACCTTTATGAGTAAAAGCGATAGAAGCACGAACCATAAAACGAAATTTATTAGTCATAAAGTCATTGCAGAACAGCTTCAACCGGGAACAGCTTACAAGTTTCGGGCAGGTAACGGCAAATCAGGTGATTGGAGCTCTATTGGCTCGTTCACTACGGATGCTGCCGGCCACCAGCCTTTCCGTTTTATCGCCGGTTCCGATTCACAGGCTTCCAGCAAGTCTGACTTTGAGCCTTGGGGTGATACCTTCCGGAAAGCAGTTGATTATATAGGCGACCCTAAATTCCTGATCAGCGCCGGAGATCTGGTGGATAACGGTGATTTGGAGGAGCAGTGGCAATGGATGCTCGGGGCAGCCCAGAATCAATTGCTGCAAGTGCCATATGTGCCTGTACTTGGCGGTCATGAGGTCATGGATTATGACGGAGATGAGACGACACCGAATAACAACTTCTACAACCATTTCAACTTGCCGAAACAGGCTGTTGCGGATACCCAAGAAGGCTCTGTGTATTCTTTTGAATACGGTGATGCACTCTATCTTGTCTTCAATTCGCAGTACTCGGGGGCACTTGCAGAGAATGGGAAAGATGTGGAATGGGCGGATGACCAATTCTGGGACCAAGTGGCCTGGATGAAGAGTACGGTCGCCCGCAGCGACAAGAAGTGGAAGTTTGTTACTTTTCACAAAAGCCCCTATGCAGCAGGCGACAACTCTGCACAATGGGAAGACGATCGCGTCCAGTTTTACAAGAAATACCTGATTCCCGCCTTTGACGAGATGGGCATTGATATGGTGTTCGAGGCCCATGATCATATGTATATGAGATCCTTCCAAATGTACAATGATGAAGTTATTCCCAAGGAGAAGCTGACATTTGATGGAGAGGGCAATGCGCTCAACCCCAAAGGCACGGTCTATCTCATGTCTAATGCATTCGGAAATAAATTCTATTATAAGAACAATCAATATGAACTGGATGAGAATGGAGAACCCCGCGAGATTCGGGACGAAAACGGGAATCCGGTTCCTTATGATGATTACTTTGCAGCTATCGACGAACAGCCGGAGAAGAAGATGTTTACGGATGTTTCCATCACTGACCGGGTGCTTTCCTTTACAGCGTATACCGCAGCCGTAGCGGATGAGAATCAGCCGGACACCGTTGGCGACGGCCTAAAAGCATATGACAAGTATGGGATCAAGCGAACGGACACCAAGCCGGACCCGGCGGAAGCGGTGAAGGTGAAATTGAACGGCCGCAAGGCGGTTCTGACCTGGAGTGCACCTTCCGCAAGTACAGAACCAGTAAGAGGATTCCGGATTTATGAGAAGAATGACAAGGTGAAGACACACTGGAGTATATATGTGCCGGTAGCGGAAGGTCAAACGGAATACACCTACACGGTAGATGATATCAATCCTGCAAAAAAATATGAATTTATCGTCAAAACGGTCGGCACAAGAATTAATTCAGATCCGGTTGAAGTCAGAACAATCGAAGGTCCAAGCGAGTCGGAGCCGCCTTCAGCACCTTCTGATTTAAAAGGAGCTGCGGTTTCTCCTTACCAAATCAACCTGAAATGGACGGCTTCGGCCGGTAACATTCAGGCAGCAGGCTACAACGTATACCGCAACGGCAGCAAAGTCGGCACGACGAAGGAAATCTCCTACGGCGATACCGGGTTAACTCCGGATACGGCCTATAGTTATACTGTGAAGGCCTATAATGCAGAAGAGATGGAATCGCTGGCGAGTAATACCGTTCAAGTAACGACCAAACCTTCATCCACTGGAGCGGGTGTCCATAAGGCATTTCCGCAGCATACGTCTTATGTGGCCGGCTCCATTAAGCCGAATCACTTGACTCAGGCCCAACTGGACGCTACGGTGGGCAGATTATATACCGAGTGGAAAACAAAATATCTGAAACAAAATCCATATCAGTCAGACCAATATTACGTATGGTATAGCGATGGTGACTGGTTTGAGAATAACGAGATTACAGTTTCGGAAGCACATGGCTACGGAATGCTGATTACCGCTTTGCTCGCGGGTCATGATCCGGAGGCTAAGAAGTATTTTGACGGGATGTATCGCTATTTCAGAGCACATCCAAGTGAAATCAATCCCGATTTAATGGCATGGCAGCAAGCGGATACCGGCACCGAAATTATTGATATCAATGGTGTGGATTCGGCAACCGACGGCGATATGGATATTGCTTACGCTCTTCTGCTTGCCGACAGCCAATGGGGCAGCAGCGGGGAAATTAACTACTTGTCCCAGGCCAAAAAGGTAATCAACGCCATTATGAAAAGCGATGTCAACCATTCCGAGTGGACATTGAAATTGGCGGATTGGGTCAGTGACAATGATTCCACGTTCGGCAATGCTACACGTCCTTCCGATTTTATGCTGCAGCATCTGAAAGATTTTAAAAATGTATCCGGAGACCCCAATTGGGATCGTGTTACCGATAAGACGTACAACATCATTAATAGTCTGTATGAAAATTACAGTCCAAAAGCCGGTTTGTTGCCGGATTTTGTATTCAAGGATGATACGGATGGGCAATACAAACCAGTAAGCCAGAAGATATGGGATACCCCGGATGGATACTTCCTGGAATCGGAAAATGACGGGGATTACAACTACAACTCTTCCCGTATTCCCTGGCGGATCAGTACGGATTATCTCCTGACAGGTGATAACCGGGCTAAAGAGCAGCTCAGCACGCTGAACCGCTGGATTCGGGCCAAGGCGGATAATGATCCGGCCATGATCCTTGCGGGATATAAGCTGGACGGCACAGAAGCAATCAATGATTATGCAGACACATCCTTCTCCGCACCGATGATGGTCAGCGCCATGATTGATTCATCCAATCAGGAGTGGCTGAATAGATTATGGGATTATAATGCGGCTGTTTCCACCGAAGACGATTTATATTTTGGCAATAATTTGCGTCTGCTCAGCATGATTGTGGCATCCGGCAACTGGTGGACACCAACCATCGTTGATACTGAGGCTCCCATGGAACCAACAATAGAGAGAGCGGAAGCGGTATCCAGCTCTGCTATTGATCTAAAATGGACACCTTCCACGGATAATTTGGGAGTAACGGGATACAGGATTTACCGCAATGACGTTGAAATCAAGACACTGGAGGCAACAGAATACAGAGATAGCGGTTTATCTGCGGATACCCAGTACAAATACTATATTATAGCTGTTGATGCAGCAGGAAATACGTCCAAGATAAGCAATGTGAGAATCGTATCTACATTAAAGGCCAGCGGGGACGGTGGCTCGGGCAGCGGCGGAGGTGGTAACCCGACTCCAACGCCAACGCCGGCAGCTCCGAAGCCAAGTGAAGGTCCGTCGACAACACCGGCACCCACACCGGAACTGCAGCCCAAGAAACCTGTTTTCAGTGATATCGGCAGCCATTTGTGGGCCAAAGAGGCTATTGAAGCTCTGGCGGCTAAAGGAATCGTTCAGGGAACGTCGAGTACTTTCTTTGAACCGGGCGCCAAGATGAAAAGAGCGGACTTTATATTGCTTCTGGTCAGAGCGTTTGATTTAAAGACTGGTTTTGAAGTGAGCTTCGCGGATGCCGATCAGGACGCATACTATTATGAAGCGCTGGGAATCGCCAAACAATTGGGCATTGCCAGCGGAGTCGGCGGCAACAGGTTCAATCCGGGAGCAGAGATTTCCCGGCAGGATATGATGGTATTTATCGTAAGAGCATTGCAGAAGTCAGGAAAATTAGCAGAAGCCGGTTCCATCTCCGACTTTGGCAAATTTGCGGATGCCTCTAAAGTGGCTGATTATGCCGTGAAGGCAGCAGCCGTACTGGTCAGGGAGGGCATTGTCCTTGGTGACGGGAAATTGCTCCATCCAACGGGAGCTGCAACCCGCGCCGAAACGGCGGTTCTTTTTTACAGAATCATTAATAAATATTATTAATCCAAAAGGCCGTCAGCCCGTTCCAATGGACCGGGCTGTTGGTCTTTTATTTTCCATATAGACGGCCTGTTTCAATCTTCTAAAGTATCCTGTGTCCGCCAATCCGCTTGTATAGAGCCCTAACTTGCCTTTATATCCTCGGCACCGTCCCGGCTTCTGCCGCATATGCTGTAGCAGGGCGTTTGAGCAAAGGAGACATGAAGGTGCAGAATAAAATAACCAAAGTCCTGCAGCACATGGCCCATACACACGAACAGATGGCGCGGATACTAGATGCTGAGCGCCACGTGGCTGTCCGTATGTCGCAAATTGTCCACGATCTGCCAGATGCAGATCCCGGTTTTGACGGTATCAGCGGGATGATCGAAAGCTCAACTCAAGTAAACAAGAATATTATTGCTTACTTGAACGCACTTGCAGATCTGGAAGAAGCGATGGCTGAAGGGGTAGGCAGAGTAATTAAGGAATTGAACGGTCAAGAAGAAGAGTAACGCTATAGGAGCAGGAGGCGGATGATGAGCAGAGAAAAGGCTTATCTGCAAATGCTGGAGTCGACCGCCACTATCCAGTGGAACATTGCAATGATTCTGGAAGCTAAGGCGGTTGAAGCTGAAAAGGTAAAACAGTGGGCACAACATCATATCCACGCTAGAGCTTTCGAATCTCATGAAGAGCAGCTAAAGGAATCTCTCTCCATTCACGAAGTTATCGTGGAGATGGTCGAAGGGCTGACTAAATTGGAGAATGGACTCTACAGCAATTTAAAAGCAGTGCTGGGCAGTGGGGAAGATGATGGTGGCGGGGAAGGTTTTGGAGACATGTCAGGTGATGGGTTCAGTTTTGGAGAAGACAGCAAATGAGCGGGGACCGTCTCTCTGAACATGCCGTCAAGCTGGAGATGATCCGCTCCATTTCGCGCAGTCAGGCTGCTTTGGCGGCCATCTTGGAGAGCATCGCCGAATTGACGGGGCAATCTGAGCTGACGGCCCGCAAATTGAGCGACAATATCAGAATCTTAAGTGGGTATCAGAGCGCGATGTGCCGGATGATGTCCGGGATTTCACTGCATCAACCGAAACGGGGAATTCCTGCTGCGCCATGGCTGAGCAAGGCATACGCCGTAGGAACCTCCAGAGATCATGGAGCACAGGAGGAATAGAGGCATGAAGAAAAAGAGCCTTAGAACATTACGTTCAGGCAGAACCCGCAGACGCACACTACTGCTCTCGCGGAAAACGAAAGTGCGTAGAGGTCTAGCCCGCAAACCCCGCAGAGGACTTTCTCGGAAAATCGTTCGTTATGGAAAGACGAAGAAGGGTCTTTTGGTACGAAAGAAAAGAAGACTTCGCCGCAAGCTTGTTCGAAAGGTGAGGGTTATACAAGCACCAGTTCATGTAGTGCCGGTTATCGAGGCTCCACCTGCTCCACAGGTCATTCCGCTCCCCCCGGATCTTGGCGTTTCGCCGGAAACGCCGCCGGCAGACGCCTTTCAGCAGGGCTACACCGAAGCATACAACGTGGGGTTCGATGCCGGTTTCGCCAAGGGCTTCGAGGACGGGCATAAGCTGGAGTTTAACTGAGCAGCGGCAGGTAAGTTAAGAGGAAGGGACCCGGAGATCTAATCTATGACGCGTTATTCTGATCTTTCGTGTCCCTCAGCTTAGAGGGATTGCATCCTCTCTGGAATCATCCTACTATCGGAATTTGTCTCCGAATATGATAGACTTCTAAAACGAGAATCTATTCAGAGGTTTTCAGATGTCGATAAGAAAGAGGGGATAGCAGGATGCAAGTAGGAAATGGAATTAGAAAAGCTAGACAGGATGAGATCGAAGAGATCATGGAATTGATCTCAAAATGTGTACAAGTTATGCAGGCCGCTGGAAGCGACCAGTGGGATGAGAGCTATCCGAATAAAGAGATTATCGAACTGGATATCGCACAGGGTACCTTATATGTATGTGAAGAAGATCAAACTATCGCGGGTATTCTTGTACTGGATGAGAATGCTTCTGAGGAATATAAGAAGATCGAGTGGAAGCAAAATCAAGGGCCACATCTGATTATGCATCGTTTAGCAGTTCATCCACATATTCAGGGAAAAGGGATTGCAACTAGACTAATTGCTTTCGCGGAGGATTACGCAGCGCGTAATGGTTACACAAGTATTCGGCTGGATACTTATGCGAAGAATACTAGAGCACTGGAAATCTATCCTCGCCTTGGTTATGACCATAGAGGTGAAGTGAGTTTTCCGAACCGCACGGCGAACTTTCCAGTATTCGAGAAGGTGCTGAGGGTTTGAGATGGTGAATTGATATAAAAGTGGTGTAAGGATACGAGATCACTCTACTGATCCTGCCACTGAAGTGTTAGCAGGAATGCAATCTAATGGATAACTAGGAAAATCAAATTATCTATGAACTGTTATTAATTTCGTGCTGAATATGTAAGAAATCATTACTTTCCAGAATAAAGATTGCGTGAGTGACATGTAAGAGGCCTCTGAAATAGAGGTTTTTTTGTGTTTTAATTTGAAAAATAAGCAATATATGATATTTCTAACTGGATTAATATGTAATTAATTGTAAGGTTGTATTTGATCGAATATACGAGTATTTTGATATGCAAGGTGAAATGTTAGACGATGTTGCATTCCCGCAAATCCTTGACGGAAAAAGTACGTTAGTTAAATTATTATTGGGTTTTTACAGACTTGAGAGATCATATTAGTTGTAATGAAATAAATATATTAGAAATAGACGTCGAAGCACTTCGTGGGAAAATTAGCTATGTCTCCCAAGATATAAATTTATTTAATATGAGATTATATCGCCATAGTTTGTTAAACAGCTGGAACCCTTGGATTTTAAAAGGAGTGATTTGTAATTGAACCGTTCGGTTAAGTTAATGGTTATTGCATGTGCGATTTTATGGTTGGGCGGTTGTGGAGGTTTTGCGAGTAAACAAGAGAATGTGTTTAATAATGAGAACAGATTATTGGAGGTTGGGGACAGTTTTACATTTTCAAATAAAAAGGGGGAAATCAACGAGGAACACGCTATTATTCAATACAGTGGATTTTCTGGGGTGTATACGGTCTGGCGAATGACTTCCCAAGAAGATATTTCATTGAAAATAAAAGTACAGGGTAATAACAAACGCGGAAAATTTAAGTTAATTCAGACTACAGCAGATCAGCAATTAACCACTATTTGGAGTGGGGAAAAGGATGAAGAAGTTATTCTAAATATTCCTAAAGGTAGTAGTGCTATTAAATGGGTTGGACAAAAGGCAGCCGGAGAGTTAAATATACAATTGGATACCGAAGATGGACTGGAGGTTGAACCTCAAGCTGATTTGTTTAATGGGGAGCTATTTGAGGGTGGACTCTTTGGAGAAGAATAATTGTGTTATGAAAAGTGACGTATTAAGGTGAAGTATGATCATTTCACAAAAATAAATCTGTATTTATGTTATATATATTGACATTAAAGTTGTCTTTCAATTACTATTGGATTATTCAACGTACAAATGAATAGTCCTTTTTTTCGTATATCCTTAATAATTGGTTTAAGGGTCTCTACCGGAAACCGTAAATTTCTGGCTACGAAAATATGTTACGGCATATTTTTGTGGCCTTTTTGTGGCCTTTTTGTGTTACACCGTGAAACGGCAAACGAATGAACAATGAGGGGGATAAGGACAATGGGGAAGATTCTGATCAAAAATGCTGAGATCATTACAATGAACAGACAGGAGGAAATTATTGTCGGGGATGTTCGAATTAAGGATGATATCATCGTAGAAATCGGCATTGGTCTGATCCCGCAGGGAGACGAAAAGGTCATCGATGCCACGAACCGTACGTTAATTCCCGGTTTTGTTCAGACGCATATTCATTTATGCCAGACGTTATTCCGTGGGAAGGGAGATGATCTGGAGCTTATGGACTGGCTGCGTAAACGGATTTGGCCGTTAGAGGCAGCGCATGATGAGGAATCCCTTTATTATTCGGCGATGCTCGGTATAGGAGAACTGATTTCCAGCGGAACCACTACGATTGTTGATATGGAGACTGTTCACCATACGGACTATGCTTTTCAGGCCATTGCTAAAAGTGGAATACGTGCTTTGTCCGGTAAGGTAATGATGGATCAAAAAGGAGGAGATGTGCCTGAAGCACTGCAGGAGGATACCGCTTCTTCTTTACAGGAAAGTGTGGATTTGCTTGAAAAATGGAATGGCTATGGCCATGGACGGATTCAATATGCGTTCTCTCCGCGTTTTGTAATATCCTGCACCGAACCCTTGTTAACCGAGGTACGAGATCTCTCCGCAAGGTATGATGTGAAGGTGCACACCCATGCTTCTGAGAATTTAGGGGAGATTGAGATTGTGCAGGCGATGACTGGGATGCGTAACATCGTCTACCTGGATCACCTGGGATTAGCTAATGAGCGCTTAATACTGGCGCACTGTGTATGGCTGGATGCCGAGGAGCGGCGGATTTTGCGGGATCGCGGAGTCCATGTAAGTCATTGCCCCGGTTCAAATCTGAAACTAGCCTCCGGAATCGCAGATACACCGGGGATGCTACATGAGCAGGTGTCACTAAGTCTGGGTGCAGATGGCGCTCCGTGCAATAACAATCTGGATATGTTTAATGAAATGAGGCTCGCGGCAATCATTCAGAAGCCTAAACATGGACCTACGACGATGGATGCCCGCAGTGTATTTCGTATGGCAACTATAGGTGGAGCGAAAGCGGTAGGGATGGAGGATAAAATAGGCAGTATCGAGGTAGGTAAAAAAGCAGATCTAGTGCTCCTGAATCTCTATAATTTCCATACCTTTCCCTCCTACGACGTAGATCCTATCTCTAGAATTGTATATTCTGCTACCCGGGCCGATGTGGAAACTACGATTATCGACGGTGAGATCGTGATGGAAAGAGGTCTGCTGAAGACTGTGGATAAAGAAATTGTACTAAATGAAGCTAACCGTTCTATTAAAAGATTGCTTAAGCATACTTCCATCGTCTGAGGTTTGATCAATCCATAGTTAACAGGGATGTTCCAAAGCCGGAAGGCAATGGGGCATCTCTTTTTTGTGGAAAATAATTCTACCATTTTGATAAAAAAAGTAAGTATTGTTATACTAGAACAGCCTGATATTTTACAAGATACTAGAATAGATTTAATATTTCGAACAAATGAACATGTAAGAGGGGATTATAAGTGAAAAAACACGGGCCAGATCGTGCCCATTTCTTTATCGTTGCTATGTTGTTATGGTTAAAGCTGTTGCTTCTGAGAGTGTTGTTCTTTGATAGAATTGCTTGGGAATGGATAGCAGCGGATGTAGCGCCAGTCCTATTTATCATGGGGATTTTAACGGTGATTACGCCTTCTAAGGTGAGAACAACCGTCTATTGGATATTTAACGGCTTTCTATCGCTGTTGCTGTTCGCAGCCGCTGTATATTTTAATCACTTTGGTTCTGTTCCAACCTATCTGGCCTTATCTGAAATCAATCAGGTATTTCAAGTGAAGGCAAGCGTAGAATCTACCATAAAGAGTATTGATTACTTATTCTTCGCGGATTTTGTCCTCTTCGCTATCTATGGTTTGATTCGCAGATGGAGACAAGGAAAGACCTACCCGCGTGAACGCTTTAGTTCCCGGAAGACAGGATTCGTGCATGTGGTGGTGATTCTGGTATCCATTATTGGAGGTTTTTCTTTATCGGCATACTCTGTCCACTCTGCACGGGGGATTACAAATGAGCTTGTGCAGGCAGAAACTGCCGGATTTCTAAATTATGAAGTCGTTGCAGCGATTAAGATTAATGAAGATAACAATCTCATTGGAACGGGTGATATTAAGGATACGATTGCGAAGGTTGACGCGCTGCAATCTTCCTATCCATATAGTGACAAGCCAGCGGGTACGACTCCTGATTATTTTGGCTCACAAAAGGGTAAAAATGTAATTGTGCTGCAATTGGAAGCTTTTCAGAATTTCCCGCTGCATCAATCCCTGGATGGTCAGGAACTGACGCCAGTCATGAATAAGCTAGCGGATGAGGGCTTTTATTTCCCGCATGTCTATCAGCAGATTGGACCAGGGAATACGTCTGACGCTGAATTCATGAGCAATACGTCTATTTATCCGATGGGTACTTTGGCCATGTCTACCGGATTCGGGGACAGAGAACTGCCAAGCTTACCGCGACTGCTAAGGGATAAAGGGTATGAGGCGTACACCTTTCATGTGAATAAAGTAGGCTTTTGGAATCGGAATGAGTTATACCCGGCGCTTGGGTTTAACGGCTATTATGACAAAGATTATTTTACGAATGATCATTTTAATGCATTTGGTGCTTCCGATGAACAGCTGTATATTACGGGTGTCGAGAAATTGGCAGAGCTGAAGAAGAAAGGAACCCCTTTCTACGCACAGATGGTGACCGCATCCAGTCATCATCCGTTCAAAGTTCCAGATTCTTTTAAGAAAATCACTGTACCTGATGACATGAAAGACACGATGTTAGGTGACTATTTGACGGCTATTAACTACACTGATTATGCTATAGGGACTTTAATAGAAGGTTTGAAGAAAAATGGAATGTGGGATAACACGGTTCTGGTCATGTATGGTGACCACTTTGGCCTTCAGCCTCAGGATGTTCCACCAGAGCAAGTGGAAAGTGCACTTGGTGTTCCATATGATTCCCGGATCAGCCGCTTTAATATTCCACTCATTGTGCGTGTACCGGGAATGGAGCAAGGGAAGGTAGTTGAGCGTACGGGAGGACAACTGGATATCCTTCCTACGATAGCTAATTTAATGGGTGTTTCACTACAACAAGAAGGTTTTACAGCCTTTGGCCATGACCTCTTGAATATTGATCGTAATGTGTTAGGGATGAGGTATTATTTACCTTCCGGCTCCTTCTTTAATGATGAGGTTCTTTATGTACCGGGCAAAGAATTCGCTGATGGTGAAGCAGTGTCGCTGGATACACTTAAGCCAGTAACAGATTTCACAAAATATCAGAGTGATTATGAGTATATTTTGAAGCTAATGAATTTGTCTGACGAATATGTGAAGCTGTTACCACAGAGATAGGGGGAATCATGAAAAAGTTCTGGAAACCGGAGTTTCTCGTAAGCCTTGCCGGCTGCGGTCTCATTATTTATCTGCTTTTCGTAAGACCATTTATTGGTGTAGCCGATAATGGAGATTTTCTGCGTATGATGAATACGATCGGTCTGAATTACTATGATACAGGCGCATCCTATGAAGACCAGTTTTTTAATTTCAGTCATTCGCGTTTTGCGTATGAAAATTTATTTAGAGGGTTTTATCCTTCTTCACAGATTTTGATTGTGCTTGTACCGAGGTTGATCGGCGGGCTCATCCATGGCAGCTTTTTTGATGTTAGATTGCTTGGTGCAGTCTACGGTCTTCTTTTACTGGTGGCGACCTGGCTGCTGGTGAAGTACAATGCTCGCGGCTCTTATGTTACGGGGCTGCTGCTGGGTGCAGCTATTTTGTTTGTATTCTATGATATTGGGTATTTGGCATACTTTAACTCCTTGTTTGGAGAGCCGGTATCGATGGTGTTCATGCTGCTGACCTTTGCACTGGGGTTAAGACTAACTAGCCAAGAAAAGCCAACGACTAAAGGGTTAACCTTATTTTTTATTGCGATTCTCTTTCTGGTCACGTCTAAAATTCAGAATGCGCCGATTGGAATTGCCTTTGCGCTAATCTTCCTACGGTTTATGACACTTGATGGTGAGCGGAAATGGAGAAAGCTCGCCTTACGCTTTTCGATTGCCATATTTCTGGTATCCATCGTTATGTACGTGACGGCGCCAAAAGAGCTGAAGCATATTAATCTGTATCAGACCGTGTTTTTTGGAATATTAAACGAATCACCCGATGTGAAGGGAGACTTGCAGGATCTCGGATTACCGGAGCGTCTAGAGGTTCTTGCTGGCACGAATTATTTTCAGACCGATACAGTCATCAAACAGGATGATCCATCGCTGGTACCGGATTTCTATGACCGGGTATCCCATAAGGATGTATTGTTCTTCTACTTAAAACATCCAGGACGGTTAATAGATAATATGGAATATGCTGCGAGTAACAGTATGGCGATTCGTCCTTATTATCTAGGGAACTATGAGAAGAGTGAAAATAAGCCAGCAGGTGCATTATCGTACGCTTATAGCGGGTGGAGCGAATTCAAGAACAAGCATATACCACATACGCTCGGATTTCTCGCTCTATTCTATCTGGTGTATTTTGCCGGGGCGCTGTTCCAATATTTCCGTAGCCGGGATGTTCAGGGAAGAGTTGCTGGTGAGCTGTTGATGTTATTGGGACTGATAGGGATATTCTCCTTCTTGGTTCCGATTCTTGGAGATGGAAGGGCGGATATCGGTAAGCATTTATTCTTGTTTAATGTGTGCTTCGATATGATGGTTGTAGTCATGTTCGGATGGATTGTACACAAGGTAGTGGGGATTGTAAGACGTTAATAGAAGGAACAAATCAAACAGCAAGTTTCCGAATATGGAAACTTGCTGTTTTTATTCATCCTCTAATAGCTCGCGTAACATGCCTTCACGGTCATTCATAAATGCTTTGGTTACGGTGTAGTGCTCCGTTTCCTCCAAGGCGACGGACCGAATGCCCTCACCTTCTAGGAGAAAAATCTCAGCTCCCGGATAGGACATCAGAATAGGGGAATGGGTTGCGATAATAAACTGTGAATCCTGTCCGACTAGCTCATGCATACGCACCAGCAGAGACATTTGCCGCAGAGGAGACAGAGCCGCTTCAGGTTCATCTAGGATATAAAGACCACGCCCTCCAAAACGATGAACGAACGCTGCGAAAAATGATTCTCCGTGAGACTGCTCATGCAGAGACTTGCCTCCATAGGAGTTCTTGATTGGTGGACCAAAACTAGGCTGTTCATCTAATTCATCAATGTAAGAAGCCACATTATAATAGCTCTCCGCGCGTAGAAAAAAACCATCCTTTGGACGTCTAACCCCTCTAGCAATTCTAAAATACTCATACAGACTCGAATGAGAGGAACGAGTGTTAAAAGAGAAGTTTAGTGTTCCACCTTCAGGGTTAAAGCCCCACGCAGCAGCAATTCCCTCTAGCAAGGTAGATTTCCCTGTGCCATTCTCCCCGACAAGAAAGGTTACTGGCTTTTGAAAAATAAGCCGATCCAGTGTTCTTACGGCCGGCAGATGAAATGGATAGGTTTGGAATGATGGAACCTGATCACGAAGCAGTTCTGCATGGCGCAAGTACAACGTGGTGTTATTCATAGTGTCCCCCTTGTGAATGCCATAGATAATCCTTTCCGCTCAGATCTGACGAGATGTAAGTCTCAAGCTAGACCTTTATAGTACGTGTTCAAAAAGTACGGTTTTCAGCACCGAGAAGATTGAAAGAAGATAGAAACTGAGGAGCGGAGCGTAGTGAAGCTACGTGAGCACCGGAAGTTTCGCCTGAATTCAATATTCGATGTCGAGTAATCTTCTTGGGATACTTTGTGATCAAAAGCGGACTTTTTAAACAGCCTCTTATAGTATACCAGCATCCTGTGAGTGGGTGAAATCATCTAAGGTTCGGGCAAGCCGGGCAAAAGACAGGGGACATCTGCCAATTTAGTTCTAGTAAAGACAGATGTCCATGAGGCGGGTGCTGACTCCGCATATAGTTATACTGTCTTGAGAATACGACGGGGCAGGGTGAAGGCCGTGAAAGCGAGAAAGAGAAAAAAACACAAGCATCCGCGAGAATATCGCGACGGTTATCACGAAGGATATCGTCTTGGCATGTGTGAGGCTGTGCAGCGTCTGAATACTCCAGGGGTCGAAGCCTGCCGACCATTTAAGTTAATGTATGTTCCTCAAGGATTTCAGGCGATCGACACTGGCGTAACGGAGGCGCTGCAGCAGCTTGTAAGTGAGCTTGTAATAAGTACTCCTGAAACAATGCTGGAAACCGCGGCACGGGAAATGCCTGGGGCAGTGTTAGTGATGAATGGGCTTCATGTATTCCCGGAAAATCATTTAGAACAGATTTCGGAGATAAGAAAGCTAGGCATCAAAGCCGCCATTTGGTTTGTGGATGATCCTTATTTTACAGAGGACACTTCAGTCATTTGCAAGCATTATGATCACGTATTTACACATGAGCTGGGTTGCGTAGAGTTTTATCAATCCCTTGGGGTGTCATCGGTTCATTATTTGCCACTATGTGTCAATCCAAAGATGTTCTACCCACGGCGTACCGGCCCGCAATATCAGTATGACATTGTATTTATTGGTAATGCATTTCGTAATCGGACAGAGCTGTTCGACGAACTGGCACCTTATCTTAAGGGGAAGAAAGTGCTTATAGCTGGGGGATTCTGGGAACGCCTCGCAACCTATGATCAACTTACGCCTTTTATCAGTAATGGCTTTATCCCGCCTGAGGAGACAGCGAATTACTACAGTGGTGCAAAAATAGTCATTAATATTCACCGCCCGTGGGAAGAGGGTCAGGATAACCGGAATAGCTACCGCCTTCCTTCTCGTTCTATTAATCCGCGCACCTATGAGATCAGCGCCTGCGGTACTATGCAGCTTACGGATGTTCGTGAGGATTTGGGCAATTATTATCGGCCTGGTTATGATCTGGATACTTTTGGCTCCGCTAAGGAACTGCAGCAGAAGATTGAGTACTATCTGAAGCATGAAAAAGAGCGGCGAATCTATGCTTTACGGGGATTACAGACTACCATGCGAAACCATACATTCACTGCTCGTTTGCCTCATTTGCTGAATGTGATTGCTTCACGTGTATGAAATCTATAAAGGGATAAAGGAGCGAGGATTATGAACAATAATGAATTTATTATGCCTACACCCCCATTACCTCTGACACCTCCGGAGGAAGAAAAGCTGCGTGGTCGTCTGAGTGGTTTCAAGGGTGGTTATGATGAGGGCTATTTACGGGGGCGCCTTGCGATCCTGAATGGTCGGCCAGAAGAAGTATTTCCTGTAAGGAATATTCATGTCATGTATGTCGCTTCTGGCAAAGGCTACCCTTACTCTCCTTTAGATGATGCGGTTCTTTGCGCATTACAAAAATTAACAGCTCAAGTCACAATTACGGATGTGCGTCAAAATCTAGTAGAACTGGCTGCAGCGCAAAGACCGGATCTGGTATTGGTGCTAGACGGTATGGATTTACCTCTTGAACAGATTGATGCTATTCGTGCTAGTGGCATCCGGACAGCTATTTGGCTTACAGATGATCCCTATTATACTGACTTTACGATCAAGATTGTGGCACACTACGATTTTGTATTCACCCTTGAACGTAATTGTATTGATTTCTATCGGGGACTTGGTTGCCCAGAGGTCCATTATCTCCCCTTTGCTGCTCATCTGGAACATTACCGTCCTACTACAACACGTTCACCAGTGAATCGGGAAGTTAGCTTTATTGGCTCCGCCTATTGGAACCGGGTGAACTTCTTCCGTGAGATTCTTCCTGATTTGATGAACTATAACACAGTGATTAACGGAATCTGGTGGGATCGTCTGCCAGAGGCTCCACTCTACGGTGACCGTATTGAAATTGGTAAATGGATGTCCCCGCAAGAGACGTCGGTAGCTTACAGCGGCTCCAAAATCGTCATTAACCTCCACCGCTCACACATTGATGAAGTAGTTAATAATAATACGCTTTCGATTCCTGCGGTTTCTCCTAATCCACGTACTTTTGAAATTGCAGCAACGGGCACGTTGCAATTAGTAGATGCCAGAGATGATATGGGATCTTTCTACAAACCAGGTGAAGAAATTGAGACCTTTGCAAGCCCTCAGGAAATGATGGATAAGATCCGTTATTACTTAACCCACGAGGAGGAACGCCGGGCAATCGCGCTGCGTGCTTTTGAACGGACGCTCAAGGATCACACTTACGCAAAACGTATTCACCAGTTGCTAACAGTAATCTACGGCTAGACTTAGGCCTAAACTGGATATGGAAATGTGCGCTTAGCAGGGGACAGGTGTCGTGCCGGCATCTGTTTTTCCTCGATATACTGTAGAACCAGACCTCAGCGTATGCCTGTAACCTGATGAAAAGAAGCTGATGCTTTCGAAGTGAGTTTTACTGCGAAGTAAGAAACGTGAGCAACGCTTCGTAAAACTTTTAGGGAGGTGAATGGCTGCTCCAGGCCCTCGTTAGGGAGCGCCGAAACGCCATGGCTGATAAAGCTACAATCGTCCTCTTTTCACATGTATCTAATACACGCAGTATTACCGGAGCGGAGAAGCTGTTGTTGTTCTTCGCTCAGGAGCTTTCTCCGTACTTTAATTGTATTCTCGTTGCACCACAGGACGGCAAGCTGACTGCTCAGGCTAGAAGCTTCGGGATAAGTGTACAGTTGCTCTCGATTCCACTTTTATATGGAATGTACACTCCTTATGCAGGGCTCGAGGCAGATGCTCGTAAATTCCAGGAAAGCAGGGAGTATCACGAGTTAACAGACTGGCTGACCTCTCTGCGCCCGGCGTTTATTATTACAAGTACCTGTGTCCATGCTTTGCCGGCAATGGCTGCCAAGTCACTGGGCATTCCGGTGGTATGGAAAATATCAGAGACGATAACAGACAATGAATATACACCCATTAGTGTAGGGCTGATTCATCGGAATAGTGATGAGATTCTGGCTATTTCACAGACGGCAGCAGCTTGCTTTCCAGAGGAAGTGAGAGTGGAGAAAGTAATCCAGCTTCCCCCTTCATGGAATGACAAAGAGATGATGATTGAGGCTTGGAGCAAGCTTCGGGGCGAACGACGGCGAGAGCTAAAGATTAAACCGCAGGAGCAGCTGGTCGGTTATATTTCTTCCTTTATTAATAAGGAAAAAGGATTGGAACATTTTGTGAAAATGGCTGTGCTTGTGTACGCGGTCCATCCTAGTGCGAAATTTGTTGTCATAGGTTCAGCTGGTGACAAAAGCTACTATGATCGCTGTGTCCGCAAGGTAAAGCTCGAGGGTCTGTATACCCGATTTAAATTTGTTGGTTATGCTGAATGCCTTCCATCTGCTTATTGCGCTATGGATGTGCTGGTTGTTCCCAGCCTGATCCGCGAAGGCTTTGGAATGACGGCTTTGGAAGGAATGGCTTTTGGAAAGCCCGTGGTCGCTTACGACTCCGGGGGCTTGCGCGAAATCCTGCACGCAGCAGGCTGCGGCGATAATCTCGTGCCCGCGTCGGACATTTCCGCGCTGGCCGAAAGAGTCAACGTCATGCTGGCGCAGCCGGGACTGGCGATAACCATAGGCGCCCAAGCGCGGGAGCGCGTCGACGCCGTTTATGGTCCGGCGGCTTATCGGAGCCGCCTGCAGGGTCTTGCGGAGATGTGGAGCCTCCGCTATTGCAGCGCACCGCCGGTGCGCGAGGCCGACAGCGTGGTGGAACCACCCGCTGTCCTGCCTGAATTGCCCGCTGCGTCGCCGGCTTTGCCGCGAAGCAAGGCCCTGCCGAGCCGCGTCGCCCGCAAGCGACGCGGCAAAGCCCGGGTGCGCCGCCGAAGCGGGCGCCCGTTGGTTTTGCGCCGCGTTGCTCGCAAGCGGCGTAAGGGTTCTGCCCGGCGGCGGAGCACCGCCGGGGGCAAGCGCCGCCGGGCCCGCCGGGGTGGGCGGCGGCGCGCAGCGTAAATGCCTCGATTGCCACTCATCGGGCCGTGGGCAAAGAACGGTAAAAATCCCGTTCATTGTCGCGAATCCGACTGAAAGTGGGCAAAGAACGGTAAAAATCCCGTTCATTGTCGCTAATCCGGCCGAAAGTGTGCAAAGAACGGTAAAAATCCCGTTCATCCAGCCAAATGAGTGAAAAGAGGGGCATAACTGCCCCAGAAAGTGTCTCATCCAGCCGGAAACGGGCAATTAACGGCATAATTGCCGTAGAATGCCCCATCCCTTTAACCGCTCAGTCCACCCGACGGAGTCAAGTCAGACCATCATCAAACAGGCAGGGGAGTGAACTCATGAAGATCATGACGATTTTAGGCACGAGGCCTGAAATCATCCGCCTCAGTGTTATCATTCCGCTTCTCGACGAACATGCTGAGCGGCACATCCTGGTGCATACCGGCCAGAACTTCACCGCCAGTCTCAGCGGCATTTTCTTTGCAGAGCTGGGACTGCGGGCACCGGATTATGTGCTGCAGGATAAGCAAGCAGGACTCGGCGGCCAGCTTGCCGCCATGTTCGGAGGGCTAGAGAGCATTTTACAGAAAGAACAGCCAGACCGTGTCTTGCTTCTGGGGGATACGAACAGCGCGTTATGCGCGATTTTGGCGGAACGAATGGGTATTCCGGTGGTGCATATGGAGGCAGGCAACCGCTGCTATGACCTAAAAGTGCCCGAAGAGAAAAACCGCCGTGTCATAGATGCCGTTTCGACCATTAATATGCCATATACACAGCAGAGCAAAAGACATCTAATCAGCGAAGGCTTCCCAAGCAGACGTATTGTGTTAACAGGAAATCCGATTCATGAGGTCATGACTCATTTTGGAGCAAAAATCCAGGCCAGCAGCATTCTGGAGCAGCTGAATCTTACCTCAGGGCAGTATTTCCTAGTCACAGCACATCGTGCAGAGAATGTAGATGATCCAGAGTCCCTTGTACAAATTATGTCAGGTCTTAACGCAGTGGCTGAGCATTTTGGAATTCGTTTAATATGCAGCATTCATCCTCGCACTCGCTCCAAACTAACCGAGCAATTTTCTCTTCCAATGAATCCTCTCGTTGAATTTCATGAGCCCTTCGGATTTTTTGATTTTGTTTATTTGGAACAGCATGCCTTATGTGCCATTACCGATAGTGGGACTGTACAGGAGGAATGCTGCTTGATGAAAGTACCAACCGTTACGATTCGCAGAACAACGGAGCGTCCAGAAACGGTGGATTGCGGAAGTAATGTGGTATCAGGTGTAGACCAGAAAAGTATTCTACGTAGCGTCAAGCTGATGACGGCACTTCGTCGGGATTGGGAAGCTCCGGAAGGGTACTTGACTCCGGATGTTTCGGTAAAGGTAGTTAAATTTTTGCTTGGAGGGAACCTGCATGTTCAATAATAAACGGATTGTGGTCACAGGCGGCACCGGTTCCTGGGGGCATGAGCTGATTAGGCAACTTCTGCCGCAAAATCCTAAGGAAATCATCGTATTCTCCCGCAGTGAGTCCGCTCAGGTGGCGATGAGCCGGGAGTTCGAGGATCAACGTCTCAGCTTTATCATTGGCGATATCCGTGACAAGGATGCGCTGATCGCCGCCTGCCGCGGCGTTGATTATATCTTCCATTTGGCGGCGCTCAAACATGTTCCGGTCTGTGAAGATCAGCCCTATGAAGCGCTCAAAACCAATGTTGTAGGCACTCAGAATGTGATCGAAGCAGCCATTGTGAATGGCGTTGAGAAAGCCATCTACATTTCTACGGATAAGGCTGCAAACCCGTCGAACTTCTATGGAATGACCAAAGCGATTGGGGAAAAATTGTTCGTCTATGCCAATCTAATTGGCTCAAACACCCGCTTTGTAACCGTACGTGGAGGGAATGTGCTCGGAACGAACGGCAGCGTAGTACATTTGTTCATGAAGCAGATCAAGGACAAGGGACAGGTACGTATTACCGATATGAAAATGACCCGCTTCTTTTTTACCCTGCGCGATGCGATTACGTTGTTATTTAAAGCTTCTGAGGTTAGCTTAGGTGGAGAAATCTTTGTCATGACGATGCCTACCTGCCGGATTATCGACCTGGCTGAGGTATTAATCGAGGCCTCAGGAGAGCCGAATGTAAGTATTATTGAGACCGGAATTCGTCCGGGGGAGAAAATACACGAGATTCTAATGAGCGATTTCGAAAGCTTAACAACCGTTGTCTACGATGAACAGTATCTAGTGATCCTCCCTACACTGAACATGCCAGAGTTAAAGGCACATTATAGCGCTTATCCTCATGTCTCTTTTAATAGCTTCAGCTCCGAGACGAATCTAATGGATCAGGAAGAGATCAAAAGCATCTTGATTCGAGGAGGGTTCCTGCAATGAAGCTGCTTATCCTTGGTGGAAACGGTATGGCGGGGCATATGCTGGCGGATTATTTCCGCCGCCAGGGCAAGCATCACGTCTTCCATACAACCCGGGATAAGAGCGATCTTGGCGGGCTGTATGTAGATGCGAACGATATAGCCGGAGTAGAGAAGCTGGTCGATATCGTCTCCCCTCATTGCATCATTAATGCGATGGGGGTACTCAATCAATTCGCAGAACGTGACAAAATTGGCGCTTACCACGTGAATGGCTTTCTTCCTCATCACTTGTGGCGGATGGCGGAAGTTGTGCATGCAAGACTTATTCATATCAGTACCGACTGCGTGTTTGAAGGAACACGCGGGGGGTACACAGAAGAGGATGTTCCTGATGGAACCTCTGCCTACGCGATTTCGAAAAGTCTTGGTGAGGTGCGGCAATCTGGACATCTTACGATCCGCACTTCGATTATTGGTCCGGAAATCCGCCCGGATGGCATTGGCTTGATGGATTGGTTTCTGGCACAGCATGGTCAGGTGTCAGGATACCGCAGGGTGATGTGGAACGGAGTCACTACACTCCAATTAGCTAAGGCAATGGATACGCTGCTGGACTCCACGGTATCGGGGCTGATCCATTTAGCGCATCCGAAGCCAGTAAGTAAGTATGAGCTGCTTCAGCATATTCAGGCTGCTTTTCATAAAGAGGATGTGGAAATCATCCCTGAGGATGAACATGTTCAGGATCGAACATTAGTGAATACAAGAACGGATGTTAATTTGCCGTTGCCTTCGTACCCATTGATGCTGCAAGAGCTGGCTGACTGGATGAAACAGTCAGAGATGTCGCCATGAAAGGTCAAAAACTACTGATTACCGGGGCTGCCGGATTCACTGGTCGACATGCCGTTCATTTGTTCTTGGCAGGAGGTGCTGAGGTTACCGCTGTGGTGCGTCCGTCATCGACAGCGGGTGCCCTGGCTTCCGCTTTGTTTCCAGAAGGAGTAAAGGTTTATTACTGTGATTTAAGCAATCGGAAGGCCGTAGCTGAGATGATCAAGGAAACTACGCCGGAGGCAGTTCTTCATTTGGCAGGAAACAACTCGGTGCCCGAGTCTTGGCGTAACCCTTTGCTCTTTATGGAGACGAATGTGATGGCTACGTTATATTTGCTCGAAGCCATGCGAAGTCTGCCTGCCAGTCGAGTTCTTGTAGCAGGCTCACGGCTTAAATTCAAACCGGGTGTGGTGGCAGGACCCCCACACCCATATAGCCTCAGCAAAACAATAGAAGAGCTGGTGTCTCTGGCGTGGGGGACGCTGTTTAAACAGCCTGTTCTGCTGGCTGAGCCCTGTAACCTAATCGGTCCCGGTCCTTCTACTGGTTTCTGCTCTTTAATGGCACAGCATATTGTTCGTAGTGAAGTAAATGCAGGAGAAGAAATCCCTCCCTTTAAACTTTCATCTCGCTATGCATTACGTGATTTTTTGGATGTACGCGATGCTGTAAGAGCTTATGACTTTATTTTGCGCGAAGGTACTAATGGAACCATTTATCAAATTGACTCAGGGACACAACGGCAACTTGGGGATATTGCGGAGCAGCTTCTAAGCCGCTCCAGTGCTTCAATTCCGATGGACTGGGGACCAGCACAAGCTGCTCTCTCTATTCCGGTTAACGGAGTGACGGGGGATAAACTAATAACTTCAGATCCCTCTGTAACACCTGAAGAAAATGTATCTTCACTGGGCTGGAAGCCGGGAATTGAGTTTAGTCAGTCCTTAACAGATATTTTGGAATATTGCCGCGTGAACTGGGAAGGACGGATGTTATGAGACCGAAAGTATCGGTAGTGATTCCTTTTTACAACTGCCCTTATATAGAACATGCCTTGCAAAGTGTGCTTTCTCAGTCTTGGGAGCCTTACGAGATCATCGTCGTCGATGACGGCTCGACCGTTCATGCAGATCTGATTAGACCGTATTTTCCGCGAATTCATTATTTGGGGAAAAGTAACGGAGGGACTGCCTCCGCACTGAATCACGGCATTTTGCATGCAACCGGAGACTATGTGGCCTGGCTCAGCTCAGATGACTTATTCTATCGAGACAAAATCAATAATCAGGTGCTGTTCATGGAGCAGAACAACCTGTTCATCTCCTATACCAACTTTCATTTTATTAACGCTCAATCTCAATTAACTCAGATGAACGCCGCAGTTCTGTTTCCCAATCAGTTAGAATATTTACGTTGCTTTCTGCAAGGTAACCCTATTAATGGCTGTACGGTGATGTTCAAAAGAGAGGTATTTGGAGCAATTGGGCTATTTGATGAATCACTACCCTATACACATGACTATGATTTATGGTACCGCGCGATTCTGAACGGGTATGCACCTGTGATGCTGAATCAGTCACTCACTGCTTACCGTAATCATGAAGGGATGGGGACGCTTAAGTATTATGATGTCATTATGGCAGAGGCAGCTGCAACCAACGCTCGCTACAAGGGTCCGCTCCAACACTTGATCTCTTCTATGGGGGGGTAAGAAGGTTATGTACCGGGAAATTGAAGTGAATGACTTTCTACCAATCTTATTGGAGCAGTTGAAATTCTGCGAAAGTATACTGGATATCGGCAGCGGCACCGGTACCCTGCTTGAAAGGTATGAAGCCGTAGTTGTCCTAGGACTAGAAATTCACAGACCTTACCTGCTGCATCGTGAATATAAATCACCTCACATCATTCCAGTGCATGGGGATGCTAGTCATATGGATAAATTATTTCTTCCTAAGACGTTCTCGGCAGTCACTTTTATCGATTCCATAGAACACTTTGAAAGGAAGGAAGGACAGAGATTACTCGGGATGGCCGAGAGAATCGCCTATAATCGGGTAGTCGTGTTTACACCTCGGGGTTTTTTTCCGCAGGAGGGAACGGACCATTATCATTTGCAAGGAGAACATTATCAAAAGCATCGGAGCGGATGGGAGCCGCAGGACTTTATAGAGCTGGGGTATGCTGTAACTGTACTTAAAGGCTTTCATCATGCTCAAAATCCATCGTTTCGTGAGGCGTATGGTGAAGGCCATGCTCCGGTAGATGCCTTATTAGCTTGCAAAACAGTATAAAGAGCGAGCTTCAGGTGAAGGAGGTGAGCGCATGAGTGAAGAACCTAAAGTGTCGGTGATCATTCCTTTTTATAACTGCCCATATGTGGATCTCGCCATCCAAAGCGTGTTGAAACAAAGTTATTCGAACATAGAGATCATAGTAATCGATGATGGATCTACGCTTTGGATGGAGAAGCTTGAGCCCTTCAGGGATAAGATTAGTTATATACGAAAAAGCAATGGAGGAACGGCCTCCGCACTAAACAAAGGGATAGAAGTGGCTACTGGAACCTATTTTGCTTGGCTAAGTGCTGACGATCTATTTCATCCGAATAAAATCAAAAACCAGATGCAAATGCTCAAAAGCACAGGGACTTTGTTTAATTATACTGCCTATTATTATATAAATGAGCAGGGTGAGCGGATTTCCGAAACGATAAGTATGATTTTTAACAGCAGGGCCCATTTTATTGAGACTATGATGTTGGGCTGCCCGGTAAATGGAAGTACGGTTCTTCTCCATATGGAGATCTTTTGTGCAGTTGGGAAATTTAGCGAGAAATTGTTGTATACACAAGATTATGATCTATGGCTACGTATTTTGCCGTATTATACATGGTCTTATGTAGAGGAACCGCTGCTTGATTACCGAGTTCATAACGAAATGGGCTCAGTGATTCACAAAGAGGAGCAGAAAAAGGAGATTGAGCAGGTACAAGCAAGACATCGCCGGGTTCTATCACGCTTGTTGCAAAAGGAGAGAGGGAAATGAAATTAATATTTCCTGTTCTAACTCTAACTAGGGGCGGGGCGCAGCGTATGCTCACGGAGCTGGCTAATCGTCTGACAGAAATGGGTCATGAAGTGACGATCCTCTTACCCAGTGATGGTGTCGTAGAATACGAGATGAGATGTAAACTGATCTATGCAAAAGAAGGAGAACTGGTAGCAAGCGATTTTCCTGCAGGAGATGTGATTATCTCCAACTTCTATACCACAGTCGAGGTATCACAGCGGGCAAGTGAAGAGGGGAAAGGTATTCATGTTCGATTGGCGCTTTGTTATGAGCCTGCCTTTTTACCTGACAATAGCCGTTCTTTTTCATCGTATAATATTGCACCTAACTTACTCGTTCTATCACACTGGCAACAAGGAATTGTCCAGATGAACCATGGGATTAAAGGGAGAATCGTGCCGATCGGAGTAGGTCCCGTTTTTAAAAATACGAAAATCCGTGATCGTAATAAAAGGCTGGTAATTTCCGCGATTATGCGAAAACCAGAGGGTGGATTCTCAGCTCACCGTGAGCAGGATTATTTACTTCAGCAATTAAATAAGGTTAAAGCCTACCATCCTGAGGTCGAAATATATTTAATTTCTCCTCCCGGAGAACAAGCGGAATCTACAACACTACAAGCCCTAGTGAACGACGAACGTTACCAAATAAGAACTCCAGCGAATGATACAGAACTCTGTTTCCACTATAGTGAGAGCGATATTTTTGTAAGTTCGAGCACGTATGATACAGGTTCGTTACCAGGGATCGAGGCCATGCGTTGTGGTGCAGCACTCGTTACGGTTTACGCCGGTGGGAATAAGGAATATTGTACACATGGTCATAACTGCTTAATGTCCTACCGATTTGAGAATCGGCTTGCAGATGACATTATAACCTTAATCAGAGACCCGTCTTTACGTCAACGATTGGCTCGTAAGGGGGAAGAGGTTTCACAGGAGTTCACTTGGGAAAAAAGTACACGAATATTTCAAAATATGTTATTTGAGATTGTATCAAGAAATCCATCTTAGTATGTCCCAAAATTATAAAGAACCTTCAAATCCACATAAAGTGGTTTGAAGGTTCTTTTGCAGTTAAAAGATGGCAAAGGAGTTCATCATTTCACGAAAAGACTGCGCATATTTTTCCGTACCGTAACGTGAAACCATATAAATTCTTCCTTGCTGACGGAGTGCATTTCGCAGTGATATATTGTTCATTAGCTCTAGCCCTTCATTGACGGCCATTTGTATGTTGCCAAGAGGATAAAATTTACCTGAAATATTATGCACAATAAAAGATCTAACGCCGTCGGAATCCGTGCTAAGCACGGGACAAGTACAGCAAATGGCTTCCGCAACGGCATATCCAAATCCCTCTGTAACAGAAGTGGATAACAGGAACCCTCCAGAATTAGCTATGGAGGAATAATAAATCGGCATCACATGGTTAGGGATGTTGGTAAAGGTACTTAGACGGTCGTTCAGACCTAACCTATGCAATTCTTCTTGGAAGAGCTGCTTTTGATCCTCTGTGGCTAATTCAGGATCATGAAACATCCATAGATGAAGGTTTGGTTTGTGAAGGCGAATTTGATGGGCAATTTTCAAATACTCCCGCCAATTTTTGTTGCTTTCCAGACGCCCGACCCAAGCGATGACCGGATCAGCCGGAGGATCGGCAGGGATATGCTGAAAGGACTGAACATCAACAATATTGGGAATGACATACCGATGTAGCCATGGACAGATTTCAATAAACAGCTCCAGTAAATGATCCGTTGGTGGGATTAAGACTGCGTTACAGTAGGAGCGGAAATAAGGGATAGCGTCTTTGATTAGATCTTCCGCATGGCTCCGTTTTCCAAGTCCTTGAGATTCGTATATCAAAATACCGCCATAACCGAGCTCGCGCAGACGCTTAAGCAATAAATAATCGGATGTAACAATAATGGCATCATAGTTATGTGTCTCAAGAACTTCTTTAATCTCCTCATCTAAAGAGGAAATGAAGACCGGAAAGTTAGCCTTATTCTGGCTTCCTGAACCAGGCATTAGATATAAAACATGACATTCGATCCCATTCCGCTGGAGACTCTCACACCGCAGCTTATTTAAAGTTTCCACCCCGCCACTCGGTATATAAAACGTGAATAAAACTTTCATGCACGTGCCTCCTGACTTTTGCGGAGCAATACCGACTTCGTTGAAATACGGCTTACTGTTTATAAGATACGCCGATGTGCATTCGCAGGTGACGGTAAACAGACATAGTTCCAAATCCTTTCAGGATAGCTTGTTCTTCGGAAGGTCATGCTAACGACTGTTACGCTGCACACATACAACAATAGAGATGGAGGATGAATTCATGATGCGATCCAAGATCAGCATGTCAGTCTCAGCCGCATTACTTCTAGGCTTGGTGAGTATTACAGGGTGTGGGACGAACACGGCAGAAAAGACTAATGTGCAAACTAATAGTGTCCGTGGGGTAAATGACGGACGTATCGGTGTAAACTCCGTACGCGGAGGAACAATGGGTACGCATAATATCACTAAAATGGAGGTCAGTCAGGAGCTTGCTGATCGTATTGCTGCTATGCCTGAAGTTCGTACAGCGAACGTAATGCTTGCAGGTAAAAATGCGTATGTCGCCGTAACGTTACATGATACAACTACTGGTCTTCGGGCCAAAGGTACTACATCGTATCGAGCCAAATCATCTACAGTTCCACACAATTATGGACCGACTGGAGTAATGTCGGGTACAGGAAGAGTGAAAATAGGGCGCGATGGAATGAATGATACAGGGGCCGTAACGAATGGAACGAACGGAGCTCTGAGAGGCACTGTGAATACAGTCCCTGGTACAACAAGCACTGGACCTGCAACACTTGGCATGGGTACTCACAGAAATGGAACAACCGGAATGGGAAGTCTGGGAACAGGTACTGGGACAACGGGGACCAGAACCCATACTTATAATAATGGACCTCTGCTGAATAGCAACGGTTCGAAACGTGATGTCAATATGGGAATGGGCATTGGTAATGGAATGGGCATGGGAACTAGAAATTCTACCGGAACCGGAACCGGATCAGGGATGACAGATGGTTTGGGGACTGGAATGGGTATTCGCAGTACCACTCCAAACTACACCAATAGTACTCATGGTACGAATTATAGAAGTAATTCAACTCACATGAACGGTACTCATTCGACTCACATGAACAATACAAATAACACGATGAATATGAAAGAAACAGATACGGTTACTAAAGAAATTAAAGCGAAAATCGCTGCTGAAGTTAAAAAACATGATGCAACAATTAAGGATGTATATGTATCAGCAAACCCAGACTTTGTAGAGCGTGTTAACGTTTATGCAGAAGAGGCCCGTGCGGGTCATCCGATCAAGGGCTTTGTGGATGAATTCCGAACGATGGTTGAGCGAATTTTCCCAACGCGTAATTATTAATCAATAGTTCGATTTTATAAACAAAAAAAAGCAACAGTCCTCTCCTTTGTGGCGAGAATTGTTGCTTTTTTATTATATAGCCACCTTATTAAATGGTAATTGGGCGACCGCCAATCCATACGCCTCGCAAATTCAATTCAGCGTCAAGACGCAGGATATCACCGCGTTTTCCGGCTTCCAAGGTACCGATGGAACGCTCCATTCCAATGGATATCGCCGGAGTAAGGCTTGCAGCATGGGAGGCCTCTTCTAGGCTGAGCCCTACTTCCTGTATGAGATAACGGAAGCCACGAATCATGGTAAGTGTACTACCTGCCAAAGCGGCAGGGTTATCTTTAAGTGTTGCGATGCCATCTTGAACTAGCACAGGTAAATCACCGATCGTATATTCACCATCACTTAGACCTGTTGCAGACATGGCATCTGTAATCAATAACAAATTGTTATCTTTTTTTAGATTAGCCACTAGAGAAATCGCTGCAGGATGAACATGTATGCCATCGGCGATGATCTCCGCACGTATGCGTTTATCGAATAGTACAGCACCAGCAGCTCCAGGCTTGCGGTGATGTAGTGGTGTCATTGCATTAAACATATGCACGGCTTGATTTAATCCGGCATCTGCCGCAGCTATAACCTCTTCAAAGGAAGCATCAGTGTGACCAAGAGCCGCGGTAATACCATGCTTACGTAGCCAGAGGATAGCTTCTAGTGCACCTTCACGTTCCGGAGCCAATGTGACTTGCCGGATCATGCCTGGATAATCATTCTCCCATTGTTCCAGCCACTCAATATTAGCCAGAACAATATGCTCAGGATTCTGAGCTCCAGACCATTTCGGGCTGATGAATGGTCCTTCCAAATGCATGCCCACGATTTGTGTGTATGGCATCTCAGTAGCGCGATATGCGTTTATTTCAACAAAGACTTGGTCAATGGCTGACTTAGAGGCAGTCATAGTTGTAGCCAGCATGGTAGTTGTTCCCTGGGAGCTGTGAAATTTAGTGATGGTATTTAAAGATTCAGCATCACTATACATAAAGTCGTGGCCAGCTCCACCATGTACATGCACATCCACAAATCCAGGGATAAGCAGGTCTTCCGAAGCTTGACCACTAGCAGGCCAGTGAGCGTAAATCTCTGGAAGCCATGCTGCCTCGCCGGCATAATGAATCTGCTCACGAGATACTGCAATTACGCCATGCTTAATTAATCCTTGGGGGGTTAGCACCTTACCAAACAGTAATTTTCCTAGCGCTTCGTTTATTTCAGCCATTTTCCTGCTCCTTCATCTACAAGGACAATTACATTCGGATGGCTTTGCAGTAAAGATGCAGGGCACTGGGTAGTAATCGGACCTTCAACGGCATTCCGGATGGCTTCAGCTTTGCCGGCACCACGTACTAACAATAGAATCTGGCGAGCTTTCAGAATGTCGCCGATGCCCATAGTGACTGCTTGCCGTGGTACATCGTCCAAAGAGTCGAAGAATCTGGCATTTGCTTCCAGTGTGTCTTCAAGCAAATCAACGACATGTGTTTTGCTGCTCAGATTAGCATCTGGTTCATTAAAACCAATATGCCCGTTGCTTCCAATCCCAAGGATCTGCAAGTCAACCGGTCCGTTCTCTTCCAGCATTTTGTCGTATGCGCGGCACTCCGCTTCCATATCTGCAGCATTGCCGTTAGGGATATGTGTCTGCCCTGGGTCAATATCAATATGATTGAATAATTGCTCGTTCATGAAACTGCGATAGCTTTGCGGATGATCAACAGGAAGTCCGACATACTCATCAAGATTGAAGGAAGAAGCTTTCGAGAAGCTTACAAGTCCTTTTTGGTGCATTTCAACCAATTTGGCATAAACACCAACTGGGGAACTCCCGGTCGCTAGACCGAGCACCGCTTTTGGATTGCTTTGAAGCAGGCTGGCAATTAGGTTCGCACCCGTTTGTACAAAATCTTCATCACTGTTGAATTTAAGAATATTCATTAAGATTGACCTCCTCGTTTGTTTCGGTAATGTTGGACATTCAAATAAGATTGCTCCAGTCTAGGAATAAAATCCCCAAAACGGGTGCTGACCATTCCAGTAAACAAAATATCAATGATGTGTAGCTGGGCAATTCGTGAGGCCATATCTCCTCGGCGCATTCCTTTTTCCAGAGAAGAGGAGAACAGTGGAATATCAGCCAGAGTTGCCAAGGGGCTGCTGCCGTAAGAGGTTAAAGCGATTGTGCTTGCTCCGCTGGCTTTGGCACAAGTTAAAGCATCAATGGTCTCTGGGGTTTCCCCGGAATACGATACTGCGAATACGACATCGCCTTCAGAGAGCGAAGAGGCAGATGTAATCTGCATATGGGAATCGGCGAAAGCGGTGCAATTCACGCCAATGCGGATCAGCTTCTGATAGAAATCCTGTGCAACAATGGAGGAAGTTGCCATGCCGTAAAGATCCACTCGCCTTGCTTGGCACAATAAATTAACGGCTGCTTGTAATCGTTCCAGATCTAGGAGTGAAGTCGTATCCCGAATGGAGGTCAGGTGGTTCGTTTGCATCGCTTCCACAATAACGGAAAGCGGATTACCTGCAACGATATCTTGATAAGAAGAACCGCCATCCTGAGGCCCTGCATCGCTATGAGCAATTTCAGCTGCCAGCTTTACTTTGAAATCTGGGAAGCCTTTAAAATGCAGAACCTTACAAAAACGTGTGATAGTAGCAGGACTAATACCGCATTGCTCTGCGAGTTCTGTGATGCCCATATGAACGATTTCACCTGGCGATGACAGGATCCGTTCCGCCAGCTTGCGCTCCATTTGGGAGAGCTTGGACTTTTCATGCTCAAGTGCATATAAAATTGGGGACATCCATTCACCTCGACTTCTAATGTAGCTTTTTAAAATTATTTTTAAAATTATTTATTGAAATAAGAAAATTATTTTCATATTCAGAATAAAACAAAATCTAACCGGATGCAAGGGGTAAAAATGAATACAATAAGGATAAAATGCGAGAATTATTAGTCTCTCTTCTATTTAAATAAAAACGGCCCACTCACAGAAGACTGCGAGGTGGACCGTTTTTGAACAATAACTGAATCGAGCTATACCGTAGAACGTTCAATAATGCGATACTCAAGCTTACGGTGTACAGGATGACTATCATTATTTTGGATCTGATCATAGATGATCCGAAAAGCTGTAACACCCATTTCAGGTAACTGGTTATCTATGGTGGTGAGACCTAAAGTTCGTCCGATCGGCTGGTCGTCAAATCCGATGACCGCCAGATCCTCAGGAATACGGATTCCGTTCTTCCACGCTTCGATGATCAGACCGGCTGCCACATGATCGCCTGATATAATCAGGGCATTGGGTCGCTTATTCATTTTCAGCAGTTGGTGCAATACACGACCGCCATCCTCTTCATTCATACAGTCATACATCATCCATTCTTCATGAAAAGGCTGTCCGGTAGCGGCTAGAAAGTCACTAAAGGCAATTTGCCGGATGGAACTACTGCTGCCGTGCTGCCTGCCTTCACAGTAACCGATCTGTTGGTACCCCTTGTCACTCAAGTACTGCAGGCCGGAACGAAAAGCAGAATAATGCTCAATATACACGGAAGAGAAGCGGCATTCGCCTCTATCTTGGCAGATGACTATCGGGCCATATGCTGTATATTCTTCAATGACTTCTGAGCTCATTCTCGTAGATACAATTACCACGCCGTCAATTTCTTTGTTGCGCAGCATCTCCAGTACCTTGAGCTCTTCTTCATGACGATAATTGGTCTGGCACAGAATGAGTCGGTAATGCGCTAGCAGCGCTTCTTGGGCTAAGCCTCCAATAATTACAGAGAAATAAAAAAGGTTGATGTTAGGGATAATAACTGCAATGGCTTGGGTACGGCCGGTAATTAGATGTACGGCGTTCATATTACGCGTGTAGTTTAATTTTTCTATGGTATTTAGGACAATGGTTCTTTTGGCTTCACTTACATAAGGATGATTATTGAGTACTCGCGAGACCGTTGTCACGGAAACACCAGCCATACGGGCGATTTCTTTTATATTAGTCATTCGAGAACAACAGCCTCCCTTTGATGCTTGTGTGTTGTATATAGTCTTTTTATTCTATTATATCGTCCGTAAATTACATCGCAAATAAAAAGCTTGCTATGGAATCCATTTCATAAATTAGACTGTAGTTGCAAGAGATTACCGGACTAAACCGGCGTAACCTAACGGGCGTGACGGACCGGTATTATCTAGTTTCATTTCTAATATAAAGGCCATAGGATCGGCTTCATTTAAAATTTACAAAAAACGGTTATCATCGTTAAAGATGACAACCGTTTTTCTTTGTAGCTATACAGTTTGTGACGCTTTTGGTGCTCTATTGCGCAGTATCTCCCACACAATAAATGCAAGGATAAGCAGCTGAGGCACTAAAGTTTCCCAAGTTGGATACATCCCTAGCCAGCTAATAGAAGGTAACCCATCCTGTACATGTGCGGGTAGTTTCCCTGCGACTTGAAGGGAGTGAATGCTCTCTCCAAGAAAGCGGAATACTAAATAGTAAATAAGAAGTGTAGCTGTACGGAAGAAGGCGGCAATCGGCAATTTCGCACTTAAGGCAATAATTGCGTAACCTACAACTCCTAGAATCACTAGAGCACTACCGATCCCTAGCAGCAATTGAGACACTTTAATGGAAGGGGCCATCCCTACATAAAAAATGGTGGTTTCTGCTCCTTCACGTAAAATCGCAAGCGCTGCTACGGAGGACAAAGACCAAAGATTGCCCTTTGCTAATGCTCCATCCACTTGCCGTCCAACATAGTTGTTCCAATTTGCGGTATTTGATTTACTATGCAGCCAGCGTCCAATGGTAAGCATCATAATGACGGCTACAAGACCTGTGATGCCTTCAATCATCTCGCGTGCTCCACCAGAAGCTGCGCGGGAAATGGTATAGGTGAGTATAACGGCTAATGCGATACTTGCTACAAGTCCTACAGCTGCGCCAGACCAAATCCATTTCTGTGCTTTTGTGTTGCCATCACGCTTCAGGTAGGCAAGAAGGGCAGACAATACGAGGATCGCTTCCAGTCCTTCACGCAGAAGAATTAGCGCAGCATCCCAAGCGTTATAGGTTGTCTCACCAGCCAAAGGAGTCAGCTCAGTGACCATATTATCCATGATCTTTAAGGCTTGATCTAGCTTAGGTGGATTAGAGAGCAGGTAGCCAGTGACTGCTGCACTTTCGTTCTCAATATTGGTATAGACCGCTGGAGATGCAATCTGTACTTGTCCTTCAGCAGAAGGCCAATCTACGATGAATTGCTCCATGATATTAGCTGCTTCTGCGCTCTTTCCTGCTTTGGCAGTGGAAGAAGCTTTGTTGAGATGGCTGATCAATCCTTCAATAGATGCTGGTTTACCGGAAGTATCTCCAGCATCTATTGCTTTGCCTTCACTGTAATCGGCAAGCAGCTGATACAAGGCTTCGGCTTCTGATTTCGCCGACTCCTCGCGGAGCGGTTCTGCCTGCAGCGCGATGCGCAGCAGGCTAATCTTCGTCTCCAGCAAGCTGTAGACGGCGGAATTATCGGCCCGGATGTTGCGCTCTGCCGGCTTCCATCCGCTGACGATGTCGCGGTACGCTGCCGCTGCCGCGTTCCAGTCGGCGCTGCGCACCGCATCCCGCGTGCGCTCTGCCGCGGGCAACAGTTTCGCCGCCGTCTCTTGGCCGGCGGCTCCGGTGTCACCGCCGTCCGTGCCGGTGGCGGCGGTGACATACGCGTCCACGCTTCTTGCGAGCGTGGACAGTGCCGTTTTGGCGGGCGCACCATCGCCCGCCGCAAGGGCCGCCGCCGCGTCTGCAAGCGCGGCGTCAACGGCGGCAGCCGGACCGGCAAGTGCCGGGTCCGGCGTGTTCGCGTTCGCGGTGCGCCACAGCGCTGCGAACGCTTCTACATCGGCGGCGGCCGCGTCCCAGCGGCTCTGGCCGGCTTCGACGAGCGCGCTGCCGACAGGCGGCAGCAGCTCGTCGACCGGGCCATCACCCTCCGCCCCCGCCGGGTTAGACAGCATCAGTATACATATGATGCTAAACAGAATCAGTCCGGCTGCCTTCGATAGCAGCCGTTTATTAAGAGAGTACATCGGGATAATCCCCTTTCAATAATGGACAGGAACATTTGATTGGAAAATAGGGCTGACTTAGCCTAAAAGTGCTTCCCCGATGTAGCCGCCTTTACGAATACCCGGGAAGCAGGCAAATACCGCACTGCCTGTATGAGTCATATATTCGTTTAGCCGATCACTCTTGGAGAGACGCTGCTGGATCGCAACAAATTGCTTCATTAAATCCCGTTGAAAACTAATGAATAATAATCCTGCATCGAGCTGACCTGTTGCGGCATCTAATCCGCTGGAAATGGAGTAGGAGCGGCGCAGCATTTTAACTGTGCCGTCACCATGTGCTAAGGCAGAGTGTGAATCCGGCGGGATAATAGGCTTCCCGGAAGCATCAGCCGCTTTAAGATTCAGATCATCGAATTCATCCTTTGCACCGATAGGTGCTCCGCTATGACGATAACGGCCGAAGGTGGATTCTTGATCGCTCAGAGAGGAACGGTCCCAGACCTCAATTCGGAAACGTACACGGCGAACTGCCATATAAGTGCCGCCGCTCATCCATGAAGGACCGTCACTGCTGCTGTTCCAGACCACTTCGTTCATTTCTGCTTCATTCGCAGTATCAGGATTACCCGTACCATCTTTGAAACCAAGAAGATTACGTGGCGTCGCTCCCTTAGGATCTGCTGTTCCTGTGCGCTGGAAGCCTTCCTGTGTCCAGCGGAGTACGGCTGTGCCACGGGCGATACGTGCCAGATTTCGGATGGCATGGAAGGCCACCTGCAGATCATCAGCACATGCTTGGACACAAATATCTCCACCACACCACTTAGGATCCAGGCTGTCTCCCGTAAATGCTGGAAGATCGGCTAATAGGGTTGGACGCTTGGAAGATAAACCAAATCTGTTGTCAAAAAAAGAAGGGCCGACACCAAAGGTAAGTGTACAGCGCGAAGGGGTTAAACCATCCACTTCACCTGTATCGGAGGGTGGGAGATTAGGGTTGTCATTGACGTCTCCAATGAGGCTGCCAGTAGTAAGAGAAGCTGCGGCAGTTGTCCATGCTTGCATTAGCTTTTTTACATCGGATAGCTTCGTTGTGGTCAGATCAAAGGCTGCGAAGTAAATAAAATTTTGCGCAGGGGTTAGAATGCCGGCCTGATGACTCCCGTAAAAAGGAATGGAATCAGCATCGGAGGCTACTGTTGGCTCAGCTACGGCATTGCGTGCAGCCATAATTCCCCCAACACCTCCACCACCTAATAATAGACCAAGGCTAGTGGCGCCAGTAAGCCGCAGCATATCGCGGCGGCTTAGTTTTTTATCTAATATAAGGTTACTCTTGGATTGTTCATTGAGAGGGGCACCTTCTGCATTCGCTGGTACACCGGTAGATCTATTTTGCTTATTCATGATGATCACACTCCTAGAATAGTTCCCATGTTGGACAATGGCTCAGCCAAGGCATCCAAATTCTGACTCAACTTACGGACATCTTCTTCCTTTAGCTCTTCATAGGAAACATATCCATCTCCAGATTTGAAAGGAGCAAGCTCAGCTTGCAAAGCTGCAAACCGTTCACCAATCGTTTTTTCCAGCTCAGCATCTTTTTTCGCCAGTTCTGGCTTTAACAGCTCGTATATCTTTTGGGCACCTTCAACATTAGCGACGAAATCATACAGATCTGTGTGGGAGTAACGTTCTTCCTCACCTGTTACTTTAGAAGAAGAAACCTCATTAAGCAGTTCTACAGCACCAGTAACGAGCAGATTGGCGTCGATTTCTACGGTCTCTACTTTTGCACGTAGAAGCTGGGCATCTTTCAATAATTGGTCAGCAACTTCGGTCATATCTTTGGTTGTGTTATCCTGCCAGAGTGCCTTTTCAAGCTTATGGAAGCCGCGCCATTCAGCAGCATCTACGTCATTCTCGCGGGCATCAATATTCGGATCCAAATCACCAAGTGCTTCTGCAATCGGCTCAATTCGCTCATAATACATGCGGGCTGGCGCATAAAGTGCCTTTGCATCCTCAATTTTTGCTTCTTTAACTGCGTTCGTGAAATTTTCTGTTTGCTTTACAAATTCATCACATTGCTCGATGACGTATGTACGATATTGTTCAACCGCTGATGTAAAGTCGGCAGTAGTTGCTGTAGTGGTATCAGATGTATTTGTTGCCTTGGTACTGTTAGCAGCAGCATTTGCAGAGTTATTATTGCTAGTGTTGCTATTACTGTTATTGTTGTTACTGGCACACCCGGTAAATAGTATGGAGGCTGCAAGTAGACCTGCAGGCACGGCATATGTGAATTTCATTGAATGAAGCACCCCTTTTTTATATGTGAATGATAATCGTTATCATTTATGCTGGACTTATCATAAGTCCGTATACATTTACTGTCAATATAAAAATGTGATGTATTTCATAGTTATATTTTGCACGACAAAAAAAATCCCGGGACTGGGAGTTGAGTTTGTAGAAATATATCTAATTATATGCGGGAATTAGCAAGTAACAATTCGTTTGATTTGATCATTTACTTGCGCGAACACAGTAGCAATCGGACACAGCGGCCCTTAACCTTAAATGCAGCTTTTTTCGAGATTTGGATCGCTAACGGCCCTCATAGTCGCTATTTGCCTATAAAACACCGCAAATAACGTCATCTGGGTCGCAAGCATCAGAAGGAAATGACGAATACACTGTAGGAGCGGCAGTTCACGACCAACAACACAAAACAGCGATTCTCCAATAATGGATGAATCGCTGCTAATGTTGCTTACAGTTTTTATAATTAACCGGACCGTCTCATTTATAGGAAAAAGCTACTTATTCGACAGCCCCATTCTGTGTCGTCTTTATTTTATTGTTCATTATGGGATTCATGTTCCGTAGAGGGTTGATTTTTGAATACTTCTGCGGCTTCCTCAGCAGAAAATTCTGGTTCGAATTTACCGACTAGTGGCAATTTGTTTAATTTCGTAGTTTGTACCTCTGCCTTAGTAGGTTGATTATTTTTCGAGTTGCTCATACTTACACCTCCTTTTAATAAGAAACAACAAGTTGTAGTTTGCCCTGTAAGGAGATGATTCTATCCAAGAGAATTTCAAGTTTTGCGGGTGAATGTCCTCACTAAAGCGGTGTAATCAGCTTCTTATGGTTAAGCCCATTTTGTAGTTATGACAGCACCATTAACTTCATCAGTACATAATATGTTTTGACTGTATCCCTTTACCTTGTTATACCAAACAAACCCAGGGCAAGGAGGGGTGACACCATTGAAGGGTAACGAACACCACAGCAAATTTCTGTTGACTCATCGTGAGCGCGAAGTTTTCGAGCTTCTCGTGCAGGACAAAACGACTCGTGATATCGCTGGCTTGTTATTTATCAGCGAAAAAACAGTTCGGAACCACATCTCCAATGTAATGCAAAAACTAAACGTTAAAGGCCGTTCACAAGCGGTTGTCGAGCTGATCAAGCTTGGGGAGCTGAAAATATAGCTGGCCATGTCTTCGGAAGTGACGCGTTTAAGCCTTCTCCACCTCTAGGGGTGAGGGAAGGTTTTTTGTTGTCGTTCTTGAATAATGATATTTCCTTAAGCGAATTATATCCTGCGGAAAGACTTTGCTATTCCGAAGATTTAGATTGCGGAATATTAAGTTTGGCTGCAGTTTATGGATTGACGGATATTGGGAATGGTTGTAAAATCATCTTAAAGTTAAAACCTTTAAACTTTTGAAATCATTTTGATACTTTCGATAAAGGTGAAACTGACATTCAATGTTCGATTCTCAGTCAGGATGTAGTTTTGGCGAGAAGAGTTAGTTCTTTTTTATTTCCTTAAAAGTTATAACGTTTAAACTATTGAACTTGGAGGCATAGAAGCTTAGATGAACATTCATGATGTAGCCAAAAAGTCGGGGCTCTCTGTAGTGACCGTATCCAGAGTTCTTAACAATTCACCTTCTGTGCGTGAAGGCAATAGGCGGAAAGTGCTGAGTGCTATGGAGGAGTTAAATTATCAGCCCAATTCAGCGGCGCGGAGTCTCGTGCGTGGTAAGACGGGAGTCATCGGTATGTCGATTACCAACTTTAACGACTCCTTCTATGACCGCGTGATTCGCGTGGTGAACCGGAAGCTGGCAGAACAAGGTTACTTCTTGGCCCTGTCGATAGCCGAGAATGAGGATGAAGGCGTTAACTTCCTGTTTCAGAAGGACCGCGTTGACGGGATTATCCTGTTATCTCCGCTTGAGGAAAAAGAATATGTGGAGGAGCTGAAAAGAAAAAATATTCCGTTTGTCTTGCTGGATAACCAGCTCCAGCATGAGGATGTTCCCAGTGTCGTCGTCGATAACTATCAAGGGGGGTATGAAGCTACCAAGCACTTGATTGGTCTTGGACACACCCAGATCGCCTATATCGGTGGCCCTTCGGTGTTCCTGAGTGTAGCGGAGCGCAAGCGGGGTTATGTACAGGCACTGGATGAATCGGGGCTAACGCCCTTCGGCACGGAATATTGCGGATTTACAGTAAGTAGCGGTTATGAGGTGGCAAAGAGATGGATTCGTGAAGATAAGCTGCCGACAGCCATTTTTTCCGGAGACGATTTTATTGCACTCGGTGTTGTTCAAGCCCTGCGTGAGGAAGGAATTCTGGTACCTCAGGATATCTCAGTGGTTGGCTTTGATGATCAGCAGTTCGTAGGTGAATTTTATCCCCGATTGACGACAGTCAGACAACCTGAGGCGCAAATGGGCAGCATTGGTGTTGATTTGCTGATGAAATTAATCAATGGGGAGGTGATGCCTGCTGGTGTAACGAAGCTCGCTCCTCAGCTTCTCGTGCGTGAATCCACCGCATCTGTAAGGTTAACCTAAATATTAGGAGTGAAACGAACTGTGAAGTACTTTTTGGGAGTCGATGCAGGGGGCAGCAAAACTTATGCAATGATTGCAAATGAACAGGGATCGGTCATTGGTGCAGGCAGGGGAGGGAACGGGAATCATCAAAATAATCGTGAGCAGGCGGAGAACAGTTTGCAACAGGCTGTATCGGAAGCGATTCTGGCGTCAGGACTGACAAAGGATCAGTTGGAGTATTCCTGGTTTGGCCTGGCTGGAGCGGATAGAGAATCCGATTTTCAAATTTTACGACCCATCATCAGCAGACTTGGCCTTCCCCGAACTGAGATTTCCTGCGATACCTGGATTGCCTTGCGATCAGGTACAGAGAGTAATTATGGGATCGTGCTGATCTGCGGCTCGGGAGTGAACTGCGCCGGTAAAAATCCGCGAGGCGTTACATATCAATGTGGTGGATTTGGCTATCGGTTCGGTGATTACGGCGGCGGCTATGATCTAAGTATTGAGGTATTCCGTAGCGTTCTTCGGGCAGATGATGGAAGAGAGAAAGAGACTGTCTTAAGCGAACGTTTAATTCATTTGCTGGGCTATTCCAGTGTTTCGGAGTTAAGGGAGGATTACCTGGATCATTCGAGAGAACTGCCTCCCCAGATTGCTGAGCTGCTGTTTCAAGCGGCAGATGAAGGAGACCAGGTTGCCACCCTACTGCTGACCAAGCAAGGGGATGAACTCGGTTTGGCAGCGGTCTCGACAATCCGCCATTTGGCTATGGAGGAGGATTCCTTTGACATCGTACTTGCAGGCAGCTTATTGACCAAAGGGGATCGCTCAGGCATCATCCGGCGGGCCATTGAACAGAGTGTGAAGCATTCGGCTCCAAATGGCACTTTAAAGATTCTAACCCGGGAACCGGTTGTAGGCGCGGTCGTTCTGGCAATGGAAAGCAGCGGTATGCGTGTGAATCAGGAGGTTCTTGATCGTCTATCACTGGGTAAGGAGGGGCTATTATTATGAAGGAGACTTTGAAGCTCGTTGTCATCGGAGCGGGTTCATCATATACGCCTGAGCTTATTGAAGGCATCATCATGCATCATAAAGAGCTTCCCATCCGCGAAGTATGGCTGGTGGATATTGAGGCGGGAAGGGAGAAGCTGCATACGATTGCGGAACTAAGCAAGCGTATGATTGCTGCGTCCGGACTGCCAATTACCGTGGACCAGACGCTTGAGCGGAGGGAGGCCATCGCCGGAGCAGACTTTATCTGCACTCAAATCCGGGTAGGTATGCTGGAAGCGCGAAAGTGGGATGAATTAATTCCGCTTCAATACGATGTCATCGGTCAGGAGACGACGGGTCCTGGAGGGATGATGAAAGGCCTACGGACCATTCCGGTCATTCTGGATATTTGCAAGGACATTGAGGAGCTAGCTCCGGATGCCTGGTTGCTGAATTTTACGAATCCGGCTGGTATGGTGACTGAAGCTGTTCACAAATATTCATCGGTAAAAAGCGTAGGCCTGTGCAACTCGCCGATCGGTTTTCAAAAGTGGCTCTCTGAGTTTTTCGGACTTCCTATGGAGAAGATCTACGCGGAGTTTGTCGGCATCAACCATCTGCACTGGGTATCCGATATCGTAATTGACGGTAAAAGCAAGCTACAGGAGCTCATTGATTACCCCCAGAACTACAAGGCGAGCAATGTGCCGTTTGATTCCTGGGACCACCGGTTTCTGAATGCTTTGAAAGCCATCCCTTCTTATTACCTTAGCTATTACTACATGACGGACGCGATGCTTGCGGAACAGAAGGAAGCAGCAGCAACGACCGGATCGCGCGCTGAGGTAGTGAAGAAGGTGGAGGAAGAGTTGTTTGAGCTGTACCGGAACGTAGAGCTTAAGGAGAAGCCAAAGCAACTGGAGCAGCGTGGTGGAGCCTATTACTCGGAGGCGGCAGTGCTGCTGATGCGCTCCATTTATAATGATTCCCGCGATATCCAGACGTTGAATGTAAGGAATAACGGAATGATTGACTTCTTGCCGGACGATGCCTCCATTGAGGTGAACTGTGTGGTAACCAAACAAGGTCCGCTGCCGATTCCGCTGCGCAAAATTCCGCAGCCCGTCAAAGGCCTGCTGGCCGCGGTCAAGCAATACGAGAGCCTCACCATCGAGGCGGCTGTGCACGGAGACCGGGATATGGCCCTGCAGGCTATGGTTCATCATCCGCTCGTGCCCTCGGTCACTGTAGCTGAACAGCTGCTGGATGAAATGCTGGAGAAGAACAAAGCGTTTTTGCCGTTGTTTCACTAGAATCGTCCAGAGGAGGAAAAGCGGATGAACACGGCCGAGAAACCAAGTAGATGGAAGAAATTCACCAGCCAATTGGATTTGCAGTCCATGGTTTGGCCGGGAATTATCTTTGTATTCATTTTTAGCTACATTCCGATGTATGGCGTGGTCATGGCGTTCCAGCAATACGATATTTTTGGCGGCATGATGAAGAGCCCCTGGGTTGGATTTATGCATTTCAGAATGTTCTTCGAGGCACCGGAGTTCTGGAATGTGATGCGAAATACCATTGTGATTAGCTTGCTTAAATTGATTATCTCTTTTCCGGCACCGATTCTTCTTGCACTGATGCTGAATGAGATCGGTAATATGGGCTTTAAACGCGTTATCCAGACCGTCAGCTATTTACCTTATTTCCTGTCTTGGGTTATTGTATCCGGTTTTGTATTTTCGCTATTATCTGTTGATAACGGAACGGTGAACTATGTGCTGGAGCGATTCAATCTGGTAGGGAAGCCAGTTAACTTTCTGGCATTACCCAAATACTTCTGGTCTATTCTAGTAAGTGTAAATGTGTGGAAGGAGGTCGGATTTGGGAGCATTGTCTATCTGGCCGCGATTGCAGGCATTGATCCGACTTTATATGAAGCCGCTTCCATAGACGGAGCAAGCCGATTTAAGCAAATTCACTTGATTACACTCCCCAGCATTACCCCCATTATCATCATCTTTATGATTCTTGCGATCGGCAGTCTGCTTAGTGCGGGCTTCGAGGACATTTTGCTGCTGGCAACCAATCCAATCCTGCGACCCTACTCCGATGTTATCGACACCTATGTGTACCGTGTTGGGATATTAAATGCCAGATTCTCTTATGCGACAGCGGTAGGGCTTTTCAAAGCGGTGATCAGTGTCCTTCTGCTGGTGATGGCCAACAAAATAGCCCGCCGGGCAGATGTTAGTCTCTGGTAGGTACTACTACTCATAGCGAATGCTTCCGATGCAAGTTTTATTGGAATGTATCGACTGTAAGTAATGCTCCATAAACCTTTTAGGAGAGGTGAACAATGAGACTAAGCCTAGGCGACAAAATCATGCAGCGGAGTATTTATATCCTTTTGACGCTGCTGGCGCTACTTATGCTGTACCCATTTTGGAACGCGCTGGTCATTTCCTTTAATCTAGGGAGCGATACGGCGCTCGGCGGTATAACCTTGTTGCCGAGAGCATTTACCCTGGAAAATTATTATATTGTGTTTCAGGATCATCGCCTGCTGAATTCTTTTCTGATCACCATTCTTAGAACGATGAGCGGCACGGCGTTGTCCGTCTTCTTCACGGCCCTGTTAGCTTACGGAATGTCCAAGAAAACATTGCTTTTTCGAAAACAATATATGGTGTTCTTCATGATTACGATGTTCTTCAGTGGAGGGCTCATTCCTAGTTATTTACTGGTTCGCTCTTTGGGTATGCTGGACACCTTTTGGGTTCTGATAATCCCCGGTATCATCAGCGTCTGGAACATGATTGTCATCCGCACCTTCTTCAACGCTTTGCCGGAGGGGCTTGAGGAATCGGCCAAAATCGACGGTTGCAGTAACTACGGCATTTTCTTCCGAATCGTTATTCCCGTCTCCGGTCCGGTGCTGGCCACGATTGCTTTATTTACTGCGGTCGGTTACTGGAACGACTGGTTTACGGGAGCGATCTATATTACGAAGGACGAACTGCTTCCTATACAGACCCTGCTGCGGCAGGTTATGAACTCCAACATAATGACCCAAATTGGCTCATCGAATGCCATCGCGCTGGATCATATGAACCGAAATCGGACGATTACTACGAAGTCACTGACCATGGCTACGATGATGATCGCTACTATTCCGATTATCCTGACGTACCCTTTTCTCCAAAAGTACTTTGTGAAGGGCGTAATGATCGGTTCATTGAAAGAATAGCAGTGTCCATATTATGTAGAAAGAAGGGAAAAGAATGGGCAATCGTATGAAATGGGTATCGCTTCTGCTGACTTCGCTGGTGCTTCTTCTCGCTGCCTGTAGCGGAGGGGGGAATTCTAACACTTCACCAAACACAAGCGAGAAAAATCTGAATACCGAGGTCGCCACTGATGACGGCAGCGGGATCAAGCCTGTCACCTTCAGCTTCTATGGAAACTATGACTGGCTTACGACATCACCATGGGGGGATAATGAGGCGACAAAATGGATTCAGGAGAACCGTAAGGTTACAGTTGAACCGATTCAATCGGGAGGTGCGGCCGGAGAAAAACTCAACACGATGATCGTCGGCGGAGATTTACCGGATGTCATTTTTACTGACCGGGGATCCTCAGTGGAACGGCTGGTGCAGGCAGGGCAACTTGTTGCGCTGGATGATTACTATGACAAGTATCCGAACTTCAAGAAATATGTGAAGGAATCCACCCTGAATTTGCTCCGTTCAGATGACGGGAAAATCTATCAAATCCCGAACTGGTATACCTCCGGGCAATTCGGCAACGGCGGATGGATGGTGAATAAAGATATTTATAATGAGCTCGGCAGACCGGTGCTGGAGACCTTTGATGATTTGTATCAATATTTACGCTTGGTGCAAGAGAAGTATCCCGATGTTGTACCTCTGGAGGTTGGCGAGAAGGGGGCAGGTCTGGAGATTATGTATGGCGGTTTTAAGGAGCATTCTACCAGTAAGTTCATTTCACTCATGGGATATCCGGAAGGCGACAAGCTGTCATCTATCTTGGATGATCCCGCTTACGAGGAGATGGTGCTGTATATCAATAAGCTGTATCGTGAACGGCTGATTACGCAGGATGCACTGCAGCAAACCCAGGATGCGGTCAAAGAAAAGGTCAATACCAGCCGGGTAGCGGTCATGGTCGAATCCAATATCACTACGTATGGAGCCGAGGGACATCGTGCACTGACTGCGAACAATCCGGACAGCGGTTATGAAATTATTTGGCCGATTCATAAAGCCGGACTAGACAAAACGCAAGTGTTTGTAAGCGGTTTCGAGACGCTGGGTTGGAACGTCAGTGTCATTACGAAAAAGGCCAAGGATCCGGAGGCCATCTTCGCTTATTTTGACTGGATTACGGGTCCGGAGGGACAGAAGGTGCTTTTCTTCGGTCCTAAAGGCTTGTACTGGGATGAGGAGGATGCAGACGGAGCACCAATTCCGAACGAGAAATACAAGACGACTCCTGCTAACGAGCGTACCGAAACAATGAGAAAATTCGAGGACTTTAACTGGGCGGGAAATACGACCTTTATTGATACGGCGAAAATGAGCTTAGAGGCACTGCTTTCCGCGAACCAGAAATCATGGGAGACAGTGGCGCAGTCCACGGTGACCTGGAAAACCGCGCTGGACATTACGGAATTTGTGAATACCGATCCGCTTCCGGATACGGAGATTGGCATCATCGCACAGAATATCGGGGATATTTATACCCTTGCTTACGCACAAATGGTTCAGGCGAAGTCGGATGAAGAGGTATTGTCGGCACTGGAGACAGCCAAAAAGAACACCCAAAAAGCGGGGCTGGATAAGCTGCTTGAGTTCAGAACCGAAAAATGGCAGGAGAATGTCAAGAAAATCAACGCGACGAAATAAGACTTTTATGAAATTTTATACTTGTGGAGGCGATATTATGGCATTTGCGCTGAGATCGAGATGCATAGCAATGTTAAGCTTCGTATTGGTTTCTTCGATAGCAGGTGGTTCCGTGCCGGCTAAGGCCGATGAGGAGAGTAATCCCCCTTTTGAAACGGAAGTTATTGTACGGACCGTAAACCAGTTTAAGAACACTGCGGATGTCCATAATTTCATCCAGCTGTCCACAAGCTACGGTGTCGATGTCATCAGCATGAACGTGAAGCAGGATGAAGATGATGAGGTTCCGTCTGGAAGTGTATTTTATCAGAGTGATATCGCTCCGATCGCGCAAGGCTACGAGAATTTCGATGCTCTGCAGGCTGTCATTACAGCAGCCCATGCTGCAGGAATCAAGGTTCATGCCTGGATTCCCCAGTTCCATGATCAGCAAGCCTTCCTTGCTCACGATGAATGGCAGATGCAAGCGCTGGTTAACGGGGTTCAGATTCCATTCACAGGTTCTAACGGCAACGAATACTTCGTCAATCCGATTCACCACGAAGTGCAGCTGTATGAGCGTTCCATCATTCAGGAAGTGATCGAGAATTATGCTGTTGACGGTGTTGTGCTAGACTGGATCCGCTTCGTCAATTACAACATGGACGTCAGTGATTACACGGTTGCGAAGTATCAGGCACAGTTCGGGTATTCCCCGCTCAGCATTGACTTCGATACGGATTCGCCTCAGCGGGAACAGTGGAATGAATGGAGAACAGAACAAATTGGACAGTATGTAGGCGATATCCGTGAGGATATTTCTGAATCCACAAATCCGGATGTGCAGTTCGGTGTGTATATTTTGCCGCCGGAATTTACAGAGGTTGGACAGAATGTAGCCAAATTCAAGGATGATATCGACTTTGTCGCACCGATGGCGTACTTTGATGACTGGGAGTTCAATAGTGACTGGGTATACAGCACTTCCTACGGCATCCTGAAGGATACGAGCGACCGGATCAGTGGCAGTGATGTGGAGATTGTAGCCACACTGGATAATGACTGGACTGATGATCAATATCAGGAGATTTACAAGGGAATCCGCGAGAATTATCCGGACGTGAAGCGCCTGTCGTTCTTTGCCTACGGGGCCTGGCCAGAAGATGAATTGGCCAATATCAAGGAACGTGAAACCTGGCCGACGCCAGGCTGGACGCCTCCGGTAGAACAAGACTATCCGGCTCAATTACCAGCTGGATGGAAGGCTCGAAATATCGGTTCCATGCCGGGGAACGTTACCTACAATTCATCCAATAAGCAATTTACACTCAATAGCAGCTCTACGGATATTTGGGGAAACGGAGATCAACTGAATTATATATACCAATCCGCGAGCGGCAATGCGGAGATTATTGTTAAAGTGCAGTCCACTAGCCGATTGGACGGCTGGGCCAAGGCCGGCATTATGATTCGGGAGTCGTTGGGTCATAATTCGAAGCACGCAGATATGATGCTTACCCCCGAGAATGGGGCAACCTTCCAGTATCGTGCAGAGACCGCGGGCAATACGGTCGACCATACTGCGGCTGCCTCGGCTCCAAGATGGCTAAAGCTGACCAGAAGCGGAAATACCTTTAAAGGGGCTATTTCGGGGAACGGGAATAACTGGCAAACAGTTGGAACTGTTCAAATCCCGATGAATCGCAAGGTGTATATTGGCATAGCGCTCAGCAATCCGGGGGATGATTCGAGGAATAAGGCCGTATTTGGAAATGTGAAAATTACGGATTAAGTCTAATGCAATCGCTTGGGGAGCTGAAAATATAGCTGGCCACGTCTTCAGAAGTGACGCGTTTAAGCCTTCTTCACCTTTAGGGGGGGAAGGTTTTTTGTTGTATATGCATGTTTGCTAAAAGAACATTCAATTGATAATCATTCTCAATACATATATAATTAATCCAAAGTAAGGGGAAGTAGGGATGAGCATGAAGCGTAACGATGGTCTGATTGAAGCAGAAACGATTGATGCCCATAAGACGCTTAGATGCGAAGGGTTTAATATTACTTACCAGTTGGACGGAAGCCACTTTGAGATAAAACCACCGGTCGAGCTAGGGGAGGGCAGCTGCCGGAGCCTGCTTACTCAGCGTTATCTTCAGATGACGGATTTTGATCTCCAATTTAATCGGGATATCGAAGCGAAGGGTGAGTTTAGAACACCTCGTACGGAGCTGATATTCTGTATGGGACATGGAATTGAATGGGGGACCTCGCTGAAGCAGGACTACTTTGCCATAGATACAGGAGAAAGTGTGCTGCTTCACGGCGGAGTAAGAAGTGAAAATTGTATATACCTTAGCGGAGCGGGCTACAGATTCCTCAGCATAGATATGAGTCCGGCACAATTTGAGCGGATGACCAGCGGACTGACCGAGGATACACGGCTCCAAGCCGGAGGAGGAGCTGGGTTGTTTTTTGGCAAAAACGCTATCACACCATCTATCCGACTTATTCTGTCTCAAATTGCGGACTGTTCCTATAGTCAGGGTATGCGGGAACTCTATCTGGAGGGGAAAATGCTGGAGCTAATGGCTGTCTATCTCAATGAATCTTTATTTGAAGCTGATCGGATTTCCCACACAGTCAAGCTATCTAGAGATGATATGGAGAGCCTGCGGCTAGCCAAGGAAATTCTGCAGCGTGATTATTTACATCCACCGACACTAGCAGGGCTCTCTCGAATTATTTGCCTCAATGAGTTCAAATTGAAGAAGGGCTTTAAGGAAATGTTCGGTTATACTGTCCATGCCTATGTGATCGAACAACGGATGCAAAGGGCACAGCAGCTGCTAGAACATGGAAATATGACGGTAAGTGAAGCAGCATCCAGAGTCGGATACGTGAATGTCAGCCATTTCTCAGCAGCCTTTCGTAAAAAATTCGGTGTGCGTCCTGGAGCATATCTGATCAGTGGTAGACAGCGTTCTTTAGGAACAAGGATGTAAGCTCACATCGAAAACAGATGCTCCTGATTTGGTTGATTATAATCCCGGAAACGGTAGCAACCATGAAGAGCGTTCCTTTACACTAGTGCACAGAGAATCATTCTCAGTGCACTTTTTTGTGCGTAATTATAAAGAGTGGGGGAACAGCTGTGAGTAAAACCAAAACTGGCATGTCGAGACTGCTAGAGATTACCGGAGAGAAGCGGGGCTTGCTGATCCTATCTGGCATATTGTCATCTGTCAGCGCCGTGTTAATGCTGGTACCATTTTTGTCTGTTTATTTCATCTTGGCTGAGCTACTGCGGCATGCCGCGTCTCCTGGACAGGTTGACGGTGATGCAATGATCCGCTGGGGATGGATTGCACTTGGCGGATTGACCGGAGGGTTGGTGACCTCATATTGCGGTATTATGTGTTCGCATATTGCGGCTTTTCGTATTCAGTATAATCTGCGTGTGCGAATGACTGAACATCTAGGCAGACTGCCGCTCGGCTTCCTGAATGGAACTTCGACCGGCGCAGTGAAGAAGACGCTGGAACAGAATGTCGACAAGGTGGAAAATTTCGTAGCGCATCAGCTCCCTGATCTGGTCAGCGCGCTGGCGTCCACGGTGCTTATGATTGTGGCGATGTTCTGGCTGAGTCCGCCTTTAGCTGTTGCCTGTCTTCTACCGATCCTAATAGGAATGGTTGTGCAGTCAGCACTTATGATGAGTAGTAAGGGGAAAACTAGTGTGAAGCAGTATCATGATTCTTTGGAGCAGATCAATGCTTCAGCAGTGCAGTATGTGCGGGGGATGCCAGCGGTGAAGGTGTTCGGGCAGACGGTGCATTCCTTCCGAAGGTTCTACAGTGATATGACCAGATACCGTGATTATTGTCTGGAGTTTACGGACCGTTATCAGTCAGGCTATATTCTGTTCAAAACATTGCTGGCCTCCTCATTTACCTTTATTTTACCGGTGGGTGTCTTTATGCTAAGCGGCCAGCCGAATTCCATGTCCTTTGCGCTTGTGTTGCTGTTCTTTCTAATTATGGCACCAGGCGTATCTTCTCCGCTCTATAAGCTACTTATGCTGGCTTCGAGCACTCGGGATATCGGCGAAGGTGTAGAGCGGATGGATCGTCTATTGGCACAGCAGCCTGTACCAGAAATAGCAAAGCCGCTGTCACCGCAAGCTTTCGACGTTGAATTTATGGATGTAACCTTCTCCTACAGTGAAGAAAAGGGGGCTGCGGCTGCGCTCAGCGAGGTCTCCTTCCGGGCAGAACAAGGGAAGGTTACAGCGCTGGTTGGACCGTCAGGTTCAGGTAAATCGACGGTGGCCAGCTTGGTGCCGCGGTTCTGGGACCCGCAAGAGGGTGCGATCCGTATCGGTGGAGTGGATATCCGCCATATGGCGATTCATGAACTGATGAATACAGTTGCCTTTGTATTTCAGGAGACCTTCCTGTTCTATGACACTTTGTATGAGAATATTGCCGTCGGTAAACCGGGAGCAACGCTGGAGGAAGTTCAGGCTGCAGCCAGAGCGGCACAATGCGACGAGTTCATCTCTCGGCTTCCGCAGGGGTACGATACGTTAATCGGTGAAGGTGGTGTCTATCTCTCCGGCGGTGAAGAGCAGCGTATTGCGGTAGCCCGGGCTATCCTTAAAAATGCTCCGGTACTTGTGCTCGATGAAGCAACTGCTTTTGCCGACCCGGAAAATGAGCATCACATGCAGCTGGCACTAACGGAGCTTATGCGCGGGAAGACGGTTATTGTCATTGCTCACAGACTCTCCTCTATTCGTGAAGCCGCACAAATTCTGGTACTGCGAGATGGGCAAATCGTGGAGCGTGGAGATCACGATAGTTTGATTGATCGCGATGGACTTTACACTCAAATGTGGCATGTCTACAGTGACGCCGGAGATTGGCATTTGGAAAAAAGGGGGGAACAGCTATGAAGGTATTGCACAATATTACTGCTGGCAAACCACAGCAGCTGCTGAAGCCTGTATTTTTTTCCTTACTGGCTAACTTAGTCAGTGTGCTTCCGTATGCGCTAGTGATTGAGGCGGTGCGGTTGATTTTTGCTCCTTATATTACGGTGGGTGCAGAGCTTCAGATAGAACGGCTTTGGTGGATTTGCGCGGGACTAGCTGCTGTCATGGTACTGATGTTCCTGAGCGAGATTCCCGCTTACCGCACTGCATACCGCGGGGCTTACAATGTTGCGGCACAGGGACGGGCGGAATTAGCAGAACATCTGCGTAAGCTTCCGCTAGGCTACCTGACTCGCCGGGATCCCGGTGATTTGGCGAATATGATGATGGGCGATTTCACGCTGGTTGAGACAGGCATTTCACATCTGCTGCCACAGCTTGCAGGGGCTTTTGTACTGCCGATATTTGCACTTGCAGGTTTACTATTCCTCGACTGGCGGATGGCGCTTTCCATGTTCGTGGCGCTGCCGGTTGCCCTTCTGATCATGTATCTATCGGGCAAGCTGCGGCGGAGACTCGGAGCGGATCATATGAAGGCCAAGCTGAACGCTGCGAACCGATTGCAAGAATACTTGAACGGCATACGGGTGATGAAAGCCTATAACCTGACGGGAGAACGATTTGTCCGTCTGGATAGCTCTTTTAGAACTTTGATGAAGGAAAGTGTGAAGCTTGAAGGGATATTCGGACCGGTCATTCTAACGGCTATGGCTCTTCTTCGTGCGGGTCTGACCTTAATGGTATACGTTGGTGTTCATCTATTGTTAGGCGGGGAGCTCGGTATTCTGCAACTGGCGGTATTTCTTATTGTCGGCACACGCATCTATGATCCACTGACGACGGCGCTCGCCAACTATGCCGAATTCCGGTACAACGAACAAGCGGGTGAACGTATCGTAGACCTGCTTCGCCAGCCGGTCATGACGGGGACTACAGCTCCGCTTTCCGAGAGCAGTACTATTCGCTTTGACAATGTTACCTTCGGTTATGGAGGTGAGCCTGTTCTCAAACAATTAAGCATAGAGATGCCGCAAGGCTCATTAACTGCAATTGTGGGTCCCTCCGGCAGCGGAAAGAGTACAGTGCTGCGCCTGATCTCGCGTTTCTATGATCCTGACGAAGGAAGTGTTCTGCTAGGCGGACGCAATATTAAAGATATTGATCCAGAACATTTGCTAGGGTCTGTGTCGGTTGTGTTTCAGGATGTGTACCTGTTCCAAGACACCATTGGAAACAACATTGCTTTTGGGCGGCCGGGCGCGTCGCAGCAGGATATTCAACAAGCAGCAGAAATGGCCCATTGCCATCATTTCATCATGAAATTACCGCTTGGTTATGACACGCCGGTAGGCGAGGGTGGCAGTACGCTTTCCGGAGGGGAGAAGCAGCGGATCTCCATTGCTCGCGCGATTCTTAAGAATGCTCCAATTGTATTACTAGATGAAGCTACTGCATCGCTTGACCCGCAGAATGAAGCCGAGATACAGAAGGGAATTGATACGCTGATTACGGGCAGAACTGTTATTGTTATCGCGCATCGGCTGAAAACTATACGAGGTGCAGACAACATTATTGTGCTGGAAGATGGCCGGCTGGTCGAGCAGGGACGACATGAAGCCCTACTGTTGCGCGGCGGACTGTACGACCGGCTTTGGAAGCTACAACAGCAATCCGTCGGATTCCGCATCACATCTTAGGCAATACTCGGCACATTTTAGGAGGAAAACGTATGGCTATAACAAAGGATGAATCCGCTTGGCCGATTATAAGCCTTAGTTTGGGGGAGGCGTTTGATCAGGTGACCGTAGAAGAATATATCGCTTATTGGGAAGAGCTGCTCGCGCGCCGATCTGCCTTCGGTCTGCTGATGGTGCATTCTGCTGAGAAAAACACACGTCCAGAGCGTGCGGTCACACAGCTGTATATGAACTGGTGCAACATGAACAAGCGGGAAATCGCCCAATATTGTTCAGGCATCGCGGTCGTAATGCAGAATGCTAAGTTGCTTGCTGTCTACAAGCCAGTTACAGCGTTGTCCACTAAAAGAACCTACGGCTGCTCCGGAGGCGCTTTCTCCGGAGAGGCTGAGCATAAGGTGGCTGGAGGAGCAATTGGCTAAGGCACCTTCGGGTACGAAAAGCTAATATAGCTGCCCATAATTTTGGGGTACACATTTAAGCTTTCTTCACCCTTTTGGGTGGGGAAGGCTTTTTTTATCTAGAAAGATAAGAATCCGCCAACCCCTCACAACCAACGTGTCAGAGTAAGCTTTTATATAGACCATTCTCTAGTCCTATGGAATATCCTACCCTTCAATTCCCTAATCCTAGTTTAGATTGGAATAAGTGGTTTAATAAACCTGTAGATGAACACTGCCAATGGTTATTTCAAGTGGTCGAAGAGATGATGGAATTCTTTATTATTGACTTGCTGAAGTTACCTGATGTCAAACCAATCCTAATAGATTTAGGAATAATGCCTGAATTTATATTACCGTTTATCCCGGAAGAGAGAATGATATGTTTTTATACATCCGATGCGGAGATTGAGAAACACAGTAATAAATCTATGATTAAGTTCTCCAATGAAATAAAGAACGCTTGCACTAAGCTGGGCATCAAAACCATAGAAAGAACACCAAACATGAGCGTAGAAGAACAATTTAGGTTAGTTTGTGAACATTTTAAAATGTAAGGATGACCGAAAGGTATACCTACTCAAAGAAACCATTCCTTTGTCAGGGATGGTTTCTTCATAACTAGAAAAGTACACAGGTGTGCCCGTATAATAAATAGGAGCAAGTAATTGGCAGTAGACTGATGATGAGGGGAGAGAAGACATGTTTTTCTTTAAGAAAAATAAAGGCATCACAAAAGAGGAGCTGCATGCCCTGGTTGAAGGCTTGGAGCAGGCTTATATGGATAAGGATGAAGAAGGTTTGAGCAAAAGATTTCATCCAGATAAGAGGGGAATGTCCTTTTTAAATCACTTTCAATTAATGATGACATTTCAAATCTATAATATAAAATCTGAAATTCTTGAATTTGAATTGCTGTCAATGGATGCCACTAAAGCAGTCTTTACATACACTCGGAAGCACATTCATACCTGTATCAACCCCGCCGATGAACGTGAGGAAAAAAGAAATCAAATTATCAGTTATTTCGTTGAGGCTGTGAAGGAGAATGGTTCAATTTGGATTACGAGGTACAGCCCTTATAGCACGATTTTTGTAGATAAGAAGGGTGATTTCCTTAGTGGTGTGGATGCTGTCATTCCTCCTGGAGAAGAGATCAATTCAGGCATTGCGCGATTCATCCCTTATTTTCAGCTTGACAGCTATGTACCTGCAACATTCCATGTCTACAGTAACTGTCAATTTATCGGATATTATCCGCTAGGAGAATACCATCGGTACGAACCTTCGCATACGTTCACGATTAATTATTTTGATGAAATAGCAGCGTCTTCTGTAGAGAAGCATACAGCGGACTATATCTCCCAAGAAACCTTGTTGACTGCTCAAGTACTGCATCAGACTGTTAATAGCTCTATAGTGGAGACGCAGTTGATGAACAATAATGTATTAGAGCATGAACTTGTTACCAGCCTGCTTACGAAGGATGGGTTCTATATGATTAGATTTCTGTATGACAAAGGGAAGCCGATCCCGCCAGAGGAGCGAGAAAAGTGGAAGCGCGAGATGGTCACTTTAATAGAAAAAGAGCACAGCAGTTAACACAGAAACTTGCCGTTACAGACAGCACGCGAACCGTATCCTAAGTAACGATAAGTTTTTTTGGTAATAATGAGAGAAAAGGAGAGATGAAAATGTCCTATATCGTTGAATTCAAAAATGTGTCTACGGTTGGGTTAGAAGCTTCACCTGTAGTAGATGCACTTGCTGGTCTGCGTGCTAATGAGGCCCGTTACTTTATGAACAAATACAAACATGAGTTTACGGTTGTACAAGCCAGTGAAAGTCAGGAGACCCTTGATTATGTGAACCGAATTTTAAAAGAAGAACGTGATATTGAGTTTGCGGCCAAACCTTTAGAAACGTCGCGTTTTCAAGTGGGAAATATTAAATTTGCTTATGTCTTTTATGAGGATGGTCTTGCAGTCAACGTTATGTATACGGTGGATGACCCTAAGAAGCGGGCTGTTGGTTTTAAGCTTTCTGAGGGGATGGAGATCCCAAAGGAGCTAGAAGAGAAGTTTAAGTTTGCTAGGCAGAAGTCCAAGCTAGCCGGAACAATTCGGGGTTCGTTTTTTGTAATTAAAGGACAGTATTAAGGTTAGCAAAATTGCAACTTAATCAATGAGAGGGCCATCCTGTAAAAGGATGGCCCTAAATCTTGCCGGTATAAATAATTTGCTTAGGTTATCTATGGGATTGGACTCTCATTTAAGAGGCCGAATTTATTATATAGAGCAACGAAAACTGGAGTAGTGGAATGTACGGTATAAATCCCGCAGATAAGAGCTGAGGTAGCTATGGCTATATCGACTTGGTTGGAGACTCTCCGGGGGCGTCAGATTTGATCTATTAAAATTGGTTTGACTAGTCACCAATCATTTGACAATGATAATGGTTATCGTTTACGATTTTGGCTTGTATAGGGATTTGCAGCTGCAAAGGATTAGCAAGCTATTGGACTTGGGAGGATTAACAGTGAACTGGGAAGAATACATCCAGATATGGGACACTTCATGGATTCAACTGGTGGATATTCGCCAACATGTGATACGCAGAGAGAGTAAGCAGCAACATGTACTCCCAGCTAGTAGTTTTATATTTGTCGTACGTGGACAAGGTACGATCTGGTTGGATGGTAATCGACATCCATTAGAACGATTCTTTGTTTTACATGCGGGAAAAGGAAGTAACATCAAGTTCGAGGTTGGACATGAGGATGTAACCTACTATTACATTTTATATAGAGGTACTATTTCTACTAAAGCTAGTAAAACATTATTGAAATCCTATCATATAAGTAACCCTTTTCATCTGCAATACACATGTAAACCTATTTCTCCGGTTGTTTTATATCGTCATGCGGAATCGATGTATGAGGAATGGAATCGCAGACAGGCTATGGAACGGTTCCAAGCGAAAATCCATTTCTATCAGTTCGTATATACTCTTGCACAGCAGTTACAGCTTCAGGGAGTTGCCCTCAAAGAAACAGATTTAGTTGAACAGATCATTCAATACATTCACAAACATTATAATGAGCCTATTTCACTTGAATCTATGGCCGAAGAATGGAATTATAGCATTCAGTATTTATCGAGGCAGTTCAAACGCCGGACAGGGAGAAGTCCCATTGAATATGTAATTCAGACGAGGATGGCTAAAGCGAAAGAGATATTGATTCAGACCGATGCTACCGTACAGGAGATTGCTGTAAGCGTAGGTTATAGTGATGTCTTTTATTTTACACGTCTGTTTAAAAAGCAGGTCGGGGCGACGCCCGTTCAATACAAAAATAAGGTGAAGACAGGTTTGATCGTTTCAGATAGTCCATGGCAAGAGTTCTTATCCTCCATGGGCAAAGATTCCTCTTCTTGTTATATTGATTATGATAATCATTATCAATATAAACTTGAAGGAGATAAACAGATGTTTAAGGGGACCGAAACGAAAATAGGATTAACGCTAATGCTTGTGTTTACACTGTTACTTTCAGCTTGTGGAAATGGGAGCACTAGCCGTAATAGCAATCAGATAGTAGAACAGACACAGAGTACGCCTTCCAATCAAGCCATTGAAAATACGGGTTTACGGAAAATAACAACAGTCATGGGGGATGTTAATGTTCCAGCCAATCCCCAACGTGTTGTAGTTGATTGGGATTTGGGGCCAGTCTTAGCAGTTGGGGTAATACCGGTTGGAGCATCAAATACACAATTGGAGTATTCTCAGTTTCTCAAACCTTTCTTAGATGAGACAGTACAGGATATAGGGGCAGAAGGAAGTATTTCTTTTGAGAAAGTATTAGAGCTAGCGCCAGACATCATCATAACCTGGAATAAAGATGCTTATAGTAACTATTCTAAGATCGCACCGACCGTATTATTTGATACAAGTAAATACGCAACGATTCAAGAAGAGATTACAGCTATGGGAGAAATCCTTGATCGAGAAGAAGAGGCTAAACAGTTTGTGGCAGGTTTCGAAAAACGTAAAATAGCTGCCCGCGAAAAAATTAAAAATGCCATTGCAAAAGATGCAACTATTTCTATCGTAGATTATATCACGGTAGAGAAATTTTTAATGGTCATTGGTAATCAGGGGGAGAGAGGCGGCAGAGCTACTTACGATATTTTGGGTATGAAACCTACTCCAAAAGTTCAAAGTGAAATCCTTGATAAGGAAATGAGCCGTGTTGAAGTTTCTTGGGAAACCGTAAATGATTATGTAGGCGACTATGTCATTGTCCTTACTGTGAAAGACAAACAGCCGCCTAAGTTACCAGCAACATGGAAAATGTTAGATGCAGTTAAAAATAATCGAGTGATTGAGATTGATATGGAGAAATATTTTGCAGCAGATTCCTACTCCTCCTTGTTACAAGCGGAAGATATTGCCGACAAAATATCGAAGCTGGCTTCATCTAAATAACCTTATTGGAATTGAATCTATCTGAATTCATTTAAATATCAAGACAAAAGACGAAGCCAATTATGGCTTCGTCTTTTGTAGGTTTACACATCCTTTTATTCCTGGAGTATTAGGTCTTTTTTACAAATGCTATTGCACCGAAAGTACAGTCTCCAGCTCAGGAATATATTCCTTGACCATATTGTTGTCTTCCCACAGTCCTGTATTCCCAGCTGGGGCTTGACCTTCGGAAACGACTAAGTACGGTTTGATGGTTATGGTACTTGGTATAGTCTTGAAGGGCTCAAAACGAACATTATAAGATTCGCTTAAGGGGTGAGCACCGATGGGCTTCAGTTGAACACCACGTTCATCCACAATGTCAAACTGAAGAGCGATGACGCTTCCGTTAGCACCCTTATATTTCGAAGGGATAGAAGCAAGCATTTCTTCTTTGCTCTGGCCCGGTTTGGTTGTGTACTCAATGGATAACTGCGTTGTGATTGGGGTGATTTCCACCTTACTAATCTGCAAGTTAATGTTATCGTGATGCTTGGTTTCCTCTGAAGTTAGTGCGGTAACGGGCGTTGATTTTGTGACAGGCAGAACGAATTCGAACGGGGCATCGTAGCCTTTTAACGTTACATTTACAGTCAAGTCAAACTGATCAGGGAACTGGACAGTCTGTGTTGTCGTGCTCGGCTCATAATAAGTGTCCAAAACCTGAACCATTATGCTGGAAGCAGTCTCACCGTCCATGTGTTCGTAACTCCAGAGCAGAGGTTGCCCTTTATAGAGAACCTCAAACTTATCCACCGCTCCTTTATTGGCATCTGAAGGCGGCGAATTGGGCTCCGAAGCCAGACGGTTTCCAGCAGTGGTTATGTTCATAAGAATCCGGGTCCCGTCAAATAACAACGTTGGAATATTCATAGTAACATTGCCATGGGTCACGCTTTGGTTTACGTTTGTGATGAAATCCTCGGCTTGTTGAACACCGGGATCTCCGTTGTTTTCGCCCCATAATGAATAGATTTGTCCCAGAACCGGAATTTGCTTGAGTGCATCAGCCATTGCGGGCGATACAAAGCCGGAAGCAAGGACTGTAACTCCAAGAATTGCAGCGGCTGCAGTGGAAATCCACCATCTATTAAAAGATTTTGATACATTTTTCTTTTTCTGAACGTGGGAATTGGAATTATCGGTTTCCCTGATGATTTGGTAAGTCTCATTCAGCTTGGAGCGGGCAATATCCGATAACTGATCGGGAAGTAGGCTTTGGCAGCTCTTTAATTGTTCTTCTAACTTAGTGTTTACCATGTCGCAACTCCATTTCTTGAATGAATTGAGATGAATGCTTTAGCTTTTTGCGGGCGCGATGCAGCCGGGTCTTCACGGCTACCGTAGAAATTTCGAGAATGTCGGAAATTTGACTGATCGGCATGTCTTGTAGGTAATGAAGGTGAATGACAATCCGTAGATTCTCCTCAAGATGTTGAACGGCATCCCATATTTCGATTTTCTCATAATCCTTTGAAATGGAAGGGACTTCGGGAAGCTCTCCATAAGGGAGGGCTCTTGAATTGTTTTTGAGCATTTTATTGCATTCATTAATCAGAATCCGGAAGATCCACGTTTTGAAAAAAGCGGGCTCTCTGAGTGTATGGATGGACTTAAAGGCTTTAAGCATCGTCTCTTGCAGGGCATCTGCACAATCTTCTTCTTTGTTGACGATGGACCTTGCAGTTCTATATAAAGGTAACTCTATCTCCTGCATCAACTGCACGAATGCTTCTGGGTCCCCAGCTTTGGCTTTGACGACAATAGGATTAATATGCAAAGATTTACCTGCTTTCTTGACTAAAAGTCTTAGGATGTTCGTAACGTTACTTAAATATTAGATCGGGTAGGTAGCTAGAAGGTTACAACGAAAATTAAACCTAAGATATCCGGGGACTGCACCGCTTGGGCAAATCAGCCCACACGGGATTCTCCAAGCATTCTGGGTTCACAAAATAATGTAGTATCTGGTGGGACGGTGTTGCTTACTGAAAGCAAAAGCCCCCTCCGCCGTTTTAGCGGAAAGGGCCAGTCGTCCATGTTATTTGGTATTTTTCAGGCCTTCATATTTTTGATATAAATGACCAGAATAGATTTAGCAATAGCTATTAGTTCGATATGAATATGGTCCTAAAGCAATTTGGGGATTTTTTGATAGATATGAATTGGAATAAATTAAAATTAAGTTTCATCAGCCTACTAACGTGAGGCCATCGCGATATTCTGCTCCAGTAATTCGCCCACTTGTTTTGCTGTATCTTCTGTGCTGGCTTTTAATTGATTCAGAACAAAGGATTCTACGATGCCTAGAACAGCCATGCTTAAGAACTTTAAAAGGATTTCTGCCTCTTTTTCAGGGTTGATTTTAATTATTTTTAGATTGAGTTGATGCATGATGAATTGCAGAAGCTGTTTTCGAAATGAGACGGTACTTTCACTTGCAAACAAAGCTGCAAAGAAAGCTTTATGTTCCTCAAAATAATTGAACCAAATCACGGTACCCTCGATAAAACCCTTCTCTTTTTTTTGCTCACAAATGACTCCTAATTCCTCTAATTGTTTATTCACGATAGTATCCAGCAAATCATATTTATCGACATAATGCAGATAAAACGTCTTTCTGCTAATGTCGGCTTTTTCAGTGATCGCTTTAACTGTAATTTTATCAAATCCATCTTCAAGCAGCATGGTTAAAAAAGTCGATTGAATTACTTTTTGCGATTTTATGATTCTTCGATCTATTGGATTGTTCATGAGAAAACTCCTTTTTAATATACACATTTGAAAGAATGTGTATTACTACATGAAAACAAAGATGTGGTCATTGAAAGCATTATAGTCCTAATGTATTTTAAATATACACGGGTGTAATAAAACACTCAAGTGTATTATATTAAATCATCCATTAGGAGGCCACATATGTTAGTTATTAAAAAGAAAGTTAAATTTATGGCGCATGGATTAAAAGTTGCAGGTATTCTAAATGTGCCAGAAAATGCTGAAAATAAGAAACATAACCCCGCAATCGTTTGTGTTCATCCAGGAAGTAGCTGTAAAGACCAAACTGCAGGTATCTATGCGGAGAAGCTTGCTGAACTTGGATATGTGACGATTGTATTTGATGCATCATATCAAGGTGAAAGCGAAGGTGACCCTCGATATATTGAAGTTCCGGCTGCGCGTGTTGAAGATATTCGTTGTGCCGTAGATTACCTGACTACACTTGATTTTGTTGATGAGAACCGTATTGGTGTATTAGGTGTTTGTGCCGGAGGGGGTTATGCTGTAAATGCTGCAATGACAGAGCGTCGTATACAAGCAGTTGGCACTGTCGTTGGAGCTAATATCGGGCGTGTACAACGTGAAAGCGGAGATCCAATTAAAGCTTTGGAGGCCATTAGTCAACAACGTACTGCGGAAGCTCGTGGAACTGAGCCAATGATAGTGAATTGGATCCCTAGCAATCAACTGGAAAGAGAGAAGGCAGGTATAACAGATATAGATATTGTGGAAGCAGTCGATTATTATACAACGCCTAGAGGGCAAAGCTCTAACTCTCCAAATAAATTGAAATATACCAGTTTAGATTCAGTCCTAGGTTTTGATGCTTTCCATTTCGTTGAAGAGTTGCTAACACAACCTTTGCAAATTATTGTAGGTGATAAACAAGGTGCATTTGGTTCATACAAAGATGGTCATGAACTGTACAATAGAGCCGCGTCAACGAAAAAGGACTTGTTCATTCTTGAAAATGTAAGTCATTATGACTTATACGATCAACCAGAACCAGTTAGACTAGCTGTTGAAAAACTGAATGCCTTTTATAAAGAAAACCTTTAAAAATACAGCTACATCCGAAAATTGGAGTACGAATTGATATAGCGTCAAGATTACACTGGAGGAACTTCCCTAATCGATTTGTGGAGCAGATCGGCTTTACTTTGAACTGCCGTTTATAGAATAACTCAAAAATTATCGCCGTTCATGTTCCCTATTGGGAGTCGGACGGCGATTTTTTATAAGCCAATCAATCCATGCGATAAGCTTATTTACCAGTACTTCAAGTGCAGGCAGCTCACTCAACGTCAATTGTTCTTGATACGATTTTAGATGTTTCGACAATTCTGCTTTGAGGGTTGGGAATAAGAAAATGTAAAAAATTTACTTGTGGTCTCGATTTTCTTTCCCAACGTTGCAGAGCATATCTTGTTATGACATACTCGTCAGCAAATGGTTCACTAAGTTAAACGATTGAACGAGACGAAAGCGGTGAGAATCATTAATAAGCAGCAACAAGTCGAAGTCATCAAAGATGATTTCAAGATGTGCCAGAAGGTCTTTTTAGCTATTGGTAATGAGACAAGACAATCCATTATTACAGTACTTATGGAGACTACCTGTACGAACGGATTACGCGTAGGTGAGATTACTGAACAAACGCATCTTTCACGGCCGGCGGTCTCCCATCATCTAAGAATCTTAAGAGAAGCCGGAATTATAATGGTGAGGGAAGAAGGCTCTAAAAATTATTATTTTATGGACGTTAGAACAAAATTAGGCGTGTTAAAAAATCTAATAAACCATCTCGATGAATTTATGGAACAATATTATTAGAAATGGAGGGTTCTTGATGAAAGCGATGATCATTGAAAAATACGGGAGAGGTCCTCTTCTATTGGCAGACATTCCAACACCTTCAGTAGGTGATTATGATGTGTTAGCAGAAATTCATGCGGCAAGTATTAATCCTATCGATTTTAAGGTGCGGGATGGTAAAGTTCGTATGCTGTTGAAATACGATATGCCGCTTGTTTTAGGAAATGATTTTTCAGGTATAGTCACCAAAGTAGGAAACAAAGTAACAAAATTCAAAATAGGCGATGCCATATACGGACGGCCAAGAAAAAATAGAATTGGAACCTTCGCAGAATATATATCCATACATGAGGACGATATAGCCTTAAAGCCACAAAATCTTTCTTTTGAGGAGGCGGCGTCAATCCCATTAGTCGGGCTTACAGCCTATCAAGCATTACAGGATATATTACAGCTATCGGCAGGGCAAATGGTATTGATTCAAGCGGGTTCGGGCGGCGTTGGGACCTTTGCTATCCAGCTTGCTAAAGCGATGGGAGTTTATGTGGCTACAACTACTAGCAATGCTGGAGCTAATCTGGTCAAATCTCTTGGGGCAGATCAAATAATTAATTATAAAACAGAACAATTTGATAAAGTCTTACAAAATTATGATGGAGTATTCGATACGATTGGCGGCGAGACCTTAGAAAAGGCTTTTAAAATAGTCAAACCAGGCGGACAAATTGTATCGGTTTCTGGGCTGCCCAATGCACGCTTCGGAATTGAATATGGGTCTGGATTTATAAAAACGAGTCTTTTTCGATTGGTTACCCGTAAGCTAACAAAATTAGAAAAGCAATATAATGTAAAATACAGATTTTTGTTCATGAAACCTAGCGGCAGACAACTGGAGATCATTTCGGAGCTTATAGAAGCAGGGAAAATAAAGCCTGTAATTGATCAAATATTTTCTTTTGAAGAAGCTCAAAAGGCGATGGAGTATTCCGAATCGGGCCGGGCAAAAGGAAAGATCGTATTAAAGATAAAGTGATAGTAGAAAGATTGATAATCAGAGCTTTTTAAGCTCAGAATGTGATGGCAGTAACTAGGAATCAGGGGAATATGAATTTTTAATGGAATAGTGTGATTAAATCAGAATTTATTTTTTTGTTGGGATGGATAAAAGATGAGTGAACTCGCTTATGGAGGAATTGTTATCAATAATGCTGGTGAGGTATTGATGAGAAGCCCTAGCGGATTTTGGGGAGGCTACGCTTGGACTTTTGCTAAAGGTGGAAGCGAACCTCAAGATCAATCTCCTGAAAATACAGCATTGAGAGAAGTGAGAGAAGAGACTGGGTATGTTTGTGAAGTTGTCGCACCGATCCCAGGGGCATTTGAATCAGAGACATGTATAACTAAGTATTTTTTATTAAGACCTATAGGAGAAGTACATAGTTTTGATCATGAAACACAAGAAATTCGATGGGTAAGCAAGGAAGAGGCATTTAAGTTAATAAATCTGACAGTACCAGAAAAAGGACGATTAAGGGACAGCAACGCTCTTAAAAGTGCTATAGAAGTTATGCAATCCTTGTAAAGGATCCATTAAAGACTCTTCCCTTAGAAGCATTAAATGGTACAATATCCCATATAGAAATTAATGACTATGGGATGTGATTATTCTGGAAAAGATAAGACTGCGCGCTGGTGCATTAATAATTGAGAAGGGTTCCATTTTACTAGTGGAGTTTGAGAATGACAATCTTGATGGCGTGCACTACAATCTTCCAGCAGGTGGCCTTGAGCCAGGAGAAACACTGATTGAAGCTGTAAAACGGGAAGCGAAAGAAGAGGCTTGTGTTGAGATAGAGGTCGGTCCCGTTGCATTTGTTTACGAATATCAACCTACAAAAAGTAATTACATATACGGGGATACTCATTCAGTAGGAGTTACATTTAGTTGTAAATTGAAAGCGGGATCAAATCCAAGACTTCCCGAATCACCAGATTCTAAGCAAACTGGTGTAACGTGGGTTCCTATTTCGGAGCTACACTCTATTCAACTGTATCCGGAGATTAATCAGGACATTCTTAATTACTACAATGGTAATAAGTATAGAAATTATGTTGAGGAACATGAAATTCAACAGAGTAAGTCGTTACGTTAACAGAACTCCCCACTCGTAGAATATAACTACTTGTGTCAAGAAAGGAGAACTTCTATGTGTTTTTACTGTTATAGGAAGATAAGAATCCGCCATCTCCCCGAAACCAATGTGCTAGAGTAAAGTTCTTTATAAATCAAATGGGGTGTACCGGATGAAGATAAATAATAATTATTTGAAGGAACGATTAAAACATGTTTACTGGCTTAATGGGGGGCCTTGTGCTGGGAAGACGACCATGACCAAGAAATTTGTAGAGGTACTTGGCTTTCAAACATTGGGGGATGATGTCTTAAAATACAGACCATTCACTAGTCCTGTTGAATACCCTGCCCTTCAATTTCCTAATCCTGATTTGGATTGGAATAAGTGGTTCAATAAACCGGTAGATGAGCACTGCCAGTGGTTATTTCAAATTGTCGAAGAGATGATGGACTTCTTTATCATTGATTTGTTAACAATGTCTAATGACAAACCAATAATAATTGATCTGGGAATAATGCCTGAGCGTATACTACCGTTTATCCCCGAAGAGAGAATGATTTGTTTTTATACGTCCGACGATGAGATAGAGAAATTATATTACTTCAGAGAAGATCATAAGATGATTTTAGATTGTATTAACGCCTACACGATAAATCCAGAAGAAACGATTAAACACGGGAACAAATCTATGGTTAAGTTCTCCAATGAGATTAAGAATGCTTGTACTAAAATGGGGATCAAGACCGTTGAAAGAATACCAAGTATGAGCGTGGAAGAACAATTTAGGTTAGTTAGAGAACATTTTGGATTGTAGAGATGACCCAAAGGCAGACCCCTTCCTTGTTTAGGAGGGGGTTGTCTTTATATATTGGTGTAAATTTTTAATATAAGTGCAACGTATTCTAAGAATTTTCTACTATATAGATAAGAGTGTTTAAAAGGAGAATAACGGATGGAAGACCAAGGAATAATCCACCTATACATACAGCGTTCACAGCAAGCTATTTTAGAGACTAAAAATAAATATGGGGCTTACTGCAGGGTGATTGCAAGAAACATTATTTCAAATTTCTCGGATATTGAAGAATGTGAGAACGATACATACTTAGCAGCATGGAATGCGATACCGCCTAATCTGCCTAGGAATTTTTCGGTATTTTTAGGGAGGATCACCCGTAATATTGCGCTTGATAAGTATGGTTATAATACAGCGAAAAAGCGTAGTCGTGAGTTTGAAGTCATTCTAACGGAACTAGAAGAATGTCTAGCTTCGCCTGATACTGTAGAAACAGAGTATGAAGAAGGTGAGATCGCAAACTTAATAAATCAATTTTTATATGGCATAGATGAGCAAGCAAGAAACATATTTATTGGAAGGTACTGGTATTCCTATTCAATAGATGAGCTTTCTATGAGATTTAATATGGGTAGTAGTAAAGTGAAATCTATATTATTTAGGACAAGAAATAAACTTCGAGTTCATCTCGACAAAGAGGGGGTTAACCTATGAAAAAAGAAGATTTATTTAAGGAGATCGGACTCATTGATGAGAACTTAATTGAAGCGGCTGGGCACAATGGAACAGAGAAAAGGAAAAAAGGAATTTCAAAAAAGTGGGTTGTTTTGGTTGCCTGTCTTGTCCTATATAGTTCAACTGCGTCAGCTTTATTAGCGACAGAATATTATAAAAATCAAAATTCAGAGCCTTATATACGTTATTTAAAAGCTGAAGATATGGAGTTACAGCCTGCTACTAAATATGATGCGGAAAAATTTCTACATGCTTTAAAAAGTGATAATAATGAATATGTATATATTGCTATTAATAGGCTGGTAGAAACCTTTAATAATTCCACGTTGAGAGTAAAAGCGTTGAAAGAACTTCAGCCATTTTTAAAAAATGAGAATCAAAAAATCGCCGATGCAGCTGCTTTTGCTGTAGATATTTTATCGAAAAGTTATAAAAGCCCTTATATTGTTAAGTTAGCAGACGGAAGTATGATATTTACGTTGTTTAATAACTATTCGGACTATGGAAGTCAAAATGTCATTTGGAGAATAAAAGATAATAAGCTTAATGCGTATTTTAGTTTTTCAACACCCTCTATGTATATTAAAAAAATGATTCCTTCACCCAATCATAAGTTAGTTGCGATCGTAACATGCTCTAATAAAAGTGATTTCATTCAAATTAGCAATATTGAGGAGGGAATGATAAGTCCCGAATTAATAGAATCTGCAAGAGTCAAATATGGTGCACAAAAAGAAATAGATACATGGATTCGCACAGATCACGAGAATTATAGCAATGCAGATAACCTAGTGTGGAAAGATAATGATACTCTAGAATTCGAGGGTTCTCTTGCCTACCAGAATACTGAGATTATTGAAAATGTTACTGTAAAGTATCAGTTTAGTAAAAAGATAATAGAAGTAAAAGAACTTAATAAGGCTAGATGAGAACATGCTCCGGCAATAAAAGAATTGACATGCATCATCATTGGCAGATGATCTAAATATGATTTCTGACACTTCTCATTGAGAAGTGTTTTTTTCCGTCGTTCTTTATACTTGTGTTGTTAACAGTAAGTATTTTCAGTAGAAACTGACAAAAAAGTATCCGAACATTATAATTGTTATAAATATCCTATAGTAGCTCTGACCAGGGGGACGGCATGCAATTTCAACCAATATATTTTGATGGGGAATTACTTCTACCGAAGATCGAATTAAACATGACAGAGAACCAATCGATTGGCATTATAACAGATTTGAAGCGAAAGCAGCTATTAATGAATCAATTATTGAATCATTCCCACTATTATTTATTTCAAGCTGGGCAAAACGAGTATATGCATTTAACGGTGGAAGAGCTGATTCATTTTCTAATCAAAGTAACGGAGAGGAATGAGCGTGTCGCTCTGTTACTAGATTATTTTGCTTTAAAAGAAGAACGGAAGGTAAGGATCAAGGACCTAAGCTCTTCGAAAAGGACGTATGTGACATTGCTGCGTGTCTTTTTTGCGCATCAGCCTACACTTGTACTGGAGGAACCCTATTTTTACTTAGAGGAGCAAGATCGTCGTCAATTTAAACGGATACTAGATGACCTTTCGAAAGAAAAGGAGATTTTAATTTTAACTTCGAATTTAGAGGATGCCATTATTTCGTGTGACGCCATTTATCGATTGAACGAACTTGGATGTCATCCATTGGATATTCGGGACTCAGAAGAGGATAAGCAGGAAGTACAGAAACAAGATGAAGCCAATATAACCTTGCAGAAGATATCTACCAAAAGAAATGACAAAGTGATTTTATTTAATCCGCCTGAAATTGATTTTATAGAAAGTATAGAGGGATCGATCCTTGTTTATGTGGGTGGGGAAAATTACGACTGTGCTTTGACTCTAACCGAGCTGGAGCGGAGATTGTTAAATTTCGGTTTTTTCAGGTGTCATCGATCCTACATCGTTAATCTGCAAAAAGTTAGAGAGATTATTACATGGACGAAGAATAGTTACAGCTTGCGTTTGAATACAGGTAAAGATGCCGTGGTGCCGTTATCTCGTTCAAAATTACAGGAGCTAAAAGCACTTCTTAACATTTAAAGGGTACCATTCAAGCGGTAATAGCTACATTTCGGCGGGTTTTGATGGCTGCAAGTATGTAATCTCTATATATTTAGGTCATCAATGCTAAGGAAGTGGTATTTGTGAATGTTATCCAGGTAGAACATATTCGAAAGAGATTTGGAAATAAGGATGCGTTAGCAGATGTGTCATTTTCCATTCCGAAAGGGGAGATTTTTGGTTTCCTCGGTCCGAGTGGTTCAGGAAAAACGACATTAATTAAAATTTTAACGGCGCAATTAAATCCGACAAGTGGACAGGCAAATATATTTAACCAGCCAGCGGAGAGGATGCAGCAGTCTGCACAGAAGATGCGCTTTGGAATTCTGACGGATAACAGTGGTCTTTATGAGAGATTATCCATTGAGGAAAATCTAGAGCTGTATTGTCAGTTGTATGATCTTTCCAGATCTGCGGTCGATAAGGTGCTGCAGTTTGTGAACTTAAGCGGAGAGCGCAAAAAGAAGGTTAAACTCCTATCGAAAGGGATGCGACAGCGCGTTCTGCTGGCCTGCGCAATTATCCATGAGCCAGAATTATTATTCTTAGATGAACCTACTTCGGCTTTAGACCCGGTAAACTCAGCGCATATTTATAAAGGCTTACGCTACTTAAATAAGAAGGGAACAACGATTTTTCTGACTACGCATGATATGGCTGAAGCAGAATTGATGTGCAACCGCGTAGCGATTCTGTATCAAGGGCAAATCCAAACGATCGGCTCACCGAAGGAGCTTAAACGACAGCATCGAGAAAACATAATTTCTGTTGACTTAATCAATGGGGAAACGTACGAGCTCCCGATCGATGAGGGAACGGCTGATCAAATAACGGATTGGATGAGACGGGGGCTAATTGACCGGTTAGAAACGAAAGAGCCAAGTCTGGGTGATATTTTTATTAAAATGACAGGAAGTGAGCTATTATGAGTATCTCATTAAAACGTGCCCAGGCGATTTTTGTGAAGGATTACAAAGAGTTTTCACGCAATTATGGGATCTCCATTATGTTAATTTTGCCTATTATGTTTGCCGTTCTTTTTCGAAGCGCAGGCGCGTCTTTGCCTGGAGCCAGCGGTTTCCTTTATAATACCTCGTTTGTATTACTAACATGTTTCGCACAAGCCTGCTTGATTGCGGAAGAAAAGGAGCGTAACACCTTACGGTCATTAATGATGACTCCGGCCACGACCCTTGATGTTCTAATCGGTAAAAGCTCTTTAGTCTTTGTTATGTCTGTAGTTGTTCTGGCTATAGCTACGTTTATATTTGGCTATAAGCCAGCCAGCATATGGGCATTTGTGGCAACAATCTTTCTTTCGATTATTCTATATACAGCAGCCGGGACGATATGTGGTTTATTCTCCAAGACGCTGCTTGATGCTTCTTTATCCATACTTCCTGTAGCGTTCATATTCACTGGGGCACCATGGGGGGCATTTCTAGAGAATGATTATCCGATCCTCAAAGTGCTGGATTACATGCCAAGCAGTCAGCTTGTGCATTTGCTAGGGATAAGCAATATAGGCTATACGACGGGAGATTTATTAAAACCCCTGCTTATTACTTTGGCATGGACGGTTGTATTAACAGTAGTATCTGTCATTTTGTATCAACGGCGGTTGAAGGACGAGTAAGGGAGCTGTGTAGGGACTTTAGCCAGCCTTCGGTGGGTCTTTGGTAGGGTCGAAACCAATGGCCGACTGTGACTATACGACGATTATTTTCCAATTGAGGCTGTGATGTTGTCATGATGAGGCCTGGTGGGTAATAAAGATGATTAGATCTTCGAAATTGGCTGAATTTGGAATGGGAGCCAAGGAAACGGAGGGGAAAATCATGGCGGCACTGACAGTAGCAGGCATCAGTCCGTTACAGGCCATTGCGGCCTACGGCGGTACACAGAGTGATGTCAGTTCCCTGGAGAAACAGCGGAACCGGCTGATGATGGAACTGGATAAAGTGAATGCAGTACAAGGAAGTGAGATGCAGACTCCCTATCGCCGGGAGCAGCTTCAGCGGCAAATCCGGCTGCTGGAGTCCCAACTCGTACAGAAAAGCGGGAGTAGCACCTCCGTAAATTTTGTACCGGCTTCTCCGCTTCTAGATCACCTCCCCCTCTGGCGGAATGAGTGGAAGGGAGGCCTCAAGGGCATCGGTCTGACCGATCCCCGGACAGCGACGGTGAACTCGGAGGGCCATTTCGACGTGTTAATTTAGGCAAGCCAGCGAAGGTGCGAAAAGTGTCCGGTGATGAACCGGCTTTTTCGCACGTGGCTACAACCAAGGAATACCCCGGAATTTTAACGAAACTAGATGTTCCTGCAGCAACATAGGCTGTATTCGAAGCCGTTGGACCTGTTGACCTGTATTAATATGGCTGAGCTATATTTACGAAACATTGAGGTCCAGTATGTGCAAGACATTCTGCAACACGCTGTAGTTCAGAAATTATATTTGGAAGAGGAGGAGAATGACGGGTTCTGGGACGGCTCCAAATGCTACAGCTTCCGTCAAGCACATACGGACGAGGTCGGAGACCTTCTACCTGGTCAGATTGAAATTAAGACTCTGGATGGAGTGTATTATTTTTATACACTGGGCAATGGAACTTATGTTTCCCGGTATTATCAGCCGCCCGATCAATATGGCAAGCAGGACCTATCCTTTTTGAACCTTAGGCGTTGGGAGGCATCAGAGCGGTATTTTACACGATTCAAACCATTTATTGATCAGAGGATAGAGGCTGGTGTCAATAGTTAGTTTGATGGCGTTCTAAGAGGTGAGCTTTGTCGTCAAGGAGGTCGAGCATCACGCATGGCAACTGATCTTCCACCGAGGAGACCAGCACATGGCAGAAACAACAAAATAGGCGAGAGGGAGGCTTTAACACTTCCTCCTCGCCTATTCGTGTTCATGCATTTTGCTTAGGGTTCAACTACTTATTCTGGTGTTCCTTGGGTTACCCCATGGATATACGTGAACGTCGGGGAATCGACGGCCCCTTGTCCTGGATTATAGGTGAAAAAGTACTCGATGGTATCGCCATTTTGCAGATTATTTACAGGGTAGGTATAGTTGCCGTTCCCTGCCGGAGTCATGGCTACGTTCAGCTGACCGCCGTTATTGAGCTTATAGTGTAAGTCGGCAAAGGTTGCGCCGTTCACATAGAACAGCAGGTCATTGCCTGTTTTCTTCAGACCCCGGACCTCATCGCCGATGATGATAGTACCGGATGGTGCTGGCACAACCGTGATGGTGGAGACGGCTGTCTTATTGCCGTCGGCTGTTGTAGCTGTAACAGTTGCCGTGCCCGGAGAAATTCCTGTCACGAGACCATTTGGACTCACAGAAGCTACGCTGTTCCCTGAAATGCTCCAAGTGACCTGCTTATTCGTTGCATTAGACGGAGCTACACTTGCGTTCAGTTGTACACTTTTTCCGACTTCGACCTGTGCAGTGTTCAGATTCAGCGTTACTCCGGTAACCGGCACGTTATTACCCGGATTCTGGCCGTTGCCTTCTTTATAGACACGCACATAATCCACCTGCATTGTTGCAGGGATATCGGATGGGTCCGGGGTATGGCCGCTGTCAAAAAATCCGCCGATCGCCAGATTCATAATGAGATAGAAGGGCTGATCGAAAGGAGCATTGGGATTGTTCGGTGCAGCTACAGAATACCATTTATCTCTGCTCACTTTAAAGAAGAAATTGCCGTCCACATACCATTTCATATTATCTTCTTCCCAGACCATGGAGTACACATGATAATCATTGGCGAAGGTCTGGCCTTCAGAGAAGTGATATTCACCCGCAATATATCTATTCACCGGCCATTGTCCGCCAAAATGTATGGCGCCGCTGGTCGTGCCAGGCAAGCGTCCTTTGGCTTCCATAATATCAATTTCGCCGGATGCGGCCCATGCACCATAGGCTGAATCTTTCGGAAGCATCCATAGTGCTGGCCAGACACCATTGCCTGTAGGCAGCTTGGCACGGATGTCTACTCTGCCGTACTGGAAGGACAAATGATCCTTGGTGTTAATCTTACCGGAGGAATATTGTGCATACCGGTTTGGGTCCTGCGGAAAGGATTTGGAATCGTGTAGCGCCCTGATATTCAGCTTTCCGTCCTGCACAAATATATTTTGTGCACTGTCTGTATAGTGTTGAAGTTCGGCGTTACCCCAGCCCCAGCTGTTGGGATCATCAGTGATATAATACCCTTGCTCATAGCTCCATTTGCTCGTATCGAGCGTGGTTCCGTTAAATTCGTCCTGCCAAATGAGATTCATACCCTCAATGGTCGGGTCGGTTGGCGTTCCAATGGCAATGTCATCATGATCAGAGACATCCGGACGCGGGGCATCTGGATTGCCAATAAAGGTGTAGTTGACGTAATTGTTGCCCACATTACCGCCCGGCTGTCCATTTAATGGATAGCCTATACGGATTTGTATATCCTCTTGGACGGGCTGGAACCAAAGGCCATAAATATAGTCAGCCCAGTATCCCCACTGGTTAGCATCGGACATGTTGTTATAGCCGTTACCAGCATATACAAATCCACTCTGACTGGAATCACTCATAGCCACCCATTGTCCGTTAATATTGATCTGGTATACGTATTTTCCAAGCTCGGTACCGATTGGCGCGCCTCCATCAATCTTGGGCAGCGGTACACCTATGACACCTTTCGCATCTGCAGTAAAGGTCGTTCCATCATAGGGAGTAAGAACATAAGAATTTCTTACAGGTTGATTAAAGGTGAGGGTATAGACGACGTTAGCCGAAGAGGTTTTGGATTGTAACTTTACATTGATCGACTCCGTTATGGTGAACCAATAGCCACCGCCTCCTTCGGTGAATTGTCCGAAGTTGTTATCATAGATCCAGCCGCTGGCTGCGTTATTGTCAATATCAATCCAGGTACTGCTGTTTACAGGTTTTACATATACCTTCAAATCGTCAGCCACTGCTTCATACGTTACAGAGGAATCGTTGTTGAAGGCAGGATAAGTAAAGCCTGCACTGCCGGTAAAACCTGCCGTAATCTGCGGTCCTTGTGTAGGTGCCATAGCCGTGATGGTTGTTTTGTTTATGTTCTGAAATACTAGGGTGTAGTCTAGCGTTACCCCATTAGCTTTGGAGTACAGCTGAATCTCAGTGGTTGCGGAGAGCGTGAACCAGTAGCCATTCAAGCCGCCGTCGCTCCAGTGTCCCCAGTTTTGGTTATAGGTATAGCCGCCAGCACTGTCAATATCAACCCAGTTGCCAGCTACTTTTACTTTTACACCCACATCATCGGAAACTTCATTCCAGGTGGCGGAGCCTGCATTGAATGTAGGCATGACAAATCCGTAGCTGGCTTGCCCAACCCCGGATTTTGAGATGACAGGCCCGTCTGCTGCTGAAAAATAAGCCATAGAAGTAACGGTCTTCCCTGCTGCCAGAACCTTCGATGTTGGCAACAGGCCCATACCAGCCAATAGTACTATTGCTAAGAATAAACTCAGTGCCCTCTGCTTAAAACCACTCTTCGTTTTATAAAGTCGCTTCATACTTGCCCTCCTGTAATAAAGTATTAGTTATAGAAACCGCTTACATGTAGGAACACCTTTATTCTATCGAATATAATAATCCGCTAAAAGGTACAATTATTTTTGTTATAACCCAATTTTTTGGCTTTTGATAATATTCGTGTATTTAAGCAGTGGCCCCCTGATTTATAGCGCGGTGTCCTGATACTTCTCTTCTCTGTCATGCTTCCGGCGAATCATTTGGCGGTACTCTGTAGGTTGCATGTCCATGACATCCCGGAAGGCCCGTGTGAAACTTTTGTAGCTTTCATACCCTACCATAGTGGCTACCTCGACGATTTTATGATCGGTCTCAGCCAGTAGCCGACGAGCTTTATCCAAACGCACATCGCGCAGGTATTCTGCAAAACCTTTGCCGATATTCTTCTTGAACAGGTTAGAAAAATAAGCATAATTAAGTGACACATGGTTGGATACCATCGCCAGATCCAGTGGTTTATGATAACTTTCGTGTATAAAACGAATGGCCTCATTCAAATCCTGCGAGTTACGATAGCTGCATTTATATTCATAATAGAATTGGTTCAGCCGAAGCAGCTGTTGTTGCAGCGCCTGAATATAATCACGAATGCCTGGATAGTCGAACAGATTACGCAAACATTCGATGTCCAGCGCTTCTTCCCCCATATATGGGCGGATCACACGCACGTATTCCTCCAGCATCTGCACGATGGCGCGGCATAGCTGCTGGGTGTATTGGATGTGATAGCGTTGCAGCGTATCTTTGTGAAATATCTTAGAAATGCCTTGGGTGATGGTGCCGCTGTTCTTGCTGCCGACTAACTGGAACAGGGCATACAGCTCCTCATAGGGAAGCTCCCACTGCTGCTCCAGCCGCTGAATATGCGTGGGTAGAATATAGCTCTTCTCTGGAAAAAGGTAACTGTGGCGATACAGCTCCAGCGCTTGTATATAGCTGCGGGGCAGTTCCTTCAACCCTTGCTGCGGGCTGGTCATAGCGGTGATGGCATCGATCTGGCTTGCTTTGAGAGCGGCCGGAAAGGCGTCCGTATCTACGGAAGCATCCACAGCGAGGACGAGATATGGGCGGTGCTGCAAGCATATGCATCCTTGTTTGCCATATATCCGATAGGCAATAGATTCCATGCTGTGACTGCTATGGGCTCCCGGTTGGTTAATCCATAGTTCCTCCCGTAGCAGGCACAGACGGTAATTACTCCACAACTTTGGATTCTGCTGCTGGGTCTGGAGGAGCCATGCCTCATCGCTCACCGCCCCCTGCATATACATACTCAGTTCCTTGCGGTCTGTCTCTTGAGCACGACGGGAGATATGCTCCATATTGCGCGAGAGCGCCTGCCGTGTTTTGATTTCATGCGCTACATGTTCTACCGCGGTTTGCAGATCTTCACGTTTCACAGGTTTAAGCAGGTAGCCCTTTGCCCCAAGCTCGATGGCTTTTTGAGCATACGCAAAATCACTGAAGCCGCTAATAATCAGGTATTCCACCTCGAAGCGTTCCTCTTTGCTCTGCGCCATCAGCATTAATCCATCCATATCAGGCATCCTGATATCTGTAATCACTAGTTGAATGCTATGCTGACGCAATACTCCCAAGGCCTCGATGCCGTTTACGGCACAGTAAATGTTGTCCAGCTGCAGGGGGAATTGGCGCAGCATGGCCTGGAGCCCATCACGAATATGCTTTTGATCATCAACAATCAGAATATTGATCATACTCTACCATCCTCCAAGATTCACATTTTCCCAAGGCAAACGTATGGTTACACAGGTGTAGGCACCTTGCACACTGTCAATCCAAAGACCGCAGCCCTTGCCATAATGAAGCTGTATGCGTTTATGCACGTTCTCCAGGCCCAGTCCGTTTTTGCTGGTAACAATCGGTGAATCCGTGTCGCCCAGCAGCACAGCTTGCAAACTGTACAGCATTTCCGGGTCAACACCTGCACCATCATCTCGTATCTTTATTAGCAAAAGGCGGTCATTCTCTACAGATACGGTAATTTCGATGTTTACACTGCCTCCCGAAGGGGCTGCGTGATGAACGGCATTTTCGACGATGGGCTGCATGCACATTTTCGGAATTGTATAACGCAGCACCTCTAGGGGGAGATCCGCCATCAATACAATATTGCCGCCCTCCATAAAGTTTATGAAGCGGATATAGCTGTGGATGTTGGCAAGTTCATCGCTAAGGGAAACCGTATCGCTGCGCCACTGCATGCTGTAACGCAGTTGTGAACCGAGAGACACTAACGCATCGGCGATTGCCGGCTGTCGTTGAACCTCTGCGAGCATACGAATAGATTCCAGCGCGTTATATAAAAAATGTGAATTGATCTGTGAATGCAGGGAGTGCAGTTGTGCATTTTTGGCAACCAGTTGCTTATCTACCACCTGGTTCATCAGATGTTTGATCTCGTCTAACATGTTATTGTAGCTGACGGCCACTTCGTCAATTTCGTCACCGGTTTCGTTCGCCCCGAGACCGGTATCGATTTTTGCATCCAGTTGGCCTTGCCGCACCTTGCGCATAGAAATCAGAACCCTGTCCAGCCGCCTAAATATCCGCCGGGTAGTATGTGAAACGAGCAGTAACATCAGTAGCAGAACACATAATGTGATCGCTACAACAAGTAGATACCAGCTCCGCGGGCCACTCATCAGTGCCTGATGAGAGGCAATATCCACGACATAAGCGTTCAAAGGGGCAATGTAGCGATACAAAGCGTAGTAAGTCTGGTCGCCGACCTCGACCTTAATAGGGCTACTCTGCTGAATGACATCCAGCCGCTGATGAATACTGCCCAGAATTTTATCCAACTCCTCACCGGCAGTTTGAGCAAAGACATGCTCAGGATTGTATACAGATCGGGAAGGGGTGGTTCCGTCCATCACTACAGAAAAGAAATCTCCCCCGCTATCCTCAAGCAGGTCACTGAAAAAGACGTTATGCTGGGCGCGAATTTCCATAATGGTAGGGCGTTTCTGCTGCTGTCCCTGAAGGCGTACCAGCCGGTAATAGGATAATGTATGGTCGCCATCCTTGAAAGCAAATAAGCGATATGCCGCACCGCCTTCCTCCCGAAGGGTCACCCAGTAGTCCTGCGGCTGAAACTTATCATAATGGTAGATTTCAGGCCAAATCTCAAATAGGTTTGGATTATCGACATAGAAACTGAGCTCACTGATCATCTCGTGGCTTTGAATGATATTATGCATTTGCTCAAATTGATTTTGTCTAAATTTCACAAGACGCAGGCCATCCCCCCGCATATTGGAGTGAATAAAATCTACAAATGCCTTTTGATTCAGCGCAGTAGAGGAAGCGTTCTCAATAATACCCATTCTGCTGCGTAGCTGTTCATTAAGTCGTGAAACATGACTGCTGCCGGTGGCCATAGCGTCCTTGTATAGCTGGCTTTCCTGCGTGCGGATAAATAAAAAGGATACCACAATCGCAGGAATGGCAATCATCATACTGAAGGCCAAAAATAATTTTTTGGATATGCGGGAATTGCGGTAAATCTTTTTCATTTTAGTCAGCAAATATTTCATTTAATAGCCTCCTACCCTTGTAATATACCATATATTACAAATCGTCTGGTAGGGAACCAGGCTGACTCGCCAATGGGGAGAATCCACCAAAAAGGGAATACCGACCACCCTTTCGGTGGCCGGCAGTAATCTTAATATGGGCATTATTACTCTGCCATTTTGGACTTTCGCACATCCAGTTCAGCTTGGCGGAATTCCATCACCTTGTCAAAGCTATAACTCTCGCGGCGGTCAAGGAAATTCTCGAAGATTTTATCGAATTCTGCCTCATTTTTAGCTGTAATCAGCTCAGGCAGCACTTCCTCCCAGTTTTGAGAAATACGCGACCAGGCTACCGATACATCAGAATCGCCTTGTGGATCTAAGCCCTTGTAGATACCACTGTCAATATCAGCCCGTTGGTTGGCGAAGTCCTCCATTTGCTTAAGAACAGGGGCTTTCTCGGGTCTCCACTGGTTGATGATTACAGGGTTTCGCATCATCCAATAGGTATCCATGATGCCATATTCTTTCTCCATTTTCTCAATATCATTTTCGAGTAATTGTACCATTTCAGGCTTCAGCTGTGGTTTGCCGTCTACCGTTTCCCATGTTTCGCCTTCCTTGCCAAGGAATACATCGCGCTGGCCTTCTTCGCTGGCCAGATAGGTCAAAAAGCGGATGGCCCGTTCAGGGTTTTCGGTGGATTTGCTAATCATCGTTACCATCCAGCCGTCCATGTTACCAGGGAATAGCTTAGGGTCATCCCCTTTGCTGTTCTTAGGGCCATCAACTGCGATGTAGTAAGAATCCGGATTTCCACTTGCAGCCAGCATAGGATTGACAGCCGCCATCCCAGTCCACTCGCGAACCATCATGAAATAACGTGCATTGTTCGTTTTTTCCTCGACCTGAGTATCGGAATCTACCAGAAAGTCTACATTAATCAGCCCGCGCTCGTATGCCGTGCGGAAGGTTTTTAACCAGGTAATATAATCGGGATCAGTCATGCGGTCATATACTTTTCCGTCTTTCTCCTGCGGGACGGCCAGTAAATTCTGCAGATATTCGGTCATTCCGTAAGGGACATTCCCTTGCGCAAAGAAGGGGCTGATAGGTTGGCCTTTATACTGTGAATACTTATCCTTTACTAATTGCAATGCACCTAGAAAGCCCTCTGGCGTGCTAAGATCCGGGCTGCCCATCTCTTCATACAGATCCTTCCGCACCAGGAAAGTCTGGTTGGCGGCTGTCATGCCGGTTTCATGCATCAGGTTGGGGCTGTAGGAATCATTCGGAACACCATAGGTATTTCCATTTTCCTGACGATACCATTTCAGTGTGCCATCGCCGGCGACCTTGAAGAAGTAAGGATCATACTTGTCAGCCAATTCATTCAAGGCATAGACATGATCGCCTTCCCATAGCTTTTTGACAGCCGTTTCCCATGAACCCATCGAGATCAAGTCTGGCAGCTTGCCGGAGGTCATCATCAGGGTAATATGCTCGTTCGCTTCGCCGGAGGGTACTTCTAACTTGATGTTGACACCTGTTTTTTCCGTTACATACTTGGAGACCAAGCTGTCTCCCCAAGTGTGGGCGTACCAGTTAGCGCCTACAAACCAAGTTAGATCTACAGGGCTGGTGTCGAGCTTCCATGCCGGTTCATCGGGATTGAGCGTTGCTTCGCTTGGCGGCGGGGATGTACTGTCCGTGGGTTGTGGTGATGGTTTGTTATTGGCTGAATTGTTGCTACAAGCGGCCGTGCCTAGTGTCAGAATTAAGGCCAGAACGAGGGTCAAGCCTGGCTTGATCAGATTGCGTTTCATCACATAATCATCCTTTCTCTGCTGCTTCTGAATTTTTTAAAATATCCGTTTCGAGACCTATGCACTTATCCCTTAATGGCGCCAATCATCACCCCTTTGACCAGATAGCGTTGGATAAAGGGGTAGACTACGAGAATTGGTAATGTGGCTACCATCATGGATGCAAATTTAATAGAGTTGCCGGGAAGCCTAGCGCCGAATTGTGCCATCGCTTGCTGCTGCATGAAAGACATGGAATTCTCTGCAATAATTTTGTACAACATGGTCTGCAGTGGAAGTAACTCTTGCGAGCGAATATAGATGACGCCCTGGTAATAATCATTCCAATGATAGACCGCTGAAAAAAGCGATATGGTCGCAATAACCGCCATGCTGTTGGGCAATACAATTCTGAACAGAACGCCATAGTCTGAAGCACCGTCTACCTTCGCAGATTCCTCCAGGCTATCGGGAATGGTGCGGAAGAAGCTCATAAAAATGACCATATTAAAAAAAGTGTACATGGAAGGAATTATAAATACCCAAAAATTATCATATAAGCCCAGCTTTGTCATCAGAATAAACGTAGGGATCAGACCACCTGAGAACAGCATTGTAACCAGTGCGATTTTGAGATACACTTTGCGGCCGATTAGATTAGACTTGCTCATTCCGTAAGCTATAACAGCGGTAAAGAATACATGCATCGCTGTTCCGAGTACCGTGCGCAGCGTGGTGATGTAAAAACCGTTCATCATCGTCTCATCATTGAATACAACACTATAGCTGGCCAGTGATAATTCTTTGGGAAACCAGTTGACGGTGCCCAGTGATGCCTGCTGCGGCGCATTAAGTGAGTTAATGAATACAAACCACATCGGGTAGAGCGTTAAAAAACAAACCGCCAGCATCAGCAGGGTATTGCAGACTTCAAATACTCCAATTTGCCGAAACCTTTTGCGTCTTTCCATACCTCTGTTCTCCCCCTTTAAAAAATGCTGTCGCCGGTTAGTTTTTTGGATGAGTGATTAGCCAAAAATAACAAACCTAGCGCTACAATAGAGCGGGCGAACAGGACGGCTGTTGAGAAAGAATGGCGCCCGGAGACCAACCCCATATTATAGATATACAAGTCCAGGCTTTCCGCCATCTTCATGTTCATGTTGTTCTTCAACATAAAAATCTGCTCAAAGTTACTGCCGAGTATCCCGCTGACCGCGAGGATGAACAAAATAGCGATGGTGGGGCGTATGCTCTGAATGGTGATATGCCACATACGCTGCCGTCGATTTGCGCCATCCAGCTCGGCCGCTTCGTACAGTCCCGGATCAATCCCGGATATTGCTGCTATGTAGATAATGGCGCTCCAACCCGTTTCTTTTAACGTGTCGGTGAAATAGGTAATCCACCAAAAGTACTTAGGGTCGCTGTTAAACAGGATTTGACGATCCTGGAATCCGATTGCCATCATCAACTGATTGATCACACCGCCCTCACCCAGCCAATTGAGTGCAATGCCACCAAAAATCGTCCAGGCAATAAAGTGCGGCAGGTACGAAATGGTTTGTACAGTTCGCTTAAATCGAAGACCCCGTATTTCATTGAGCATTAAAGCAAACAAGATGGGAATGGGAAAACCCAAGATCAGCTTGATGCTGCTCATCCCCAGGGTATTGCGGATCGAACGCCAAAATCGATCATCCGTCAAAAAATCGTGAAAATGCTTCAACCCCGCAAACGGTGATTCTAATAAGGGTTTGGCGATGCTGTAGTCCATAAATGCAATAATGAGCCAAAACATGGGGAGATAACAAAAGATAAACATCCAGAGGATTCCCGGGACAACCATGCTTTGCAACTGCCACTGTTTAACAAGCGCTTTCATTTGTTCCGTTCTGTATTGGAACATGTACCGTGCCCCCTTTCTATTTCATCGTATGAAAAAGCGTATAGGAAAAAAAGCCCAGGATTATCGACCCTATCCCATTTTTTTAGATTGGTTTGACCAGACGCAAAATTTAAGTATGCTGTGATTAAATGAAGGGAGTGTGCGAAGAATGAACAAGCTCGTATGGGAACAGAATTTCTTAGATAGAAATGGCGATTTGAAGCTATGGAATATCCGCCTTGGTAACGATTTGTTAGATAATGATGGAAATCCCTTAGACCCAGGTTGGGGCAACGGTGAGCAGCAGTATTACACGGATCATGCCAGCAATCTATATATCGATGAATTTGGCTTAAACTTGTGCGCGCGTAACGAATCCATCGATAAGGATGGACGGCATTTTGCATATACCTCGGCCCGTTTGGATACAAAGGACCATTTTTCCTTTTGCTATGGGAAGTTAGTCGTGCGTGCTAAGCTGCCGGTAGGGCAGGGAATATGGCCTGCCATCTGGCTGCTTCCGCAGGAACAAGCTTACGGTTCTTGGCCGGCTTCTGGTGAGATAGATATTATGGAGGCCAAAGGCCGCTTGCCTAAGCAAATATCCGGAACGCTGCACTACGGGAAGGATTGGGAACATCAAATCGTGGAGGAGTTCACACACCAGTTCGAGAGCGGAACCATTAATGAATTTCGTGAGTATGCACTGGAATGGGATGCAGGTTCAATTCGATGGCTGGTAGATGGACATTGCTTTGCAGAACGTCGCCAGGAGCCGGGTGTAATGCCCTTTGATGAACCCTTTTATCTGGTGCTTAACCTTGCGGTGGGCGGCTGGTATGACAATGTGGCGGTGGACGAGGCTGCACTGCCAGCGGTGATGACGATTTCAGGGATATGGCTGTACCAGTAATTAAGACAAATAGATATTTGGCAATCTATAACGATTCCAAAGAAAGGTCCATCCTACAAGGGATGGACCTAGAGCTTGCTGTTACAGACAGCACGGTGAACCGTATCACAAGTATGGGAGAGTTTTTTGGAAAGCCTCGCAACGGTCTTGAAAGTGGTGTTTCGGCTGTAATGAACTTCGGCCTTTTGCTTTTACCAGTGCTTAGTTAATGCTGTTTTTTTGCACAAAGCTCCTGCCACTTCATAAGCCAAAAATACTGTTCATCACAAAATTCTTTAGATACAGATTGCATCCCTTGACACCGCACTATTCTTGATATAATTTGAAAATGCCTTATTGCAATAAAATCCAAAATAGCATGAATTTCATTGTTACTTAGCACGCTTACTTTACTGTAGCCTGAATAAAAACGTTCGCACAAACGCATGGTTTGATCATACATGGATTCATGAAAGTGATTAAAGTTGGTATCGTCAGACATGTATGCAACATCCATACTCGGATAATCGCCTGAAGCGTCGTCAAAATCTAAGAGAACGTACTCTCCGCTTTGATTTCTTATCATATTTCCCGTGTGAAGGTCACCGTGACAAAATTTTTTTTGGAGTTTCGTTATGCGCCCCCATAATAGATTTCCATACTGTTCGAGTTCAAGGGTTTTTTCTGAATGAAAATCTAATTCTCGCATAATAGAGATATAGTCGTCGACATACTCGGTTTTTGGTCTGTTTTTAAGCTTATCGGGATATTTATCCATCAAATTATGGAGTTGCCCGATCTGTATTCCGATGCTTTCCGCCTCGATCTTACCATCGGGCATGGCTCCCTCAACATAATCGTATAATATTCCTACACAGCAACCATCCTGACTACTGAGAATAATATGGCTTTCATTTTGCTCAGTTCGAATAATAGAAACCGCCGGATATGAATTTTCTTTCAAATAATCAAGAATACGAATCGTCTGCAATGCGTCATCTGTTTTGAAGCTGCGGTATATTTTAAGCGTATACCTTCTATCCTGACTCTGTAAAAAATATACCTTACCGATCATCTCCCGATGAAGTTCGATATGCTTAATATTTATAGGATATGAACGGTTGATTTCGTTGATAAGGTTACCATAATCCATATAATACATTCTCCTTTTCGGCATCCGCACACTAATGTTTAAATTATGGCATAGTCATCATCCAACTTGATGATAATTGTTGTATTTAAAAAAAGTTTCCTGGTTGAGGAAGTGATACATAAAATTGCCGCTTGCGACCGTGTGGGGAGCTTTATCATAAGAGACGCCAATTTTCATTCCCTATATCCCATCTGGTAGAATAGGGAAAACTATATTTCTATATTCTAGCAACTTGATTGTAGGCTTGGGGAGGTAGACATGGATAAAGAGCTAATCGCACAACTGGCACAGTGGCATGAAGATGATGAACACCAGAAGATAGTTGATACCCTGATGGAGATTACTCCAGAGGACAGAGATTACGAGGGGGTCAGCAGTCTGGCAAGAGCGTATAACAATCTGGGACGTTATGAAGAAGCGCTTGAACAGTTTGCGATGATTGCGGAACGGGGACAGGATGACCCGTTGTGGCATTTTCGTGTGGGATATTCCTACTATTATCTGAATCGGTATGAGGAAGCAGTAAGAGTGCTAGGTATCGCTCATGCCCTCGATCCTGACGATGAGAAAACGGCCATGTTACTGAACTTCAGCCAGCGCAAGCTGCGCAAAGAACAACACGCCGCATCCAGACGGGCAATTAAAGATTCGCATAATGATTCGAGGTCGGCGGCAACTCCCTTTGAAGGGATGGATTTCTCCGACTTCTGGGACGATAGCGATTATGCGCTAAGAGAATATGTCTCTGACCCGCCTACGGACGAGCTGATTGCTTCTGTAGAAGAAGAACTCGGTTACAAGCTTCCTACTTCCTATATCCGTCTGATGAAGCAGCATAATGGGGGAGTTCCTTACAATACTTGTTACCCAACAGAGGATGCGACCTCATGGGCTGAGGATCATATTGCGATTACAGGCATTATGGGCATCGGGCGCGAGAAAAGTTATTCACTCTGCGGAGATCTCGGCAGTACGTTCATGATTGAGGAGTGGGGGTATCCTGCCATCGGCGTGGTGATCTGTGACTGCCCTTCGGCAGGCCATGATGTCGTAATGCTGGATTACCGGAACTGCGGGAGGGACGGGGAACCCGAGGTGATTCATGTGGATCAGGAAGATAATTATGAGATTACGTTCCTGGCTGAAGACTTCGAGACATTTATCCGCGGGTTGGTGAGTGAGGAGGATTACGACACCTCTCAAGAAGATAAAGAAGAGGATCTGCGAAAAGTAGCCGTAGGCAAATTCTCACCTTTGCTGGCGCAGCTGTGCAGTCGTGTGCCTGAGGTGGAACAGCTTGACCAGAAGATCCGTAGAATCTGTACCCGGATCGTAGAAGAGAAGGGACACTTTTCCTTTCATGCGGATGAGCTTTCTACTCTGATGTATGATGTGCAGTTTTGGCTGTACACAAGCTCTTATCCGAATACGAGTCGTCAACAATATCTGGATGTGTATGAGAAGATAATCGCTTTTGGCGGCGAGTTCGGTCAAGGCGGGTATGCGCCCGGCTGGATCAGCGACTGGCTGGATGGGCGGATTTGGGAAGGGCTGATCGTTCAGGAGAACGGGATGCTTCGCTTCTCGGATCAAGCCCGATCTGAGGTCATTGCAAGGCTCGAGGCGGAATGCGCAGACGCGAAGCTTGATTGATCACAAAAATAATCACAAGCTGGACCGTAGCACATATAGTAAGATATCTCTTTTCATAAAAGTAAGAGCAACCCATACTTCATGTAAGGGTTGCTCTTTTTGATGATGAATCAAGCCTAAAGTTAAGATTGACCCTAATTTTTACATATGAGAAAATAATGGAAATTTTAAAGATGAAGGGAAAATAATGTTTTGAGCAATCTTTTCCGATTCATTCCTATTAGTCAACTAGCAGATAAATTTCCGGAAGGCTCTTGGTGGGCGAAGTTTTACCAGGATTTCAGTGACGAGCAGCTTGCTGCTTATTGTGAAGGGGATTTAACACTGCCTTCTCTTAATCTGGATTGGGAGCAGGCTTTTCCGCAACAAAAAGAGGTAATTATCATTTTTATAGATGGGAATTTTACTATAGACAATCTCTATAACAAAGAAACAGACGGTGCTATAGGACTTATGGTGACCGGTAATATGAGTGCGAAAAATATAGCTGTAGGCGGTCAGGAAATTTATGTTTCGGGCAATCTGATGATTGAGGAAATATTGTGCGGCTCCTACAATCATGGGGAAACGATTGTGAAAGGTGATCTCAGCGCTGCAGTTTTAGTTCAGGATGATGAGTACAGCATCAAAGTTGACGGACAGAAATCGATTCCCTGCTTAGTAAATGTGTGGGAAGGGGACGGCGTATTTCAGGAGCTTCCGGTGGATATTCATGAGGTGTTAATCGATGAAGTTTTTCTGGATGTGGAAGAGGGGGAAGAGGAAGCCGACTTTTCCTTTGGCACACTAGTGAACATAATTAAAGAAGGGCGTTCCGTACTGAAAAAAATAAATGAATCCCCGACTAACAAGAAAGTTGTTCATTTATATTTCACCCACAACACGATCAATGAGGAAAATATATTGAAGTTGACGCAGTGTATTTTAATGCCGAGTGACAAGCCGTCTTTTAGATTTTGGGAGCAAGACGTTTTTTTCAAAGTTCAACTGGAGCATATAGATGCTGACGGAGAAGAGCGGGATCTTAGCATTTATATGAATGATAACCGGCATCACTATTATATTTGGCTGGAGCAAGATCATTCTGTAGGTTTGTTGAGGAGAACCATAGATGAAGGATCTGAGTGGGAGGACATTTCAGAAGAGTCTCAGGAACAACTAGCAGAGATTAGCGATTGCTGGACGATGTTGCTGACCTGCGCGAATATGGCTGAGCTTTATTTACGAAACATTGAGGTACAGTATGTGGAAGACATTTTGCAACACCCCGTAATTCAGAAATTAGTTTCGGAAGAGGAAGAAGAGGTGGATGACGGGTTCTGGGACGGCTCCAAATGTTACAGCTTCCGTCAAGCGCATACGGACGAGTACGGAGACCTCCTGCATGGTCGGATTGAAATCAAGACACCGGAGGGAGCATATTATTTTTATACACTGGATAATGGAACTTATGTTTCCCGGTATTATCAGCCGCCCGATCAATATGGCAAGCAGGACATGCCCTATTTGGATCTTAGGCGCTGGGAAGCATCAGAGCGGTATTTTACAAGATTCAAACAATTTATTGCTCAGAAGATAGAGTCAGGCGTGAATAGTTAGATCTGGATATGCTTCAGAGGAAAGGATGATAGAAATGCCAAATGATAGCCAAGCTAGTCCTTCAGCTGGTTCAGTTAGAGAAGTTGGTGGTTATCCTATCGACCTGACAGGTCCTCTCAGTCACACTCTTGTCATTAAGCCCGGTGTGGGCAGTCTATCCATTGGACCGTCGCAATTGGGGAAGAAGGCAGACCTTCATGTCTCACCTGATACGCATATTGATTGGACCGTATTTGATGTCTTTGCCACCCCGGCGGGCTCTCCTTGGCCGCGATTTCTGCATTATACAGGCAGTGACCAAAGCTTCTTTGACTGGGCACAGAAACATCCCATTGAAGAGATGACGTGGACTCCGATTCTGTCTGCAGACACGGTGGCGGATGCCACTCAGTCCAATTTGTATGGCTTGCATATCGAGTTGGATCAGTCCGGGAGGTCTCTGAGCTTGAGGCTTCCGAAGCGGCATTTCCGCCTGAGTGTATCCGGCGATCTATCACGCTTCTCGGCCACAGGAGATATGCCATCTTCTCTGACACTAGCGCCGCGCACCGGCCGACGCAGGAATGATACTCCTTTCTTGCTGCCTGACATGGGTGAGCTGCACAAGGTAACGAGCCTTACGCTACAGAATACGCCGTTAGGTCAGCCGATTTCGCTGGAGTGTCTGAACCGGTTCCCAAACCTAACCTCACTGAGTTTGTGGGGAAACTTTTGCGACCTGGACTTAATGGCTTATCATACCCAGTTAACGAATTTGGAGCTGCGCTTCATGCCTGATCTGGGTGGCTTGCCGACCTTGAACGTGTGGCCGTTGCTTAATAGATTTATCGCCTATAATGTGGAAGAGATTGCTGGCAAGCGTCTAAAACAGCAAATGAAAACTCGCGCTGTAACCCGCCCTTGGACCGACCATGCTTCAGTGAGCCAATTACGAAAGGCTGAGTGGTGGACGACTGAGTTCAGCCGCCCGTTTTCGTCCTGGCCTAAACGTCTGGCCAAGCTGGCTAATGAAGCTTACAACGTTGCACAGGCAACTTTGTCCAAGGCTCGTAGTTTTGCCGAAGCCGAGGCAGCTATTACAGCTTTCACGGTGCGCTTCAACAACCTCAAAGGCATTGAAACCACCGAACGTGAAGACCTTGGTGAAGCGGTGTGGCAACTCAGTCAGTCTGATCACCTGATTGGTCAGCCAATAGCAGAGGAGATGGCTCAACAGTGGTTCGATGCAGCGCGCGAGTACTGAATGAAATAAAAGTTCAGTCCAACAGAGCTTGCGAGCTGTTCGCTATTGCAAGGGCAACATCATACGCTACGTTGCAGCACAATATTTAAAATCTATTTTTTGATAGGAAGGAAGCCAATTGTGCTGTTTCGAAAAGCTATTACAACGGATATACCGCAGTTAATTGAATTTCGCAAGATACTGCTATCTCATGAGGACAATAGTAGCATGGATGAAACTTTTAGAAACTACTTTGATTCCTCATTATCGGATAAGTCACTCGTTGTATGGGTTGCTGATGATGACGGAGTAGTTGTATCAACTGTATGTTTTTGCTTATGTCGATTTGCACCACGGTTTGACAATCCTTCTGGATGGGTTGCATATATGACTAATGTTTTCACAATCCCTAATTATCATCGCCAGGGTATTGTATCCAAACTTGTTAGTGAAGCAATAGACGATTTGAAGGTACAAGGAATTAGAAAAATTCTGCTACATTCGTCTGATATGGCTAAACCGATGTATGAAAGTCTAGGTTTTGTTGAAGGAAAGAATTTTATGTCAATTAATATTTGATACTAGAACGTCCTCTAATAAGCATTCTCTACCAAAAAACTGGTACCCGGATAACGGGTCCCAGTTTTTATTTGCGTGGAGGTAAGAACCCATTATGGAAATTTCGCTAGAAAAAATACTCGACTCCATTCGTTTGTAAAATGTAGTCCGGGTTACAGACTGATCACCTTATAGGATGTAACAATAGTACAAGATAACATCGAGATAGGATAACGGCATGATTAAGCATGGATAAGTTGGGGGAGGCGACAGTAATTAGTGAAGGTGGCAGTTCAAGTAATACAGGTAATGATGGCGGAAAAGTGACCTCAACGAATGGCATATTAGTATTGACCGATACGAAAGATCTCCTATCTGATCGACAAGTTCTAATCAGTCCAGTTTCCGAAGTATTGAAAAATGCTACGAATAATTTTACCAAATCAGTAACACTGACCTTTGTTTTCGATGAGGCAGGATTAAAGAAGGCGCAGCGACCGGTTGAATTCTACTATGACGAAATGAAGAAAGAGTGGTTGCAAATTGACGGCGGCGAGGTTGATGGCAATAAGATCACTGTCGGAGTCGATTACTTTACAAAGTTTGCTGTGATGGCTGTAAGCAAAGAGAAGGAACAGTCCGGATCGGATCAACCGACATTTAGCGATATAACGGGTCACTGGGCCGCGTCTGAGATTATTGAAGCTGCACAGAGTGAAATCGTGAATGGTTATGTTAATGAAGGCGTTGAAGCCGCAAATAGATGCTGAGAAGTTGATGTTTACCGATTCGGTGAAGATTGGCATATGGGCGCAGCAAGCGGTAGAGCAATCTGTACAATTAGGTATTGTTAAAGGCTATTCGGACGGCAGTTTCCATCCAGACGCAGAAATTAAACGTCCTTGTAAATTGTGCGCTTTGGAGTAATACATCCACAAATTCATTGCTGTATGCCCACGGTTCTGTGGGAAGCGCACGCTATGTCGCTTACTTTGAGTGGTTATCCTTTCTTATTACATAAAAATCCATATTGTCATATGACAAAGTGATGACAGCACTCACTATTCGACAATTTATTTATTCTCTATGATTGAAAGAATTGAGGCTTAAAGTGGCAGCTTGCCCCTTTAGTTCACTTTATAAATGATTAACCCAAGGAGTGAGCGTGTGTGGAACAAACGGTAACTAATCGAGTTACGGGTGAACAAATTACGTTTATAGAAACGGCAAAGGATACGAAGGGTGAATACTTATTAATTGAAGTTGCACTCCCCCCACATGGCAAAGGTCCCCCACTACATATTCATGACCGTTTTGAAGAAGAATTTGAAGTGATTTCTGGCAAGCTCACGGTAACATTAGGTAAAATAAACTACATCCTGGTAGCGGGAGAACGTCGTGTTGCCCCGATGAAGACACCACATACTTTTACCAATAATGACGATGATCCGGTTGTATTCCGTGTACGATTAACACCACCAAGTCAGTTCGAGCAGTCTGTTCGTATTCATTACGGGCTAATGGAGGATGGTTTAACTGATGCAAAAGGCAATCCTAAATTGCTCGCACACACCGCTTTAGTGTTATCACTACAAAATACACTCATCGCTGGCATTCCACTCTGGATACAGCGTAGTATTTTTGGTCTAATCGTTAAACGCGCACATAAAAGGGGGTTATATGAAGCGTTAGAAAAGTATACAGGGGAGACCGTATAGTCTCTATGATCTGTCACCAAAAATTATGGTGATTATGATTTTCGGCAAGCCGATTTGATGTCACATGGGCAGATCAGCACTTTGCTGGAGTAGAATAATCTATTTTACAATTTGAAAGAGGTGGGATTCCCCTATTGAAACGTTCTTTATCTTTATTAATGGCATTGATCATTCTATTTGTAAGCCTTCCCGCAGCCAAGGCTTCGGAGGTTCCCTATTCCCTGTCTCCAAGCGAATTTATCAACGCTTCGGTTCCAGGTGCAAGAGCACTCGCTTACCATGAAGGCTATATTTATGCAGCTCAGCGAGATCCGGGCGGCATCTATCGCATTTCGGTCGAGACGGGAGAGGTCACGAAAGTGCTGGACAGAGAGTATGTTATGACCGTCGCCTTGAACCAAGCCGGAGATCTGTTCTTCACGACTGATAACTATGATAGAAATATTTATAAAATCAACAAAAGCGCACTCGTCAATTTTCCCCTCCCGTCGAATAGTGGCACCGCATATTACAATACGGGTTTTAATTTCGTATACGGTATGGCCTTCGATGCCACTGATAACCTTTATTTCACGGACTACACAAGTAAAGGCATTTACAAGCTCGCGCCGGGAGCAACATCTGCAACGTCGGTCATTAAAGGACTCCCAACAGCCGTGCAAGGAATAACGATAAGTTCCGCTGGTCATCTATACGCTATTGAAGACTACAATAATAATATCTATCGCATTAACAGCGATCATTTATTGAACAGTACTGTAGCTGAGTCCGAATTCGAGCTATTGTTGAATATGCGAACCATTCCCAATGGTATCGCTTATTTGCCGAATGGCAAAGCGTACATATCCTACGGGTCACAAGTTTTCCAAAGTCCTGAACTTGGCGAAAATGATACGGAAAAACCAGTTATTACGCTTAACGGTGCTTCAACACTGCTGGTTAGGAACGGAACGTCCTTCTCTGATCCTGGTGTATCGCTATCTGATAATGTCGATATCGATTTGACAGCCAAAGTAACTTACAGCTTGAACAATGTCGAGCTTCCGGCTATCGATACGACTGTTGCGGGCCGGTATACCATTCGATATGATGCCACTGATACCGCAGGCAACGAAGCTGTCGCGGTAAAGAGAACCATCATCGTTAATGAAGACAGCACTAACTTGGCATATGGCGTACCGGTTACAGTCGACAAAGGAACCGCCAGCGGTCAGACTGGCCATTTGACTGACGATTTATTGGAGACTGGCTGGATTGGCAGTCAATCCGATGCGCCTTGGACAATCACACTCGATATGAGTGCAGGCGCGGCTTATAATGAAATCCGTGTTGTCGATACCGTCTATCTGCAATCCTACGAAGTGAAGGTCAGCGACAGCGTGACCGGTCCGTTTGAAACAGTCACTGGCACGACTTACGCTAGCCTCGTTCATACGGATGGACAATATAATGGTTTTACGACAGATTCGGTCTTTTTTCCTGAAGAAATCTCTAAGCGCTACATTCAGATTGTGATCTATGTAGTAGGGGAAGATGGAAGCACGGGTCCTGATCTTCAAGAAATTAAAGTGTTCAATCAACCGATAATACCAACGCCAACACCGACACCAACGTCGACACCGACAGCGACGCCAACACCGACACCGACACCAATACCGACACCAACGTCGACACCGACACCAATACCGACACCAACACCAATAACAGAACCGACGACAGCGCCAACAACAGAACCACCAACAACAGCACCAACAACAGCACCAACAGCAGCGCCAACACCAACACCGACCCCAGCGCCATTTTTCAACGAAAAGGTTAATATTGATGTTGTTAAGGCTATTGTAAAAAAGGTAAAATCTACACCTGCGCTAGCATTCAAGGATGTATCTAAGGACTCACCAAACGCTAAAGCAATCGAAGTAGCAACTAGACTTGGAATTATTACGGGGTACAGCGACGGCTCATTCCATGCGGATGCTGCGGTAACAAGAGCAGAATTTGCGACCATGCTATTAAAAGCGCTTGGTTTAGGTGCTAAAGACCCATCCAATTTCAAAGATATTAAGGATCACTGGGCATCAGATGCAATATCGGGATTAAAGGCTAGTAGCATTACCAACGGTTACTCGGATGGAACATTTAAACCGAATAATTCTATTAGCAGAGCAGAAATAGCGGCTATGCTTGCTGCAGTCATTAACCCCAATTTAGCAAAAGAGACTAAGTTCAAGGATATTCTCGGTAATTGGGCAGAGGCTGAGATAAATATGTTATCTGATATGGGGATCGTAAAGGGAACTGTTGACGGTTTGTTTAAACCAAATGCTAATGCTACGAGATCTGAGGCATTACTCATGATCTTGCGCATGCTAAACAGCAGTCTTGATTTTTCCTTAGACATAGAGTAACGAGTATTTATACTGTAGGAAAAAATCACTCCCATAAACAAAAGGCACCCAAACGGGTGCTTTTTGTTTTGCTCTTTAGATGATAAAGTGAACCTTATTATAGATAACAGGAATTTTTTGGACAAATCAAAGCATTCCGGGTCAGGAATAGATTTATTGGTTTCTCTACAATGAAATGGAAAGGAGATGAGGCCTTGGAGACGATTAGGCTGCTACAACAAGCGATAGATTACGTGGAACACAATCTGAAATCCGCCATTGAGATCGAAGACATTGCTACGGCTGCAATGACATCGAAATTTCATTTTCAACGTATGTTTCATGCTTTAACCGGATTTACGGTTACTGAATACGTACGAAACAGGCGTCTTACGCTAGCAGCCGAGGAGTTAGCAGGAACAGATAATAAGGTCATCGATATTGCGCTAAATTATGGTTATGAGACCCCAGAAGCATTCGCTAAAGCATTTCAACGAATACATGGGGTGACGCCGCACATGGCGAAGAAAAAGAACGTGAAGCTTAAATCTTTTCCTCGAATCTCCTTTCAAATTCAGATTAAAGGAGAAACTGAAATGAACTATCGAATTGTGGAAGAACAGGCTTCAACGGTTATCGGAAAGGACGTTATCATCCAAAAGGATGCCTATACAGAAATACCTATTTTTGTAGAGGGGATTTGGATAGATGGGACACTTGATCGGATTAATGATTTGGTTGGGAAACCCTCAGGCTCACTACTGTATGGCTATTATTTCGACTTTAGGGAAGATGGAACCCAACGTTATTTAATGGGGATTGATCTGCCAGAAGGTAAAGAAGTAACGGAGGGGCTTGTTACTCTTTATGTCCCTGGTCAAACCTATGCGGTATTTGATAGCCGTGAATCAATTCCAGATGACTCGGAAATTGGACTGGAAATCCAAAATGTTTGGAGGCGAATTTACTCAGAATGGTTCCCCTCGGTAGGATTTGAACAAGTAGAAGGTCCATGTATGGAAAAATACTTCTGGATGGATGATACACTGGAAGAATCGATATGTGAGGTTTGGATTCCTGTTAGAAGAAAGATTTAGATCGTCTGGTGAACTGTATCATAAAGCTATTAAGGGAAACGATACTTTGATAAATCAGGAAGTACGTATCTGTTTGGGATTGAACAGCATAAAGCGGTAGGGTACCGAAGTAAGCGATCTGAAACAATAATTGATATTCTTAGGAAAACAAGCACGACCACAGTTATAGAAGAGGACTTTAAATTCGACAAGAGAGGTGAGGTTGTTCATTTGAACGGAATTGAAGCAAGGTATGATTATGGAACACAAGGAGGATGTTTGCGTTGGGTGCAAGAGGGTACTTATATTGAGGTGGATAGCTTTCGATTGTCTAGGAAGCAGATGGTTTTATTAGCAAAATCAATGGTTGAATAGGTGATTTTTTCATCAAAAAAAAGGCCTTTTGGAATAAAATCCAAAGGCTTTTTGTATGCTTATTTTTTTCAAGACCTTATTCAACATCATAATTGATCAGAAAGAAAAAGTCTATACTTTGGGCTGGATTTTATTTACTATTGTGAAGCCGGCAAAACTTAATCAATGGAGTGTTGTTAATGGACGTTACCTATCATCTCGATCAGGCCGACTTACAGGATTATATTAAACGGATTTTTGGCACCAGTTATGTAGTTAATTGTGTTTCACGAATGCATGGTGGCGCACAAAAGGTGGTCTACAAGATGGAGTGCAGTAATGGATTTTCCTGCGTTTTGTATGTGTGGGATCTTTCTATGAATTATTTTGAAGAAGAAAAAGCGAATGAAGATATAAATGAACAGTCCTATGGAAGTGAATTATTTGAATTAAACAACAAGTTCTTAATACAACATGGAATCCAGACCCCTGCACTTTATGATCTAAATAAGGAAAAAGATCGTTACCCATTTGATTATGCGCTCGTTGAATATATAGATGGACGTAAGGCAGAAGACTATTTTCATCATGCTGATTTACGTGTTCAAGATAAAGTGTTTCAGCGGCTAGGGGATATGCTTACAACTATGCATACCAACGAGAGGCGAATTTTTGGGAAAGTCAATGCTAACGAGATCAGCACAGAACCATGTCATTTGTTAAAAATGGAAAATGCGAAAGTACAGCTAGCTTATGCCTCTCAACATATGGAGAAGATCAGGGCTAATCAAAGTAAACTACTCGATAAGCTGTACGCGTTAGAAGCAAGAATGAAGCCTAGAAAGCAGTATGGATTTATTCACGGGGAAATGGGTCCTGACCATGTATTGGTTAATGATAAGCTGGAACCCTTTTTGATCGATATCGAAGGGGCCATGTTTTTTGATATTGAGCATGAGCATAGTTTTTTGGAGATGCGATTTGGGGATTTCTACCGGTACCTTAAGAACGATAGGCTTGACCCTGACAGACTGCTATTTTATCAACTTCACCACCATATATCATTAACCTCAGCGGGTTTAAAGCTACTGCATAGAGGATTCCCTGATCAACAATTCGCAAAAGGTTTAGCTGATTATCAATCTGAACGCGCGCTTAGGTTTATTGAAAGCTGAGGGAATAACCATTAGCCTTTGGGAGCTGAATATTCGAGTTATTACACGATAACGTTTCAACGAAGCGAAGGGGGAGTCAACCTAACCTAGGGGAGACTCCCCCTCTCTTGTGCGTTCTAGGGGCAAGCCTGACGGTAGTCAAGAGTTGTATACGAAAGTAAAGACTAGTATATAGATGGGGATCACTCCCTTTCCTATACTAGAACTAGGAAGAGAAGCTGCATGAAGCAGATGCACTACCTATTTTGAGACCATGTGGAGGGGTAATATGAAGAAAAAAAGTAGAATACTTCTGATCGTCGCATTGATCCTAAGTTTAACTATCACGGCATGCGGCAAAACCACAAATGAAGGGGAGAAGCAGCCAGAGAAGCAGTCAGATACACCTGTGGAACAAAAAAATGAAGTGATTGAAGTTTCAACAGTTTCGGCAAGCGATCAGTATCTCAAATTCGATGAGGGCGAGAGCTTTGAGAAGAACTCGGTCTATGAAGCGTATGAGAAAGATATCGGCGTGAAGCTCACGAATAAATGGGTGTCCGCCGATGACGTTCAATTCAAGGAGAAAGTGAAGATGTCCATCGCCTCCAATGATCTTCCGGACTTCATGAAGGTTAATGCTACACAGCTGAAAGAGCTGACCGAAGCGGATATGATTATGGATATCACGGACGTATATGACAAGAATGCGACGGATGAGACGAAGAAATTCTTATCGATGGATGGCGGAATGCAACTGAAGACCGCCACTTTCGACGGTAAACTCATGGGGATTCCAAGTTCTTATAATCCGTACCAGTATCAGTTCCTCTATGTACGCACGGACTGGCTGAAGAAATTGAACCTGCCGGAACCAAAGACGATGGCGGATCTCATGACGATCGCCGAAGCGTTCAAAACAAAAGATCCAGGCGGCACTGGGAAACCGTATGGAATTGCAATTAGCAAAGATCCATTTAACCATTCCACAGGTGTTACAGGACTAATAGCATTCTTGAATAGTTACCATGCTTATGAAAATCTTTGGATGGAAGACGGAAATGGCAATTTGGTCAACAGTGACATTCAGCCTCAAGTGAAAGACGCCCTTAAGGCGATGCAGGAAATGTTTAAGAAAGGATTGATTGATCCTGAGTTCTCTGTTAAAGATGTGGAGAAAGCGGCAGAGCTCCTCTACAACAACAACGCAGGTATCGTATACGGCCAGTCTTGGGTGCCGGCTCAGCTCGCTAAAGGCGCAGTAAAGGATGGTAAAGTCGTACAAGAGTGGGGCGTATTCCCGATTCCATCGGTGGATAGCGAACCTGCACTATCACAGATCGGTTTGGGTGTTGACGAATATTATGTTATCTCCAAGCAAGCGAAGCATCCGGAAGGCGTTATTAAATTGCTGAACCATTGGATTGTCGTGGATAATCATCCGACGCCAGAACAGAAAGTGTATGAGTATGGTAAAGACCTGAAGGAGAAAGGCAACAACTACTGGCTTCTAAGCCCGCTTCGTGTTGGTAAACAAAAGGATAATAACGGTGAAATATTGCCAAAAGCGATCGAGAACAAAGACGAGAGCATTTTGGAGACGAAAGATCAAAAAACTCGTTACGAGCGTGCCATGAAGTATGTTGACGGTACGGATATCAACATGTGGTGGGAATATCTGATCTCAGGTCCAAAAGGTGCATATTCACTTGTTCCTGAAATTCAGAACAATAAACAGTACCTACAGAACAAATTCTACGGCGCACCGACTCCAACCATGGCAGATCGACAAGAAATCCTGAAGAAGAAGCGGGATGAAGTATACTTCAAGATTATGATGAATCAAGTATCCGTGGATGAATTCGATAAATTCGTGGAAGAGTGGAAAAAGCTTGGCGGCGACGAAATGACCAAAGAAGTCAATGAATGGTACGCGACTAACAAACAATGATAGCAGGAGAATCGAGGGGTTGGACACAAACGACCTCTCTTTTCTTTAACCTAGTTTTTAATTTTTTAGTCCTATAGCGAGGTGAATGGCATGAATGTATTAACGCGTATGTGGAAAAGGGAGTGGCCGCTTCACTTGATGTTGGTTCCTGGGATCGTATTGGTCCTCATCTTCAGTTATATCCCGATGGCCGGCATTATGATGGCCTTTCAGAAATACGTACCGAATAAAGGGTTGTTCGGCTCCCCATTTATTGGTCTTAAAAACTTTCAGTTACTGATGGATTACCCCGATATCGGCCGGATATTCTTCAATACAGTATACATTGCGGTGATGAAAATTGTAGCAGGCATGGTCGTTCCGGTCACCATAGCGATACTGCTGAATGAGCTGCGGAAAGAATGGGTCAAACGGACCTTCCAGACGCTCGTGTACTTGCCGCATTTTCTCTCATGGGTCTTGTTAAGCGGTATTCTAATCGATGTATTGTCTCCATCTTCCGGTATTCTCAATCAAGTGCTTGGCTTGTTTGATATCGACCCTGTTTTTTTCCTGGGAGACAATAAATGGTTCCCTTATGTCATGGTCATATCGGATGTATGGAAAGAGTTCGGATTTGGTACGATTGTCTATCTGGCTGCGCTTACCAGTATTAATCCGTCACTATACGAGGCAGCGGAGATCGACGGCGCAGGACGCTTTAAGCAGACGTTACATGTGACGCTGCCGGGGATGCTTCCTATTATTGTCCTCATGTTCACGCTTAGTATCGGGAATGTACTGAATGCCGGATTTGATCAAATCTTCAATCTATACAGTCCTCCGGTCTATGAGAGCGCGGATATTATCGATACCTTCGTATATCGTATGGGGATTGAGCAAGCACAGTTCGGTTTCGCTACGGCCGTAGGACTACTGAAATCAGTCATCTCTTTCGTATTTGTATCTATGTCCTATATCTTAGCCTATCGTGTAGCGAATTACCGCATTTTCTAATGCAATCGTCGGTAATTCAGAAGGGAGACACATCGTGCGTACTAACAGATCATTCGGAAGGAAATTGTTTTTGATATGTAATTTCATTTTTCTGGGATCCGTATCTTTCTTATGCCTCATGCCTATTATTCATATTTTGGCGCTCTCGTTCAGCTCCGGGCAGGCAGCATCCGCCGGAAAAGTCATCCTGTGGCCAGTTGAATTCACAACGGCTGCTTATGCTAACGTATTTGGAAAACCTGAATATTTACGTGCATTCTGGGTATCGATTCAGCGGGTCCTTATGGGAACGACAATCAGCATGTTCCTGACGATTATCACGGCCTATCCATTATCCAAAGATTCTCGCCAATTTCGGCTGCGGACCTTCTATTCATGGTTCTTCGTATTCACGATTTTATTCAGTGGCGGGCTTATTCCAAACTATTTAACCGTGAAGAACCTTGGGATGCTCGATACAATCTGGGCTTTGGTGCTGCCAGGAGCGATTATGGTGTTCAACGTTATTCTGCTGCTGAATTTCTATCGCAGTCTGCCCAAAGAACTTGAGGAATCTTCGCTGCTCGATGGGGCGGGTCAATTTACTACCTTATGGAAAATATATGTGCCGCTATCGTTGCCGGCATTGGCAACGACAGGTCTTTTCACCATGGTGGGGCATTGGAATAGCTGGTTTGACGGTATGATTTATATGAATCATCCCGAGAATTATCCGCTGCAGACCTTCCTGCAGACGATCATTATCAAAATGGATTTCCGCTTTATTAAACCTGAGAGGGCAGAATTAATGCTCAAATTGTCCGATCGTACGAGCAGAGCCGCTCAAATTTTCGTAGCAGCATTTCCGATTCTAATCGTGTATCCGTTCTTGCAGCAGTTCTTCATTAAAGGAATTGTGATGGGGAGTGTCAAAGAATAAAATAGGGCACTCAAACTAAGACATTGCATTGCAGGAGAACAAACGATGAAAATCCGATTCTTGATTAAAGATTCCTCTATATTCCAGAAAATAATGGCTGCCTTTCTGGCAGCCTTGTTTCCGCTCATGGCGATTACCTGGTTGATTAATGAGAAGGGTTCGGACAATATTCGGAGTGAGATTTCCGAGTCTATTCTAAATACGACTCGCTTCTATCTGGATTCACTCGACAAGGAAGCAGACCGGATCAGCCGTTATTTGCCGAACTATGTGATGGACAAAGACTTGATGGAAATTGCAACTACAGGCAATTACATGAGTTATTACGATCGTGCGCAAAAAATATTAGATATCCAAAGACGGCTTGAATTGATGAAGAACTCAAGTCCATTTATACAAGAAGCAAGGGCGTATATCCCTCTTATCGACCGAACGATACTTAGCAATAAATTTGAAACTTCGACGAATATGCAGGAATATGCTTCTATGCAGCAAAACAAGAGATTATACGAAGAACCTTTCATTTACTGGAATGATCGATTATTTATTTCCATGCAATACCCCATTAATACCGTTAAAAATCCGATTTATATCGTAGCGGTTGAATTATCGACTACCAAAATCAGAGAAACGTTATCTCAAATCGGCAGCTCGCGTGGTGGACAGAGCGTATTACTCAATCTGGAACGTGGTTGGGAGATCGAGAGTGACATGGATCCTGAACTGTTGGAACAAATGAAATCCTTCGCTGCGGATAAGCGGGAATTGCAAAAAGACGAAGGATACGAAACGATTATGTATAATGGTAAGCGGTTTCTTACGGTATATAAATACTCCAGTCTCTGGAATTCCTATTCGATTATGTGCATTCCCGAGGAGAAGATCTTGGGTTCCCTTGAGATCTATCGAGCATTGTTCTGGTGGGCTTGCGTGCTAGCTGTAGGTATTGTCGTTTTCTTCTCCTACTTTCTATTACGATTTATCTATCGGCCATTAATGAAACTTGTGCATTCCTTTCGGCGCGTTCAGCAGAATAGGCTGGAACCGATCGTGATCGATCGCGGAGCTGATGAGTTCGGGTATTTGTACCACGCTTTTAATAATACGATCCGATCCTTGAAAACACTAATCGAGGAAAATTACGAGCAGCAAATCAGGAACCAGCGTTCCGAACTGAAACGATTGCAATCGCAAATTAATCCTCATTTTTTATATAATTGTTTTTTTGTATTGTGCCGGTTAATTAAATCCGAGAATCAGAAGGAAAAGGCTTATCAATTCTGCCTGTACATCGGACAATATTTTCAGTTCATTACTCGCGATGACGAGGATGATATTCCGCTGGGGCTGGAGGTCAATCATTCTCGCACGTATGTAGACATGCAAACCATATGTTACGGAGACCGTATTCAAGTCAAGTTCGAAGGTGATGTTCCCGATTTCTTCGTGCCGAGGCTGATTCTGCAGCCGATCATCGAAAATGCTTATAAGCATGCCTTGGGCAATATGATTCAGCAGGGTGAGCTATGGGTTCATTGTGAGCGGGTGGGTGATGTATTCTCCATCTATGTCGAAGATAATGGCCGAAGCATCTCCGATGCGGAGATCGAACAGCTTCAGAAGCGGCTGCGTCAATCCACCACTCGGATGGAGGAAACAACCGGAATCATAAATGTACATCGCAGAATACAGCTGCGGTACGGTGAGGAATATGGCATTACAGTGTCACGTTCTGCTCTTGGTGGACTTCAAGTAAGAATCAATCTGAGCGCGAACTAGAGGAGGAATCAGCATGTACCGACTGCTAATCGTCGATGACCTTCCCATTATTGTCGATGGTCTTCTGGAGCTATTCAATGAGACCGATCATTTACAACTCGAGGTTATGAAGGCATATTCAGGTGAAGAAGCACTGGAGGTACTGTCTCATCATCGTATTGATATCGTGATTTCCGACATTAAGATGCCTGGACTGGAAGGGATTGAGCTGCTTCGGGAAATCAAATCCCAGTGGCCGGCCTGCAAAGTTATTTTCTTAACAGGATACAATGATTTTCATTATGCTAAGAGCGCAATTACGTACGGTGGGTTCGATTATATTCTAAAGGTCGAAAGTGATGAGAAAATTATTCAGTCCGTAGAACGGGCGATTGAGAAAATTGAAGAAGAAAATAACCAAGAACAGATGATTGCTAGAGCGCAATCCAAAATGAGACTGGCATTGCCCTCTCTGCAAAAAGAGTATGTGTGGGAGCTCTTTCAAGGCAAGCATGTATCGGATAGCCAATTAAAGCAGGCGTTCAAAGAAATCGATATCCCGCTTGATGCGACATTGCCGGTTTACTTGCTCATAGGCAGGGTAGACGCATGGAAAGAAATGTTCACGACGCCGGATAAAGCGTTATTGACTTACGCCGTACAGAACATTTGCGATGAGTATTTGTCCACGCAGGTCAGATGCTATTCCGTTGTATTCGAGTTATCCAAAATCATCTGGATGATTCAACCGAAAATCCCGGATGGATCGTCTATCGAATACGGGGATCAGGATTGGATCAGAGCTCATCGGTATACGAGCGGTATTCTGGAGACTGTGCAGGGAAATTGCAAGAGATTGCTGAGTTTGTCGGTTTCTTTCCTTCTTGGAAGTGAAGCAACGACATGGGATAACATATCTGATCGGTTTCACTCGATCAAATACGGTCTGGTACAAGGACATGGATTATTTGATGAGGTCATATTGACCGATAAAGACATTCAAAGAGAAGTGAACGGTGATCTGAGTGGGAACTACCGCGATGCCTTCTATCACGCCCGTGTTCAATTGCTGATGTCTTGTCTCGAGAATAATCATCGGGAACAATTCAACAAGCTGTATGCCGAACTAACGTCCATTTGGAATGATGAGGAGTCGCCGAATGAGCGGAAGATCGAACTGTATCATTCACTTTCAGCTATTTTTCTGTTCTATATCCATAAGAATCGGGAAATTCGGGATTATATCAATACGCTGATGGATCTGGATAAGTTATATCGCTATGGAGATTCCGCATCATGGTCGGAGCTGATTCAATACTTCTCGCAAATGGCGGATTGCTTCTTCGAATGGAATGCGCTGCGGGGTACGCAATTGCCGACAGAGGTCGTGAATAAAGTACATCGATATATTGAAGAACATATTTCCACGGATATCTCCTTAAATGCGCTGGCCGATTACGTTAGCTTGAATCCATCGTATTTATCCCGGCTTTATAAGCAAATCACTGGAATGGGGTTATCTAAATATGTGAACGATTATCGTAACCTGATCGCCAAAGATATGCTGCTCAACACATCGATGAAAGTGAATGAAATTGCTGCTGCCCTGGGGTACAACTCCGCGCTTGCGTTTATTCGCTTCTTCAAGAAGCAGAACGAAACGACACCGCAAGATTTCCGTATGGCAAGAATCCATATACAGAATCAAGGTCAATAAATGTATATGAAATGTCAGTAATGATCTCTTTTGCCTCCGTTCCTACCGCCTTACAATGGAAGTACACTAGGTGCGCAAGAGGAGGAGTAGTCTTGAGAACATTAACAGCTGTATTACTTGGCGCTGGCAGTCGAGGAAGATATATTTATGGGCCCTACGCGGAGAAGTTCCCGAATGAATTAAAGATTGTTGCCGTAGCTGAGCCGGATGATGAACGTAGAAATCGATTTGCAGAGATTCATAGAATTGCCCCAGAGCATGTTTACGATTCTTGGGAGAAAGTATTCGATCAGGGTCAAATTGCGGACGTGATGATAATTGCTACGCTCGATCGGATGCATTATATACCAGCGATGAAAGCGATGGAGCTAGGCTATCATGTCATGCTAGAGAAGCCGATGTCTCCTTCCATGGAAGAATGCATCGAATTGGAGCAAGCTTCGCTTCGGTATAAGCGATTGCTCGTCGTAACCCATGTCCTGCGATATTCCCCGTTCTGGTCTGGGATCAAAAAATGCATTGAAGACGGTGAACTCGGAACGATAGGTACGATTCAATTAACCGAAAATGTGGGCTACCTGCATATGACACACAGTTATGTCCGCGGGAATTGGCGCAATTCGGAGGAGACGAGTCCCATGATCCTGGCCAAATCATGCCATGATCTGGATCTCATCTCCTGGCTTATGAATCAACCGTGTACAAGCGTGAGCTCGTACGGATCATTACTGCATTTCAGGGCGGAGAACGCTCCGGAAGGCTCCACGGATCGCTGTATCAACGGCTGTGAGGTTGAGAAGGAATGCGCCTTCTCGGCGATGAAAATATATATTCAGCCCCCGGGACATCCTTGGGCACGCTATATGACGAATGATTTGTCGCAAGAAGGGATCTTGAAGGCGCTGAAGGAAGGACCGTGGGGTCGCTGCGTGTATCACTGCGATAATAATGTTGTGGATCACCAGGTGGTCAACATGGAGTTCGAGAACGGAGCGAACGCATCGTTTATCATGTCAGGGCTGACACAGAGCGGCACGCGTCGGGTTCAAATTATGGGAACGCAAGGCGAGATCATTGGGGATATGGACAAAGGATCCTTCACGCTATACCGCTATGTATCGGGCGAGAAGGTTGAGATTGGCTGCAATGTGGAAGGTGATGGTCATGGAGGCGGCGATGACCGTATGGTAAGCTCATTCCTGCGGAATGTGCGTCAATTTGACAGCAATCCATCGCAAGGCTTGACCTCGGCGACGGCATCCCTGCAGAGTCATTTGATCGCATTCGCGTCGGAACATTCGAGATTGAATGCAGGTCAGGCTGTCAAGCTTTCGGACTTGCAGAAGAAAGAAGAATATAAGATAAAATGATACTAGGAAGATAAGCCTTAGATTTATCGGAAAATGAAGAAATAACCCCTTAGCCTTCCTCACCCTTAGGGTGGGGAAGGTTTTTCTTTACATAATCTCAAGGCATAATAAAAGACCGCTCTACTGGAATAACTTCCGGATGTGCGGCCTTAGGACAAGATTCTATTATAGGGTCAATCTGTATCTAAAGGTGGTGAGATTAATGGAATTTAACAGTCTTGATACGAGCTTCTTCTTCATAGGTGAGTGGTTTTGGGGATCTTGGAGTGTGCAAGTGGCGTTGCACAGAATATTCCATTTTTTGATAATCCTCATTACCTGAATTCATCGTTGGATTCCAATTTTCCGTTACCCAATTTTTAAGTTCCTTAAGACCTGCTAGCATTTCCTCCAGCCTCCTTTGGCGAAGAAACAATGTATTTTATATTGTTCTGGTTACGCTTTCATTATATCATGGAAATTAGTTTTTTAAAGCTGTGTCCACGTGAAAAACACAGTTTTTAAGTGAACATTGTGTGTTAATTAGGGTTTGTGCTTCCTATGGAGAAAATTGTCTCCTGGTAGGAGACAATTTCATTAGATTTAAAAGGATAATCAATTGCCCCTAAGCGTTGCGAACAATTTCTAGTAATTACTATTCCGGCGAATGATTTTAAGCTCGTAGATAGTGTTACTCTGATAATAAGAACAGCAGCTTATAGCGTACGATATTCTATTTTTAAATGGAAAATAAGGTCTTCTTTTATGGGCATTCACTTAAATGAAATTATTTTTCTAGTAATGATTGTTCTTCTGGTGGAAATAAATTTTATTTTATAAAAAATAGAGAAAATAATTTACAGAATCAAATTTAAGTGATATCTTGAATATGTAGAAAAGAAACCGTTCACATCTTAAGGGGGATTAACAATGATTTTGGAAAAGTTTCACGGAATTATACCTGCCTTCTATGCTTGCTACGATGATCAAGGAAATATTTCGGAATCCCGGACGCATACCTTATGTGATTACTTATTTGAAAAAGGAGTTCAAGGTGTTTATGTGGGAGGAAGTTCTGGAGAATGTATCTACCAGAGTCTGGACGAACGCAAAGCGGTACTTAGCTATGTAGCTAGTAACCTGAAAGGTAAAATGACACTGATTGCTCATGTTGGAGCCCCTTCCACTAGAGATAGTATCGAATTAGCAAAACATGCGGCGAGCTTAGGATATGATGCACTATCCGCAATCCCACCTATCTATTTCAAATTACCTGATAGCGCAGTCTCTAAATATTGGAGCGATATTATGGACGCAACTCCGCTACCGTTCATTATCTACAACATTCCTCAGACTACAGGGTATACACTGACCCCGGCTTTATTCCAGAAGCTTCTTGCTAATGATAAGGTTATCGGTGTTAAGAATTCTTCTATGCCAACTATGGATATTGAAAGATTTAAAAGAGTGGGCGGAAAAGATGTAGTGGTCTTTAATGGACCGGATGAACAGTATGTAGCGGGAAGAATCATGGGAGCCGATGCAGGCATTGGTGGTACTTATGCGGTGATGCCGGAGTTGTTCTTGCAGGCTAATAAATTTGTACTCGCTGGGAAGTTTGAAGAAGCAGGACAACTTCAAAGTGATATTAACGATATCATCATCGCGCTTTGTTCCCTCAAGGGTTCTATGTATGCGGAAATTAAAGAGGTTCTGAGATTGAGAGGTGTAAACATTGGTAGTGTAAGAGCACCGCTTGAAGGGGTAGCCGCTGAAGATGCGGGTCCAATCGCAGATATTATGAAATTGATTGATCAAGCAATCGAAAAATATTGTGGTTAATGAAATGAAGAGAACGATCGTATGCTTTGGTGATTCCAATACTTGGGGCTACGACGCAGAGACGGACCAAAGGTTTAATGATGAAATACGTTGGACCGGACTTCTTCAATCAGAATTGTACAACACTTATCGTGTCATAGAAGAAGGGCTTCCCGGTAGAACCAGTGTTAGTGAGGATCCGTTATTTGAAGGGTTAGCCGGAATATCTTATCTCTATCCATGCCTCATGTCACATGCACCACTTCATTTGGTAGTAATCATGCTTGGGACGAATGATACGAAAGAAGGATTTGCATTAACTTCGTATAACATCGTACAAGGTATTGTTAGACTCGCTCATAAAGCTAGAGGGAGCGGGGCAGGACCAGCGGGAAAAGCACCGGAAGTACTTGTGATCGCACCGCCCCCCATTGGGGCAGCGTATATTCATACTCCCATTGGTAAGCCAATGGGGAGTAATTGTAGCGAGAAATCCATAGAGATCTCTCAGCATCTCGGGAATTTTCTTAGAGGGACAGACATCCACTTTATGGATGCCAGCAAAGATGTATCGATGAATGAAATAGACTACATGCATCTTGATCGACAAGGGCATCGGAACATGGCTGATTTAGTGAAATATCATGTCAAACGGATATTAGAATAGGGGAGGATTTAAAATGAAGAAGAAACGTGTACTCTCAACAATGGTTGCATTAATGGTAATTATTTCATTGATTTCAGGATGCTCTGGTAACAATGCAGCAAGTTCTAATACATCCGATAATACTGCTAAATCTGGCAAGGAAAAAGTCGCGATTAAAGTATGGCTGACCCCTCAGTGGAAAGGTGTTGTGGATGCAACGGAACAAGGAGCTGACTATGATAGCTTCCTTAAGGCTGCAGCTGAGAAATTCAAGGCACAATATGATAAATATGATGCTGACATTCAGGTTGAAGTTATTGCCGGAGATCAGCGCGACCAACTCCTCAACGTTAACTTGAGCGGAGGAACTCCACCAAATGTCTTCTTTGAAAGCGTATTCCCAATGGGCGATTATGTTCATCGTGGAGCTTTGGAGCCTTTGACTGACATCATCGATGAGGGCGCAAAAAGTGATATCGCACAAAATTACTGGGATGCAGTAACGTTCGGAAAAGATGTGTACTTCTACCCATTCCAACACAATCCGGGCACTTTGGTCTACAACGCAGACATGTTTAAAGCGGCTGGTTTAGACAAGTTCGTAGGTGGAGAGTCCGAAATTAAGACTTGGAACTTGGATGAGTATCAACAAATCTTGGACGGTCTGAAAAATAATCTTCCGAAAGACAAATATTCTAATGCCTATCCAATGGCACTGTACGCTGTGAATAACCAAGGAGATACATGGAACCTTGCATACTTAAGAATGTTCGGCAACAAGTTCTTCGATGATCAAGGGAACATTGTTCTGAATGATGCGAATGGAGTTAAAGCTGCAACATGGCTGAAAAAATTATATGACGGCGGATATACAAATCCAGGCGCTGAATCTGTATCCTCCAATGATGCCAATGCCATGTTCCAGAATCAGCAGCTGGCGATCAGTTTCACCAATCCAATCTTGTTCAATGGAACAAAAGCAAATATGGAATCCGGCACGTCTGCTAAGTTTGATATGCGTCTTGCTAATATTCCGTCCGAAAGCGGAGATCCTCTATCCTTTACTTATGTAGTTGGTGCTAGTGTATTTAAGTCCAAAGATGCGAAGAAGACTGAAGTGGCTAAAGATTTCGTGAAGTTCTTTTCAAGTGATCCTGAACTAGTTAAATCCTCTAAGAATGGTATTCCAGTGAGAAGCTCGGTGGCTGAAGAACTTAAGTCGGAGAATCCTCTCTTTGCTGCTTATGATGCCAACTCAAAATATTTGTTTAACTTCACGGGCAACGTTCCAGGATATAGCCAATTAAGAGAAGTTTTGTACCCTGATCTACAGGCGCTTTACATGGGAGCAAAGACACCAGAACAGTTTGTGCAAGATTATCAGACTAATGGTAATAAAGTGATTGATACGAATAAAGCTAGCTCTGTCATTTTCCAATAATCTAAGAACAGGTAAACAATAAACGATTAACAGCCTTTAGAGTCTGAAGAGGCTCCAAGGGCTGTTAATTAGAAAGGTAAACGATATGAAACTACGTAGTAATTACCTAAAAGAGAATATTACAGGTTATCTGTTTATTTTACCTCAGATGATCGTATTCTTAGCCTTTCTTGTCTATCCGATCTTAGAAGGGATGCGCCTGAGCTTATACCAAATTAATTATGATAGTGAGAAGTTTGTGGGTTTGGCTAATTACACCACATTGTTTAATGATCCGGTATTCTTCAAGGCGATCTTCAATACGATTATATTCGTAGTCTTTATCGTCCTGCTTACAGTGGGCTTTGCCTTATTTGTAGCCTCGGCTGTATTTGATAAGAACGCTAAGTACGTTTCCTTTATAAGAGGGAGTTATTATATCCCGGTCATGGTATCCATGGTTGTTATGAGTATGGTATGGAGCTTCCTGCTGAATCCTGCTAACGGACTTATTTCTTTTATATATAAAGATATGGGACTTGGGACGATTAATCTTCTAGGAAATCCAAAGACAGTTTTGCCAGTGGTGATCTTTGTGACCTTCGCGACTAACGTGGGCCAAGCCATTATTCTGTATATTGCTTCGATGATTGGTGTATCTAAAGAACTTTTTGAAGCAGCAGAAATCGACGGTGCAAGCAGATGGCAAGTGATTACGAAGATCCTCATTCCTTCTGTAGGACCAACAACGACCTATATTACGATTATCAATATTATTGCTGTTCTAAAAATATTTGTAGTCATCCAGTTATTAACCGGCGGCGGTCCGAACAATTCATCGGTAACCTTGATGTACTACCTCTATAATAATGCCTTTAAGTACAACCAACTCGGCGTAGCTTCTGCGGTAGGCGTTATCATGTTCGTGATTACATTGTTATTATCTGTGCCTCAGCTACGAAGCATGATTAAGGTGAAGTGAGGGGGAATACAACATGTCGAAAATAAGAAATAAGAAGAAGAGAGAGAAGTTTGATGTGATATCGAATGTGATCATTGTCCTCTTCGCGCTCCTTAATGTTTTTCCATTATATTGGTTATTCACAAGTTCTCTCAAGAACAGTTCAGATGTTGTGAAGATGCCTCCAGACTGGTGGCCTAAATCGATTACTTTCTCCAACTATGTGGATGTGTTTCAGAACCAACCGGCTTTGAGATGGACGTTTAATAGTATTTATGTTTCAGGCGTATCTACGATTATCGTTATTATTGTAGGCGCTATGGCTGCCTATGCGTTCTCAAAGATCAATTTTAAAGGTAAAGATATCATCTTCATTATTTTCATATCGAGCTTGATGATTCCTAAAGAAATTATGATCGTGCCTTTATTCCGGATTACACAGCAATTTGGAATGGTGAATTCGTATAACGGTATGATTTGGCCGAACGTTGCGGGTGCATTTGGAGTGTTCTTATTAAAAGGATTCTTCGATTTAACCCCTAATGCTTTAAGAGAAGCCGGGAGAATAGATGGTGCAAATGAATGGAGGATCTTCACTCGCATCATGGTGCCTATTATTAAACCTGGTATCGGAGCCTTATTTATTCTGAATTTTGTGCAAGTCTGGAATGATTATTTGTGGCAGCTGGTTATAGGCCAAGAGAACAAAATGAAAACATTAATGGTTGGTACTGCAACCTTAATGCAGGATCTGAATCCTAATTTCGCATATAAAATGGCCGGAGCCACCATTGCTGCAATTCCGATGTTGCTAGTGTTCATGTTATTTCAGCGGTTCTTCACCAATGGAATTACAGCAGGAGCAGTGAAAGAATAAATAAAAATGTGGAGTGGGTTACTGATGAATACTGAAAATAATGTACTTAAAAAGATAAAACATAAACTAGTCGTCTCCAGTCAAGCCTTACCCGAAGAACCGCTGCATAGTCCGTTTATAATGGGAAGAATGGCTTATGCAGCATACTTGGGCGGTGCTTCAGGCATTCGGGCAAATAGTGTAGCAGATATTCAAGAAATTAAGAAAACAGTGGATTTACCTATCATTGGGATCATCAAAAGGGTATATGAAGGTTCTGAAGTGTTTATTACACCAACCCTGAAGGAAGTAGATGAGCTTTACCGCGAAGGGGTAGATATCATTGCTATGGACGCGACAGACCGGACTCGGCCGGATGGATCAACCATCTCAGAACTATTTCCTCACATAAGAGAGACCTATAAAGATCAACTGTTTATGGCAGATTGCTCTACATTTGAAGAAGCTGCTAAAGCTGTTGAGCTGGGATTTGATCTTATAGGAACCACCTTAAGTGGATACACAGAGTATACGAAAGACCGTTCACTCCCGGATTTTGAGCTAGTCAAACAAATCGTGACCAACTTCTCTGTGCCTGTGATAGCTGAAGGCGGTGTTTCCACTCCTGAAGAACTGAAGACAATGTTCGATCTGGGTGTTTATTCAGCAGTAGTCGGCTCAGCGATTACAAGACCAATGGAGATTACCAAAAGGTTTGTAGACGCTATTCAGTAGATTGCCGGAGAGGGTAGATAAGGATGAGAATTCTCGCTGTAGATATTGGCGGTACCAATACCAAGATGTGTATATGTGATCAACTTGGGAATGTTCATAACTTTAAGGAGTATGCAACAGAGAGCCTCTTGGGAGGGCCGCATGTAATCTCAAGATTACTTGATAAAATTGCAGAAAATGATGATTTTGATGCCATTGCTATAAGTACGGCCGGTCAAGTCAATGCTGAAGAAGGAATTATAGTCTATGCTAACGAAAATATACCTAGATATACAGGGATGAAGATTAAGGAAATTGTAACTAATCATTTTCATAAACCTGTTATGGTAGAGAACGATGTGAATTCAGCAGCATTAGGCGAGGCTCATTATGGTGCTGCCCACAACTTTAACAATTTCTTATGTTTGACGTTTGGCACGGGCATTGGTGGTGCCATAGTAATGAACCGGCAAATCTATAAAGGAGCAGATGGGGTGGCAGCCGAATTTGGTCATATCCTGACACATCCATTGTCAGATGCGGTGGAGGGACTGCCTTTTTATGAGAAGTATGCTTCAACCACTGCCTTGGTAAAGGCGGCTCAGCAGGCAGATCCTGAATGTATAGACGGAAAAGTCCTTTTTGATAAAATCAACAAAGGGGACGAAGCTCTAAAACAGATTTTGGATTCATGGGTAACTGAGGTGTCCGTGGGCTTAGCTTCAATTATTCATATTTTCAATCCATCCGCTATAATTATTGGAGGCGGCGTTATGGAGCAAGAAGATTTAGTTCAAAGGGTTGAGGAACGGACGAAATCTTTAATTATGGAGAGTTTCGCGGGTGTAAGAATTGTTAAGGCCTCACTTGGGAATAAGGCAGGCTTGCTAGGCGCTTCCTCTTTATTCGCACATTAAATCATTATAAAGGAGGGGCTTATTTGCGAACAATCAGTATTTTTTCTTCGATTCATTCCAAGTACAATAATTTGACGAATACGGAGAAGAAGGTAGCGGACTACGTCCTGGAGAACACGAGAAGTGTTGTCTATATGTCGATTACTGATCTTGCAGACGCGTGCGATGTAGGTGAATCAAGTATTTTTCGATTTTGCAAATCTTTAAGTTATAAAGGGTATCAAGAGTTCAAGATTGCACTTGCTCATAGTATCACTGTGGAGAATGAGATCCCGCAGCTTACGGATCAAATTCTAATGGATGACACTACGGAAGCCGTGGCTTCTAAAGTGCTGACCACAAATGTAAGTGCACTGAACGAGACCTATAATTTAATTGATATACAGAAGATCAATGAAGCTATTGATTATATGATAAATGCGGAACGAGTATCTTTTTTCGGTGTAGGCTCTTCATTAATCACGGCGATGGAAGCTAAAATTAAATTTATGCGCATCACAAACAAAACGGAGTGTTTGATGGATTCACATCTGCAGATGATGTCTGCGGCGCTAATGTCTAACCGAGATGTAGCTGTAATCATTTCTTACTCCGGTTCAACTAAAGATAGTATCGAGGTTGCAAGAAAAGCAAAGGAGCGAGGCGCTAAGGTGGTATCCATTACGAGATTTGAGAAGTCACCTTTAACGTCGTATTCGGATCTTACCTTACTTTGTGGTGCTAATGAGGGGCCTCTGCAGGGCGGTTCATTATCTGCAAAGATCTCACAGCTCTATCTGCTGGATATTCTATATGTAGAATATTTCAAAAGAACAAGTGAGCAGTCCATTATCAATAAAGAAACAACAGCTGCGGCAGTTAGTGAGAAGCTACTGTAAGTGCGGGTTCAAAAAGTATGGTTTTCAGCACCGAGAAGATTGGATGAAGGTAGAAACTGAGGAGCGGAGCGTAGTGGAAGCTACGTGAGCACCGGAAGTTTCGCCTGAATTCAATATTCGATGTCGAGTAAGCTTCTTGGGCTACTTCGTGATCAAAAGCGGACTTTTTGAACAACCTCTGTAAGCGAATTGAGTGGTGAGGAGAATGAGACAATATGATCTTAGGTTCATTATCATCTTGGGAAGAGCATAGCAGATACGAGAATTCAGTCATTGTAGAGGCTATTGCGGAATTGAAAGTCATCTTACAACACGAACCGGATCTCGGGCGAATCGAGATCCGCGGTAACGAGATATACGTTTCGATTATGGCGCTTGAGGCGAAGTCGCTAGAGGAACAGGTTGCTGAGAAGCATGAGACCTATATTGATGTGCATTATTTGATCGAAGGGGAAGAAACGATCGGCTGGTCACCCTTGCAAGAAGGGACCGAGGCTATTAAGCCTTACGATGCCGAAGCAGACTATGCACTTTATCCTCCGTCATCCGATGAAATTGTGTTAACTTTGAAGCCGGGGATGTTCGCTGTCTTTTTCCCGCATGATGTACACAGACCTGGGATGGGTCAACCGGGTAAGCAGATTAAGAAGGCTGTTATTAAGATACATGTAGGGTTATTAAATTCATAGGATCTGAGCAGATGACTTCTAAAATCATAAGGAGTCATCTTTTTTATTGCATGGGAAATTATACAATGAAAAAATTATAGATAACTTCGATGGAAAAACTAAGGGGGATTAAAGTTATTTCTCTACTTCAGGATGGCGTAAAATAAGTTGTGTACCAGGATTTGGAGCCTAGCCAGGCAACAAAAAAGTAGGGTATTCTCGGGATTGCGAAGTCCACCAAGAA
>NZ_JARXWM010000009.1:0-288963 GCF_029893135.1 Paenibacillus sp. PastF-3 | reverse complement strand
GGTTGGGGTTGGGGTTGGGGTTGGGGTTGGGGTTGGGGTTGGGGTTGGGGTTGGGGTTGGGGTTGGGGTTGGGGTTGGGGTTGGGGTTGGGGTTGGGGCTTCCGGAAGGCTAGGCTTGACTCACTTTTGCATATTTTTCCTTGTCCATGGTACTGTATAACTGAACAAAGGAGTGAATATATGGAAACGATTCTAATCATAGAGGACGATGCTAAACTTGCGAGCCTTTTAAGCACGTATCTATCTAAATATGAATTTCGTACGGTGATAATAGAGGATTTCAACAGGGTACTGGAGATTTTTAATGACACTCATCCGGACGTTGTTCTACTGGACGTCAATCTGCCAAAATACGATGGATTTTACTGGTGCCGCCAGATTCGTTCGCTCTCTCTCTGCCCTATTCTATTCATCTCTGCACGGGACAGTGGAATGGATCAGGTGATGGCGCTAGAGAATGGCGGGGATGATTATATCACCAAACCTTTTCACTATGAGGTTGTGCTTGCCAAAATCCGCAGCCACATCCGCAGAGTATACGGATCTTACTCACAGACCCAGGAAGAGCATAAGCTCCAGTCTGGAGGCTTAATCCTCTATCCTGAACGTTATGTCATCCAATACGACGGACATACTAGCGAGCTGACTCAAAAAGAATCCGTTCTGCTGGAGGCCTTATTGCTAAAAGAAGGACGTGTCGTTAACCGGGAGCGTCTACTTGATCTCATGTGGAAGGATCAGCATTTTATAGATGACAATACATTAAATGTGTACATAACCCGTGTCCGCAAAAAACTCAAGGATCTTGGTCTTGGCGATATTGTGGAAACTGTAAGAGGCGCTGGGTATCGGCTTAATGTCACTAAGGATATGCCATGAGGCTATTTTGGAAAGACCAGATTCCGCTAATCCTGTTCTATCTGCTTCAAATGTTGCTTATTCCCTTGCTGTATTGGCTGTCTGGTGAGAACCGACCGATCTCTATCATGCTCTATGGAATCGCTCTTAGCACCGTAGTTCTTTTACTATTTTTAGGCTACCGATATGTTCAGCACCGGAAATTGTATGCAGCACTAAGCGATCCTATGGACTCACTCCAAAATCATCCCGTATCCTTAGGGGAAACGCCTCTGTCAGAAGCAATTCATGAGCTATTGCAGCTTATTGACTGTCAGTATCAGGAGCAGGTAAATGGGCATATCCGTCAGATGAATCAGCATATCGTATTCATGAATCGCTGGGTTCATCAGATGAAGACTCCACTCTCTGTCATTCAGCTCACGCTAAAGGATCTTGAAGAGGAAACCGCCGCAAGTATTCAGGAGGAATTAGAACGTCTGCGCGGGGGGCTGGAGATGGTTATTTACACGGCAAGGCTTGACCGATTTGAAAATGACTTTCAGGTTGAACCGTTACTTCTGCGCAAAATAGTTAGTGAGGCGGTAGCCGAGAATCGCAGACTATTCATACGCAGAGGTATACAAGTAGATGTACAGGTGGATGCCAATCTAGCAGTATATAGCGATGCCAAATGGTTGATGTTTATTCTTACCCAAATCTTAACCAATGCCGTGAATTATACCCCCGCCTCCAATACTGCCAAAACTGTTACCCTCTCAGCCCAGCGTGTGGGCACCGACACGGTTCTGGATATTACCGATCAAGGCATCGGCATTTCTCCTGAAGATCTAAAGCGTGTGTTTAATCCCTACTTTACGGGGGATCGTGGACGCCATTATCATGAATCGACAGGTATGGGTCTGTACCTCGTAAGGGAGATTTGCAGCAGGCTTGAACATAAGGTGGAAATTCAATCTCAACTCGGAGAAGGAACCCGTGTGCGACTCATATTCAGCAATAGTAATCATCTATAGAGATAAGAACGAGAGGACTTCGTAGTCAGCAATCATGGCTATGAGGTTCTTCTTCTTTGCATATCTGTTCATCCCAGTCCAGTACGAACATAACCTTAAGCACGTTGTAAGATAACGTTAAGGTAAATCCATAGCAGCTTATCGCTCAATTTTATACATTATACACATAACCCGTCCCCGCTTCGTGAGGGATGAGAAACTCACTTTTGCAACGGAAGGAATGGATGATATGAATGTTTTAGAGGTCAAAGGACTTCATAAGGTATACCCCGGGAAAATAGCGACCCAAGCTCTCACCGATATCCATCTCAATATTGAACAAGGTGAATTTGTAGGCATCATGGGCCCCTCCGGTAGCGGTAAAACAACACTGCTTAACATGGTTTCCACGATCGACCAGCCCTCCTCTGGCGAGGTGAATATCAATGGCAGCAACCCTTATCTTTTGAATAAAAAAGAGCTCGCACACTTTCGCCGCAAACAACTAGGCTTTGTGTTTCAGGATTTTAACCTGCTTGAGACATTAACCGTTGCTGAGAATATTGTACTGCCCCTAACGCTGGACAATCGTAAACTCTCGCAGATGGAGATTTTGCTGCAAAGAGTCGCAGAACGCTTAAACATTACCGATATTCTGAGCAAACGCACCTATGAAATTTCGGGTGGCCAACGTCAGCGGACCGCAATTGCCCGGGCAATCATCACCTCTCCTTCAATTATATTGGCAGACGAGCCTACAGGTGCGCTTGACTCTAATTCTTCACGTACGGTGATGGAATCGCTGGAGAATATTAATCATAAAGAGGGCACGACGATAATGCTTGTCACGCATGATCCACTGGCAGCGAGCTACTGCAACCGAATCGTCTTTATAAAAGACGGAAAACTAGCGGCAGAAATTCATCGTGGAGATAACCGTCAAACCTTCTTCCAAAAAATCATCGACACACTTTCATTTTGGGGAGGGAATAGTCATGAACTTTCCTCAATTCGCGTTTAACAATGTGCGGCGTAATTCGCGGGCTTATTTTGCTTTTTTCTTAAGCAGTGCTTTTATGGTCATGATCTTTTTCTCATATTCCGTGTTTATTTACCATCCTGGGGTTACGAACATCAAGCTAGGCCTGAATTCAGCCGCCGGCATGCAAATCGCTTCTTATATTGTGTTTATCTTTGCTTTCTTTTTTGTCCTATACTCGATTAGTGCTTTCCTGAAAATGCGTAATTTGGAGTTCGGCCTACTGATGATCTTAGGTGCACGTCCAGGCCAGATCAACAAGTTGATTCTTATCGAAAATATGCTCATCGGACTGCTCTCTATCGTCACAGGTATGTCTTTCGGAATGCTTTTATCCAAGCTATTCTTGCTGTTGAGTACGACCATTATGGGCATGGACCCTCTACCATTTTATTGGCCAATGAAGGCATTAATGATGACCTCTATCTCATTCATTTCATTATTCTTGGTCATTTCGATCTTCACATTATTGTTCATTCGCAAGCATCAAGTCCTTGAACTACTTAAGGGAAATGTTAAACCTAAAAAAGAGCCCCGTGTCTCCTGGTTGTTCTCGCTGTTCGGATTTCTACTGTTGACTGCTGGAGCTCTCGCGATTCGTAAGCAATTATCTCCGAGCTCACTACTGGTTGCTGCTGTCACAGGTATTGCCGGAACCTATTTTTTCTACTCTCAGTTATCCGTACTAGGGATACGCTTGCTTAAGCTACGCCGTAAACGTCTTTGGCGTGGGACCAATCTGCTGTGGATTTCTGAGATGAGCTACAAGATCAAAGACAATGCAAGAATGCTGTTCCTTGTTACAGTAGTCACCTCGATTGCTTGTATGGCTTCTGGATTTCTTTTATCCATTAATCAAGCGAATACGGAGCACTATAAAAAAACACCATTCGCTATAAACTATTCGAGCTATAATCCGAAGGGAAAAGCGCCAGACTTAGAACCTATTCATAATAAATTACTGAATGCTAAAGTCGAATATACAGAGAATAAAGTTGATCTAATCTCCGCTTCCATTCAAGGAATCGATAAAGAAACCCTCCTTAACCTTGATATCATCTCCCGATCAGAGTTCAATCAATTGGCTCCGCAAATGAATGTGCCCGAGGTGGGACCCCTATCTGAGAAAGAAGCTGTATTAATGCTAAGCCCTCATATAGAGACACAGAATTACGCTGTGAATCGAACGATTCTTTTGAAAAATCAGAAAGATGAAGAGCTGCTGCTAAAAGAATTTCGAACGCCAAAGATACATCCAATGGACCCCATGGCAAGCTCACTCTTAATCGTAGATGACGGTTTTTATGATAAGTTTTCTTCAGCAGCGGAATACACAAGGCCCTATGTACGATATCTATATAAAATCCCTGCATGGGATGGCCCTACGCCTGAGGATAACTCCCCTGAAGCTGTGATCACCAGAGAACTTATCCAGTGGAGTAAAGTATCCAACAGTGCTAATAATCATCAATACAACGGCTTACTAACAGCGCGAGCGGACAGCTATCTATCAACCAAACAGGGAACAGCCATATTTAGTTTTATTGGCATCTTTATCGCTTTGATCTTTTCACTTTCATCGGCCAGCTTTCTCTTTTTTAAGCTTCATACCGAGCTGAACACAGATAAGCAAATGTACACCGCTTTATCCAAAATCGGTTTAAGTACCAAAGAAATGTCAGCTTCTGCTACCAAACAGATCTCTGTGCTCTTTTATATTCCGATTGTGATTGCCACCATTCAGACCCTTGTCGTGATTCGGCCCATCCTGAAGCAAATGAATATCACCGATGTCACGCTTCCCGTGCTAATGACATCCGGTACATTCCTTGCTGTGCAGACTCTTTATTTCATTATTGCACGATCCCGGTACATTCATAGTCTTAAAAAAATAATGGTATAGATACTTCTCTTTGTGTTGGCGGAACCGTGCTTACACGTTACACTTGCTATATTATTCAATAAACCTAGCAAGGAGGTTCCGCATTCATGTCTAAGGCTGATCACATGTTATCCATTCTCTGGATGCTCAAGCAACGGGGAAGAACGGCCGGGGAACTGGCGGAAGCGTTAGAGATCAGTGTCCGCTCCGTTTACCGGTACATTGACGCACTATGTATCAGTGGCGTTCCAATTATCGCGGATAGCGGACCTGGTGGAGGGTATAGCCTTCCGGAGCATTTTTTCGAGGCTCCATTATTCTTTGACACCGATGAACAACGTTCCCTTCTGCAAGCGGCCTCCTTTGCCCGAGGAACCGGATATCCTTATGTAGAAGCGCTAAATCAAGCGATTTCCAAACTCAAACGGTACAGCAATGCACAGCAATTAGAACAAATGGAGCGCCATGAAAGTGGGATTGAGACTATCCACTCCCCTGCCGTTCCGCTTCCCCATCTACTGCAAGAGCTAGAATTAGGGACGGCTAATGGACATACCCTTCAAATGGAATATCGCAAAGGAAATGGAGAGACAACCTCCTCCCGCGCCATTGATCCTTATGGGCTTGTACTGTGGAAAGGGCAATGGTACACCGTTGCTTATTGCCATCAGAGACAAGAGATTCGTAGCTTTCGAGTCGATAGAATAACTGAACTACACCGTACAGAGGCTGTCTTTACTCGTCCTGCTGACTTCTCTGCACGTGATTTTTTGTTAAAAAGCCTACTGCCAGCGTCAACTACTCAGGAGAAATGGATTACCGTAGTCATTGCTTCTGACGAGGGAATTTTGAACGATCTATGCAGCCACTGGTTGTTCGGACATACACTGGTACAGCGCATGGAAGGACAAGCCCGCTTTCAAGTGGACGAACCTTCTTTGCTGAGTTATATGCCATATTTCTTATTGCCTTATGGAACAACGCTACGAATTCTAGAGCCTCTGGCTCTGAAACAAAAACTTTTCTCTATCGCTACCGATCTAGCAGCTTATTATAAAGTTTAAGATCATTTTCTTGGGATCACTGACCGTAGTTGTCAGTGATCCTTTTGTATAGTGTAAATAAGTCTATGGGAATAAATGAGGCTACAAACCAAGGAGGAATAACGAATGAAAGAACTTCACTATGAATTTTATATTGGCGGCACACCTGAGCAGGTATGGGACACTCTGATCTCTCCGGAAGGTACCAAACAGATTTATTACGGGAGCGTAATCCATTCAACTTTTAAGGAAGGCGAATTATTGGAATATGTAGGTCCTGGAGAAGATGGAGATGAAACATTACATGTGTATGGAACGCTGCTGGAGTTTACTCCGCAAAAAGCACTGCGTTTCACGCATAATGTCGGCCCCTCCTATCATCAAGGACATGAAAGATATGAATCGCGTATTTCCTGGCTGCTTGAAACGGTAGGTGAAACCACTAAGCTCACGCTTATACATGATGAATGGCATCCTGAAGATCCTTCGTATGCTGGCAGTATCAACGTATGGTGGCAAGTTCTAAGTAATATTAAAACCTTGGTGGAAACCGGACGCACGCTTGATTTTGGCAGCTGGACGTAACTTCACGACTAATAAAACCTTGGATTAGACTATTCCAATTAAAGACAAGCCTATGAGTAGACTCAATCTTAGCCCCTTGGCTGGAGAGCGCAAGCCTTCTTTCCGTTAGGGGCTTTTCTGCGTCTAAATTAATTTTGCCTTAGGGAAACATTCTTGTTGCAGGGACAAAGTTGTTCACATATACTAATATTGTGTCAGTCCACAAGAAAAATTCCATTGCACAAAATAATAACCATAAAAATACAAATATACAATAACTGAAAGAAGGGGGTTCTTATGTCGGGAACTAGTATTCCATTATCAGAAGCGGCTAAAGGCAGTATGTTGCGCATCAGCGGCATTGAAGTTCAGGGTGTGCTTAGAAGAAGATTACTGGATCTCGGGTTTGTAGTCGGTAATGCCGTTGAGGTGTTGCGCCGTAGTCCTTTAGGAGATCCTATAGCTTTTCGGGTAAGCAACACGACCATTGCATTACGTAGAGAAGAAAGCTCTTTAATATTTGGAGAAGTCATCGGAGGTGTAGAAGCATGAGTCATTTCACTGTCGCTTTTGCAGGCAATCCTAACACTGGAAAAAGCACGCTTTTCAATCTGCTGACCGGCATGCGCCAGCATACAGGAAACTGGGCAGGTAAAACCGTCATTACTGCTGAAGGCGAGTTTAAGCATAAAGACCATACGTATCTTGCAGTAGATCTTCCTGGTACCTATTCCCTATACTCGAATTCTGCTGATGAAGAAGCGGCTAGAGATTATATTATTTTTGAACAGCCAGATGTGACACTAGTCGTGCTTGACGCTACCTCGCTAGAACGAAATCTCAACCTTGCCTTGCAAGTGCTGGAGATTACCGGGCGGGCTGTAGTCTGCATCAACCTCATCGATGAAGCCCGTAAACTCGGTATCGACATTAATCTGAAACGTATTTCCAAACGTCTCGGCGTGCCAGTTGTAGCGATATCGGCTCGCAATAAAATCGGTATTGAAGCGTTATTGGATCAGGTGGAGCGAGTGGCTACCGGCACTTTCACCGCACAGCCGCTGGTTATTACTTATAACGAAGAGATTGAACGAGGGATCGCAGAGCTTACACCTCTGGTAGAGCAAACCATTGGCAGCAAATATCCAGCACGCTGGATTGCACTGCGCTTATTGGATGGTGACGACAGCTTGCTAACTTCGCTTAAGGAGAATATGAAAAATAAAGAATTGCCTGAAGCAAAGGAGGTCATCGGTCATGGAGTCACCGCCTATCACTAAGGGATTAGATCCTCTAGATTCCTTGCTGTCCACAGCAAAAAAGCTCGCTGACGGCGGAGCGATACGGGATGAGATTGTCAGTGGTATCTATGGCGTATCCGCAGGCATCTGCGGGGATGCAGTCACCTATAGGGATAAGAAGAAGCTGAACAGCACTTATAAGCTGGATAATATCGTAACTTCAAAAATATGGGGATTCCCCATTATGCTCGCCATCCTCGGTATCGTGTTCTGGATTACGATTGCCGGCGCCAACTATCCTTCAAGCTGGCTTGCTTCTTTCTTCGGCTTCATTGAAGGTTATCTGACGGCCGGATTTGCGGCGATTCATGCCCCCGCTTGGCTACACGGTGTACTTGTGCTTGGATTATATCGAGGAACCTCATGGGTTATCAGTGTCATGCTGCCACCAATGATGATATTTTTTCCAGTGTTTGCACTGCTTGAGAATTTCGGGTATCTGCCGAGGGTTGCTTTTAACATGGACCGGTTGTTCAAAAAATCAGGTGGTCACGGCAAGCAAGCTTTGACCATGTCTATGGGTTTCGGCTGTAATGCCGCCGCGATCCTCTCAACACGAATCATCGAATCGCCGCGTGAACGGATGCTCGCGATTTTAACTAACAATTTCGTTCCATGTAACGGCCGTTGGCCGACATTGATTCTATTGTCTTCCTTATTCATGGCAGGAGCGGCTACGACAGGCGCACTCCGTACCCTCACCACCGCCTCCGTACTTATGGGGATGGTGCTAATCGGTATCATCGTTACCCTGACGGTTTCCTGGGTCATGTCGAAAACTGCGCTACGCGGTGTTCCAACACACTACACACTGGAGCTCCCGCCCTATCGCCGGCCGCAAATTTGGAAGACCATACTTATTTCTTCAAAAGATAAGTCGCTTAACGTACTTACTCGGGCTATCGTTGTTGCTGCCCCTGCCGGTATTATCACTTGGATTCTTGGCAACCTGTTTATTGGTGGAGATTCTGTCCTGAATCATATGGCTGCCTTCTTTGATCCTTTTGCACACATGCTCGGCATGGATGGCTTTATCATTATGGCCTTTATTCTCGGACTTCCCGCGAATGAAATCGTACTGCCTATTCTGCTTATGGGCTATATGTCCTCAGGCGCTATGGTCGATATCGACAGCTTGGGCAGCATCAAAGATGTCTTTTTATCACATGGCTGGACTTGGCTGACTGCGCTTAACATGATGCTGTTCTCCCTGCTCCACTATCCTTGCGGCACTACGCTCGTGAACATCTATAAGGAGACGAAAAGCATGAAGTGGGCTGTTCTCTCAGCAGTCATTCCGCTCGGTATCGCCATAGGAGTAACCTTTGCAGTCGCACAACTCGCTCGGTTGTTCGGGTGGGTGTAACGTAAGCTTGCGGTATGAAATTCCCCCTCTTCACCTTGATTACCTGCAGCACCTTACATCACCTTCATTACCTAACTTCAGCTGGTTTCACAGATTTCTAACCTCCTTGAAATATTTATAGGGAAATCCTCCCTCTAATTCGGACTTTATAAGTGAAAGTTGAACTTTTTGCGGAAATTCTCCCTATAAATGAGCGGATTATTGCCAAAATGGGCAATTTCTGCTGAATTAAAGGGAGGAATTCCCTGAACATTGATGATATCGATTAAAACAAGATAAATTACAGGGAGGAATTCCCTAATTATTGATCTCATTAAGATCAGCTTAAATAAATAAGCGGCCGCCCGAATAACTCTCCGGCGACCGCTTATTTCATCACCACATAACGTGACCTACAGTTAGTGTCATTTTTTTCGCGTTCCACCATCTCTACGACGGTAGAGCACAGCGCCAGTTATCGCTATCAGAACGATAATGACTCCACTGATCCCTACATTAACAAGTGGTACGGAATCGCTCTCCGCAGCTGGTTTCCCCGCCACATCCGTCGACTCATTATTCCCATCTGCAGATTTCGGCGAAGGATTCGATGTTGCCTTCGGAGAAGCTGTAGGTGTTCCTGCCGATATACTAGATCCAAGCTCCTTCAGGTCCTCCGATGCCGAAGCAAGCAGCTTCGTTCGACTGCATAAACTGGCCTCTAATTTACCAGAGTCATCTTCGTCATTAGCATACGCATAGACGATATAACTTTCCCCTTCCACGAATTCAAACCCACAGCTGGCAGACGATAAAGCAGTGGTCAATGTTACTTTATTCCCCTCGACCCCTTTCCAGCTGGAATCGACTTCAAAGGTTACTTTTACTGGATCCGCAGATGAGATTATAGTCCCCTTCGGCTCCTTTATGCCCACTACTTTCCCAGTAAAGACGGCTGAACTTGATTCAAGCGCCTCAAGTGGTTCCGCAGGTACAACACAGGAACACGCATAAGTAACGGAGGGGCGCACCGTCAGCAAGGCCATAAATATTAACGTTATACTTAGAATGATCAGCACTGGATTTCGCAGATTACCCTTTCGCACCTTAATGACCTCCTTCTTTATCTTACAGACGGAGCAAACGTGGAAAGTGTTACAACAATTCCCAAACAAGTTATACAAATCTAATCCATTCCGTCCGAATTAGACTTCACTAGTCTCTCATCTCTTCTGAATTTACTCATCCCCCCCGCGCAATTGCAATCAACCGCTGAATCCCCTCACGTAGCACCCCTTCGCTTGCAAAAGAGTAGCTTATTCGAATGCTCGACTTCATTTTCCCCAGCGGATCGAACAGCTCTCCTGGCACAAAAGCAATCGACTGCGCCATACTTGCGGCAAACAATCGCTCCACCGAGAGATGATCCGGCAGCTTCACCCACAGATTTAGCCCCCCTTGCGGAGGCGTCCACTCCCACCCGGTCCCAGCCAGCTCCTCCTCTACAATCTCCTTATGCACCTGAAGTGCAATGCGCAGCTTACCGAGATGCTGTTGCAAACGTGATGACGTGTAGTAATGTAGGAATATCTTCTGGTTAAGCAGCGGAGTACCATTGTCCGCGAGTGATTTGGCCGTGATCAAGCGCTCCATAAACGGATAACGACAAGCCACCGCACAGATCCGTAAGCCTGGGGCTACATATTTACTGAAGCTGCTAATATAAATCACCCAACCTTCGGTATCGTAAGCAAAAAAGGGCGGCGGGGGCTCCTCTTCAAAATACATATCGCGGAACGGATCATCTTCGACTAACAGACAGCGATAACGCTCGGCAAGCTCGACCAACAGTTTACGTTGCTGCGCTGGCACCGTATATCCAGTTGGATTATGATGAGTCGGATTGATATAGAACATGCGCGGTCTATGCTTTTTCATCAGAGCTTCAACTTCCTCCAAGTCATAGCCCATCGGAGTGATCTCCACCGGAATCAGCCTTGCCCCCTCCCGGCGAAAAATATCCATGGCCACACTGTAGGTCGGTCGCTCCACCAGCACCGTGTCCATAGGCCCGAGCACAATTCGTGATATCAGATTGATCGCCTGCTGCGCACCTGAAGTAATAAGCAGCTCTTCCGAGGATAACTGTAACCGATGCTTCTTACGAAAATGACGACTTAGCGTCTCCCGTAACTCCTCATCTCCCTGAACCGAAGAGTACGTCCCCATGACCTTGGGATATAAATCGAACACTTTTTTGACATAGTCGGATAGAAAAAGATTTGGCAAAAGACCTGGATCAATCAGCGCCTGTGAGAACTGATACTTAGCAGGCATTCTCTGTATATCCGAAAGAGGATTAGTGAGCGCATAGGCAGTGACTGCTGCGCCTTTTTCTACAATAGGAACCAAGCTAACAGGCGATACGTAATAACCCGATTTATCTTTTACATAAACTTTCCCATCCTCTGTCAGCATTCTATACGCTTTGAATACTGTCAGTCGATGTACCTTTAATTCCTCCGCCAGCAGCCGTATAGAAGGAAGCTTATCATGTGCCCCCCACTCCCCTCGCTCTATGCGATTCACTAAAAATTCATATACCTGCCGGAATAAGGGATGATTATGCTCCACGCTCGCTGACTTTTTCACTTCACTGCAACTCCTCTCCGAACAACTCCTATTTACAGTATTGTACACGATTTCTAAAGTCATCTGTTCTATTCAACATCATCTGTTCTATGTTCTCCCCTATATGATTAACGGACTGGTTCAAGGATCGCTATATACACACACTAAAGGGGACTTTCAAAATGATCTTATTCGCTTATGCACTTGTATGTCTGATCTTCGGCACGACCTTTCTAGCTATCAAAATCGGTGTGGATGCTGGTGCGCCGCCCTTCTTTTCAGCAGGCTTACGCTTTTTTGTGGCAGGTGCTGTTCTATTTCTATGGATGGTCTGGAAACGAAAGGCTAGCTTCTCCCTGCTCCTGCGTAAAGAAATGCTCTTCACCGGATCTGCGTTAACCTTTGGCACCTTTGCAGGTCTCTACTGGGCCGAACAATATGTATCTTCTGGGTTAGCAGCTGTCCTCTCTGCCACTGGTCCGATCATGATTCTGTTGCTCCAAACTTCTATTCTTCGGCAAAAAGCACCTGCCATCTCCCTATATGGTTGTATCATCGGGTTGACTGGCGTACTGCTGCTCGTTCTTCCTAATCTTGTCGTTGATATTTCACCTTTATGGCTCATCGGCTGCGCAGCTGTCCTTATTGGGGAGTGCTGTTACGCGGTAGGTGCAATTTATTCTAAAAAAGTAATTAACAGTATGCCTGAGGTCTCTCCCATCGCACTAAATGCAGCCCAAATGATGTATGGCGGAGTGTTATTATTCATTCTTTCCTTAGCCACCGAAAATGTACATCCTGAGTTTCTGCTTTCTTTCGAGACAGCAGGTTCACTGCTCTATCTGATCGTAATCGGCTCGATGGTCGGTCATTCATTGTTCTACTGGCTTGTCGCTAAGACAAATCCTGTGTTTCCTTCTACCTGGCTATATATATCTCCACCGATTGCCGTAGGGGTTGGCTTTTTCTTTTATAATGAAGCTGTGAATTGGGTTACGATCCTCGGTGTATTCACCATCATTGCCGGAACTATCCTCGTAAACGCTGACGCCTTGAAGCAATTAATGCTAAAGCGAAGGATCAGCACCTCTGGGTTAAAAAAAACAAATATATGACCTGACTCTTTATAAAATCACAAAAAACAGGCTATCTCAGCAGCTCACCCATGGCTAGTGAAATAGTCTGTTTTTTACTAAAAGTTATTCATTTCTTATTTATTTCTAATGCGCTCACTTGCTAAGGTATCCATGGCATCCATAGTTCCGGTAGCTTGAGCTAGGTTTCTCGCCTCTTGTTGATCAGCTGCCCGGAGCGCATCGCTTTCCTTTACACTACCATCATAATTTCGATTCTCAGCTGTATTCATATTCGCAATATCCTCAAAACGATCCCCATTCAGACTATTATGCTGTACGAAGATCCGCTTCACTTCTTCCTCCTTCTGCTCGCCCTCTACATCCACCATTACAAGAATATGGCCTTCATCCACGTAGTTATCGTAACGCTTGGCTTCCTCTTCAGGAATGCCAAGTCCAATTAGGCCGCCTACTAATCCACCGCTGCCTGCACCTATTGCCGCTCCAGCAAGTGTTGCCGCAAGCGGTCCGGCTGCAATGATCGGCCCGATGCCTGGAATAGCCAAAGCGCCTATCCCCATCAAGAGCCCAGTTAATCCACCCAACAGACCACCCGTAGCTGCACCAGTAGCTATTCCTTCCGGCGCTTGGGTCCCTGATTCATCTCTAATCGTATCCGCACTCTCTGAATTTCTCGCGATAATCGATATATCCTCTGTTCTGCAGCCTTGACGTTTCAACTCTTCAATAACCCTCGAAGCTTCGTATTCGGCAGCAAAGACACCCACTATTCTCTTATTCATCTCCATTACCTCCTAGTGATCAAAGTTAGCTCATACGTTCAGCTTCATAGCTTACTTAACCAAACTGAGCTGGGATAAACTTCTATCACAGAATTCGCAAACCATTCCAAGTAATGTTCCCACTAAAATATGCTGTATAATAAAAGAAAGTGGGCACAATCACCCTTAAGTTAACTCTATAAAAGAAAGAGACTGAAGCATTCATGGCGATATTTAATTATAATTCTGAGCGACCCTTCAGAGGTAATCCCGATCTGCATCTCCATTACTGGGGGCGGGAGCAGTGTCTGCCTGGGCATTTTTTCGGACCCGGGGTTCGTGACGTTTACAAAATACATTTCATTCATGAGGGAACTGGAAAGGTATCTGTGGGTGAACAGACCCATATCCTGCAAGCGGGACAAGCTTTTCTTACTTACCCTCATATCGTTACTTCTTATGCAGCGGACCTGACTAATCCCTGGATCTATTCCTGGGTAGCCTTTACCGGAGAACAGGTATCTTATATTTTATCCAAAACCTCCTTGTCGCCTGAGCAGCCAATCTTCCCGATGGATGAACAGCTTATGCCTAATCTCTACGAACGTCTGACAGAAGCAGCCGACACTTCAGATTGTCTTGACCTGCCGCTAAAAGCGATTATGTATGATTTTTTCTCCCTCTTACTACAAGCGGTGCCAGCTATTCCGGATGTACTTCCTTTACCGCGTCAAAAGAGTATTTACGTCGAGCAAAGTCTGCACTTTTTGCATACACATTATTGTGAGAACATTTCGGTGGAAATGCTGTCTTCTTCTCTCAAGCTGGATCGCAAATATTTATCTTCCTTGTTCAAACGGACCATTGGTATGCCACCACAGCAGTATTTATTGAATTACCGTGTCGCTAAAGCATGCGAGCTTCTGACAGAAACCTTCTGTACTATTGGTGAGATCTCGCGTTCCGTCGGCTATCAGGACCCCTTACTCTTTTCGCGGATGTTCAAGAAGGTGAAAGGTTGTTCTCCAAAAGAATACCGTGTCCGTCATCTCAAAAATGACATTGTGCTATAAACTTCTTCCTTGCTGACATACGTTTGTCCGGGATCTTTCGCTACAATAAGGACGTAACTTAATCAGAAATAAGTCTTTTTAGGAGGAACTAATGATGTATAACGCAAGCGCTACCAGATATGACAATATGAAATATAACCGCACTGGAAAAAGCGGTCTACTCCTTCCGGCGATCTCACTTGGACTATGGCATAACTTTGGCGGAAACGACTTATTCGAGAATGGTCGCGCGATGGCAAGAAGAGCTTTCGATCTTGGAATCACGCATTTTGATCTCGCTAATAACTACGGTCCCCCAGCTGGCTCCGCAGAAGAAAGCTTTGGTCAAATCCTTAAGAAGGATCTTGCTCCTTATCGTGATGAAATGGTCATCTCTACTAAGGCTGGATATTATATGTGGGCCGGTCCTTATGGCGAATGGGGCTCCAAGAAATATCTCGTCTCCAGTCTGGATCAAAGCTTGAAACGTATGGGCCTTGATTATGTAGATATTTTCTATCACCACCGTCCAGATCCGAATACACCACTGGAAGAGACAATGGCTGCGCTGGATCTTATTGTACGTCAAGGTAAAGCGCTGTATGTTGGGATTTCGAATTACAACCCTGAACAGACACGCGAAGCGGCACAAATTCTGCGTCGACTCGGAACGCCATGCCTGATTCATCAACCTAACTACTCCATGATGTCCCGCTGGATTGAAGATGGCTTGCAGGATGTATTGGCTGAGGAAGGTATCGGTTCGATTGTGTTCTCCCCACTACAAGGAGGCATTCTGACAGACCGCTATCTAAACGGAATCGCTCCTGATTCTCGTGCTGCTGGACCTAGTGTATTCCTGTCCGAGAATGCTATTACTGAAGAGGCGATTGGCAAAGTTCGCAAACTGAACGAGATTGCTGCTGCACGTGGACAAAAAATGTCTCAGCTAGCATTGTCTTGGGTACTCCGCGGAGGTAAAGTCACGTCTGCTCTGATCGGCGCAAGTAAGGTGAGCCAGATTGAAGATGCTGTCGCTTCCTTGAATGCACCGGAGCTAAGCACAGAAGAGCTGGAGCAAATCGAGACGATTTTGCGAGGATAATTATAGATTAAACCATAAAGACGGCCTATGAGGTCAGGCAGCTTAAGCTGCTCTGGCGCTTCATGGGTCTTCTTTTTGATATAGATATTGTATGTCTTCAGTACGGGTAGATTTATGCGCTACTCACCCAAAGATCTGCGTGATATACACCATAATTAATAATCCAAAAATAAATGAATACGTCGAAGGCCGTTCGTAACCATGACCGTGACTCTCCGGAATCAGCTCCTTGTAGACGATAAAGAGCATCGCTCCTGCGGCAAAAGCGAGACCATAGCCCACTACATTCTGTAGGTAGCTTGCAGTGAAATACCCAATAACCGCAGACACCATCTCCATTAGTCCGGTAAGTGTAACGATTCCCAACGCTTTTAGCTTGCTTGTTCTAGAATTCATCAGGAAGACTGCGAGTATTAATCCTTCTGGCATGTTTTGCGCACCAATAGCTATTGCCACGGTCGGACCCAGACTCGCCTGCTCGCTGGCATAACTGAATCCTGTACTGAGACCTTCTGGGATGTTATGAATAAACAGCGCAATCAAAACGAGCAGTGCCTTCGAATCCATATTGGTATATCCGGGTTTATTCTCCACGTCGATATGCGGGATGTTGTTTTCAATTAAATCAAGCAACAGCACTCCTGTAATCAGACCTAAGGTTAAAGCGATAATACCTGATTCTTTAATCGCTTGTGGCATGAGTCCAAATGTAGAAGCCGATACCATTATACCTGCAGTAAAAGCCACGAGAACGTCCTTCCATTTCTCAGATAACCTCTTCACGAACAAGATCGGAAATGCTCCAAGAACGGTAGCCATTGCCGATACAAAGCTCCCAATAAGCGCAGATTCCAAGCTTTCAACTCCTTTGGTACAAGTTCGGATAGACCAACATATGTTAACACAAAAAATATTAGTACTTATATAGCTTTTCCGAAGGATACGTTAATCATTAAAAGACCTCCCATAGGTATGATTCATACCCTAAGGAGGTCTTGTCTAACCTGTAATAATGCGATTCCGTTACACTAGCTTCTTCCGAATCATGCCGGAAATCAAATCAATAATCGTAATCATCACAATGATGCCTAATAGTATGATCCCGACACGATCCCAATTCCGTGAACTGAGTGCGAAGATTAACGGTGTGCCAATCCCACCTGCCCCAATCATACCCAGAATCGTAGCCGAACGAACATTAATTTCGAACCTGTATAAAGTATAGGATAGAAAGCCTGGCAATACCTGTGGCACAACAGCAAACCATAACACCTGCATACGGCTGGCACCAGATGAGATTAAAGCCTCAAGTGGACCGTTATCAATATTCTCAATCTCATCCGCGAACAATTTGCCGAGCATGCCCACGGAATGCAGACCCAGAGCCAGTACACCCGCAAATGAACCCGGCCCAACAGCCTTGATGAACAGCAAGGCCATAATGATCTCAGGGAATGTCCGTATAAAACTTAATACCAGCTTACCGGAACTTGAAATAGCCTTTCCCTTACTCATATTGACGGCTGCCCAAAATGCAAAAGGAATACATAAAAAGGTCGAGATAAAAGTCCCTAAGATTGAAATTGCTAACGTCTCAAGCAAGCCCCGAAGCAGATCCTCCCCATCCGGTAAATAAACGAAGGCCCAATCAGGTGAGAATATCCCAGCAAAGATTGCCTTAGTAATGATCCCGGCGGTTTCTTTAAATCCATTAAACGGTACTCCCGAAAAAGCCCAAATATATACTGCCGCTAATGCCACATAAATCAGCCAGCGGAAGCGGTTTTTACGAGGTTTGGGGACAAGGGTATTCCATGATTTACTCATATTAATTTCTCCCGCAGCTTAGTGCTTACATAATCAATAATCAATACTACTGCTAATGTGAACAAGATAATGGTGCAAGTCTTATCGTATTCTAAGAAACCTAATGTCACTTCATAGTAATGGCCGATTCCGCCCGCTCCTACCAGACCTAGAACCGCTGCAGCACGGACATTGATTTCAAAAGCATACAGCACATAAGACATGAAATGAGCCTGTACTTGCGGAATGACTCCGAAGATAATTCGTTGAGTCTTATTCGCTCCGACTGAAGTCATGGCTTCCAAAGGCCCCTGTTCAATCGTCTCCAACGCTTCATAGGTAAGCTTAGCGATCAGCCCCAGCGAAAATACTGTCAAAGCAAAGATCCCTGGAAGTGCACCGAGTCCGAAGATGGCAACAAAAATAGAAGCCAGCAGTAGATCGGGAATGGTGCGGATCAAATTCAGCAGCATACGCACCGGATAATGAAGCCATCGGCTGTGCGTAATATTGCTTGCACACAGCAGTGCAACGGGAACCGCGAGAATGGCACCAAACGTTGTACCGACTAGTGCCATCCGGATCGTCTCCAGCATCGCATCTATAATATTGTCAAAATACCCCCAGTTTGGAGGGAACATTTCCTTAAGCAGATCAAACATATTCGGCAGACCAGAGATTAGCTCTCCTAAGGATGAATCGGTCAAGACCGCACTTCTCCATAGTAATACTACTAATATAAAGGCTGTAAAATAATGCTTTATCTTCCTTGGCGGTTTGGGATGTAGCTTCTCTGCATTCACACTCATCTCACATGCCTCCGATTACAGGCTCACCTAACAACTCATCCTGATGAATCGGTCTGCCGTAAATCTCAGCAAACTTCTCATCGGTTGCCTCCGATACAGGACCATCGAAGACAACCTCTCCTGCGCGGAGTCCTATAATCCGGGTAGCGTATTCTCTAGCGAGATCGATAAAATGCAAATTCACAATGGTCGTAATTCCAAGCTCTACATTAATCTTTTTCAAATCATCCATAACCTGCTTGGTCGTGAGTGGATCCAGTGAAGCGACAGGTTCATCTGCGAGGATAATTTGCGCCTCCTGTGCAAGAACACGAGCAATAGCCACGCGCTGCTGCTGACCACCAGATAGCTGATCTGCACGGATGTACGCCTTCTCAACGATATTGACGCGATCGAGTGACTCGAAGGCTAAATCGATATCCTTTTGCGGGAATTTACCGAGTATCGTCCGTAGGGTGGAATGATAGCCCACCCGTCCTGCCAATACATTACGAAGCACAGTCGTACGTTTCACTAAGTTGAAGCTTTGGAAGATCATTCCGATATTCCGGCGAATCATTCGTAGCTGGCTTCCCTTCGCATTCGTGATGGAATGCCCGTTTATAAGAATATCGCCTTCCGAAATATCATGAAGCCGGTTAATGGAACGCAGCAAGGTTGACTTCCCCGCTCCGGAAAGACCAACAATAGCTACAAATTCCCCAGCTGGAATCGTCAGATTAATGTTGTTTAAGCCTTTAGTTCCGTTTTGATACGTCTTGGATACATTCTGAAGCTTTATCATGAAATCATTCCTTTGTGTGTTTTCGTATATTCGTATAAAAGAGATAGCCAGATCCGGGGGGGAATCCGGAGCTGGCTATCCTTAATGCCTGTTATACACCAACATCGTTGTATCCTTGAACGGCTTGAACTACTCGGTTTTTACTTTATTGTTGTATTCACGAACAATGTCAAAGTTGCTATCTTGTGACTTCACATAACCTTCATGAGAATAAATTTCTTTAACAATTGCATGTCCTTCTGTGTCAGCTGCGATATCCATGAACGCCTGTTGAATTTTCTCCATCCATTCCTTATTCATATCTGAACGGACCGAAATTGTATCATTAGGGATTTTATCCGTAAAGGCAAGAACACGGGTATCTTCAAATACTTTCGGATAATCTTTAATAACAATATTCCGGGCATCTTGGAAAATAGCAGCTGCGTCTACGTCACCGTTCAGTACAGCAAGTACGCCTTGGTCATGTCCCTTAACCGTAATGGCTTGTACATCCTTCAGCGGATCAAGTCCTGCATCCATCAGTGTTGCTGCCGGCCATACAAAACCTGCAGAGGATGTAACGTTTTGATAGGCGATTTTTTTGCCTTTCAAATCGGCAACGGATTGGATGGCAGAATCTTTCTTAACGATGATCATAGATTTATAGAAATCAGCTAATTCATCTGTTGGAGCGCCAGTTTCATCATTTACACCAAAACGTTGAGCTTGAAGAATAACTTCAGCAGCTCCTTTTTCTTTAGCTAATACATAAGCTGTTGGAGGAAGGAAACCTACATCCACTTTTTTGGAAGCCATAGCTTCGATAACCGTGTTGTAATCAGTAGAGACACTTACTTTTACAGGAATACCGAGTTTATCACCCAGTAATTTTTCAAGAGGTTTTGCCTTAGCTTCGAGCGTATCTGCATTTTGAGAAGGAACAAATTGTACGGTAAGCTTCTCTGGAACATAACCCTCTGCTACAGGAGCTGCCGTTTCCTTCGGTGCATTTGTTGCATCTGTTGATCCTTGGTTTGCAGTATTAGCAGTGTTATTAGCACCACAACCACTAAGCAATGTAATAGACATCATTAGCGGCAATACGAATTTACTTATTTTTCTCAAACGAAAGACCTCCACTGTTTTCTTTTTTTTAGTACTTCTAGACTATAAAGTTTTTGTATTAAATCTAGAGCATCTAACTATCAAATAAATGTAAAATTTATTCCAATCTCTTAAAGTTTCCAAATTATCTGATAGAATGGGGTCTGAACTTATTATCCGTAGGAGGCTACCCATGAATAAAGACAATAACTTAACCTGTGAAATCCTCATAACAAGTGATCTCCATGGGCATTTAAGTCCCATTGATTATCGTACGGGTGAGAAACAACAAAAAGGCTTAGCAACCATTGCCAGCCTCATTAAACAAGAAAGAGCCCATTGTCCGGAGCTGATTCTTCTGGATAACGGTGATCTTATTCAAGGTACACCGCTAGCTTATTATGCAGCAACACAGTACAGTAATGAATTAAATCCAGGGATCGCTGCACTGAACGAATTAAAATATGATGCCGCAATTATCGGCAACCATGAATTTAATTTTGGGAAGCCACTACTCCATAAAGCCATTCAAGATTCCAAATTCCCTTGGTTATCGGCTGGAATAATAGATCAAACGACAAGTAAACCGGCATTCGGTAAACCTTATATCATCAAATGGGTAGACGATAAAATCAAAGTGGCCATTCTTGGAGTTACCACACATTACATTCCACACTGGGAGAATCCTGTCCATATTGAAGGGCTTCAATTTAAAGATGCTTTAGAGACTGTAAAACTTTGGTGTGCCACTATACGAGAAGAAGAGCAACCCGATTTGCTCGTTGTAGCTTATCATGGCGGGTTCGAGCGCGATCTACTTAACGGAGAACCTGTTGAGAGATTAACTGGAGAGAATCAAGCTTACGCTATGTGTGCAGAGGTAGAAGGATTAGACGTATTAATTACCGGACATCAGCATCGCTCTATTGCTAGTGAATTAAATGGTATAACGATCATACAGCCTGGTTGTAATGGACATTCCCTTGGTAAAATTTCAGTAGTCTTTCAAAAAGAAAACGGGCATTGGAAGATTAAGAGTAAACATGCCGAGCTTCTTACTCTGGACGACAAAACAGCTGTAGATGATACAATTGTAGGTCTGAGCAGCACGCTCGAATCAGAAACAGAAACCTGGTTGGATGAGAGAATAGGTACAGTGATCGGTGACCTATCTATTTCTAGTGCAGATGAATGCCGAATGGCTGACCATCCCTTTATAGAATTTATGAATAAGGTTCAAATGGAGGCTTCAGGCGTAGAGATTTCGACAGCCGCTTTACTCAGTAACGATTGCAAAGGTTTCAGTAATACCATTACACGGAGAGACATTCTTTCAAACTTCATTTATCCTAACACGCTAACGGTTCTTAGGCTGACCGGGCATGATATTAAAGAGGCACTGGAACAAACCGCCAACTATTTTCAAAAGGATACTGAGGGGAATGTAATTGTTAACCCTGCTTATGTAGAACCTAAATCGCAGCATTACAATTATGATATGTGGGAAGGCATCCACTACGAGCTTCATATTGATAACCCTGTAGGCAAAAGAGTCCTCCATCTGCTGTATCGTGGACAGCCTGTAGAGGACGCTAAAGAATATGATGTGGTTATGAATAACTATAGAGCCAGCGGTGGCGGAGATTATGAGATGTATAAAGGTAAACCGATTGTCAAAGAAATACTGATCGACATGTCTGAAATTGTCACGAATTACATTGAAAACCGCGGCCAAATTGAAGCTACCTGCGATCACAACTGGAGAGTGGTTTAGGTTGTGCTGATGAATGCCTCAATATCAGTTTCAATCAGCTTTAAAGCACCTCTCCAAAAATCAATGGAGTGAACATCTATATCCATAGTTTTCGCTAATTCAACAATATCAAGATTGCTAGTGTCACTAAGGAACGCACGATATTTAGAAGCGAAATCCTTACCCTGCTTTAAATATTCTGCATACAATCCTTTAGAGAATAACAGACCGAAAGAATACGGAAAATTCATAAATTCATAACCAGCCATAAAATATCCGGCCTTGTTCATCCACATGTACGGATGGATCGTGTCAGTTGCAATGCTCTCTCCATAAGCTTCCTTCATACAAGCAATCATCAATTCATTTAATTCTTGCACAGGCAGCGGACCTAATGCTCTTTTCTCATATAATTTAAGCTCAAATAAATAACGGGCATAGAAATCCACAAGATAATATCCGGCATCGGAAATGCTTCTCTCCAAAATAAGATGAGCTTCCTTCTTGGCGGAGCTTGCGATTAAAGCTTGATTCACAATCGTCTCGCAAAAGATCGAAGCCGTTTCAGCTATTGGAATCGGATAATCCGTGTTCAACATCGTTTCATGCGCTAGACAGGAGCTATGATAGGCATGACCAAGCTCATGGGCAAGAATACTAATATCTATAGCATTGCCAGTGAACTGAGTCATGATCCTGCTCTCGCCTATCGGAAAAATATCAATGCACAGCCCAAAGCCGCCCTTACCGGCCTTTGGTTCTGCATCAATCCATCGCTGATCAAAAGCCTTTTGAGCTAAGTTGGCCAATTCCTCGCTAAAGGTTGCGAAGCTTGAGACGATTGTTTTTTGAGCATCTTCGTAAGAAATTTTCATACTTTCTTCACCTATAGGTGCAAATATATCGTAAAAAGGCAGCTTTGTGGAATGTCCCAGCAGTTCGGCTTTCTTTTGATAATAGGTATGAAAAGCTGGCAAACTCTCCTGAAGAGCGGCGAGCATTGCCGACAAAGTTTCACTGTCCATTCGCGATGCCACTAACACCTTTTCCAGAGAAGATTGATATCCACGCATGCCATAAATCGTTAGCGCCTCACCACTTATTCCATTCATGCAAGCTGCACAAACCCCAGCAATACGGCTGCAAGCTTCAGCCTCGGCTTCATAAGCCGCTTTTCTTAATGCAGCGTTATTCTCATAGGCCATACTCCTTAGTTCCGCAAGCGTTGCTTGTTTCGACTCCCCTTTCACCATCACATCTGCTAGAGTACTTGAGGCGGTCTCCATGTATAACCTTCCCCAAGCTTTGGACCCTGTACTTTGCATTTGGGCAATGGCAACCTCCACGTCCTCATTTAACACATAGCGGGATTGTAAAAGAAGCTCATTCAAGTAGAATTGATGCTGCAAAAGATAAGGTGAGCTATCAATAAGCTCATCCAGGTGATCACATGTACTAATCCAACGTTTAAAACCCGCAGCTACACCAGCAATCTCTGAGCTGACCTGTTCGATATCATCGGCAAGATTCATAGCCTGTTCACAGTTGCTATCTGCACTAAGCGTTAACTCCGCATAAGCTAACAAGCATACATATACACTTTTATAATCGTTGTAGAGTCTTAGAAAGTCCTCGATCGCTGCGACGGAAACACCCTCACGCTTTAGATTGCCCTCAGCCCAGGCTTTTAAATCTATAATAAGTTGACCTAGTAGCTGGCGATCCGCTTTTAACTTCTCTGATTCAAACGAAGGATATAAGCTATCCAAATTCCATGTCATATTCATTATTGATTCTCTCCTAACCTTTGCCCATCTCCAGATTTACTCATTATAACGTCCTATGCGGATAAAGTCTGGATATTGCTTTCGAACGGGAAAAAACATAAAAAAAAGGACCCCGCCATCGTCCGGCGGGGTCAAGGTCTATATTATAAGGGGGTTATGTGATTACTATAACCCTCTTAGCTTAAAAGAACATGAAAGAGACATAAAGATTGGCTTAATCTACCGATCTCTGTCCTCTGCATCAACAAAAAAAGGACCCTGCCATCGTCCGGCAGGGTCAAGGTCTATATTTAAGGGGGTTATGTGATTACTATAACCCCCTTAGCTTAAAACGATATGAATAGTACCTAAAGATTAGCTTAATCTGAAATTCCCCTTATTGACTTAAAGCTGAAGGGTTACTTCTAGACTTTGTAATCTGAATCCCAATATAAATCATTAGAAACAACACCATGAATCCAGCAGAATAACGATACATCATCCCATAATTGGATGCTGCCGAAATCGCCCCAAGAATGATGGCTCCACTCGCTACCCCTAGATCCGTTGAGTTATAAAACATACTGTTTGCCATGCCATACTGTGCAGGTGTAGAAGTTCGAAGCATCCATGCCTGTATAGTTGGCTGAATAGCTCCAAAGCCGAGTCCATAGAGCAATGCCGATACAATGAGCATTGGCATGGATGTTGTATACGAGAGCACTGCTAAGCTCGCGACGACACAAAACGCTGCGGGAATCAAAACAGCAGCGGGTCCTCTTTTATCAAATAATCTGCCGGAAATCGGTCTAATGATGATGATCGTAATTGCGTTAAATAAGAAGAACAAACCCACTTGCTCTAAATGTACCGATTCGCCGAACAAAGCGATAAAACTAAGTAATCCCCCATAAGTGATCGCGAGCAGGACATTCAGAATTGCGGGCAATACTAACTTTTTATTAAAAGGAACCTTGAGAGGTTTAGGTGATTCAATGGTTTGCTCAATCGATTGTTTTTTGCGGTGAGCTGGAAGCGAACGTGAGAACAATAGGACTGGAAAGGCAAGAAGCAGGGTGAATGTTCCGATCATCGCCAGTGTTCCAAACCCCGAATGCTTCATTACGTTCAAACCAATCATTGGACCAATGGACATTGCAAGACTGCTTGATAAGCCAAAATAGCCGATCCCTTCGCCCATTCTTTTGCTAGGAATAATCTGTGAAACAATTGTGGGAATAATCGTGCTGGCAATCCCGAATCCAATCCCATAGCCTACACGCATCAGCAGTAGTGACCCGATTGAATCTGCTGCCACATAAAGACCGGTTATGGCGGCCGCGATGGCTAAGCCAATATACAATAATACATTGCGGCTAACCTTTCGCATCAGAAAAGCAGTCATAAAACGTGAAGCAATCGCAGTTAGTGCAAATACACTTGTGACCAAGCTGACCATAATATCACTGGCTTGAAATTCACTTTTCACATAAGACGGAAATGAAGATAGCAGCATCTGTAAATTCATAAATAAAAATAAAGCACTAAACGTTAAAGCAATAAAAGATTTAGTCCAAAGTTTCGTACGTAATTCTTGTTGTTCTGGCATAACTTACCTTCCTACTCTCCATCATTTATTTGATCAATGTGATTGTTTATTCTTAGCAGCAACCCCATGAGTTGCTCATATTCATCACTAGAAATACAGTTCTTAATTTCATCTGTGACCTGATCCTCAATAGGGAAGGTTTCCTTAATTAGAGCTCTTCCTTTTTCCGTAATATAGACTTTAAAAGAACGTCGATCATTCTCCCCGGTTTTTTTATAGATCAGTCCTTTTCCCTCCAAGTGATCCAGAATTCGCGTCGTAGTTGGTTTATCCTTACCCGAACGCTTCGCGATGTCCTTCTGAATCAGCCCTTCCGTCCTGTCGACTTGAAACAGAACTGACCATTGCTCAGGTGTTATATCATATTCTTTTAACCCATTTTGGAATAACGCACTTAATTTACGATAGGTCGTTCCCATCATAAATCCTAAAGTAAGTTCAGATGAGTTATGCTTTATCGTCATGATCAGCCCTCTTCTCATTTCATTTTCGTTTTAAATAGTTGCATAAACAATTATATTCTAGACAACTAAATTTGTAAAGGTGAGACAAAATTATAAACTAACTATTATTAAGTAGCTTGACAAAGTTAACTGAACACGGTATTATTATCTCATGTTAAAGATACTTAACTTAAAGACAACTAGAGCTAAGCACTCTTAAGATTATTTTTTTAAAGGTTGTGTAATTCATGGGATTTCTAGCCAAACTATTTGGTAGAACAAAAATCGAGGAGGAACAAACAATGTCTAAATTAACCATCGGTATCATTCTAGGAAGTACTCGTCAAGGCCGTTTAAGCCCACAAGTAGGGGAATGGGTTAAAAAGGTAGCAGATGCACGTGGAGATGCTAATTATGAGATCGTTGATATCGCGGACTTTAAACTTCCACTAATGGGAGAAGTAGATGCTACTGAGCAAGCAACTGCTTGGAATACAAAACTTGCTACGTTAGACGGTTTCGTATTTATCGTTCAAGAATATAACCACAGTATTTCCGCATCACTGAAAAATGCACTCGATTACGCACGTGAAGCTTGGAATAACAAAGCAGCGGGAATCGTAAGTTATGGTTCCGTAGGCGGCGCTCGTGCAGCTGAGCATTTACGTGGCATTTTGGGGGAACTTTCTGTAGCAGACGTTCGTGTCCATCCTGCCCTGTCCCTGTTCACTGATTTCGAGAACGGTTCTGTGTTCAAACCAGCAGATCTTCACCTGACCAATGTAAATGGCATGCTTGATCAAGTGTTGGCTTGGAGCGGTGCGCTCAAGACGCTTCGTTAAGATTAGCCTGCTTTAATATGATGAAATACACCTCTTAGAATAGACATTGATAAACCTATGGTTTGTCCGGTCGATTCTAGGGGGTGTATTTTTTGTGTGTGATGAAATAACCACTGTATAGAGTCTTTTCTCGCATAATCAGCGAGGATATCAATCTACAACAAGGAGCAATGATCATATGGTTTGTGCTTGCATTATTAACAGCTCACGCTTGGGAAGAGCGGGTGTTTGGGATGAAGTGCCCGGGCCATCGCATCTATATAGCACTGAACGGCGCGCTGACTCACTTCCGCTTCTGGAACGAATATTTCGAAAAGATGAAAACATCCGGGATACAGGTGAAATTCGATATCTACACCTGCTTGCGCAAGTCGTGTTACATATTCGATCGTCTCATCTCGGAATAGATCAAGCTGACCTACACAGGTATAGGTTGGTGGCAGTCCAGCTAAATTCTCCGCTCTCGTTGGTACCGCATAGGAAGATATCCTGCTGGCATCGTTCTCCTCGCCCAGGTACATGTTCCAAGCCGTTAAGTTGTCCGTCCGGTTCCAGATTGCACCTTCTTCCGTAATCTCATGGCTTGATGGTGTAATGTTACGGTTGTCGAGCATCGGGTACAACGGCATCTGAAAGATAATGGATGGTCCACCTTTATCTCTTGCCATCAGCGCAAGTGCTGCAGTCAGCCCGCCGCCACCGCTTGCACCAGCAATCGCAACCCGATTCTCATCAATGCCAAGTGATTCCGCTTCCTCCGTCATCCATACTAAGCCAGCATAACAATCTTCGATTGCAGCTGGATAGGGGTGCTCGGGTGCCAGCCTATAATCAACCGACACGACAACACATCTAGCCGTCTGAACAAAGCGTTCACACAACTCGTCGTCCATATCAGGATGTCCTAACACGTATCCGCCCCCGTGAATCCACAGCATAGCTGGAAGCTTGTCAGCATTTCGCCCAGCAGGTTCATAAATTTTTACCAGTATCTCCCCTGCAACACCCGGAATTTTTCGAATGGTTGAGTTTACATGCTCTGACTTCTTCACTGGCGGAGCCGACACTAAACTTCTGCTCCACTCTAAATTCTCTTCCAATTGAAACCCTGGAAATTGTGAATATGCCTCTCTTAATTCTGGTAGTATACGTTTATCGATACTCATGAAAATCCTCCAATACAATAATGATTGCTTGTATAATCCTTATTCCTTCTCAGCTTCCCACTTAGCAATTTCCTCTCGTACTCGTGGAGCAACCTCCGTTCCGAGCAATTCTATAGCCCGCAAGACAAGTTCATGCGGCATCGTGCTTAGTGGAACATACATCATAAAGCGTGTTATTCCTACATGCTTCCGTAGATGAATGATCTTCTGAGCAACTGTTTCCGGATCTCCAACGTACAATGCACCCTCAAAGCTTCGGGCGGCATCATAGCTGTAGCGGTCATAATACGACCATCCTCGCTCTTTGCCGAGCTTGTTCATGCCGTACTGGGTAGATGGAAAAAAGATATCTGCTGCCCGTTCCGTATCTTCTGCGACGAATCCAATCGAATGAGATCCCACCTGAAGCTGCGATACATCATGTCCAGCGCGGGCCGCCGCCTTCTTATACAGCTCTACAAGCGGAGCAAAATTCATTGGATTCCCGCCAATGATCGCCAACATCAATGGCAGACCCAAAAGTCCTGCACGAACGGCGGAGCTTTGCGTACCTCCGCTGCCAATCCATATAGGTAAAGAGTTCTGGACGGGCCGCGGGTATACGCCCAAATTATGAATTGCTGGCCGATGGCCTCCCTTCCATGTTACTTTCTCGGATTCCCGTATTTTCATAAGCAGTTCGATATTTTCATTGAATAGCTCATCATAGTCATGTAAGCCATAACCAAACAACGGAAAGGATTCAACGAATGAACCCCGGCCCGCTATAATCTCGGCTCGTCCATTGGAGATGCCATCAAGCATAGCGAAATCCTGAAACACACGTACAGGATCAGCAGATGAAAGGACCGTCACAGCACTAGTCAGGCGAATCCGTTTAGTTAAGGACGCAGCAGCGGACAACACGATTGCTGGTGAAGAAGCTGCATAATCTTCACGATGATGCTCACCAATACCAAAAACATCAAGTCCCACCTGATCCGCAAGGACGATTTCTTCAACTACTTCTCGTAATCGCTGTGCGTGACTCATCACAATTCCAGTCTCAATATCAGGCTTTGTTTCTACGAACGAAGTAACACCTATTTCCATGATTTATCACACCTCTTTTAATTTTTCTCCTGCACTACTTTTCATAAGTCTCTTCTTCACATTAAGGATGATTTACAATAACGGAACGATTGTTCCATAATAACCAAAAAAAATTATATTCCTGCAATTACAAAGCTTATCATCTCTTTGGCACGTTGCTGATCTTGATCTGCTTTTGCCATGATATTTATGCTTTGATGTAGATTCAGCAATAAATAAGACCACGCTTTGACATCAGTGGTTTTATCAATTTCACCTGATTGTCGGCCTTTTTCCAAAAGCTCGCAAAAAGCCTGTTCTAAATTCAAAAAACTAGTTTTTATCAATTCATTTATTTTTTCATCCCGCGACTCTAATGTTGTAGCTGCATTCGTTACAAAACACCCGCCGGGTAGGCTCGTATCGTACGCTGAAGTAATATGTTGCTCAAAAAATTGTTGAATCCCTGCTCTAACGCTTGACGCCCGTTCAAGAATAACCTGTCTATTGAAGCTAACCTTTTTGTAATGTTCCAGTGCGGCAATGTACAACGTTTGCTTGTCAGAAAAAGTATCGTAAAGACTAGATCGGCTAATGCCCATAACCTGCAGCAAGTCCGGTATGCTTGTTGCCTCATAACCCTTTTTCCAAAACAACAGCATCGCTTGATGTAATGCTTGATCCTCGTTAAACTCTCTTGTCCTTGCCATGAGTAACACCTCCTGTAATGGCAATATAACATATCTGGAACGATCAGTCCAGATAAACTTCGAGAGAAAACCTTACGGTTTGCTTAGCATAGCTGATGACTATAATTAGCCCACAAAAAGACCTGCTCGGTAGGCTTCATCGCTTACGAACAGGTCTTAGTTTATTATTCCGGTCTTTCTATTGAAAATATCTCACCAATCGTAGCGTAATTTGATCCCGCCAAACGACTCACTGCATTTAAGGCTCTAGGGTCAATCCGCCCCTCCTGATAAATCGATTCATCGATATGAAACTGAACAATTTCGCCGATGAACAAATCACTCCCATGTTCTTCTGCTCCTAGAGGTATCGCTTGTACAAGCTTACATTCCATTCGAACCTTTGCTTCCAATACACCAGGTACAGCTATATTTTTACTTGGGACCGGTGTAAGATTGGCAAGTTCAATTTCACTTTCTGCTCTTGGCAATGAAGCAGCGGTTTGATTGATTTTCCCAACATTCTCATCATCTACAATATGCACAACAAACTGATGATTGTTATAGATATTACGGGCTGTATCTTTTAATCGCCCCGCTGGTCTTTGAATAGACAGGGAAACCATTGGAGGATTAGACGAGACGATATTAAAATAGCTAAACGGCGCACCATTCAAAATGCCATCTTCTGATTGAGTAGTGACAAAAGCAATGGGCCTAGGAATAACAGTACCAATTAATAACTTATAATTTTCCCGCTCACTATTTTGCTTCGGATCAATCGAAATCAATCTCCCCAGCTCCTTCTTCACTCTTTCACGAAATCGATCGTGCTTCTAACGGTATCAATAGGGCGTACTAACTTCTCAATTTGCTCACGTTTAGGTTCCAAGAATGGTGGCAATGAAAGCTTTTCTCCAACCGTTTCGTATTCCTCGTCTCCCATAAATCCAGGTCCATCTGTCGCAAGCTCAAACAGGATTTGTGGAGCAACACGTGTATACAGCGACTCGAAGAAATGACGATCCACATAACCTGAGGTACGGAACCCAAAGTCTTCAAAATGCTTAGTCCACTCATCCAGCATGGCCCGATCCTCTACTCGGAAAGCAGCATGGTGAACCGTACCAAAGCCTTGACGCGAATTCGGTAAATCCTCATTATGCTCTACAATAATTTGCGCACCATTTCCGCCTTCGCCGACTTCAAACAAATGATAAGCACCCTCCTGAGCGATTTCTTTAAACAGCATGACTCTTTCCAACATTTCTTTAAAATAGCTGAAGTCAGCTATACGTACAAAGATCGGTCCCAAACCAGTGATCGCAAACTCTAAAGGAATCGGTCCTTTTTGCCATGGTGTGCCTGATGCGACCCCTTCATTAAATTCATCGGAGATAAGTTGATATTGCTGGTCATCAAAATCTACGAAGGATAATGTCTTTTTGCCGAATTGCTCTTTAATTCCAGAATGCTTCACATCCAGGCGATCAAAACGTTTTACCCAGTAGTCTAATGCAGCATCAGTTGGTACTCGGAAGGATGTCTTGGCGATCTCATTGGTTCCGTGAACACCTTTAGGGATATTAGGGAAGTCAAAGAACGTCATATCCGTACCTGCACTGCCCTTATCATCTGCAAAAAACAAGTGATACGTTTGTATATCGTCTTGGTTGACGGTTTTTTTCACTAGACGCATTCCTAATACGTAAGTAAAAAACTCGTAGTTTTTCTCTGCGCTGCTTGTGATGGCTGTTACGTGGTGAATACCTTTTAAATTTCTCATGATTATACACTCCTAAAGTTTAGTTTGATTTTGTACTATAATTCCCTAGATCAAGGAAGATTAAATAAATTATCTTAATGTTAAGATATCAATGAAAAATTTTTGTTCGATATTTGAACGTTATACTATTACTGCCTTCACGCTTATATCTTTACGTTAAATATCTTTACCTTAAGATAAATTTAACACAACTTCGCTATTTATGTCAACCAAACAGACCAAAATAAATCCCTCCACAATTCAATCCTGGAGGGATGATCCGTTTGAAGTCTATTTTGTCTCTCTCTAATTCTGCTATTTATTTACCAAATTATAAATCGCTTGAGCGGCTTCCGCACGTGTGGAAATGCCTTTTGGTTCAAATATCCCGTCAGAGCGTCCTGTAATCAACAGTAAGCTTCCTGCCCCCTTTACATATTGTTCAGCCCACGGCGAAACTTTAGAATCATCCTTGAATGAGAAGTCAGGGTTTATCGCTGTCTTACCGTTTATGATTTCGTATGCCCGCATCAACATCGTAACCATTTCTTCACGTGTAATTTGAGCGTTTGGAGCAAAAATCGTGTCACTCTTTCCTGTCACAATACCTGCTTGGGCGGCGATAGAAATGGATTCGGTATACCAATCGTTCAACATCACATCAGCAAAACTGATTTTCAATTCGCTTGTTTGCTTATGTTTAAACGCTCGAACCAGCATTGTCGTAAATTCAGCACGGGTTACCTTACGTTCTGGCTCAAACACTTTTTCGTTCGTTCCACTTAAGATCTGCTTCGACGCCAATTCTTGAATGACATTAGCAGCCCAATGACTAGCCGGCACATCAGTGAATGTCTTCGTTACTTCTAGAACAGCATATTTACTGAGATGGTTAATCTGCGCAACCCATTCGCCATCCATATATTCCCCACCAATATAATCGAGTACTCCACTATCGGAGATATAGTAGATACCCACCAATTTGGAATTTTGATATGGATCCTCTTTTAAGCGAATAGTGATTGGTTTATTGAATGTAGTAACGCGAGTTTCCTCCCCGTCTTTCATGATCGACAAGCTAATATTAAACACTTCACCTAACAACTTAACCCGTTGGGAATAATCGCCATTAACTAGGAGTTTATCAGCCTCGGCTTCCGGCAATGGGTTGATCGTAAATTTGATACTACTGTCCTTCAGGTTATCGTTAGAAATACTGTTGACCAATTGTTGAACCCATTCGCTCGAAAGATCTAGCGTTAATCTATTGGTCTGGATCGTTAACTGATTTTGACCGAGTAGCTGAGCTGTATTAGCAGGTATTACAATATACTTTTGATCATCGGTAGCTGAAATAGTTACCTTTCCGTTTGCTGCTAATTTCGCAAGATCTTCACTCCTTACAACTAGCGTATCAGGTCGAGTGGTCTCCGGTTTAGGATTGCTTGGACCTGGATCTTCAGGAGAACTAGCGGTCTTGGCTGGCACAATAACTACTATGCTTGTTGTACTTGCTTTGGTATCATCGGACGCTCTCGTAACTTCCAATACAAGATCTACGACCGTCTCTTCGCTAGGTGGCACGATTGTCCCGTCAAGTGCAATTACATTAGTCGAACTTGATGTCTTAATTGCAATAGTATACCCTTCCGGTACAACTGGCAGCGTTAATTTCGTAGCATCTTTTGCTGGTGCCGCGATCGTTGTAAGGGTCGCTGCGATTTCAGCCGCTGTCGGTGAAACTTCAGCTTTACGCGGTATCAGCTGAGCGTCAGCCCAATCAGCATGGTCGCTGTTCGTTGGATTATTCACTGGCGTGCCTGCATCATTCACAAATAAGGTGAGCTCATATATACCTGTTACATCCACTTCTATAGGAATGCCTGGTGCAGGGCCGTTTATGGTATTTAAAGTTGGACTTTTATAAAGTGATAATCCATCCCCTAAAACTTCAAACCACATCGTGCTTGGTGAGCCTTTGGTGTTCTTCACATCGTCTATACCAATAACAGCCTTAAATGTCCCATAGGCACCGCCTATGTTATATACAATGGTTGAAGTGGCGTGAGTTCCGATTCCTTTTTCAAAAGTTTCTCCATTAATTTTAATTGGTGTTTTGTTGTTGTTAATCGCTCGATCCTTAAGCGGTGGATGACCTGCCCAGCCACTTGTTGCGCTTACCCAGTCCAAGTCAGAAATATACACAGATTTAGTGGCTGTTTCAGGGAGTGAGTCCATGATGATATATGCAAAAGATACGATCTCGCTGTTCGTATACCCATCCTTTACAGCAATAGCCTTTAACGAAGTCGATCTGGATAGATCGATTGTACCTGTATACAGGGTGCTCTCCTTCGTAGGCATATCGCCGTTTGTTGTATAGTATATTGAAGCGCCTTCCGTTCCAGATTCAAGGCTAACCTGGATACCCTTATCGTAACGTCCTGATGCCTTGCTTGCTGTAGGGATAGTAGTCTTTGGCAAAACAATTGCATAGTTAAAAGTCTCTACCGGACTATCTACCCAGTCCTTCTTATAAGCTATCGTTTTTATTGTAGTTGTTTCTAAAATCTTAATAGGCCCTTTATATTTCAAGCTGCTTTTAGTCGGAGTCTTACCATCAGTCGTGTAATAAATGTCTGAATCTGCAGTGGTTGTGCTTAACTCAAGCGAAAATGGTGCACTATACGTGCCAGGCTCCACATTAGAAGTTGGCTTTTCAACAGTCATTGCATCAATAGTATAGTTATAAGAAATCACATCGCTGTCCAAAATCGTTTCGCTAGCTGCAAACAACTTTAATTCAGTAGTTTTTTGAATGATAAACGGACCCGTATAGAGGTTTGAGTCTCTTGTCGGTCTTGTTCCATCCAATGTGTAATAGATTTTCGCATCAGTTGTAGCAGTCTCTAAAGCAACGGTAATTGTTGTATGATAAATACCTGTTTGTTTATCACTAGAAGGAGCTACTGTCTTCTCATCCACTGTACCGGATGCAACTGCCTCTGCAATCACTGTTGAGCCTACTTCAACCGTTGTCGTAACATAGCTTACTTTAACGCCATTTACTGTTTTATGCAGAGCCTTCTGGTCAACTCCATCAAGATTAATCGTAGGATATTCGCCATAAAAACGCGCTTCCCATGTGATGGGGAGTTCTCCTGAAGTATTCTGGAGCTCCGTTTTGGTATTGCCAGCATGAGCTACACTAATTTCGTTGTCTCCAAGCTTGAGGGCATTCACCTTTACGTTTGGAACTTCTCTGGACAACCTTGGAGCAGTCACAATAACATGCTGCGGCGCGTTAGGTTCAACCCCCATCAACCCTTCAATGATGTTACCGATAATTGTGTAAGAAATCTCCGGATATTCTCCATTTGTCAACGTACCCGAGTTATATAACTCATGTCTATTCTCCCTCGTTTCCATGAGGAATTTTAGCCATCTCCAACCTTCATCTACTCTATTATATGGATAGAACGTATCTGGCAAATAGGAATATGCTTCAATATTCGCAGGCGAATTTGGCTTGTCCAGCTTGGCTTTGGAGTTCTTATCTGCATAAATCAATCCATTACCAATTTCACTCGAAATATAATCCAGGTATTGACTATTTCTTTGGCCTGGGTCGGTGATAAGTTTCATGGGCATGAACCAGCTGTTCTCTTTGCCGAAATCGTTGTATTTTGTTACCCCGTCAATATTCAACGCTCTAGCATAGTTTCCTATTGTGTCACCGTCCTTGACGCTCCATTCCTTGTTAAAATAATCTTTCAATTCTTTCGCTTTGCTAAAGAAAGTAGTAGCTTCAGCATTCAAACCTTTTGCCAGTAACATATTTGCATACGCTAGTGTTGCTTGATATTGCGATCCTATTGCATCCCCAGCTTCGATAATAGGTTCGTCACTTCTTTCGTTATAGCTTACTGCTCCTGAGAAGATACCTCCGCCAGTACCTTCAGCAACGCCATTGCCGTTTGAATCATGTGCCTTAATAAAATCAGTCATAACCTTCGTATAGAAATCCCACATATATGGATCATTAATATACTCGTCATTTCCTGTCCAAAGGTATTGCTTGTATGCTTTTTCGACTAACTCAAACTGGGCCGGTACCTCCCGTACGAAGTTGTTATCGTTCTTCCAGTCAATTGTATAATTAGAGCCATCAAAGTTAAACGCCCAAAGGGTGTACCACTTTCTGGCCTCGGTCATCCCTTTGGCAAATGTATGAAACATACTAAAATTCTCTTGATCAAGTCCAATCATATGCGCCCCTGCAGACTGGTGGACAAAGTCTCTACTATAAAACGCAGTACGATGCTTATATCCCGCCCAATAAGATGGGATATAGGTAAAAGGGCCGGCTTGACCGCCACCATTATTCACGTTATTCGGTCCGGATTTACTCGTTTGTACAAACCCAAGCGCCTGGCCAACTGCCCATGTGAAGGTATCCTCCAACAGCCTATTTGAAGATTGCAGCGTTATGGGCTTGACCTCGTCTGATAGGGTATACACGGCTTTAGCTACAGTATTTGGATGGTCTATCACATCTTCATAGACCGTTTCAGCTACCGTGCTCGGGTTTACGATCAAATTCCTGGATTGCGCATGGGCCTTTGTGACAGGCCAAAATCCTGCAGGAAACAACGATCCGATTATGCAGAACAACAAAATCACACTTACCATCCTTTTATTCATTTTAGACATGTAATTTCTCCTTTTATATATTTGATAACGCTTACAACTAAATATTATCATGGTCATAATTTGATTTATATGTATCAGTTCTACTGTCGAAGCGTTCATTTCTCCTGTCTACCTCTCCATCCAGACAAAAAATAGAGCTATCTTTAGCTCACAACGTTTCGCCATGAGAGAAGATAGCCCTATTCTATATTCTATGCGTTCGTTACACGCCGGAAATGCCAGCTCACACTTTGAAAATCACCTAACGTGATTGGGATTTGTACACCTGCATGCATTAATGTGTCTCCATGTAATTCCATACCTGTCGTTTGTTCCACATATACATCCGTCGGATTTAAGCCTCTCAGTTTCAGACGACGTAGCGGTTCCGCTGGCTCAGCCAAGACCTTAATCCAGAAGACTAATGCTTCCTCTTGATCTTCAGACACAAACATCCAAGCTGTCTCATTGCCTTCAAATGGACTGCTTAAGCGATAAAAATCCCCGTTAAACGTCAAATATCTGACATCCTTACATTGCTTAATCTGCTCCTGAACAAGCCTCTTCTCCGCTTCTGTCATCTTCTCCAAATCCAGCTCATAACCAAAATTACCAGACAACGCGACATCTCCACGTGTACTCAGCGGCGTATTTCGATGTACCTGATGATTGGGTACAGCAGTGACATGGGCTCCCATCGAGCTTATAGGGTAGACTATGCTAGTGCCATATTGGATCTTTAAACGTTCAATTGCATCTGAGTTATCACTCGTCCACGTTTGCGGCATGTAATACAGCATGCCTGGATCAAATCGTCCTCCACCGCCTGAGCAGCTCTCGAAAAGAATATGCGGAAAGCGTTCTGTGATCGTCTCCAAAACATGATACAAACCCAACATATATCGATGAGCGGTCTCCCGCTGGCGCTCTGGGGATAGAGAGAGCGAGCCAATCTCTGTCATATTTCGATTCATATCCCACTTCACATAGCTAATAGGTGCAGAAGATAACACCTCACTTAAATTGTTTATCAAGGTATTACACACCTCTTGTCGAGATAGATCCAACATAAGCTGGAACCTACCCTCAGTTCTACGACGATTAGGGATGTGTAGACACCAATCGGGATGAGCTTGATACAACTCACTTTGAGCAGAGACCATTTCTGGCTCCAGCCAAAGTCCGAATTTCAACTTTCGATCATTAAGCTCCTTTGCTAATCCAGCGAGTCCGTTCGGTAATTTACGGCGATTCTCGAACCAATCGCCAAGGGAAGTGCGGTCATTATCTCGTCCTCCAAACCAACCATCATCCAGTACAAACAATTCAATTCCCATGTTCTGGGCTTCATCTGCCAGGCTTATAATCTTCTTTTCATTGAAATCAAAATAGGTCGCTTCCCAGTTGTTCACAAGAATAGGGCGAACTTGATCGCGATATAACCCACGACTCAACCGCGTACGATACAGCTTATGATACTGTCGTGACATCCCGCCTAATCCTTGACTCGAATAGACCATCACCACTTCCGGTGTCTGAAATGACTCACCCGGTTCAAGGAGCCAATTAAAATCAAATGGATTGATCCCCACACTAACTCTAGTCGTCTGATGCTGATCCACTTCTACGGAAGCTAAAAAGTTCCCGCTGTAAACGAAGCTAAACCCGTAAGCATCTCCATGGTCTTCTGTCGTGCTTGGCTGAACCAAAGCTATAAACGGGTTGTGCTGATGACTGCTTGATCCACGACGGCTTTCAACGGATTGAATACCCGGTGCAAGTGAATTACGATATAGCCAGCGTTCCTTCGCCCATGCTCCTGACAACTGAATCCATTCTAAGGATTGATAATGAAAATCCACACTCGCACTCAAGGCACGGAGTAATTTAATCTCCAGTTCACCACGATTCACATAACGAACTGATCTTATGATGGCTCCGAAACTCTCATAAATGGTGTAGCTCAAACAGACTTCCATCTGAGAAACCGGATCAAGAAGCATGATTTCCAGCGTAGTTGCTTCCTCATCAGACTCAACGTAAGTTGCTGGGAGACCTTCTAACCTCGGCTTTCCAGAAACGATACGATGAGATTGATAGAGTAGCTCCGCTGAGCTTGATCCGTCCGTGAAGGACATCTGGTACGCCGGTTGCCGATAATCCGATGTACCGTAGCCTGGATATTCTTGTGCAACCACATCAAGCGAGAAATAGGGTTCTTCTTTATCCGTCATCGGGGAGAAAGGTCTTTCTACAATGGGTAGGAACTGTGTTAGATCTCCATCCGATACACTTTGTCCCCAATACAAGTGAATTAAATAGCCACGTGAATCAGCTTGAAATATATAACTAGTCTTTTTGGATCGCAGATGAAAAATACGTTTATTTTCGTCATACACAATGCTCATACGATTTCACCTAACCTTTAACAGCACCATCCGCTAGACCACGGATGAAGTATTTTTGTAAGAATAAATAAAGAATTGTAACAGGTAACATCCCGATTACACATCCCGCAGCTACCCAGCTAATTTGGTTCTGGAACTGTGAGATAAACTGAGATAGTGCAACTGGAATCGTCTGTACTGAAACTTTTTGTAAAAAGAAGATAGAGAATTGATAGTCATTCCACACATTAAGTCCCGTAAGAATAATAACCGTTGCTGTTATTGGTTTCAGAAGCGGTAGAATAATGCGAAAGAAAATCATAAACTTGCTACAACCATCAATGGAACCCGCCTCATCCAATTCTCTCGGAACCGAACTAATAAATCCGGTAAATAAGAAAATCGTCAATGGTAGCTGAAATGTCACTTGCGTCAGAATTATAGCCCAGTAAGTATTAATTCCGCCCAATTCAACGATCATCGAATACAGAGGGACGAGAATCGTCAATGCAGGAACGATCATACAAGAGATACATAGTAAATAAATGAACTGATTCCACTTCGTTTGAAAACGTGATAATGGATAGGAAGCAAATGCACCAACCATTACAATTAAGACCACTGAGCATCCTGTAATAATGACGTTATTCATAAGCGCCTGACTCAAATGAGCCTGATCCCAAGCCTTCAAAAAATTCTCCATGGTCATATCCGTTGGAAATATCCACTTTGAGCTTGTATCCTCTGTTGGCTTGAGTGCCATCCCAAGTAAGATGTAGAACGGAATTAAGTGAATGACTCCTATTAAAGTTAGAACACTATATTTTAAAGTTCGCATGTTATAACTTCACCTCTTTTCGCTTCAAGAGGATCAATGAGGTAATACTGACAGCCGCAATAAATAAGAACATAACATTACCTAAAGCCGCTGCATAACCTGCATCTTGTCTGGCAAAGTATAAATTATACATCATCGTGGACAAGGAAGAAGAAGCATACCCTGGTCCCCCGTTTGTCATCGCTACGATTACATCAAACAGCTTCAAACCGCCAATGATGTTCAAGACAACGTTAATCGTTATCGCTGGCATTAACAGCGGAAGTGTAACGTTTTTGAATTGCGACCACCAGTTTGCCCCGTCAATAGAAGCGGCCTCATAGTAATCTTTCGGAATAGACTGTAATCCAGCCACGAAGATAGTCATGGCAACACCCATGAACTGGAATGTGTTTACAAAAGTAATTATCCCAACTGCCCGTGGTCCGTTTGCTAGCCAGTCGACTGGCTGTGCACCAAATATTGCTAAGAGATCATTGACGGCTCCCCCATCAAATTGGAAGAAGAAATACCAGATGTAACCCATAATTAACGAACTGATAATAACCGGTAAATAAACGATGGTTCTTATGAGTCCTTTTGCTCGTAATTGCTGATCTAAAAATAAGGCATAAGCAAGACCCAGGATATTCTGAAATATAGTACTACCAAATCCATAGACTACCGTATTAATCATTGTTGTCCATGTATTCTTATCTGTTAACATATAGATGTATTTCTCAAAACCTACATAGCTGTACTGCTGGGAGTAGCCATCCCAATTTGTAAAGGAAATACGAATCCCTTCAATGAATGGATAAAAAATAAATACGGCAAAAAACAGTAACGCTGGGATGTACATGACATTTAGTATTGTCGAGGAACCCCACACTTTCCGTTTCACTTACACCATCCCTCTCTCCTCGAACTTCAAAATAAACACCCAGGACCTTATTCCAGCTCTCCTGGGTGTCTTCAAAGTTACTTTTTCTCTTTATTTGGTTGCACTAAGACGATCGAATTCTTTCTTCATGTTCTCGGAGTATTCTCTTGCATTAATACCACCTGCAAGGATATCCTGCCCGTTCTTACAGAGCACATCCCACATACCGTTTGGTAAATAGACACGATCAAAGAAAGGTAACACTGGGGTTTCTGCGTATTGTTCATAATAAGCTGTTAGATCACCTGCATCGATTTTCACATTCCCTAATCCTGGTGGTAGTTGGTTTGACTTTGCAACAGCTGAAATATTCTCAGCTTGTGCATAGTAAGCAACGAACTTCTTTGCAGCTTCGATATTTTTGGAATCTTTCCATACGCCCCAAGTTGTCTTCTCTCCCCCAGCAAACGTTGGGATATCCCCAGCTTGGATTGAAGGAATTGGCATAAGACCTGCATTTAGGTTGGCGTTAATTTTCTTTGCCTCTTCAATAAAATAAGGTCCATAGAAGCCAAATACCGCCTTTCCTTCCGCGAATGCCTTAGCAGAATCACTGTATTTAGCAGTTAATACGTCTTTGTTTAAATATCCTTTATCTTGCATATCTTTAAACATTTGCGGTAGCTGATCGAAATTCGTCCAATCAAATGTACCATCGAGCAGAGCTTGTCCTGAATTCTGTTCTGCACTAATCAACAGTGGTGTTGCCATAAAATCAAACCACTGTCCGATAGGCCATGCATCTGCGCCGCCAATGTGAATTGCAGCTACTTCCCCGTTACTCTTTGTCTTTATAACTTCCGCTGCCGCCAAAAACTCATCATAAGTCTTAGGAACATCTAATCCATATTCTTTCAAGAGATCAATGTTATACACCGGACCCGATTTATCCTGATCCATAGGAAGCACATAAAGTTTACCTGAATCGTCCGTTACGCTTGGTTTAATAGATGCATCCAAATCCGCTGCCCATGTTTCTCCCGAAAGGTCAGCCAAATATTCACCATAGCGATTCTTCGACCATCCATGCGTAGCGAATACATCTGGCATATCCTTGGAAGCCATTTTAACCTTCATCATGTTCTCGTAATCTTTCCCCGGTGCACTAAAATCCACTTTAATATTAGGATTGTCTTTCATAAATTGCTCTGCAATCGTTTGAAGCACCGTTGCTTGCTCACCCACGACATTTGTCGAAACCGTTAGGGTGACTTTTTTCTCCGATTTACCCTCTGATGAATTTGAAGAACTGTCTCCTGTATCCTTGGATCCACAAGCCGTTAGCGATGTAGCTAATGCCAGTACAAGACATGACATTGACAACCATTTTTTTCTCATCTTTTCGTTCCCCCTATGGTTAATAAGAATTATTTTATATACTAAATGTATCATTGGTGTAGCCGCTTACATATGTACTAAAACTACGATCGCTCCGACGATATCTACACACCCTATCCGAATGAGAAATACTACGTTATGATGACATTTCAATGCATAAACTTCACTACACAGTAAAGGTGGCTCTTATACTTGAAGCAACATTTATATACTTTGAGGTTTAAGTTAATGATTCTTTTTGCCATAACTATTATGATTCCCGTTCTACTCATTGGTTTTGTCATCCCCTATTACTACCAGACCATGATAACGGAGGAAAAACAAGTTCTAACAGAAGGAACCCTGAAAGCAATGGCTCGTAATATTGAAACTTATTTGGATGATTTGGAACGAATAACCTTGATGCCCTTCTGGAATGAAGATGTTATGAACGCATTGAAGTTTAAAGCTACCAAGCAATATGATACGGCAAACGACTATATAAAGCTTCTTACCGATCGCGCACTAAATGAAACGCTTCCTCTAATGCTACAAAATACGAGAAAAGACATATTAGGCACCCTACTCATCCCAACTGACGGGACAGTATATGTTAACGATACAAAAGAATTTGCGAGACCCATTTCTGATTTTTCTTATCAGCAACAAGACTGGTATAAACAAGCTTTTGCTGCGGATGGGAATGTAGCATTCATAAGTGCACACAAACGTGATTATTTAATGTTTGCTGAAGAAAAGCAAGTATTCTCCGTTGCTAGACTCATTAAAGATCCGGATTCCAAGCGTGCCCTAGCTGTAATTATGGCGGATGCAGATACAAATATATTGAACACGATCGTAAGCGATATCTCTTTTGATGTTAGTTCAATCGTTGTTATTCAAGATAATAATAGTCAGTTGCTCTATTCCAGTGAACCCATCTCAACAGCTGCACTAAATGGTATTGGAGATTCTCAAGAGTTTGTAGATGTCAAAGGGAAAGACTATGCCAAAGTTACTGAGAGCATCTCTCAAGCCGAATGGAAAATAACAGTACTTCTCTCGGCGGAAGAAACCGCCTCCAAAGTAAGATGGTTGTATACAGTAGCCTTTCTATTCTTAGGGATAGGGCTTCTCGTCACCTTTGTATTGTTCCTATATCTGTCACGTAATATCGTAAATCCATTTAAACAAATGATTCTAGTCATGCGAAAAGTACGGCAGGGAAACTTAGAAGCTAGATTCAACACAAAAGGCCGAGATGAGATAGCTCTCCTCGGCGAAGCGTTGAATCAGATGATTATACAATTAAATGAAATGATCAACCGGGAATTCCGCACCGATTTAGCGAAACGAAATGCTGAGTATCGCGCACTACAGTCGCAGATTCAACCTCATTTCCTCTATAATATTTTAAATGGATGGATTGGACTGAATCGTGCAGGTGAACGCGCCGTGCTAGAAAAAGCCATACTCGCCTTAAGCGGCATGCTTCGGTATTCCCTTGAGTATAATGATTGGTCCAGTATTGAAGAGGAATTTCTGTTCCTACAACGATATGGTGAACTTCAGCAATTACGATTCGATGATCGATTAAGCATCCAAATGTCTTACGATCCTGAGCTGAGATCATTCCGACTTCCGAAGCTTCTGCTTCAACCATTATTAGAAAACACCATTATTCACGGGTGTGAACCAGCAAATCATGAATGTACTGTCACCATCTCTGCTTCTAGAACCCATGAGAATGGAGTAGCTTGCATACAGATCAGCATCTCGGATAATGGTATTGGGTTTGTATCCGATAAGCAGTCACCTTCTATAACGAACGGTGTTGGTTTACAGAATGTACGTGAACGCTTGCTTCTTGCCTATGGCAAAGATAACGCACGTTTTGATATTCAAAGTACTGTCGGTGTTGGGACAACATCTACGATTACAATTTCCTTAATGCCGACCTCTGATGCATTTCAGACGGATAACAATCAAAGTGATCCAGAAACAACTTAGTAAAATGACGTGTGCTATAGTAGCCGACTTGCTCGGCTACTTCTTGCACTTTTAGACCAGGGTTTCTCAACAGCAGTTCCTTCGCTTTAACCATTCGAATATGCGTGAGATACTTTGTAAAGGTTTCACCCATTTTTTTATGAAATAATGAGCTTAAGTAATTCGGAGTGACATCCATATCCATAGCAATTTGCCCAATTCCAATATCTTTCATATAATTCAAATTCACATAATGTAATACTCTTTGAACAAGATCTCCCTGCGTTAATTCAACTTGCGATTCTTCAGCCAAACGATTCTCTTGAACACTTTGGAGTACCTTCATACATTGATCTATTGGCATCGTAAATTCCAGTTTGCATCCTAAAGAAATGTTCAATGATTTAAGGAGATGCTCCAAAGCCTTAGGATCCTCATGAGCTAGAGATTTCATCAACGGCTCTAAATGCTTCAGTTCATTCGTATATTGAAAAAAGTCCTTCATGCTCGCAAGCTTACACAGTCTATCAATTCGCGTACTAAGATCTCTATAGTAAGGTTTATCCGTAATTATCCGTACTTCCTCTTCCAACCGTAGTCTTCTGGAAGGTAAGACACGGAGTAATGGTTGCAGCCCCTGAAGTACCAGCAATCTATGTTCAAGATCAAATAACTCCATAAAGCTCTCAGACTGGATTCCCGATATTATACAAAGGTTTGTCTCAAAGTCCTTCATTAACTGATTCAGCACGACATTCAGCTGTGGCGAATAATCTTTCATTCGCTGTTCTACATCTTTATGCCATCCTATAATCTGAGCTATACTCCCGTTTGGAAACGTAAAGAAGGAAATTACATGTTCTAACTTAGAGAACGGTACTTGTCTGGCAAACGTTTCTTTGAGCGTTCGAATCCATTGTAAGCGAAGCTTTGCCTTTTCTTGTTCAGAGATAGGACTGTCTATTGAAAACAAAGTTAAAGAAAACAGATAATCTTGTATTGGGGATTTCAGACTGATCTCTTCTATGGTTCGGGTTTGATGCAACAATGAATTGATAGCGGTTTCAAAAAGATTAGATATTTGCTTGGCTTTTGCTTCATGCTCCCTAGTAACCTTGTCCATAATATGCTTTAAATCATCTGGTCCAAGCGGTTTCAATAAATAGTCTACCACTCGAAGTCGTAAAGCCTCCCGAGCATATTCGAAATCCGAGAAACCTGTAAGGACAACCCACTGTGTATGAGGCGATAATCGGCTTCCTTGATCCATCGCTTCTAGTCCGTTCAATCCAGGCATTCGAATATCCACAAAGACGAGCTCAGGATGATACTCATCCACTAATCTTACTAACTCAATTCCGTTCTTTGCTTCAACAATCTGAATGTTTAAGGAAGTTTCCTCAATCATACTACGAAGCGCCAATCTAATTAATCGCTCATCATCAGCTATGATAACTTTCATCAGAGATACCTCCATTGCTATTTCAATCTATGATGTGGACAACCGTCATATGAATAATACCAAGAGTTAGGTTAAACAACAATTCACTTTAAAAGGATACGCAAAACAGCCTTGTTCAGTACGGAAAGAAACATACTGAACAAGGCTATTCTATTCTGGCGCTTACTCGATCACAAATCTTCCAACCGTCTCATTCATCATTTCCGCAATATTCGCCTGGTGCTCAGAAGAAGCAGCCACATCTTCAAACGCTTGTAATGTATCTGAAATGTGATTGCGAATGCCGCTTACATTGTCTGCAGACTGTTGAGATACTACGGAAACATTCGTCATCGCTTGATCTACCTCTGCCATTGATAACTTCAGTCCATGCATTGAAGATACCATTTCATCTGTGATCTCATGAAACATATCGGCATCATTTTTATATTGCATACTTACTTGCTCGAAACTCTCATAATCACTTATCACCGTCGAATCGATAAAATCCAATAGCGCTTGTGATTGAGAGGACACATTCTCAAAAGCATCTTCCACTAGCAATGTCATTTTCTGGATTTTGCCCACCGATTCCTCCGACTGTACAGCAAGTTTGCGTACTTCATTGGCAACTACAGCGAATCCTCTTCCCTCATCCCCTGCTCTTGCTGCTTCAATGGAAGCATTCAAGGACAATAGATTCGTTTGTGCTGCAATCTCTGAAATGTATCCTGCCATCTCTCTTACTTCATTAACAACTTTTCCAGCCTCGATCGCTTGCATAATGGAATTCTGTTTCTCAGCATACAAACTTGTCGCATATTGAATCGATGCTACAGCCTTTTCCTTCGCGGAAGCTGCCTGTACCAGAATTTCTTCGGAGGTGTGTAGTGCTGCTCCTGCCTTATCACTTAGCATATCTGCATTGGAGATAATCTCTTGTACTGTTGCATTTACCTCTTCTGTTGTAGCGCTTAAAGATTCACTTCCAGAAGCAACCTCTTGCGAGGAATTATAAATTTGATCCATTGTAGCATTTACTTCCTCGACTGTTGCAGATAATTCTTCGCTAAGTGCACCTAACTCTTGTGCTGAAGAAGATGCACTAGCTACGATGGTTTGTACTTGCTCTGCCGAATGATTAAGCGACTTCACGATTCGACCAAACTCGTCTTCGGCATCAAACTTTGCTCTTTGAGTCAGATTCCCTCGACCAAACGCCTCTGAAAATTTCAGGATAGTGGTTACTGCTCGTGAGAAGTATCTTCTCAAAGACAAAAATGAAACGATTGAAATCAAGGTAACTAGAAAAGCAATAACGATATTGATCGTAAGTCCTTTTTGAAATAGCTTCTTATTCTGAAAATCTGCATTTTGAGCGCTTCCTAAGTTCATTTCAACTAATTTTTCAAGGTCTTCATTTCGTTTCGTATTTAACGCTTCAAGATTAGAGGTGATATCTTCAGCAGGATCATATGTAGGGGTATTTAGCATCTGTTCAAGCATTGGAAGCTGAATTTCCCGATACTGTTTCGTTAATGATAAAACCTCACCATAAATCTCCTTTTCGTTTGGAAGGGAACGTGTTTCCTCATACTTACTCAAGAGTTCATTATTAGCAGCCTGAAGATCGACAATTTTCTGATAACTCAATTGAAGTTCACTTGAATCATGACTAACGATCATCTTATTCGTTAAGGTTACTACTTCATGATTATTAGATTCGAATTTCCCAAGTGCATAGACTGACGTAAGATCGTTCTTATACATACTTCTAGAGTTTGTATACATATTGCTGAAATATACACTACCAACGATTGCAATGATCAGAGCACTTACTAGTAGTACCATATTAGTAGCAGTAATTTTAGCGACGACGGTCCAATTTCTCATTTTCTTCATGATTTGCACTCCCTATGTACTTTTAATTAGATCTTCATATTCTTCTACTGGCATTGGTTTCGCGAAATAATACCCTTGTGCGATTTCACAATCCACTTGTTTCAAAAAATCAATTTGCTCCTCTGTCTCAACTCCCTCTGCCACAACCTTCATATTTAAATCCGTAGCTAGCTTGACCATACTGGCAATTACTATTTTTCCTGTCTCATCATTAGATTTACTCATTAGAAATGCTCTGTCTAACTTAATGACATCAGCAGGGATAAATTGCAATACATTTAAGGAACTATAACCTGTCCCAAAATCATCGATAGCTATAGAAAATCCTTTACGTTTCAAATCCAACAAAATATCTCTAATATATTCTAAATTTTGGAATACAATAGACTCGGTCAGCTCTAACTCTATCAAGTTAGCAGGTACCTGGTACCTGTTAATAATATTCGTCAAATGGATCAGGAACTCATTATGGTATAGGGTTATAAGCGATATATTTACTGAAATCGGAAGTGGCTGGATTCCTTCCTGGATCCATTTACTCAACATAACGCATACTGATTTAAACACCATTAAATCTAATTTTACGATAAAGCGATTCCTCTCAAATATCGGGATAAATACTGCAGGGGATATAAGTCCCTTCTTAGGATCGTTCCATCGAACCAATGCCTCAGCGCCATGAAACCTATTCACTCGCAGATCCATTTTCGGTTGTAAATATACTATAAATTCACCATTTGTCATCGCAGCATCCATCTTTCTTACGATGTCTTGCTCTTCGTGCATCTGCAATAACAATTGTTCGTCAAAGAAAGTGCATGAGCTCTTGTATCCACCTTTAATGGACTTACAAGCGATTCCTGCTCGGTCAATACATGTGAGGATATCGCTCTGACGATCATCTATACAGTAAATTCCACAATTAATCACTAGCCTAAAACCTTCTTCATTTCCAAACGTATAGTCGCTCATTTGTTCAGTAAGTACTTGTATACGGATGATTAATTCCGCCTTATTGTCATACGAAGTGAAAAGAATAAAACGATCACCCCCTAAGCGTCCAATGACATCCTCGTCTAATGTGTTTGCTGTTAAGCTATTAGCCACTTGAATCAAAATGCTATTTCCTTCATGAAAACCGACAATTTCATTTATGTATTTAAATTGTTCAATATCAAATTGCAACACAGCAAACTTTGTATTCGGTTTCTCTTTAAGTAAATACTGAGCATCTTTAACAAATTTATTCGTTCTAGAAAGATGCGTTAACTCATCCTCAAAGGCAATCCTCTCCATCTGTTTCCTAATTTTGCTCTTATTTAATAGAATGTTTACAAATATGATCAATAATAAGACAAACATGATTACACATAATAGAAAAGTCGCCTGGCTCATTTGAGACGCTTTGGCCATGATCACATCTTTCGGTATCACGGAGAGAATATACCAGTCCTCAACCCCCTGGATGCCAGAATAGCCAACCATTTTGCTATCTCCGTTAATCCAAAATATTCCTACTCCAGATTTTTTTGCGGTTATGTTCTCTTTAAAGATTTGCAGTTGTTTCTTATTTCTAGCATCAAGACTTATACTTTCGAATATGTTATCAATTGACTTATCCTCTTCGAGATTCTTCGATTTGATAATGACTTGTCCCTTTTGATCAATGATTTGAGAATAACCATGACCTTTAAAGAAGGAGACTGCAAGAGCATCATAAAGTTCTTGTGTATATCTGCTGGCAGATATAGCCCCCTTCACTTCACCTTTAAACTTAAGTGGGCTGTTAATCGTGATAATTTCTTTATTGGAGATCTTATCTAAGAATGGATCAGAAATACTGCTAATACCCTGCAGCGCTTTTTGGAACCCTACTTCATCTGATACATCAAACATTGTCCCATCCGATGCGTAAGCTTTACCATCTAGGCTGTTGATGCTAATTCGTATAAAATTATATTTTTTATCAAAGTGATGCAGATATTTTTTGGTCTTATCCCAATCCATATAATTGATTTCCGAAATAGAATCAGCAATTCCATCTAAAGAATCTAATCCACCCTGTATCATATTTCCTAGTGATTTACTCGCATGTATCGTAGCTTCTGATGTAGCAGTAACCGCTTCTTGCTCATAAGAGTTAACAGTCCATTTTATAAAATAGTAAGAACACCCCCAAAATATCAACGCTGCCATTATTACGAGGCCTATCATTCTCCATACTCGAAATTGTGTCTGATCCATGTATTATCATCCTTTTTCCGATTTATTACGTTTTTTATTAGAAAATGAGCAAAAAAAGCCGCTATCAGAATGATAACGGCTGCATATGCATCAAAAAATAAGAGCATGAAACTCCCACTGCATGCAACCGGCTGTCATATCTATAAATAGATTTAGACCCTATGGCTTTGTGTCCCTATTTTTCAATAGGTTTACCAATATTTTGTTTTTACTATTACTAGTCCTAAATACTCTATTAAAAATAGGTTACCTCCAAAAGACCTATTTCCGCTGTGATTTAATATTTTTGAATGGGAAATTTTTCACAAACGTCAATGTTAACTTTAATATAATATTTATTAATGTAAAGCAACAATTCTGCGAACAATTATAAAATTAGATAGTAAGTCCCAATGTAACATTTATATATGTCACATTGGGACTTACTTCTCAACACGAACTATGTTTGTCTACAAACGCATAACGAAGAACAGCTTCTTCTAAGATATCAATCCCCATAATGATATCATCCATATCTGTAAATTCATTAGGATGATGACTAAGTCCATCTACAGAAGGAACAAAGATAAGCCCTACTGGGCAAAGTTTGTTCATGTTCATGGCATCATGCCCTGCCCCACTAATCATCCGTTGACTCAATATCCGCTTCTCTTCACAAATGGATTCTAGAACCTGACTGATCTCATCCGATAATAGGACAGGTTCCTCCGAAATAATTTCCGTACTCTCAATTACAAGTTGTCTATTTTCTTGTACTGAGGCTATCGTCTGATACAAATGGTCTAACACACGTTTCCTGGATGCCACTGAAGTAGATCTGATATCAATTTTAATTTCCACTTCTCCCGGAACCACGTTCATAGCGCCATTCAAGATATCTATCACCCCTAGCGTCGCAACCGTTCCAAATTCTTGTTCGAGTTTGGCTGCTTTTTCAAGCTCAAGTGCTATTTCTGAGGCACCCAGAAAAGCATCTTTTCTCATATTCATAGGTGTCGTTCCAGAGTGGGATGCCTTCCCTGATATTTGAATATGAAGCCTCACGGGTGCAGCAATTCCAGTCACAATTCCAATTTTTTTATTATTGTTTATTAAGATAGGACCTTGCTCAATATGTAATTCAAAAAACGCTTTTAATTCTTCATTTTCTCTACTCGCCTGATCAATACTGTTATAATCCAGTGCACATAGCGAAAATGCCTTTTCCATTGTAATACCGTCTTTGTCCTTCAAAGATCTATATTTCTCCTTCTGAAATAACCCTGACATTATTTTGCTGCCAACTGTTGAAATACCAAAACGCGAGGATTCTTCACAGGCAAATGAAATAATTTCGATCGGATGATCCGTTTCAATCCCTTTTTCGTTTAGACGTTTGATCACTTCCAAAGCAGCCGTTACACCCACTACACCATCGTACTTCCCACCTTGATATACCGTATCCAAGTGAGAGCCCATTACAACGGGTGGGAGCCCTTCTATCTTCCCGTTTCTTCTAGCAATCACATTTCCGCAATGATCCATCCGGATATCTAAATCTTCAGCCTTACACATCCGCATAAAAGCACTTGTACATGTCTGCTCTTCATTGGTATAGGCAATTCTAGTGATGCCCTTCTCACCCGAGTTATATTGATTAATATTATCAAATAAAGCCTGATATCTTCTCTTTCTATCCATGCCAGTATCTCCAATCCTGAGTATTTATGATTATGGTTTCATCCAAATTCGTGAAGATATACAATAGAGGTAGCGCTAATCTTTAAAAATCACTTACTTGATGAGGTGTAATGGATAGCTATGAAGAAGACCATTATTTTTAAAGAAAATGATCAATTTACCATTAAAGCTGATTTTTATGAAACAAACCGTCCCCAAGCCCCTGCTATTGTGTACATTCACGGAGGCGGCCTACTTTGGGGGGATCGAGAAGATTTATCCGAGGAAATGATACAACTTTACACGACTAATGGTTTTGCACTATTTTCGATTGACTATAGACTAGCCCCTAGGTCAACACTTAATGACATTCTAGAAGATGTCCAAGATAGCCTTCTTTGGTTAGCGAATAAAGGGCCTCAACAATTCTCCATTGACCCCTCAAGAATCGCTGTGGTAGGAAGCTCGGCAGGTGGTTTTCTTGCGCTGTGCACAGGAATGTTCCCCCATAAGCCACGTGCCATTGTCTCCTTCTATGGCTACGGCGATATTAGTGCACAGTGGGCACTCGAACCAAGTAAATTCTACGCTGAAAAAGATATCGTCTCTAAGGAAATTGCCAAACGTTCGGTGTCCGATCAAATCATTACGAACGCAAGCGTTGATGAGCGCTTCCTTCTTTATTTATATGCTAGACAGTCCGGTAACTGGATCCAAGAAGTGACCGGCTTAACTCCTTCACTACATAAGGAAGAGCTCCTAAAATACTGTCCGATTTATCATGTAACTGAGGAATTCCCCCCAACATTGTTACTGCATGGAACGAACGATGTAGATGTGCCATATGAACAATCTGCATTCATGAGAGCTGCGCTAGTGAAAGAAGGAGTACCGGCAAAGCTTATTACTATTCCAAATGGAGAGCATGTATTTGAAAAAGATTTCAATAACCCTGTTGTGCAAAAAGCTCTTCATCAGGTGATTGATTTCCTCCAGCTTCATCTTACTGAGTAAGTCTGTAAAAGAACAGGAAAATCCGGCACTAAAATAGTGCCGGAAAATATAGGATACCGCCTGGATTATTTCTTGTTTAATTGGTGGAAATGCGTCCATAAATGATCGCAATCTTCTCTTGCTTCCACTTTGATCATATTGACAACACTCTCATCATGCCCCACAAAATATTCGCGAAGGTGGATGTCAGAGAAGCCATGCTCTTTCGCATCGTCTCTTGTGCTGCAATAATGAACTTCTTTAACACCTGACCAAATGATAGCGCCCATACACATTGGACAGGGTTCACAGGTTGCGTATATTACGCAGTCCGATAAGTCCATGGTGTCTAGCTTTTTGCATGCTTCTCGGATGGCTACCATTTCCGCATGTGCAGAAGGATCCGTATCTCTCATCATCGTATTGCTAACCGCTGCAATTACTTCATCGCCTCGAACAATCGTTGCCCCAAACGGGCCCCCGAATTTCTTGTTCATACCCTCGATCGTTGCGTCTACGGCCAATTTCATGTAATCCATTTCAAAATTCCTCCTCTAGTTTAATTAGGATGATTTTAGTTTTTTGCTAAAGATGGTATATAGAATAAACGAAACTATTAAGCCACTAAAGAAAGCAAAATCATTCATCCTAACTAGGAAGGGGATACCCTTAAGAAATGCACCTGACATAGGAAGGATGAAGCTGACTGCTAGAACAGCCATCGCAACAGGATTGTAACCATTCTTATATTCACCGTTGCTGCCTGCTGGGACATAGATATGGTCAAGATTTAATACTCTTTTCCGATGAATAAAGAAGCTTGAAAGCATGATACCCGCAATTGGACCAAAGATGGACCCGATAAAGCTATAGAAATAAAACAACGTCGTAGTGCTTTCTACAAGCTTCCATGGCAAAATCAAAGTTCCAACGACGGCTGTTAAGACACCCGCAGTCTTTACAGTGAATTTTTTCGGGAAAAGAGATGACATTTGCAAGCCAGCTGGCAATAAGTTGGCAAACACTACGAAGGCGATTGCTCCTACGTTTAGCGCAAGAATCAATATAACAACCGCGAAAGTGTTTTCAATTTTATCAATGGCATGAACGATATTGAAGATCGGTTCACCAAACGCAATTTCAGTACCCGCGATTAAAGCCACACAAGTGATGGCAAAAAGAATATAAGACAAGATAAACCCTACAGGCAATCCAATCATAGCCGCTCTTGGTGATTTCGCACGATGGGTGAAGTCAGACATATTTACAACAGGACCCGCCCAGTTAGATACCAATGCACTCACGCAAGCAATAAAGACTAGTGGACTTGAAGTTGGGTTCGCCGGTACATACTCTAAAATCGGGCCAAACCCTCCAGCAATCTTGATCGCCCACAGCGCAGCACCAATAATAAACACATACACTACCGGGGATGACCAGTTACCGAACTTACCCAGTGTTTTCATTCCCCCTAAGAACAACAGCACAGTTGCTGTCCAAAGAATTGCGTAGGAGATCATGGTCGGAAATGCTAACCCGAATAGTGTAAACCCGCCGCCTAAACTCATATAATCCGGAATAAATCTAGCAAATATAACATTTAATGATTCTGCACCTACAACGGTTGTGGTTCCAAAGAAGACTAACCCGGCAATAAGCCCCCGTATTAATGCAGGGATTATGGCTCCTTTTACTCCAAAGGAATCACGAAGCAGCATCGCAAATGGCAGCCCATACTTGGAGGCAGAATACCCATTTAAAGCATAAAATGCAGAGACAATAATGGCTGAAAGCATAACGGCAAAAAGCACCTGTGTTGTATTCAGTCCTAGGACGAAGAAACCTGCCACTGTCATATAAGACATAATATTATGGACAGCGCCCATCCAGAGTGTGATATAGTTGGACATTCCCCAGTCTCTTTGCTCAGGCTTTTTGGGCAGTAATTCCTCACCATAACCGTATGATTTGTACCTGTCATAATTTTGTTCCAATTTTGCTTGATCCATATCTACACTTCCCCTCGCTTAAATTACTTCACGATATGAGTGCCTGCTTGTTCATTCATCGCATCCTTTAAGCTTTCCGGATTCGTAATAATAACTCGCGTTCCGCTGTTCTCTAAGAAGCTTAAACTCGCCTCGATTTTAGGCAGCATACTTCCTGCTGGGAAGTGATTTTCTAGCACATATTGTTTAGTCTCATCAACCGTCATTTTGGAAAGCTCTTTTTGATTCGGCTTACCATAGTTGATGCATACTCTGGACACTCCCGTTGTAATAATTAAGGTCTCCGCATGGATTTGTTCTGCTAAAAGACTCGTTGCGAAATCCTTATCGATGACTGCATCAACACCTTGGTACGTGTTATCCTCAGCCTTCACGACTGCGATACCTCCACCACCTGCAGCAACAACGACAAAGCCCCCGTCGATTAATGACTTAATCGCGTCTTTCTCCACAATATCTATAGGTCTTGGGGACGGAACTACTCTACGATATCCTCGGCCAGAGTCTTCTACAAAGCTCCATTCAGGATGTTCTCTTTTCATTTCTTCCGCTTGCTCTTTGGAAAAGAAGGATCCTACTGGTTTCGTCGGATTCTTGAAATTTGGATCTTCTGAGCTTACTTCGACTTGTGTAATCACCGTAGCCACATTCTTATGGATCCCTCTAACTGCAAATTCATTAATTAAAGCTTGCTGAATTAAATAACCGATTCCACCTTGTGTATCAGCCCCACAATTCACTAGTGGAACAGGAGACATGCCGGCAATTTCATGTGCAATCTCAGATCTTCTTAGTCCAAACCCTACCTGAGGTCCGTTACCATGAGTAACGACGACATTGTAGCCCTCTTGCACCATATCAACAATATTAACGACCACTTCTTTTACTGCTTCAGATTGGTCATGAATCGAATCCAGGCCATTTTCCTTGACCAATGAGTTCCCGCCAATAGCAACGATTACAGTCTCTTTCATCTGATGCCTCCTATGTTGCAATTCTTATACGCTAACCGAGTAACTCAAGAGATTGCTTTTTGTGTGAGTGGTATAACGGATTCGTTGGATCATTCTTAATGGCGTTCTCGATAGCCTCAATGGCCTCTTTATGCTTACCAAGCGATCTTAGACTGTTCGCTTTATGGAAAGAGAAGTCATATCTATGGGGCTGAAGCGCGAGAAGCTTATCCATCTCGATAACTGCTTCTTGGTGTCGCCCAAGTTCTCTTAAATAATTGGTTTTGTGGTAGCGATAGAACGTTTCATTAGGTGCCAGCTCACAGGCTTTATCATATTCCTGAAGAGCTTCCTCCGGTTTTTTCCACAATCTCAAAGCATTCGCTGTATAGAAATAAAATTCTAAATTCATCGGATTCATAGATAAAGCGCTTTCATAGCACTGAAGTGCCTCTTCGTATCTCTTTACTTGTTGCAAGAAATAACCTTTATAATAGATGAAGTCCAGGTTGTCAGCATCCGCTTCCAGCGCCCTGCCCATGACAGATATAGCTTCTTCATATTGCTCTTTGTTAGCAAGAGCCTTTGCCTGCTTCACATATTCGTTATTTTCTTGGAAGCTTTGTTCTAGAATCTTCACGACTTTATGCTGACCGTTCTCTTCGGCACGTTGTAGGGATGAGAGCCCATCCCGATCAGGCAAATGCACATCTGCTCCTGCATGAACAAGCGCTTCAATAATGTCAGAATATAGTCGTCCGCCATTCCCCAATATGACTGCTTCAAGTAGGGCTGACCAGCCTAAGTCGTTGACATGATTCACTGGAACCCCAGCATCAATACACACTTCTACTGTTTTTAAATAGCCCTTTTCACTTGAGGGTAACAGCGCTGTACCTCCAAATCGATTCACGCTCTTCAAATCAGCTCCTCCAGCAATCATGAGACGCAGGATTTCATAAAAGCCATTTGCTGCTGAGCATATAAACGGCGATAATTGTGTAATATCTCTAATGTTTACGTCACTTCCTGCTTCAATTAATCTCTTAGCAATCGTGATTTGATTGTTTTGAGTTGCCACCATTAACGCTGTTCGCCCTGCAGCATCTTTATAATCAACACTGGCACCCTCGTCTAATAGTTTCTCAACAGAAGCCAGTTCTCCCTGTTCACTCGCCTCAATAAGTTTTATATTCAAGGATAGACTATCCAAAATTGTTCACTCCTTCACAGCCTAGCACGAAGATGTTCGTCTAGTTCCAAATAAGAATGGCGGGCTAAGCAAGTTAGCCCTCTTCTTATTTAATATTTTCACTTAATGCAAGTAATGCTTGTTCAAATGCTTCAATTGGAGGGTTAACGATACCTGCACCAATCATTCCAATCCCCGCATCTTTATGTGCAATGGCTGTATTGATAATCGGCATAATTCCTGTTTGGATGACTTTTTGAATATCAATACCTGTTGGAATCCCTATAAAGTCAAGCATTGGAATCGTTACATTAGGATTTTCAGTGATTGTGATTTCTGCCATTTTTGTGGTGTAGCTGATTGCATCATCAACGGTACCCCCCACAAGCGAAACAATAGCCGGTGCAGTTGCCATAGCAAATCCGCCAATTCCATAGGTCTCCGTAATCGCACTGTCACCAATATCAAGACCAGAATCCTCAGGTTTGTAACCAGCGAACATAGGACCTAATACTTGTTGTGCAGGACCTGTAAACCACATGTTTCCAGCGATTCCACTCACGCGGATACCGAATTCCACTCCGTTACGAGCCATCGTGGTAACAATGGTACTGTTCTCAATACCATGCGCAGCATCAAGGGCACATTTACAAAGCGCCATCCAGGTCGGACCCGAGAAATAGTCGCTGCTGCTAACGAATTCAAACACTTCTTTTTTCTGTTCAACAGTGAAATCAGTTTGGATAATATAAGGCGTTAGTGCTTGAATGAGCAGGGTTGTTCCAGCTACATTTCGGTTATGACACTCGTCCCCCATATGAAGGGCTTGTGAGAGCATTAGGCGCAAGTCAATCCCATTGGGATTAAGTTTCATCGCATCTCTTAAAATAGGACCCAATACATCTCGCATCCAAATCAAACGCTGGATAACACTCTCGTCATTGGCACCCATACGAAGGATTTTGGACATTTGTTCACTTAAATTTGTATAGGCAATATTTCCATAAGTTTTATTCTCAACAATATGCATAAACATGGAAGCCGATGTAACGCCAGCCATGGAACCAACACAGTTATGTTCATGACATGGTGAGAAAATAATCTCTCCTGACGCGGCTAGTACAGCTGCTTCTTCAATATTGGGGGCAAGTCCTTCAAATACAATAGCCCCTGTTACCGCACCTTTCATCGGACCATTCATTCGTTCCCAAGTGATTGGCGGGCCCGCATGTAAAATGGTGTTTTTCGTCATACCAGGAACCACATTGATCGCTTGGTCAAAGCCAATCAGTACCGGTTGCGAGTTAATAATTCGCTCAACAGCCTCTTTGTTTGCAGCTTCAATCTTATCTGTAACACTTGGGTCTTCAAGCTTATCCAGCGCAGCAATTAATTCTGGATTCCCTCTGCCTGGCGGCATCCACTCCAAGTGAGTTACATTCGTGTTTTGTTTTAACAAATCATCTCTAAAGTTCTCAATGCCTACATTTATGACATTTAGTTTATTCGTAAAAAGTTCATTGATTTTACTCATGACTATTCTCCTTTCACAACGAATTCTCTTGCTAGTAGACCTGCGTTCTGACTGCTGCTAGCATGTGTAGCACCAGAAGCTAACAATTTATTAATTTGACCTTCAATATTTTGACTATCTAGCTCGGTTCCAAGAATGTATCCAATAATCTCTAGATGTCTTCCTTCATCTTTAGCGGCTTGCTTCGCTTCGATAATCGCTGGAAGCATTGCGCCTACAGGATCTTCGTGCGCTCCGAAGCCTAGAACAAAGTCCATCACAATAACACCGACAGAAGGATCTTTTGCTTCTTGAATAAATCTTTCAATCCGAGTGGATGGATCTATCATTGGATGTGGTTTGCCTTGTGTAAATTGGTCGTCTCCGAAGTCAATAAAGGTATGATCTTGGCTTACTCTAACATCTTTTAAGCGATATTCAGGATCTCTCTGAATGTTACTGTAGACATTATCGAATTTCTCCATAGCAATGTGCATCGCTTCATCACAGAGCGTACCGCCACTGAATAGTCCACGGATATATTTTTGCTGAGGATTTAACTTCGCACGCACTTCTTCAATAAGTGGAAGATTTAACGCACGTTTGTTAAGCTTCGATTCGTCTGCTCCAGCTAAAAGTACCGCTTTAAGTGCCGCTTCTTTTGACATTTTTGCAAAATGACCGCCAGCTTGGGCGACCTTTTCTTCATTCCCACCCACAAACCAAACCACGACTGGTTTTTTACATTGTTTAATTTGTGCTAGTACTTTCTCTTCTACACTTGGTGCTGGTGGTTTAGATACGAGAACAATAACCTTTGTTGCATCGTCCTCTTCTAACGCTTTAATTCCGGCCAGCATCATAATACCGCCAACCTCTTCACTTAGATCTCTGCCGCCTGTACCGATCAACTGTGTGATTCCACCGCCAAATTCATGAATACGAACCGTTACCTCTTGGCTACCTGTTCCTGATGCGCCAACGATCCCGATATTTCCTTTTCTCACGGCATTTGCAAAGCATAATGCGACATTGCCAATAATCGCAGTCCCACAGTCTGGCCCCATCATTAACAAGCCTTTTTCTTGGGCTAAAGTCTTTAATTCAATTTCATCTTCAATACTTACATTGTCGCTAAACAGCATGACATGAAGATTATTTTCAAGAGCTTTTCTTGCTTCTCTAGGAGCGTAGCTCCCATTTACGGCAATAATCGCTAAGTTAGCTTCAGGAGTACCGTTTACAGCTGAGGTAATGGTTGAGTATTTAACCTCACTTTTTCCCTTAGAGGAATCTTTCTTTTTCGTTAACAATTCATTGATGCTATCGAAAGCACCCTCACATAGCTCTTCAGAGGCAGCCTTCACAATAATCACTAAGTCACTTGTTTTGGCACTTTCTACTTCAGGTGTCATCAAGCCCACATTTCTAATGACCTCTTTATTCATTTCAGTCCCCATTGCAATAATGGCTTGTTGTACGATTTCGATCTGATTCGCTTTGGTTGAGAGTGACATCAAAGATACGGAATCGATATACGTGTTTGGTTTTACTAAAACTTGAACAGTCATACTTGTACCTCCCATTTACATGTTCATTTCCAGCCCTGCAACAATTCCTAGGGCGATATCTGTACCCGAAGTGGACCCTATAGCCAGTACCCTATCTAAAGCCAATAGTAATTCCTCTTCGCTACCTCTAAATAAAGCTTCCATTAAGTCACTTATAGACTCTCTTACCTGACCAACTGCTGCTTTAGCTAATGCCATATAGCTGATATCATTGGTTAAAGCCTTCGCATGTAAGACGACTTCTTCACAAAACGATTGGTGTGAAAAGTATTGATGATTCTCGATGCCCATGACGGTAAACAATCCCACCAAGAAATCATCGCCGGCTGGCGTTAAGCCTGGTCCAAGGCCTATGAGCGAAGTTGCATGTGTAATTGCAGTAGAGATTCGCTTGTTTTGCAATTCCGATACAAGTAACTGCGTCCGTTCATGAAGGATTCTAGACATTTCATCGTCAAAAGGATTGCCGCTTTTGAAAGCCCTTTCAATTCTGCTGTTATTTCCGTGAAGTTTAATATATTGCTTCATGACGGATACATTCATTATTAAGACATCAGCTTCTGAAGGATATTTAGGCAGTTTACAATTCCATTTTTTAACACCATTCATTGTGATAGACATCTTATTAGCAATTGATAAAACGGAATGATCCGAACTTACAATGTCATTCACCCTGATATCTGCTTCTTCAAAATGTTCTAAGTCAATAATAAGTGTATTAGGCGCATTATCGATTCCCTTACACGCAATAGTATACAAATCTCCACGATCCAAACATTGAATATTGATTGTGCGATTAAATGTGCTATGAACAAAGCCATGAAACTTATGATGAATGATTCGTTGAATAAAATCTCCATCACCGGATTTCGCAAATCTCACTAGAGTCACCTCTATTTTCATTCCTTATATTTTCAAAAAGGTGATTGACCTCCTTTTCACTTCAACAGATGGATGAATGCATTGAATCATATGATTTGGTTACATCGTACAAAGGCAACTATTAGCGTAACTACCTTACGCACTTAATATATAATATACTGGTAGGGATCGTCATCGTTTAAGCGAACCAAAAAGAGTGCATCCTATTTGTGCATGTTATACAAGGGAATGTGTTAAAAGTGTGTCTGAGGAGTGTGCCAAACATTGCTAACCGTTAAAGACTTAATAAAGATCAAGGCTATAGAGGGAATAAAAATTGTTGCTGGAGAACAAGGAATTGATAAATCCATATCCATCGTTAACATTATTGAGAATCCTGATGCCTTTGACTGGCTTTCACCTAACGAACTACTCTTATCAACAGGCTACATCTTTAAAAACAATGCCGAATTACAAAATCGAATGATTAAGGAACTTGCGGAGCTGAACTGTTCAGGATTGGTTGTGAAAATGAAACGGTACTTTGACAAGCTTCCTCAGAACATGATTGATGAAGCCAATAAGTATGGGTTACCCCTTCTAGAACTTCCCTTTGAATACACACTCTCTAACATGATCTCGATCATTAATGAGAAGGTTTCCGGAAGATATGATTTGCTCAATAGAAAGACTTTAGATATACATAACTTGTTCTTCAAAATCACCCTCGAAGGCGGCGGTATTGCCAAAATAACCTCCATGTTATCCGAAACGATTAGTAATCCTATTATTGTCGTAGACAAGGATTGGCGATTACTGCATCACACAGAACATGCGAAGAATAACAGTCCTCTCGAGTATTATCTTGATTTTTCAAATCGACAGCCTGTTTTTAATAAAGCGTTCATCGATACTATCCCTACCAATCTAAATGAAATGAAAAAATCTATTAAGAGGACCTATCATTCAGAAGGTGCGGAAATAAAATGTCGGGTGATTCCTGTCGCTGCTTCTAACTATATTTACGGCTATATTGTGATTTGGCAGACAGTGCAAGAGCTATCAGAATTTGATTACATTATTTTGCAGCAAGCCTCCACCATCATGGCACTTGAGCTGATCAAAGCAAAGGAAATTAGCGAACTTGAAATAAGAATTAAGCAGGACTCCATTGATGATTTACTTTCGGGGAAAATATCATCCCATGAAGCGCTGCAAACCTTATGTTATTTACATGGATTAAATCCGAGCTATATGTATTACAGTATGGTGATAAATATTGAAATGAATGAAGCAGACAAGTTTGAAGATATGATTATCGGAAAGTACAAAATGGAGTCCATTGCAAAAAAGTGTGTGGACATCATTTATGACTTGTCGCATAAAGCGATTGGAGAAATTAAGTGTTTTTATAGAAACAACAGAGTCATCATTCTAGTAGGGCAAAATGAAGAAAGACCTCCTGTTTCGATTAGTGATGCCAAGTTATATGCAAATGAACTGCTTGAGGTACTTATCCAAAGAACAAAAGAAACACTCTTAATAGGGATTGGTCAGCAATACAGTACAATCAGCTCGCTGCATAATAGCTTTTCTGAGGCGAACGAAATGATTAAATTAATGCAACAAAAAAACCTTCAAAACAAGGTCTCACATTTCGAAGATTATTCAGTTTACCATCTGTTGGAAGCAAATATCAAAATCGTTGCCTTAGAAGAATTTTTCCGGAAGTGTCTAGGTAAAGTCTTTGATCATGATCAATTACACGGTACAAGCTACATGCTAACTTTAGAAAATTACTTTATTAACAATCTGAATGTCACCGAAACTTCGAAGGCTATGTTTTTGCACAGAAACACACTTATCTATCGAATCGAAAAAATAAAAGAAATCCTAAATCTGGACTTAAAGCATTCGGAAGAATTACTACGAATTCAAATAGCGCTAAAGATATTTAGTATTATAAATAAAACGATTTAAAAAAACTCCCCATACAGCAGCAGGGTTCATTATTTCACCTGTCTGCTATATGGGGAGTTTTTTTATACATATTTATCTCGGCCAGACAACATTCCAAACGTCATCACAAGTCCGGAAATAACGATCAGTGTGATCAGTGGAATCGTCCACACTTGGGTCATATCATATAAATAACCGATCAGTATAGGCCCTATGGCTGCAAGCATATATCCCGTGGATTGAGCCATTCCAGATAATTCTGCAGCTTGATTTCCGTTTCGGGCACGAATTCCGATATAACTTAGCGCCAGTGGGAAATTCCCTCCCAAAGCGATACCAATCAAGATAATACTTAGGATCATCATAGGATAAGATGAGCCCATCCATAGGCCCCCATAACCAACAATGGAGCACATGCCTAATGCGAATGCAATCCATACTTGAGAGCGCAGTCGTCCTGCAAGAATAGGAACAAGAAAACTAACAGGTACGCCAACAATTTGTGTGAAGGATAATAACCAGCCTGCTGTACCCCTACTTATGCCATAGTTATATAAGATTTCAGGTAACCAAGACATTGTTATATAAAATAATGAAGATTGAAATCCCATGAATAGCGCTATTTTCCAAGCGAGCGGTGAACGCCAGATTTGCCTAGCACTGATCCTTACACTTTTCACTACATTATCTTTGGCTGGATTTAATCTAGTTAGAAGGATCCATACCACGATCGCTATGATTGTCGGAATTCCCCATACGATTAAGGCTCCGTCCCACCCAAGCTTCAGACCATGGGCTAGAGGAATACTAATACCTGATGCTAACGATGCGAACAATCCCATGGAAGTGGAATAGATACTTGTCATTAGACCGAACTTTTGTGGGAACTTCTCCTTCACAACTACCGGCAATAGAACATTTCCGATGGCTATCCCTACTCCAATCAAAAGCGTACCAACGAAAATAAAGAGTGTCATTGAAATGGAACGAATGCAAATTCCGACCAAAAGAATAACCAAACCTAACAATAGCGTCTTCTCGTTGGATAAACGAGCAGCGATTCTAGGAACGAGAGACGACATAACAGCGAAGGATATCAAAGGTATACTCATTAATAAACCTGCACTCCAGTGTGCAAGCCCCACATCTTCTTGAATAATGCCCACTAATGGACCTACCGATGTAATCGCAGGGCGTAAATTAAAGGCTACCAGAACAATCCCCGAAATGAGTAAAATGATATATAACAAATTCTTGTTGTCTTGTGTCTGTGGTGAATGCAAAAACTAAATCTCCCCTCAACGAATCAAACGCCAAATGATCTTCAGAATGTAGCATTAGTTATAACATATAAGAAAGTAGTTTAAAAGTATAAAAGCAAACAGCGCGCACCAATTGAGTATCGGCACGCGCTGAATTTCTAAGCTAGATAAAGAGAAATATTTAATTGTTTGATTTTCTCAATCCACTCTTCTGATAAACCTCTATCAGTTACAATCGCATCAAAATCATTTAACGAAGCAAAGTAAGTGGACTTAACCATATCAAACTTAGAGGAATCAATCACTAAAATTTTCTCAAGAGCACAATGAATTGCCGCATTTTTTGTGTCCACTTCACAACTGTTCGTACAAGTAATGCCTAATTTAGCATTAACTCCAGCCGCAGAAATAAATGCTTTTGTTGTTCGTGTTCTACTTATTAAATCCAACCCTTCTCTGCTCTCAAACATTTGAAGTTCTGGACGGTAATGACCACCAATAAGAATAAAATCCTTAAACCCTTTTTTATGAATCTCAATTAATGCATTCATAGTGCAGCAAACAATTTCCACAGAATGATTTGACGGAATATGTTCGATGATTTGAGCGGTTGTTGTACCAATATCAATAAAAATAATATCGTTAGGCTCGATTAGTGAAGCTGCTAACTTACCTATATTATATTTTTCTGATGCCCGATTATTTTTTTGAGTGGTCAAATCATATTCATCTTGTTTATTCTCATTGAGGTCAGAACCATTATAAATAACCGCACCTGAAACAACTTGAACGATTTTATTTTCTTTTAGATATTTAATATCCCGGCGAACAGTCATTTCTGTGACATCAAGTTGATGGGAAAGTTCTTTGATGGATGCGCCACTTTTATTTTTTAGGATTGATACAATTGTATTTACTCTCTCTTGCTTATCCATACCGGTTCATCCTAACTACTAATAATAAAGTATAATTATCAGAATTATACCATATCTAATACCCCAATACTTCCTGCCCTTTTACAATTTTAACTATGGCACTAGTTCCTAAACGGTCTGCACCCAACTCGATAAATGCTTTAGCATCATCCAAAGAGCGAATGCCTCCAGCTGCTTTAATCTTCACATTTGGACCAATGTTCTGTGCAAACAGGCTGACATCCTCTTTAGTTGCTCCAGCTTTTGAAAATCCAGTGGATGTTTTGATATAATCAGCACCAGCTTTTGTAACAAGCTCACATACTTTCACTTTTTCCTCTTGGGTTAGCAAACAGGTTTCAACAATAACCTTTAATACTCTACTTCCACATGCATTTTTAATGGCATGTATTTCCTCGTAAACTTCCTCATAACGCCCGCTTTTTAAGAAGCCCACATTGATCACCATATCAATCTCTGATGCTCCATTTGAAATGGCGTCTGTTGCTTCAAATACTTTAACAGCTTGGGTATTATAACCGTTCGGAAATCCAATGACTGTACAGATGGCTATTTTGCCTTCAACATAATTTGCTGCTTCTCTAACATAAGCACTTGGGATACAAACACTGGCCGTTTGGTATTTCATAGCATCATCACATAAATTCTTTATATCTTCCCATGTAGCCGTAACATCCAGCAGTGTATGATCTACTTTTGCTAATATATCTTTAACATCCATTCTATTCACTTCTCCTTTAAAAATTAGTTATGAAACATTAAAATGTTACTATTATAACATTCGCTGACACTACAAAGAGCTAGTTCCTCCATAGTCATTAATGTTGATGAATAAGCTATTACTTTGTTTGTGCAACGAATTAATGCTCCTAATATGTATTGATACATTTTGTTATATTAGAAACATATGTTTGAATTATAACATAGTTAAAAATATAGTCAATGATAGTGAAATGTTGTTTTGCTAGATTATCTTTGATATACGAAAAGGCCGCCGGATTATTTCCGACGACCTCTATGACTTCTCCTCAGGTTAAGTTATGATGCTGAGCAATAACTGCTTCTTGACTCTGCTGATCCAACTTATAGCATATCAATGCAATTACACAGGCTGATATCGCCAGGATAGAAGCAGCTATTGGAAGGGAGAATAATCCTCCATGCTGGGCAACGACTCCACCAATTGCGGAGCCACCTGCGATTCCCAAGTTAGACGCTACTGGATTCAACGATGCAGCAAGGTCATTCGATCGTGGTGAGAACTGCTTCGCCAAATCTATCAAATAGAGCTGGGCTGGTGCGCTCACAATACTCGACATGACGGCTAACATCATGAGTACGATCATTCCTAGAATCGAGATCGATGCGGTCATACTAAAGATGATGTAGATCACTGCTTGTATAAGAAAAACGAATCTAAGCTTACTTACCGCATTTCCGGTTGCAACCTTGCCTCCAATCCAGTTGCTGACAATCGTAGCAATCCCGTATACAAACAGTACACCACTAACCGAGCTCTTAGGAATATTCATCACTTGCTCTAGCAATGGTGTGATGTACGTATACATCACAAACACTGCTCCCACTGCCGTAACTGGAATGAGAAATGCAAGAATAATACGTCCATTTGTGAGCAGCTCGATCTGATCCTTGAGTGAGCTAGGCACAGGCTTCGGTAGTTTGCGTGGAATATAGACATAATTTAGCGCTATGGCAATTCCAGCTAATCCCCCATTCAGAACAAATGCTGCAGGCCAGTTAAAATACTGCCCTACAAAAGTGCCGATCGGTACACCAAATACATTCGCAACAGCGAAGCCGCTTAAAATTGTAGCGATCGCTTTGCCTCTTTTCTCCGGGTCAACCGCTTCATTTGCTACCGTAATGGCTACAGAAAGAACAAAACCACATAGTACGGCAGTAACTATTCTGGTCACTAGCAGCATACTATAGGTTCCAGTTATAGCACTCCACAAATTCAGCAGCAGAATCAATACAAGCGATACAAGAATCGTAATCCGTTTCGGGATGCGGCTGAACAAAGACATCATAATGGGTGTGCCAATGGCATAAGCGATCGCGAAACCAGATACCAAGCCCCCGGCTGTCGCTAGCGTCACTCCGAGGCTCGAGGATATTTCCGAGAGTAAACCAACGATAATATACTCCGTCGTACCCAGAATAAACGCCATAAAAGTAAATGAAAAAATCAATGCGTTCTGTCGTGATGTTGTCATGGTGCTCTCCATCCTATTTATCTCTATTTTTATAAGAGCATACCTACTCATAATACTCATTTAGACTATATTGAGCAATCCTATTTTTCATAAAAAAGAAGCTTCACATAAGTTCAAAGAACTCATGAGAAGCTTCTTTTTTAAGCCGGAGGCAAAATAATTAAGGTAATAAATTGTTCCTCGGAGAAAGATCTAGCTGTTCCAGGTCCATCTGCATCTGCTTTGAACTTAATGAGATAGGTCCCCGGTGCCGGCATCAATTTATCGTGAAGTTCAAACGCAATATCCGAAACACCTCTGTTGCTTCCTGTGAAAGTCAGCGTATGCCCATTATTGCTAATTTGGTCACTTGTCAGATGTGTCCACCCACTAATGCTATAATAGTCATTTGTGTTAAAGGTCATGCCTTCAATCGTTACCTGAACTTCAGCATTCGTAAAGGTTTCCCCGGAGAAAAAGTCAAACCGAATGGTCCGTTGTGTAGAACCAGTTACCAGCTGTTTTGTTTTTAAAATGCCTCCGTCAAAGCCATATATGGAGCTAGTAACCGTAGGTGTGGTCAGAACACCCTTAACAAGCTCAATCATAACGGCATGTTCAGCATTCTTCGCCGATTCATTATTGGATGAATCCTTAGCGGTAATCACGAAACGATACGTTCCTGCGCGCAAATCACCGACATTAGCTGCATTCACAGATCCGTCTGCTTCACTGGTGCCTAATGCGATAGCTGTTCCTAATTCATCGGCATCTACTTCACCGTTCTCATTCGTATCCGTCCACAGATAGGCTTGAACTGCTGCTCCTTGCTCTCCAATAGCTCCCGCTAACCCGCGAAGCTGATCTTGTGTCCCGTTGTAGTTATCCACCGCCTCGAACTTAGCTGTGTCCACTAACGGTGCAGTCGTATCCGGAACTTCGTTCTTGCTCAAGGTCAACGTAACGGCATGTTCAGCATTCTTCGCCGATTCATTATTGGATGAATCCTTAGCAGTAATCACGAAACGATACGTTCCTGCGCGCAAATCACCGACATTAGCTGCATTCACAGATCCGTCTGCTTCACTGGTGCCTAATGCGATAGCTGCTCCTAATTCATCGGCATCTACTTCACCGTTCTCATTCGTATCCGTCCACAGATAGGCTTGAACTGCTGCTCCTTGCTCTCCAATAGCTCCCGCTAACCCGCGAAGCTGATCTTGCGTCCCGTTGTAGTTATCCACCGCCTCGAACTTAGCTGTGTCCACTACCGGTGCAGTCGTATCCGGAACTTCGTTCTTGCTCAAGGTCAACGTAACGGCATGCGCAGCATCCTTCACCGATTCATTATTGGATGAATCCTTAGCCGTAATCACGAAACGATACGTTCCTGCGCGCAAATCACCGACATTAGCTGCATTCACAGATCCGTCTGCTTCACTGGTGCCTAATGCGATAGCTGTTCCTAATTCATCGGCATCTACTTCACCGTTCTCATTCGTATCCGTCCACAGATAGGCTTGAACTGCTGCTCCTTGCTCTCCAATAGCTCCCGCTAACCCGCGAAGCTGATCTTGTGTCCCGTTGTAGTTATCCACCGCCTCGAACTTGGTGCTATCAACCAAAGGTGCATTGATATCTGAATTGCTGCTATGCCCACTTTGTGAAGAGGAAGACCCTCCAACAACAGGAGTAGGTACAGTTACCGCTTCTTTACCCGGCTGAGGAGTTGGGGTGGCGCTTGGCTGCTCAGTATTCCCGCTCTCCTTAAACTTTAGAAACTTGGAAGCTACTAGAGCTACAGCCTGACGATCTACTTTGGCCTCAGGATTAAAAAAATTATTATATCCGGTAATCAATCCATATTCCACAGCGGCAGCTATAGAATCTTTGGAATAATCAGCAATTTGGCTACTATCAGCAAATTGCAAAGTTCCAGTTTTACCGGTAGGATTGACTCCCAATGCTCTCACGAACATGACGACCATATCCTGACGTGATAAATTTTGCCCCGTACCGAAAAGATTACTGCCGGTACCCTTGATCAATCCGGCTTTGACAGCTGCCTCTACATAGCTGTATGCGTAGTTGCTTGCGGTAACGTCCAGAAAGGTAGGCAGCGCAGGTGGGTTCGAAATATCCAGCTTCAATGTTTTTGCTAAAATAATTGCAAAATCCTGCCGTGTAATATTTGACGTAGGATAGAACTTACTCTCTTCAACACCGGTCACTATCCCCTGATCGAATAGCTCAACAATCGCTTTCTTTGCATATGAGCTATCAATATCAATAAAGGAAGCGGCAGCCGATCCTTTGGTCGGCATAATGATAGGGCTTGATAATACAGCAGCAGCCAATATAGAGCTTATCCATTGCTTTTTGTTCACTTACTTGTCCCCCTGTTCATTGGATGCATTATGTCGTTTGTCTATAATCGATTCGTTAACACAATTCGACTTTAAATTACAAACTTTTCATCTACAGGATTATAACAAGTATCAATAAACAGATTATAAACAAACAAGCCATGGCCTTATTACTGATGAACACTACAACCATAAATTTGGCTGTCGCTCACATCATTGATTCTGTGCATCAAACGAAAAAAAATGATACTATGTATGATGGGTATAGGACTTTGCTATCCTTATATCGTTTTTATATATTACAACAAGAGGAGATAATATGAGTAACGAACAAAACTTCTGGCTTGATTTACCGAAGCCGTTTTTTATATTAGCACCAATGGAAGATGTCACAGATGTTGTATTTCGTCACGTCATTAGTGAAGCTGCCAAACCCGACGTGTTTTTCACAGAATTCACTAATACAGAAAGCTATTGTCACCCTGTAGGAAAAGACAGTGTTCGTGGTCGATTAACGTTCACAGAAGATGAGCAACCGATTGTTGCTCATATTTGGGGTGATAAACCTGTATTTTTTGAACAGATGAGTATTGATATGAAAAAACTTGGTTTTCGCGGTATCGATTTAAACATGGGTTGCCCCGCACAAAACGTCGCATCCAATGGAAAAGGTGCTGGATTAATACTACATCCTGAGGTTGCAGCAGAAATTATTCAAGCAGCAAAAGCCGGTGGATTGCCGGTTAGTGTAAAAACAAGATTGGGTTACTCTGAGATTGATGAGTGGCGGGATTGGTTAACACATATATTGAAGCAAGATATTGCGAATCTTTCCATTCACCTTCGTACAAAAGAAGAAATGAGTAAAGTAAATGCACACTGGGAGCTAATCCCTGAAATAAAAAAATTACGCGATGAAATTGCTCCAAATACGTTATTAACTATAAATGGAGATATCCCGGACCGCGCAACAGGATTAAAGCTAGTTGAACAATACGGCGTTGATGGTGTCATGATTGGCCGCGGCATCTTCACCAATCCATTTGCTTTTGAAAAAGAACCTAAAGAACATAGTCCAAAGGATTTTCTCAATTTACTTCTATTACAGTTGGATCTTCACGATAAATATTCAAATGAACTCGAGCCACGTTCATTTAAACCACTTCTTCGCTTTTTCAAAATCTATGTTCGTGGATTTAGAGGCGCAGGCGAACTAAGAAACCAATTAATGGATACAAGATCAACAGATGAAGTACGTCGTTTAGTAAAACCTATTTTAGAGCAAGAATTAGAGTGAGGCATTTTCACCTGTGAATTGCCCCCCGTCAATTAGACAGTTTAAAACTATCTAATGCTTAACAGAATGAAAGGCCTCTCGTATTCCTACGAGAGGCCTTTCATTTTTACCCTATACGGTCAGAACGTAGTAATTCCAACCTATGCATAAATTCAATTGCAGACGAGCTCTCGATGTCTCCAATTTATTTGAGCCGGCTATATAAGCAGTTAACAACAAACGCACTATTAGATAAAATTAACGAACTGCGGTTGGATAAAGCTAAAGAGCTGCTGAAGACCTCTGAATACACCATTGTTGATATCGCCGAAAAAACTGGATTTACTAGTAGTTCATATTTTTATCGCTTATTTAAGAATAGTACCGGTATAACCCCGAGCGATTATAGAAAAAAGATAAAGGTCCTCCTATAATTCTGTGCATTAAACGAAAAGAAATGATACTATGTATGATGGGCAAAATGTTGCAAAAGAAGGAGAATTTATGAGTAACGAACAAAATTTTTGGCTTGATTTACCGAAGCCGTTTTTTATATTGGCACCTATGGAAGATGTCACAGATGTTGTATTTCGTCATGTGGTTAGTGCAGCTGCAAAACCCGATGTGTTCTTCACGGAATTCGCAAATACAGAATACTACTGTCACCCTAAATTAAAGGTAAAGGAAAGTGTGCTTACTCGATTAAGGTTCACGGAAGATGAACAACCGATGGTCGCTCATATTTGGGGCAATAACCCGGAGTATTTTGAACGAATGAGCATGGATATGAAAAAACTTGGTTTTCGTGGTATCGATATAAACATGGGATGCCCCGTAAAAAACGTCGCAACCAATGGAAAAGGTGCTGGATTAATTCGACATCCTGAAGTGGCAGCAGAAATTATTAAAGCGACTAAAGCTGGTGGATTGCCGGTTAGTGTTAAAACAAGATTAGGATATAGCGAAATTGATGAGTGGCGCGATTGGTTAGGAAATGTATTGAGACAAGATATTGCGAATCTGTCCATACACCTCCGTACAAAAAAAGAGATGAGCAAAGTAGATGCACACTGGGAGCTCATCCCCGAAATCAAAAAATTACGCGATGAGATCGCCCCAAATACGTTGCTAACCATTAATGGGGATATTCCTGACCGTGCAACAGGCTTGAAATTAGTAGAGCAATACGGGGTTGATGGAGTCATGATTGGCCGCGGTATTTTCAAAAATCCATATGCTTTCGAACTAGAACCTAAAGAACATAGTGTGGAGGAGCTTCTTAACCTTCTACTTTTTCATCTAGATCTTCACGATAAATATTCAAAAGAGGTTGAACCACGTCTGTTTAATCCACTTCGAAGCTTCTTCAAAATCTATATTCGTGGATTTGACGGAGCCGACGAACTAAGAAACCAATTGATGGAGACGAATGCAACCGATGAGGTACGTCGTTTAGTACAACCTTTTCTGGATGCAGATTCGGAATAATATGTAATGCAAAATAAATGGCCTCAGTTCTGAATTTCATCAGACTGAGGCCGTTTTTATTAAAGATGTCTTACTTCCACTCCAGCTTTGGCAGTATTTCTTTTTGCAGCTCACACATTTCATCGATCATCGCACAAGCTTGATAGTAGGTTGGAGCTTGCGGATCAAGCAGGATCGCTTGCAGCAATTTTGTTCTCGACTCTTCAAGAAACGCCTCCAGTAACAGCTTATGGATTGTACCTTGAATATGGATCATTCCGATAATGGCAGTTGGCAGTTCAACCGTCATTGGCTTAAATACGATACCCTTTTTATTAACGATCGCTTGTGTTTCAACAACCATATCCTCTGGAAGTCCTTTAATAGCGCCGTGGTTTGGCATATTAACAGCATTCAACTCGATTTCATCGTCGAAGAAAATCGCTTCAATAATTGGTATTGCGTATTCATTACTAATTTGAACCTTATCTTTATCAAATAGATAAGCCTGCTCAGACCACTGCTCTTGATTCAGCGTATTCTCGAATAAGCCTTTATCCAAAGTACTGCCACTTGCACAGTATACAAATTCAGGTGTTCTGGAGTCCTTCTTCCACAGCTGCTCGCTCATTGGATTGTAACGGAACTGTAAAGGTAGTCCAGCATAGAAATCCTCTGCCCAAGAAATATACTCTCCACAATGGTTAGTCCCGGGGTAAGGGTAGTAGCCATAAGTATGGTACAAGGTTCTGGATAATCCAATATGATCGAAATGTGCCAAACGGTTAGCTTGCTTTTCTTTGTCATGGAATAGAGGGTATAAATCCTCTCCCGTACTCTTGTTCCAGATCTTCGTAAAGAAGCCAAAGTGGTTCAATCCGCCGCCTTCAACTGCAATATCTTTACTATCCATCTCCAGGAATTCAGCTAGCTGATGAATCCCCATATCTAAACCATGGCACAAGCCCACCACTTTGATTGAAGTTAATTTGGAGATGGCTTCCACTAGCTTCGCTTCGGGATTCGTATAGTTAATTAGCCAGGCATCTGGACATACCTTCTCCATTGTCTTTGCAATCTCCAGCATCGGACCTAAATTTCTCAAGGTGTGGAACATTGATCCTGGACCGCCGTTCTCACCATATAGCTGCTTGCTGCCGTAACGCCGTGGGATATGGAAGTCTTGTGACCAGTAGTGATATCTCTCTACCTCAATCGCAACGATGGAGAAGTCAGCCTCTCTTAAGGCATCTTCCAAATTCGTCGTTTGCCAAATCTTCGCAGGATGAGAAAATGCCGTAAACATTTCGGTTGCATACTTGTACGTTCTATTCACATTCTCTTCTACAATATCCATAAGTGCGATTTCGAGTTCTACTTGATTTCTCAAACGTTCTGATAACACGAGATCTTGAAGTGCTCCTAGTCCAAAGGAAACACTTCCTGCTCCGATTAACGCAACCTTCAACTTTTTCATGGTCTTCAAGCTCCTTTTCATATTACGCCTCAACTATAATGACTGATCCATATATTTGGCGGCTGCTGCATCTAAAAAGAAATCTATATGATCATAGCCGAGCAATTGCTGAGCAGGCAGCTGTGCGTCAGAGTTTATGAAGATTTCCTTCACGATATCAGCTTTGCGCTCTCCAGTTATGACGACAACAACTCTTTTACTCCTTGCAATCTGTTCCAAACCTAATGTAACGCCTTGCTTTAATTCAGTCTGCTCATGAAAATATTTTTGAGCGACAGTCTTTGTTGTTTCCGACAGCTCCACAACACTGCTGTAATTTAATACTGGGCTACCAGGTTCATTTAATCCGATATGTCCATTCATACCTACGCCCATCAAGCTGAATGAAATCGGGTGTTGCTCGATAAAGTGATCAATTCGTAAACATTCCTGCTTCATATCCGGCGATGTTCCATCAAAAAACACAATCTGTCTGCTATCCAGTGAAATCTGGGAGAACAGATCTTGATTCAACATCTGATAGCAGCTGCCTTCGGAGCTCTTGTCAATGCCAACCCACTCATCCAAGCTAACGATGTTAAGCCTCTTGATTTTCAATTGGAGGTCCGCATCATTGGAAAATTTCTGATAGCTTTTTTGTGGAGTACTCCCTGAAGCCAGGCAAAACACGGGATGCTGATCGGTAAATAAATGATCTTTCATCTCTCTGGCAATTTCGTTTGCTACTTCCTCTTCATTCTCAAAGATTTTGATCATGTTGTTCACTTCCTTCTTGTTTACTCCGAAATGACATTAATCATCTCTTGCTGGAGAATAAGTATAGCTGCTCCGATGGCAGTTGATTGATGTAACTTACTCAAAGAAATTTGAGGAGTCCACTCCGTATATTGCTCGACATAGCTTTTCGTGCGGTCCAATATGCGTTCCGGGAACAGCGTTACCGTTTTACCGCTAATAATGACCTGGTCGATATCCAAGATGCTGATCATATTGGTAATCGTTAATGCCAGATTCTTCGAAACATAATCAATACAAGCTTCTACGTCATTCGTTGAATTCAAATCATATGTGCTTAACAAATACTTAATGGCTAATTTGCTTTCCAGCCAACCTACTGAAGATGGCGTACGTTTATATTCTGAATCAAAGCACATATACTCCAGCTCCCCTGCACTTGCATTAACGCCGCGGTGAAGCTCTTTGTTAATAATCAGGCCGCCTCCGACCCCATCACCTGCAGCAACATGAATGAGACTCGTCAATGATTGATCTGAGTTTTCAAGATTCCGAAATTCCGCCACAGTCGCTGCGTTCACATCATTCTCCAGAAGAATGGGTAAGTTTACTTCGCTCTTGAGAGTTTCAATAATCGTTTCATACATAAAGTCGTTTTCTTTATTGTGATGCGTTCTCATCCGGATCGATTTCTTTCTTGTATTGATCGCAGCATCAATGCCAATACCAATCCCCAAGACAACACTATCCGTTTCCTTCGCTTTACTCTTCAAATGCTCCACAATCTCTATAAATATCGAAGTAAACTGCTGGCTATAGAACGGAATATCTGTTTCAATCGAATACGAATCTATGATCTTGCCGTGCAGATTAATAAGTACCGCTGTAATCGTGTTGCCAATAATCTGTATTCCGATTGTCGTATAGCTGTTTTCATTAAATCTGTAAACCGTGCGCTTTCTTCCCAAGCCGCCAGAGCCTTCTCGACTTTCACCAGTGACGGTCAATAAACCAATCTGTTCAAAAAAGGTAACAATCTTGCTTACAGTAACAAAGCTCATTGCCGTTTTTTCTGTAATCTCAACTTTCGCCAGTTCAGGATATTGAAGCAAAATGTCGAAGACTATTTTTCTATTCTCATCTTTAATATCATTGGGTAAAAATGATTTCATATGTCCTCCATATTATATTATTAATATAATTAATAAATAAAGTTAAATAACTAATCAAAAAAGATAGGTCATCACTTACTGACCTCTTGAATTCATTATATATTCACTGTAGTGAACGTTCAAGTGTATTTATTTAACTTCCTTAAATTAATCTGTTCTCTATCTTAATATCACCAGCAAGTGCGTGCATCTGGGTACGCCACAAAAAGAAGCCTCTTATGAGTTCAATGAACCCATAAGAGGCTTCTAATCAATCCTATTTCAAAGATTTACAGCCTTATTACATCATGCCGCCCATTCCACCCATGCCGCCCATATCAGGCATACCTGGTTTTTCTGGTTCTGGCTTGTCAGCAATTACTGCTTCAGTAGTCAAGAACATAGCCGCTACGGATGCAGCGTTTTGAAGAGCATAACGAGTTACTTTCGCAGGGTCAACGATTCCAGCTTCGAACATGTTTACCCACTCATCAGTAGCAGCGTTGTAGCCGATCCCTACAGCTTCTTTTTTCAAGCGGTCCACGATAACGGAACCTTCTTGACCAGCATTAGCAGCGATTGTGCGAACTGGCTCTTCCAGAGCACGCAATACAATGTTAACGCCTGTTCTTTCGTCGCCAGTTGCCACAACAGCAGCAACAGCAGCATATACGTTCACAAGAGCAGTACCACCACCGGACACGATACCTTCTTCAACCGCAGCGCGAGTTGCGTTCAGGGCGTCTTCGATGCGAAGCTTACGCTCTTTCAATTCTGTTTCAGTTGCAGCGCCTACTTTGACAACGGCTACGCCGCCAGCTAATTTAGCCAAACGCTCTTGCAATTTTTCTTTGTCGAACTCGGAAGTTGTTTCTTCCAGTTGAGCACGAATTTGGCTTACGCGAGCATTGATGTCTGCTTTGTCGCCGCTTCCGTCTACGATTGTAGTATTTTCTTTGGTTACGCGTACTTGACGTGCGTTACCCAATTGCTCGATGGAAGTAGTCTTCAGATCAAGACCGAGCTTCTCAGTAATCACTTGGCCACCAGTCAGGGCAGCGATATCTTGCAGCATAGCTTCACGGCGGTCGCCAAAGCCAGGAGCTTTAACAGCAACAGCGTTGAATGTTCCACGCAGTTTGTTCACGATCAGCATAGCTTGAGCTTCGCCTTCGATATCTTCAGCGATAATAACAAGCGGTCTAGCTTGTTGAACGATTTTTTCTAGCAAAGGAAGAATTTCTTGAGTGCTGCTGATTTTTTTATCAGTGATCAAGATGTACGGGTTCTCCAGAACAGCTTCCATTTTATCCGTATCAGTAATCATGTACGGGGAAATGTAACCACGGTCGAACTGCATACCTTCTACGACTTCAAGCTCAGTAAGGAATCCACGGGATTCTTCAACAGTAATAACACCGTCTTTACCTACTTTTTCCATAGCTTCAGCAATCAATTGACCCACTTCTTCGTCAGCAGCAGAGATAGCAGCTACTTGAGCGATAGCTTGGGAATCTTCGATTGGTTTAGAAATTCTTTGCAATTCGATAACAGCAGCTTTAACTGCTTTGTCGATCCCTTTGCGGATAACCATTGGGTTAGCGCCTGCCGTTACGTTCTTCAGACCTTCACGGATCATAGCTTGAGCCAGAACCGTTGCAGTTGTAGTACCGTCACCGGCTACATCGTTAGTCTTAGTAGCAACTTCTTTAACCAGTTGAGCACCCATGTTCTCGAATGCATCTTCAAGTTCGATTTCTTTAGCGATAGTTACACCATCGTTAGTGATAAGCGGGCTACCGAATTTCTTTTCAAGTACCACGTTGCGACCTTTTGGTCCAAGTGTAACTTTTACCGCATTTGCCAAAGCATCTACACCGCGCAACATAGAGCGGCGTGCTTCTTCACTAAATTTAATTTCTTTAGCCATTGTGTAATTACCTCCTAGAATTTTTTGTATATCACGTTACTTTAAGTAGTTTAGATTTAGCTTATGATCGACTCTCGCTTAGTCAAGAATCGCGTGAATGTCGCTTTCTTTCATAATCAAATATTCTTTACCTTCGTATTTGATTTCTGTTCCTGCATATTTAGAGAAAAGAACACGGTCGCCTTCTTTAACTTCCAGCGCTACACGTACTCCATCTTTTAAAGCTCCGCTACCTACTGCAATAATAGTTCCTTCTTGTGGCTTTTCTTTCGAGGAGTCCGGAAGCACAATCCCGAATGAAGTGGTTTCCTCCTGCTCGCTCGGTAGCACCAATACGCGTTCACCTAAAGGTTTGATCATGAAAAAATAGCCTCCTTTTAAATTATGTTATTTTGCTTCAAAACATAGTTTAGAACTTACCTGTCTTACTTCAAAATCTCTGGTGTTTATGAAAAATATCAATTGGACGCTACGAATATCTGGTCCATCTCATATTTTCCATAAGCATTAGCACTCGACAGCTTGTAGTGCTAACAACAATTTTTATGATACTCAACTTGAGCCCGGATTTCAAGTCCTTTTACACAAATTCGCATTTGTTTTCGTAAAAAATAACGTTTCACTGGTTGTCCTAGGCACACACTCTATACATTCTATCCACAGGGTGTGAAAATATGCGTATGATTTCCAGTAGTCTCAACTGTACCACCTACGCCCGAACATTTCAAAAAGACGGGGGTTTAAAACAAAAGAGCTGTCTCTTTCGTAGAAAAATCTACTTAGTGACAGCTCTTTCATTATCATTCCTCACTCTTGGTGTACTGAGCTTCCCTTGCCGCATCCGCAGCGAGCTGTTTACGATAGACGAAGGCGGACAGGAATACGCTGAACTCATATAACACTAGCAGTGGAATCGTCACCAGAAAATCTGAGATAAAATCCGGAGGAGTGATGACTACAGCAATAAAGACAAGCGTGAAATAAGCGTATCGACGCATTTTACGCAAGCGTATCGGGTTAAGAACCCTCAGTTTGGTCAGAAACATCACCAGCAGCGGAAGCTCAAACAACAGCGCTAAAGGTAGCACCAGACTGAACATAAAGTTGAAATATTGCGCAATTCCGTAGGTCTCTTCCAGCCCCATACTCCGGGTGATAGAGATCGTGAACGAAAGCGCCATTGGAAATACAACATAATAAGCAAACGAAAGACCGATTAGAAAAAGAACAAAAACATAGGGTACATAACGAAGTGTTGCACTACGCTCTTCCGGCCGTAAGCCCGGACTAATAAACGCCCACAGCTGGTAAGCAATAAAAGGAATTGAAATGACTAATGAAACCGCCATTGCGATCTTCATATACATTCCGATACCATCCCAGAATGAGAAAGCATGCAGAACAAAACCTTGCGCTAGATCTGTACTAATTAAATAATCGTAGATTGGCTTGGCACAGAACAGCCCCCCTACCAATCCCAAAACAAATACAATCAGCACATAAATAATCCGTTTACGCAGCTCGGTGAGATGATCCACCACCGACATTTCTTCCGATTCGAGAGACATCCTGACACCATCCCATGACAAGAATAGAAACGCCACACCGACTTTATGTATAGCTGTGCCCGTTTCTGCAGAAAGCAGCAACCAAATTGAAAAAGGGGCATCTCCTAAGTCTATTAGACTTGAGAGATTGCCCCATTGTTAAACCTTTTATTATTCCGGCAGGCGTTTGTCCTGAGGAATATCTGCAGCGACCGTCTGCGGGGCCGTCGGCACAGGAGCTTCGCTCTTCTTCACCGGATCACTATCACCAATGATTTCACGTGCGCCTTCCTTAAATTCACGAAAGGTTCGCCCAACTGCGCGGCCTAACTCTGGCAGTTTATTCGGGCCAAAGAGGAGCAGTGCCAGTATAACCAACAAGATAATACCCGGAGTACCAATTCCACTAAACATTATTATTCCTCCTTGTCCGTCTATCCGATCATGGTATCGTTTACGATAATCTAATAATACCATAACTTATGTCACAGTTACATCCACTATCTTCTATAAATAGTTTATCCTTGTGACGTGACAAGAATATGACAATGTTATTGACGGTATTGGCCAGTTACCATGAGTAACGCTTCAGGCAGTTGATCCATAATGGCTGCTAAATTCTCATGAACACCCTTCGGTGTGCCCGGTAAGTTGACAATCAACGTGCGTCCACGAATGCCGCATATCCCGCGGAAAAGCATCACCGCACGGTTTTTTTGCATCACCGTACTTCGCATCGCTTCTGAAAGTCCAGGCACTTCCCGTTCGATTACACGCCGGGTTGCCTCTGGAGTCACATCGCGTATCGCTAAATCCGTACCTCCGGTAGTCAATACCAGATCTGCTTGAAAATAATCTGTGAGTTCTATCAAAGCTGCGATAATCTCATCTTGTTCATCAGGCACGATCCGATATTCAACGATCTCGCCTCCAAGTTCCTCTTCCACCAGCTCCCGAATAACCTGGGCGCTCGTGTCTTCCCGTTCGCCCCTGGCCCCTTTATCGCTGGCCGTTAGGATTGCTGTTTTCCACGCCATAGGTTTGTCCTCCCTCTCTATGTATAATCGGCTGTACAGTGCAGCCCAATTGCTTCAGCGCACCGAACGTCAGGTCTGATCATGATTCAAGCGCGTAATCTCCATTCTTACCCCCACTTTTAGACAATAAGAGCGTTGGCCCGATAATCATGTCCTTCTGAAGAGCCTTGCACATGTCGTACACCGTTAGTGCTGAAGCAGAAACAGCTGTCAATGCTTCCATTTCAACTCCGGTCTTTCCGGTAGTATGGACTGTTGCTTCTATATAAAGTTCATCTTCGCTGTTATCGGAGAAGCGGATGTCAATACCGGTAAGCGGGAGCGGATGGCACATCGGAATCCAGTCAGACGTCTTCTTGGCCGCCATAATTCCAGCGATCTGCGCAACGGCAAGTACGTCTCCTTTACTGATCTTGCCTTCCTTGATGGCACTAAGCGTCTCAGTCGCCATCTTGATCTTACTCCGCGCGACAGCTGTCCGCTTCGTAATCTCCTTTTCGCTCACATCCACCATACGAGCTCTTCCCTGCTCGTTAAAATGGGTCAATTCCACGGCTCACTCTCCTTTTCGGCAGTTCACTATGCCATTTTCAGTAATCAGCATGTCCATAAAGGCATCATGCTCATCCATGGGCACTTTCGGAACAAGTTGCATACCAAAGGCCAGCCCGATCCAGACAGGGGGCTTCGCAGCGGCATACTCTTCCGTCTCCCATGACGCACGCAATCGATCATAGTATCCTCGGCCGTAACCAAGCCTGCCTCCCTGAAGATCAAAAGCCAGCCCCGGAACAAACACAACATCCGGTAGTGTAACAACTTCAATCTCTTGTGAATCTTTGCCGGATACAATAGGTTCATGGATACCATACGCCCCCGGCTCAAGCTCACTCCACGCGTTCACCATATGGACACTCATTGCACCACTTGCCAGAATGACACGCGGCAGCAGTACCCTACGCTGGTCCTTCCACGCCTGTGTAAGAAGCACGTTGGTATCGAGTTCAGAACGAAAAGATACATAGGCCATCAATGAGGCTATGTCTTTCGTCTTCAGCCACTCTGATGCATGCTTGCAGACCAGAAAAGACAATTCCCTTCTCTGGTCCGAGGAGAGCTCGTTTCGGGCGATGGTCTTCTCAGTTCTTAGTTGTTGCTTTGCTTTGGAGATCACCGACTCCTTGCTTGTCATCGCCCGGCAACCCCCTGTATTTATCCCAAGCTTATCCTTGTTTGTAAATCCAGTTTACCACTCTTCTCCCTGGTTCGCCAAGGTGGATAGACTGTGTTTCTGGGCCGGGTCGTTATTCTCTGCTTCCGATATATCGAGCTCTCGCTTGGGAAACGCTTTTCATGTAAACTATAGAATAAGTTATTCATAAGGCTGAGGTGTAAATGCCAAGGCGAAATATGCAAGGGTGGAGGTTTCATCGTTATGCTTCTTCAAGCGACAGGAATTACAAAATCATATGGTATACAGAACGTACTAGATGGCATAAGCCTTCAGGTAAATGAAAAGGAACGTGTCGGACTCGTGGGCGTTAATGGTGCCGGCAAATCAACTTTTCTGCAAATTCTGGCTGGTGAAATGTCCTATGACAGCGGTCAAATTCATAAATCAAAAGAAACTACTATCGGGTATTTAGCCCAAAATAGCGGACTTCAATCTGACAAAACCATTCATGAAGAAATGATGGCCGTTTTCGCACCGCTGATCGAAGCCGAGGCTGAGCTAAGAGAGATGGAGGTAAGCATTGCCGATCCTAAGCTGGCAGAGGACCCAAAACGGTACGAAGAACTGCTCGAAAGATATGCCCGCCGTTCAGATTGGTTCAAGGATCACGGCGGTTATGAAATGAATACACGAATCCGTAGTATCCTGCACGGCATGGGCTTCGGTGAGTTCCCACCGGATACACCTATCTCCACACTTAGTGGTGGCCAGAAGACTAGACTCGCATTAGCCCGTATTTTGCTTCAGGCTCCCGATCTTCTAATGCTGGATGAGCCGACGAACCATCTGGATATCGAAACATTAACATGGCTTGAGGATTATCTTCGCAGTTATGCTGGCGGAATTCTGGTTGTCTCTCATGACCGTTATTTCCTTGATCGGCTTGTAACTACTATTGTAGAGATCGAACGTCATCAATCTCGGCGTTATACAGGCAATTACAGCCGATATGTAGATTTGAAGGCTGCCGAATATGAAGCACGGATGAAGCAGTATGAGAAACAGCAAGATGAAATCTCAAGAATGGAAGATTTCGTTCAGAAAAATATTGTGCGAGCATCTACCACGAAACGTGCGCAGAGCAGACGCAAAGCGCTTGAGAAGATGGACCGTATGGATCGGCCGATGGGCGATCTGAAGAAAGCCAGCTTCTCCTTCGAGCCGGACTTCATGTCTGGTAAAGAAGTGCTGCAAGTCCGTAATGTTGCGGTTACCTTTAAGGATGGTCCACCTTTGTTCAAAGACGCTACTTTCGAACTGCGCCGGGGAGAAACTGCTGCACTCATCGGTCCCAATGGTATTGGCAAATCTACACTGCTGCAGTGTATGACCGGAACCCGTGAGCCTTCAACTGGAACTGTGAATTGGGGGACTAAAGTAAAGGTCGCTTATTATGACCAGGAACAGACCCGCCTCAATCCAAAGAACACAGTAATGGAAGAGCTATGGAGTGAATATCCAATGATTGAGGAAGCCAGAATCCGTACGATCCTTGGCAACTTCCTCTTCAGCGGTGAAGATGTTCTTAAGAAGATATCTGCGCTGAGCGGCGGCGAAAAAGCACGCGTTGCATTATCAAAGCTCATGTTGCGCGGCGCTAATATGCTCATCCTAGATGAGCCAACCAACCATTTGGATTTGGTCAGTCGTGAGGTTCTAGAATCAGCTTTAATTGATTTCGAGGGCACATTGCTCTTCATTTCTCATGACCGTTATTTCCTCAATAAAATGGCTGAACGGGTGCTTGAGCTTCATCCCGAGGGGATCGATCAATACCTTGGCAACTACGATGACTATATTGAGAAAAAACGAGAATTAGAAGAGATTGCGAAAGATGCCGCCGAATTAGCCGCCAAAAATGTCAACAAGGATGCTCCAGTTCCTGAAAAAAACGCTGTTTCCTCCTTCGAAGCGGACAAGCAAACCAAGCGTGAAGAGCGTAACCGGAAGCGGCGAATTGCTGAGCTAGAGGAAGGCATTGCTGAGCTAGAAGAGACGATCGCTTTTATAGAGAATGAAATGACTAAACCTGAAGTTTACCAGGATTATTTAGCACTTCAAGGTCATGAAGAGGATCTAAAGAACAAAAAAACTCAGCTTACAGATTTATTTAACGAATGGGAAATTCTTGCTGACGAATAATGTAAAAGCCACTTCATAAATTTTTTTCATATTTCTTATTTTGTTCATAAACAGTTATCCACAGCTCTATACACAGGTTTCGTGTATAACTCCCTGCTAAAAAAGCCCCTTAGGGGCTTTTTTTATGCGTTAAATCGGTATTTTCGAATTACAGGAATTATTATCCACCGAATTATCCACATTATCCACAATTCCCACAATGTTTCATTGCTAACAAAAATGGTTATACGGGCATTTTAAAAAGAGCTGACATTGCTGATTTTACGCACTTTTTACACAATTCGTAGAGAATATGTGGATAACGTTGTCCACAACTTGACAAAAGACATAACCCCACCTAAAACCTGTCATCAAAAGCTAAAAAAGAACCCGCTATCTCTTAATCAGACAGCGGGTACGACACATATTAAACGATCTGTGTAGAGAGCAGCGCAGCGTTACAGGCTGCAATATAAGCAATCCCTGCTGCCATGATAATATCCTGATGAGTAGCTGTGCCTCTAAATTTAAGACCTTCCCACTCTACCATCACAGCCGCCTCCGCTTGGGCATTCTCCCCACTTCCGAGGGAATGCAGCTCAAGTCCAGAGAATTCTATGTCCTCTGAAATTCCTTGCCCAATAGCAGCAATGATAGCCTCAAGCGGACCATCCCCAATACTAGTATGGGAGGATTCCTGTCCAGACTTCAAATGGCGAACCGTAACCGCGGCAACCCGGCGCTGGGCACTACCTGCCAATACTTGAACCTCACCCAGTTCATAGACCTGAGCTTGCTGTCCGGTAGTACTACTCACCATTTGCAGCAATTGATCATCACTGACAACCTTTTGTCGGTCAGCGGTCTCTTTAAACGATTCATAAAGTGCATCCAGCTCCGCAGGCTCCAGCGTAATACCATACTTCGCCGCACGGTCCTTCAGCGCATGTCTGCCAGAATGCTTGCCCAGAATGATCATGCTACGCGGGATACCCAGCCGCTCCGGGTCCATAATCTCATAGGTGCTACGATCCTTCAGCAAACCATCCTGATGAATCCCTGACTCATGCTGGAAGGCATTTCTTCCGACGACTGGTTTGTTATAGGCGATTGGAAAATGCATCGCTCCGCTGATCAGCCGCGAAGTATCATACAGCTTATCAAGCACAATTCCTGTTTCTGCTCCAATTGCATCCCCGCGGGTTTCGAGCGCCATCACAAGCTCTTCCAGCGCGCAGTTCCCGGTACGCTCGCCGACTCCGTTGACAGTGACTTCGATCTGCGTCGCACCTCCATCAATGGCTGCCAGACTGTTGGCTACAGCCAGCCCCAAATCATTATGACAGTGGGCACTGTAGCTTACCGTTTCTCCACCTCTTGCTCCCAGCCGCACACGTCGGAACATTTCCCCATATTCATGTGGCAATGCGTATCCGACCGTATCGGGCAGATTGATAATAGAAGCACCTTCCTCAATAACAGCTTCAATCATTTCAATCAGATCATCGATTCCTGTTCGCGCAGCATCCATCGCCGTGAATTCAACGACATCAGAGAATTGACGCGCATAAGCCGTCATCTCGCGGGCTTTGGCTACGACTTCGGCTCTGCTCATACGCAATTGATGCTGCAAATGAATATCAGAAGAGGAGATGAACAGGTGAATCCGCCGGCGTTCAGCATCTTGGGTTGCCCGGACTGCCGCGTCAATATCCCCTTTAACCGCCCGTGCAAAACCGCAAATTTCCACATTTCGCACCTTACGGGAAATCGTCTGTACTGCTGCAAAATCACCAGGGCTCGATATCGGAAATCCAGGCTCCATCACATCAACACCCAGATCCGCAAGCTTATAGGCCAGCAGTATTTTTTGCTCTGGGGTTAGACTTGCACCCGGAGCCTGTTCACCATCTCGCAGAGTCGTATCGAAAATTTGTATACGTTTCTTTACTGGAATAATCATCTGAATTCCTCCTGTTTTCCTCTTATTGGATATCTTACCTTTAGCTTATGCTTCAGCGCAGAGTCACACGTCGACTTGTGATCCTGCTAAATTCCCCACCCACTGCTGCCGGCAGCTGATACGAATGAATCCTCTGCACAATTGGCGAAGTGCAGAGCGTTCACTCTTGGCGTCTTATGTAGCGATGAGTCCGTAACCCGAATCACTTCAATAAGAACGCAAAAACCCGCCGTCTCTAATAAAGAGACGGCGGGTCACCCCTCCGCGGTACCACTCTTTTTGACGCATAGGCTATTCATAGAATCAAGCCGTTAAGCTGCGTCCAGCTCTTCTTCCCGGTCCATCCTGATCGTGTCAGGAAGGACTGGGAAGGTCCGATAACGGGGACAACCGTAGGCAGCGTACTATTCTTTCCGCCGCTCCGCTCCCGGGCGAGATTCAAGACATCCGGTGACTGCGTCGCACCACCCCACAGCTCTCTGTTCACCGTCATTCCCTACTACTCCCGTTCTTAGCGTGTATTATATACATTACTCACTACTCAAAATCCATACAAAAAAGCCTGCCATCTCATTCAAGAGACGACAGGCTGTTAACCTTCGCGGTACCACTCTTGTTGATGCTCTGTACCGGTTAAATTACTACCGATTCCAATTGAACATCCACTCAACGGCCCAGTATGTTAGTACTCGACCACCCTATCACGGAGGTTACCCGTAGACGGTGTACGAACGTTCCGGCGACAATTGCCGGTAATGCTTCCACCGTTCCGCTCCCAGACGAGTTCAGGTCCCCTTCGACTGCGTCGCACCTACCCGCAGCTCTCTTATTATCCCAGAGTATCCTTACTACTTCCGCTCATCGCGTTTCCCTATATAATTGAACTGATTATACTCGTTAGCTCCAAATGATGTCAATAGGCGGATACAGACCATTGTTCCAGTGAGAATCCAGGGTCTGCAACCATATCCAGCGGAGTACCGCCATCATGCTGCCACTTCACATAAGCAGCAGCTCCAATCATAGCTGCATTATCCGTGCAGTATACCGGAGGTGGAATAATAAGCTCAATGCCCTCTGCTTCACAGCGTGAGATCAATGCTGCGCGCAATCCAGCATTAGCAGCAACCCCTCCACACAACAATAACTGCTTGGAGTTAGTAGCTTTAACAGCGCGTACGGCTTTTTCCACCAGCACCTCGACCACAGATTCTTGGAACCCGCGGGCAATGCCTGCCACATCTGGTGTAAGACCTTTCATCTTACTTTGATTCACAACATTCAGCACAGCCGACTTTAGGCCACTGAAGCTGAAATCATAAGAACCCGGCTCCAGCCATACGCGTGGCAACGGCACAACCTCAGTCGCCTCGCGTGCTAGACGATCCACGTGGGGTCCGCCGGGATAAGGGAATCCTAGTGCCCGTGCCACTTTATCATAAGCTTCGCCTACTGCATCATCACGGGTGCGTCCAATAATTCGAAACTCACCCTCCCGCTCCATATGAACCAGTTCAGTATGTCCGCCGGACACCACTAGTGTCATGCATGGATACTGCAACTCTGCCACTAAACGGTTAGCATAAATATGTCCTGCAATATGATGTGTGCCAATTAGCGGCTTCCCCCATGCGAGGGCAAGGCTCTTGGCAGCCACTACCCCGACAAGTAAAGCCCCCACCAAACCTGGGCCTTGTGTAACCGCCACCGCCGATAACTGAGCTGGTGTAACCCCTGCTGTAGCGAGTGCTTCTTCTATCACCAGTGTAATTACTTCCACATGCTTACGGGAAGCTACTTCTGGTACTACGCCGCCGAAGGCGCGATGCGTCTCAATCTGACTCGAGATGATGTTGGATAACACTTCAGAGCCATCTTTGACTACAGCGACCGACGTTTCATCACAACTCGTCTCAATAGCAAGTATTAGTACAGGCTGAGCTGCGCCCGTTTCTGTCTTCATTTCAAGTCCACGCTTCCTTCCATATTGCCATGCTCCTCGTACTCTGGCAGATCCGCCCACATAATGAGCGCATCCTCGCGATTATCGGAATAATATCCTTTGCGTGTGCCAGCAGAACGAAAGCCTTTTTTACGATATAAATTCTGTGCTACCTCGTTCGATACCCGTACCTCAAGTGTAATAGACTTCATACCTACATAAGACGCCGTCTTCATCAGCTCTTCCAGCAGGCGCTCGCCCCATTTACGTCCACGATAGGCTTCAAGCAAGGCTATATTCGTCACATGCGCCTCATCCACGATGGCCCACATACCAGCATAACCGATTATATGACCTGCCAGCTCCATAACCATATATTTTGCAAAATGATTATGCGTTAGCTCGTTGCGAAAAGCTTCCTCTGTCCAAGGCATCGTGAAGGCTTCCCGTTCAATGATAAGAATGTCAGGAATATCCGTAAGCTTCATCAAACGAAAAACAAGTTCAGCCTCTTGAGCTATCATTGATTCCGCTTCCGTCATAGTTTCTTTAAGCCCCCTTCTCTGCTTAACCGCAGATTGGCCTCCGCTTCTGAGATCTGAGTATAGTTAGGGATCAAGCTATGGATATCATCTTTTCCTACCTGAAGCCGCGCTTCCCCAAGAAATCCTGTCCAGCGGCCTTCCATTTCATAAGGAACCGCAATAGAAATGCCAAGATCCTTCAATGGACGAAGCGATTCCGCACTGCCATGAACTTCAGTCTCCCCAACAAACCAAAGAACAGCAGGCTTGTTTCCCTCGACTGACGCCTGTCCTAAACGTTCAGCTAAGTACTCCACCCAATCTGCCATCAGACGGATGGCATCAGGCTCAAGACGGCTAGGAGCATGATTTCCCTCAGCTGCGAATAATCCTGTATACACCTGTCCTCGGCGCGCATCCATTAGTGGAATGATCCAATCAGGCCCGTAGCTGTTATTCTCGGTAGTTTGTTCCGGCGCTTTGGTCATCACGTTATTCTTGAGGGCTGTTTGATATCCGCCCCATGCTACTGCATGTAGACTCGAAATACCGACAACGGGGACATCCCATGCCCATGCCAGCGTTTTGGCAGCGGTAACTGCGATACGCGTCCCTGTATACGATCCAGGACCCACACCAACAGAAATCCCGCCCAGCATTGCAGCAGTAGTTCCTGTTGCTTGCAGCGCCTGCTCAATGATCGGCAGTAAATGCACCGAATGATTCCGTTCTCCGGAAGCATTTATTTCATGCAGTAGTTCCCCATTCTCTGTAACTGCCACGCCTAATACTGCAGTTGATGTATCCAGCGCTAAAAGCCGCTTGCGCGGCTCTGTATTCTGATTCGTCATATTCCTTAACCCCACTTCTGGATCAGCTGCCGGCAAAGCTCACCATACGGCTCCCCGATTCCGGTCACCGTAATCATTCTTTCATCTGGCCCCACTGTTTCCATGTATATATGCATATGCCGCGGCGGCATTAAATCCGTAATAATACTGCTCCATTCCACCAAGCAGACCCCTTGCCCGTAGAAATACTCATCAAGTCCAAGCTCGTCCGCTTCCTGAAGCGAAATCCGATATACATCCATATGATATAGGGGCAGACGGCCCTCATACTCTTTAATAATTGTAAAAGTAGGACTGTTTACAATCCCCTTTACGCCGAGATGCCGAGCATACCCTTGTGAGAATGCTGTTTTTCCTGCGCCCAGATCGCCATCCAAACCGATAATCATCCCTGGCGTTGAAGCAGTAGCTAGAGCAGCTGCAAGCAACTCCGTATCCTGGAGGCTGTAAGAACGGTAAGTGAACACCGTTTCGTCTGTATTGTCCAACTACAACTACCACCTTTTAAAATGTACCTGCCAAAAACCATTACTATTAATTATATCGGTATGCTCCATCCACCGCAACAACTGTCCCCATTCAATCTTCCATGCCAGTATGCCAACAATAGAAAAAGAGACCTCTACGCAAAGATAAGCATAAAGAATCTCTTTTATAAACGTGTGATTTAGATTATCTCAGCTTTTCGAACAAACCCTGTTATTGTTCTTGCTCCTCTAACCGTTCAACACCTACCGTATGCGTATTCGTTGGTCGAGAGCCCACTTGAACCGTAGCCATTCCGTTCTGTGCATCCACATGCTCAATCCATACAGGTTCTCCATCCAAATGTACACTTACCGTCTCTTTAGAAGCATAAATATCCTGTGCCCGTTTGACGTCCACCACTGTTCTCCTCCTTTATTTTTCCTATAGTTTACGATTCTAAGGGTGATGTATCTTCGAGGGTTCGTTCTGCATCCAGCTTCTCCGAATCAGATACCTGACTAGCCTCCGGGGGAGCAATAATACTATCCCAATCCACAACTGCCGCTGGAATATCCTGCTCACTTAATGCATCGGTCCACTCGTTATCCCTGGGTTCCATTCCTTGTATTCTCCTCCTCAGCTTTATAGGCCTGGTTTTATATTTTCCCATGCTTCTCAAAAAATGCACCCGGCTAGAAAAGCCTTTCCTGCCTCATACTAACCCAAAGCAGACCAACTTAGATCAGGAGGGGTTTCTCATGCATACCGTTTGGAAAGGAGCCATCAGCTTCGGGCTAGTGCATGTTCCGGTTAAAATGTTCTCCGCTACGGAAGATAAGGACATTTCCCTGCGTTATATTCATAAGGAATGCGGCAGCCCTCTGTCGTATGTACGTAAATGTCCAGTATGTGACAAAGAGGTGGCTTGGGAAGAAATCGGCAAGGGGTATGAATATGAAAAAGGGAAATTTGTTCTATTCGACAAAGAGGAACTGGATCAATTGACCGACGAAAGCAGCAAAAGCATTACCATACTCGACTTTGTCGATCTGACGGAGATCGATCCGATTTATTTTCAAAAAACCTATTATTTATCCCCGGATCAGGCAGGGACAAATGCATACCGGCTTCTTATGGAGGCCATGCGTCAAACTGGTAAAATTGGCATCGCCAAAATTTCGATTCGTTCCAAAAGCAGTCTCGCTGCTATTCGTGTGCTGGAGGATTGCCTCGCCATCGAGACTATTTTTTATCCTGATGAAGTGCGACCAGTCTCACAAGTGCCTGGCCTGCCCGAAGCAGGGACGGTGAATGATAAAGAGCTGGATATGGCGAAGCTGCTGATTTCACAGCTGTCCACGCCTTTTGATCCGGCCAAATATACCGATGATTATCGCCAGCGTATGCTTGATCTAATCTCACATAAAATTGCAGGCGAAGAATTTCATATTGCTCCCGCTAAACAGGAAAGTAATGTAATTGATCTTATGGCAGCATTGCAGGCCAGTATTCAGGCGGTACAGCATGTTCCTACGGATCCAGGTCCTTCAATAGCAGGTACCAAGAAGACAAAAACAAAAGCCACTCCGGCTGCCAAAAGAAAAACTTCCAAGACCAAAGCAGCAGCTGAACCTGCCGAACTGCAGAATGAAGCTTCTGGGCCGATTCCAGTCATCGCACCCAAACCGAAGCGTCGTAGCCCCAAAAGTAAAACAACCGTATCTTAGGAGGCTCTGCTGATGAAGCTTCAGCCTATTATTCCTTTTGAACCCATACTGGCTGGGCAGCTTCCAGCAGGCAACCAGTGGATTGCACAGATTAAATGGGATGGCGTTCGCATGTTGTCCTATTACGACGGAAGCACTACTCAGCTTATTAACAGACGCGGCAATTACCGTACAACGCAATACCCTGAGCTTACGGATGTATCTGCTTACTGCAAAGCGGACTCCGTTATTCTTGATGGTGAGATTATTGCACTCAAGGATGGAAAACCTTCATTCCACGAGGTCATGCGGAGGGACAGCTTAAAGAATGGCTCCACCATTTCTGTCGTTAGGTATCAGGTTCCTGTCATTTATATGATTTTTGATATTCTGTTGTACAATGGCCAATCGACGATGGATCAACCTTTATGCTCGCGGCAGCAGCTACTAAGCGATATTCTGCTGCCCCATCCTCATGTACAAGTCGTACCGAATTATAGCGATCCTGGAGAACTGTTTGCCGCCGCTCAGAACCAAAGCCTAGAGGGAATCGTCTGCAAGGATATCAACAGCACTTATGCTCCGGGTGGAAAAGATAAACGCTGGCAGAAACGTAAAATCATTTCTGACATTGTGGCTGTAGCCGGAGGTGTAACGTTCCGAGACGGCATCGTTAATGCATTGCTTCTCGGGCTGTATGACAATGATGGTAACCTACACTATATCGGGCATGCCGGACCCGGCAAATTGACTGTACAGGATAAACGCGACTTAACTGCGGAGGTACATCAATTAAAAATAGATCAAATGCCCTTTGCAGAGGTTCCGCAACGAGGTAAGAATGCATATTGGATCAAACCAAAGCTTGTCTTCAAGGTTCATTTTCTGGAATGGAATACCTCAGGCACTTTGCGTCAGCCCGTTACTCAAGCTAAGGTTGATCTTCCTCCGGAGTCTTGCACTATGGAGCAAAAAGGATGAGTTCTTCCCCAAAGAAACGTCCTCCCGACTGTACGGGAGGACGTTGTTTATTGTGCTATAAGACTTGTTACAATAGCCTCCAGCTCCGCTTTTGTCTGCGCAGTATTTTTTGTACTCGTAAGCTTATAATCAGTACCTCCATCCACACTAGACCATACCAGCTGAACTTTAAGATCTCCATGATGAGGTCCAAACACAGTGTATACTGACTCAACTCCATTGATGGTCGAGTTCTCATCTTGGTCACCAGGCAGCTGCGCCAAAGTAACCCCTTCCGGAAGCGTATATGCAGGAGCAGATTTTAAAATCACTCTCTCCCCATTTCGCAAATAGGTGATAGAAGTTTCTGTTTCGCTCCACTTCAAGCTTTGGGAAATCACTTTTTTACCAGCAGCTTGTGCTTTGGCTTTTATCTGATCTCTGAGGGCTTTATACTCTGTGCTGAAAAACATCGGAAGTACTGGATTTAAAACAACATCCTGCAGCTTATAATCCTCCGGGAGTGAAGCAGGTATCAAGAGTGACTTTCCGCTTAATGAAGATAACTTCTGCGCTGCTTCATTTGTGGAACTGAATCTGTAAGGCATATAGCTTATACTCAAGGTTTCATCTGGATTAGATTTCTTGTCATTGACATAAAGGATCTTAATTTCGCCCGCTTTTAAGGGAACCGCATTTTCTTTAGCAATCAACGCTTCAATCGTTGGCGATACCGGCGTATTCTGTTCAACGGGTACGGTGGCTTTGCTTTTATTCTTGCTTCCTGCAGGCACTGCGCCTGCTGTTCCACTCACCGCACTCATCAACACTATTAAGCTTAAAGCCGTAATAGCTGCACTTTTTTTAATAATCAATATGATATCCTCCTTTAACCATCTGGTTATTTGATCATGCTTTTAGCTACAGCCAGCATTTCATTTGTCGTCAGTTTACTGGCCCGATTGTCTGAAAGGGTATATTGTACTGTTCCTGAGTTATCCAACCATACCAGTTTAGTATTGAAGCTTGCATCTTTAGCGGAATCGGTTGTAAGCACTACTTTCCTTCCGTTGACCGTCAGCTCTTTCTTAGTTTCTGTAGCTCGTACAAAAGGTACCGCTCCTTCGGGGAGTTTGGCGGGCGGCGCCCCGGTTACAATGCTAAAATTGGCTTTTCCTTTAGCATACAGCTGCATGGACAATTTAGTCTGGCTCCAGCTAACAACTTTACTGAACAACTGTTTATGGGGCTCACCTGCCGCTGCTGCTGCCTTTAGTTCTTGCTCTAACTGTAAATACAGATCTGAATCATTAGCTACGACCGGTGGGTAAATGATAGCTGTAGCCAGCGCGAAGCCTTTAGGAAGATTGCCAGGCTGCGGAGTAGACGGCCCCTTTAGCGCTTTAAATTTAGCTGCAAAAGATTTATAGTCTTTAAAAACAAATCCTTTGCCAGAGAAGCTGATCGTATCCTGAGGATTGGAAACTTTATCACGTACGTAATAAGCCATTAACGTTCCTTCCTTCAACCCTGCTTCGAGTGCATCCAGTTGCTTCTGAATCTTCTGATCGATTGGTGCTGAAGCCTGCTGCCCGGATGCCGACGCGGTCGAAAGGAATAAGCCAGATACCTCCCCACCCAAGACCACTCCTATTCCCAGCAAGGTTACTGCAGAAATCACCATCAGTATTTTTTTGAATTGATTATTAAGCTTCAAGTTCTAATCACCTCCTTCTAACAGAGTAGATGTAATTTCGCCCTGTTTTTCAACTACACTTCTATAACACTTCAGCATGGGAGAAAGGGACTTTTTCTCATAAAAAAATCCTTTCGTCAAAAGACGAAAGGATCATAAAGTACAATTAGAGCAGCAGTAGCTAGCGAATAAAACTATTGGCAATCACTTGCCATTGTTCACGGGTCAAGCTGTTGTTCAGTTCATCATTTAAACTACGGATCATCTGGCTGGCTTCATCATACCAATACATAAGATTCCGGGAAGACCAAGTCTGCTCCTCCTTCTCTGTACTCGCTGCGATAAAAACCGCCTCTTTACCGGTTCCTGTGATAGACCATTTTTCAGCAGTCTGACCTTCCAAGATAGACACTTGTGTTGGATAACCCCTAAAGGCGCTCTGCATTAAGGATAATGTAATTCTTTGACCCCCCTTGTGATAGGTAACCTCAGCACTCTCTATGGCATTCACAGTTATCTTCTCCATAAACAGCTTTTGGCCTGTTTCATCGGCCTTAGCTTTCTTTTGAAATTGTTCAAACATTTCTTTATGCTCCGTGTTTATCGACCCGTAAGGAGAAGCGGCTTTAAAAGTTGCTTGCTCAAATTCATAACCATTAGTGAGCTTGGAAGGCAGCTCTGGCCAGAAATCGCCAGTCCCTTTTAATTCATTTGCGAAATCTTGATACTTCGTATACACAGGAGATTTGAAGGCGTACTGCAATTGATTCCCATAACCTAAACCTTTGACCAACTTAGTAAATTCAGGATCATTCACATAATAAGCAGCCATTTCTCCAACGTTCAAGTAAGCAAGCACCTGCTCTTTATAAGTCTCTAATAAGCTTAGATACTTCTCTATCGCAGTAGAGGTTGTGGGAACAGGGGTATTATTGTGAACCGTCTGAACAATAGCTTTACCTCCACTGCTTACTAATGTAATAGCGCCATCCGAAGGCTGTGTGATATCAATTGTAGACTGGCTCCCATGTTCCGCTAAATCCCCAAGTCCAGACAGCTGAAGAGCACCAAATCCGATCATTCCCAGCAATGCAGCTGCGGATACCCCTGAGAGAAGTCTTTTTCTAAACCTAGATGGATGCGGGAGTATCTTCTCTTGCTTTTGCATAACGGGATTTCCCGGCTTTGAGAATGAATCCAGCTCGTCACGGAAGTGGGTCATTTCTCCATCTATTATTTTCTGTTGATCATGAATCGCCCTTACCCGCTTCATAACAGCTGCTTTTACATCTAGATCGTCACAGTCACCCCATGCGTCCATTTTTTTTATCATTTTCTCTTCAACAAAGCTTCGTTGCCGTTGCCCCACCATTCCGTCCCCCCTTTCTGAGCATTCATCATTTTGCCAAGCTTCATAATCGTACGCCTGTATCTCTTCTTCACGGCATCCGTATTTTTATCGAGGATCTCCGCAATCTCCGGAAAGCTCTGTTCCTCAAAGATTCGAAGTACTAACAGATTTCGCTCATCCATTTTCAGCTTTGAGAGGGCAATCGTGAGCTGTTCGTTAAATATGTAACGGTCCATCAACTGTTCCGGACTTTCTGCAGGAGGCTCGGGTTGAAAAAGCGCCATAATCTTTAAATGTCTTTGGCGTTTGCGGATTAGACTAAGGCAATGATGATAGGCAATTTTATATAACCATGATGAAAAGCTCGCGATAGGGCGGTACGTGCCTATATGCTGATAGGCCTTTACCAGAATATCTTGTACCGCATCCTCTGCTTCCGTGCGGCTTCCAAGCAGCCGGCAGCAATAGCGGTAAATCGGCTTTTGATAAGCCTCGACGATAAGGGCATAGGACTCTACCTCGCCTGCCTGTACCCGAACGACGGTGTACTCGATTCCGTCCAATATCAGCAAACTCCCCTTTCACGTAATCGTATATCCTTATAACTCCTATGATCATCCAAAAGGGACGCTTTGGAAATATTTTTTTCATGAAAAGAAACAGACTGGCACATAATACCCTCATTCCTATAATGGAAAGGAGGTTTCAGATGCCCGCGGCGATCAAAGGTACAATTACCGTAGACGGAGAAGAAATCATTATCACGAACCCAGAGAAGCTGCTCTGGCCAGAATGTGGCATTACGAAGCGGATTTATCTGCAAAAGCTTGCTGCACTTTCTCCCTATCTGCTGCGCTATTGCCGAGATCGGCTGCTGACCGTCATTCGTTATCCGCACGGTGTCTCTGGAATGTCCTTTTATCAGAAAAATGCACCTGATCCTCTTCCTGCCTTTGTCCAGACCGCTGTACATGAGAATATAAATTATATTAAGCTACAAGGTTTACCTGAGCTGATTTGGCTGGGTAATCTGGCTGCTTTGGAATTCCATCCTTCTTTGCATTATGTCGGCAGCGCTCTACCTTGTGAATGGATGATTGATCTAGACCCGTCACGTGAGGTTGAGCCTCGTATCATGGAAGCCACTGCAATCGTTGGGACGGTCTTAACCTCCCTCGGTTTATCTTCTGTACCCAAAACCTCTGGCGCTACCGGGGTGCAGATCATTGTTCCTATCGAAACTGGTGTTACTTTTGATGAATTGCGAAAAATCGGACATTTCGTCGGTCGTTATGTCACTGAAAAGCACTCCGATTTATTCACCTTGGAGCGTCTGAAGAAGAATCGGGGAGATAAAATCTATTTTGACTACCTCCAGCATTACAGTGGCAAAACATTAGCTGCACCTTACACACCACGCGCCAGACCGCTTGCTACAGTATCCACACCCTTGCTATGGAAAGAGGTTCAGCAAAACGTATCTCCTACTGATTTTCATCTGCTCAATATTGAGGAACGCCTGCAACGGATGGGAGATCTATTGGAAAAGGTGCCTCCGCAACCCGTCAAACAGCTCATTGCTAAGCTTCCGTAGGGATGGAATGACACGAATAATGAGCCAAAAAACAACAATAAGCCCGCAGCATCATTTCATGCTCCGGGCTTATCAGGCGTCCCACTCAAGGACAGAAGGTATATTGTATAAGAATACGGCATATCGAGTCTTGTTCACCGTATTTATTGCTCCATTATTCGTAAAAATACCTTCTTTCAGTTAATAATACTAAAGTGCCAAGCTAATGAATGGCTTTCTTCTTGAAACGGCCACCTTTAACATCATGAATGTTACCTATTGCGATGAATGCACCAGTATCCCAATCCTCAACAATGGATTTAAGCTTGGCTTCTTCCAAACGGGTGATAACCACGAAGATTACTTTCTTATTCTCCCCGGAAAATCCGCCTTCTCCATCTAAATAAGTAACACCACGTCCAAGACGTTCCGTCAAGGCTTCACCGATATCACGGAATTTATCACTGATAATCCATACCGATTTCGATTGATCCAGACCCTCAAGTGTAATGTCAATTACCTTGAAAGCAATGTAATAAGCAATTAGTGAGAACATCGCATTATTCCAACCGAACACAAATCCAGCTCCGGACAAGATGAACAGGTTGAAGAACATAACAACTTCACCTACAGAGAAGGGAAGCTTCTTGGCCACTAGAATCGCAACAATTTCTGTACCATCTAGAGATCCGCCAAAACGTACTACTAACCCAACACCTACACCAAGAATGATCCCCCCAAAAACGGCTGCAAGCATAGGCTCAACCGTAAAGGCATTCACATGATGCAACATTGAAGTACCAATAGACATAAGCACAATTGCATATAAGGTAGATAAGGCAAAGGTCTTACCGATTTGCTTATAACCAATTAACAAGAACGGAAGGTTTAACAGCGTCAATAAAATCCCCAGAGGAATGTCGAATAGATGTGATAAAATAATAGAGATACCGGTAATCCCACCATCAATCATTTGATTCGGTACGAGGAATATCTCAAGTGCAACAGCCATCATTGCTGCCCCAATGGATAACATGATCATACGCTGCGCGAACTTAGCCATTTTATGTGTTCCGGTCTTCTGCAGCTTGTTCTTTTCCTCTTTGGCAATCATTTGTGGACTCACATTCATAGAACTCCCCCTACAATTTAACAGTATAGTGTTGAAACATTCGGAAGTATAATTATAATCTATACTTTCTTACATTTCTTCTTATACAATTATTATATCACAAAATAAGCCCTAATAATGAATGGAACAGGTTATATCCTTCGAAAAATTCAGATTTAGTCCTCTTTCCGCTCATAATAGCGGAGATAACAACTGACACAGCCCTTCACCGAGTTTGACAATTCGCCCTCTCTCCTTAAACTTTACAGGATCAATAAATTCACTGTGCTTCTGATCCTTCTCAAACCCTTTGACTATCGGAGAGATAGCATCAGGATGTAGCAGCACAGCTGTCATTTCAAAGTTAGAATAAAAGCTGCGCATATCCAGATTTGCACTTCCCACTGTAGCGAGCAGATCATCGATAATCATGATTTTGGCATGCATAAATCCTTTGGTATAGCTGTAGAATTTAACTCCTGCGTCTTGTAAATTTTCTAAATAAGACAAAGAAGCATGATAAACAAGCATATTATCAGGCTTCGCCGGAATGATAATTCTTACGTCCACTCCACGAAGTACTGCACTTTTCAATGCCCGGCATACGGCAGGATCAGGAATAAAATACGGTGAAGTAATCCAAATCCGCTGTTTAGCTGCGCATAAGGCGGCAAAATACATCTCCTGAGAAGCGTCTATTGCAGCATCCGGGCCACTCCCAACAATCTGCACGGCTTCTTGCGCCTCACAAGTATGTTTTGGGAATAGACGCGGATGACTCATACTTTCGCCAGAGGCCAGTGTCCAATCCTTTAAGAACACATACTGAATGTAATATACCGAGTCTCCTTCCAGACGCAGATGGGTATCACGCCAATATCCCATTTTGGGATCCTTCCCCAAATAATCATCCCCTATATTCATTCCACCCGTGAAGCCAACGAGCCCATCCACCACCAGGATCTTCCGATGATTTCGGAAATTAAAACGACGATCCAACAGTGAACTAATCGGAGGTAAAAAAAAGTGGAACTCTACTCCCGCATTACTCAATGTACGAATGAATCTCCGGCTTAATTGATGGCTGCCCAAACCATCACAAAGCAAGCGTACCTTAACGCCCTGTCGCGCCTTCCGAATCATAACATCTTGAAATTGCTCACCAATCTCATCATCACGATAAATATAGAATTCCATGTGTATATGTTCTTTCGCCTCTTCCATAGCTTCCAGCATAGCATCATACGCTTCTCTAGCAGTGGATAATACCCTGCTCTTGTTGTGACCAGTAATCGGTCCTTCTGCGATTTTCGAGAGTAAATCCAGTAGACCTTTATTATTCTCAAACTGAGCGTTTCCACTCTCAGTAACATCCTTTACTACCTTAATACTGCCAGAGACATGTGAACGAATTTCACGAAATAGTGAAGTACATCTTTTGTTTAATTTTCGATTCTGTCTATAATCACGGCCCAGAAAATAATAGAATGCCAGACCCAGCGGCGGACAACAGAATGAAATGAACAACCACGCCATAGCCCTTTGCGGGCGACGGAACTCCAAAAATACAATAACTGCGAGCTGTACAATAAAAAGACTTAGAATTATCGCAAAGGTCTTCAATTCCCTACCCCCTCCATTAATAAAACAGTTGCAATAGACTCGCTGTGACGACTCTAGTACAGGTTTTGCCGTAACTCTCTTTCTTTATTCAAACAAACCGTTGTCATGTTCCCGAAAGATATGGAATACATAGAGTAGTAAGACAATTCGGGATGAGCCTAATGCAAGTAAGGTCGTTAGCTTCGTGTATCGTAAGGCGGCTGCCATATGCCGCAGAAAGGAGAAGCCATGAAGAGTCAGCCAGATCATAACCGGATTACGCTGCTCGTCGTAAGGGATGTCGGACGCCCAGTCAAACAACTCCACATCTCCAAGCCACTTGCGTTCGCCCTGCCGGCAGCAGCAGCCCTGTCCCTCTCCAGTCTGGTCACCTCTATGCATTTCCATGCCTCGCAGTCGATCTCACAACTGGAAGCTGAGGCAGCCGCACTATCACTAACCAATCTCCGCATGGAAATGAAGGTCGCTGACAAGGATAAGGATCTAATGCAGCTTCGTACTCAAGTCAGCGAGCTATCAGAAGAGGCAGATCATATTAAAGACAAGCTGAAGAGTGTAAATGCGCTGGAACAGGAGCTCCAGTCTTTGATTAACAAAAGCAAAGGCTCCGCCACTGAAACAAAAGAATCAAAAACGGGATCTACTGCTTCAAATTCAACCTTAGGCTTATCGAGCCGTAACGCTATGCCAATCCCAAATGAGACATCTTTTAAAGCTACAATCACATCACAGGTAGGCGGAGAATATATCGCGTCTTATCAGAACGAATCACTAAATCTGGTGGAGGAAACAAAAGACGATTTCGAAGAGATCCACGGTATGCTCGATGAAATGGTAGAAAGTATTACTCAGACTATCACTCTGGCCGAGCATGAGAATAACGTTCAAGCAAATCAACAGGCAAAAAAAGCTCAGGCTGAAAAAGCCAGACTAAATGCAGCGGTACTCTGGCCTACCGATTCTAGGGTCATCTCCTCAAGCTTCGGCTACCGAACAGATCCTTTCAAAGGCTTATCCGCGTTCCATTCAGGTGTCGATATTGCCGGGAACTTAGGCGATCCTGTATATGCCGCCTTAGACGGAGAGGTCGTTACCTCCGAGCAGATGGGTGCGAGAGGCAAGTATATCGTGATAAAGCATTCGAACGGGCTTGAAACCTGGTATATGCATCTGCAGGCAATGAATGTATCTGCGGGAGACAAGGTTAACAAGGGGCAGAAGATTGGCTTACTTGGAAACACTGGTCGAAGCACAGGACCTCATCTTCATTTTCAGGTAGTGAAGCAGAATAAAACTGTGGATCCCTTGGATTATGTTAAACCCTAAATGTTAATGTGAAAATATATGAACTAGGAGGAATTTATACATGTGGAACAAGCGGCAGCAGCGTGCCCCTTTCAAGTCTACGGACTCTCTGATTGGTCATGGGGGTACGCTCGAGGGTAAAGTACATTGTGATACGAACCTGAGGATTGAAGGTACCTTTAGCGGAGAAATTATATGCAGTGGTGTAGTCACTGTAGGGGAGGAAGGCACGGTGCGCTCCAGTATTAGAGCAGAAGAGATCGTTATCGCTGGTAAAGTATATGGAGATGTTACCGCAGATCGTAGGCTCATTATGACTGGTACTGGCGAGCTACACGGTAATATTTCTGCAGGAGCACTCAGTATTATGGAGGGCAGCCTGCTTAACGGGTCCATCGCCATGCAGGAACAGCCCACCTCTGAACAAGCAGGTGAGCTCAAAAGTAATACGAAAAAGGACAAGTCAGCAAAACGTTCCTCCAAAGCAGAAGAAACGCTTGAAGCCGGTTAATCCTATTTTTTATCCAGCAACGTCCCGTTTACGGAAGACAAACCAGGAAACTGCTAAGAATATAACATAATACACTGCTAGCACAGCAATGGAGAAGCCTAGTGTGGCACCACCTGGACCAACATCAGATCCCATGTAGACCCTTAGATCCATATGAGTGAAAATTAAATATCTGGCCCATTCGAACACATCCGGATTAAGCAAAGCAGCGAAAATACCTTGGGCAAACATGATGAACATAGATAAACCAATCGCCAATCCACTTGCCCGGAATACGGAAGAGATCATAAAAGCAAGTGTAACCGTCAAGAAAAGAGTGACATAGCGGCATAGGAGATCTATAAAGGAATACTCAGCAGGACTCCAAGCTGCAATCGAAGACAGTGTGTCTCCAGTTGGTGAGGCGAAAATAAACGATGCAGCTAAACCAAAAACAATCAACACTGCAGTACAAAGCAAGCTAAACAACACAATGCTAATGTATTTCGAGAGCAAGATCTGGGAACGGCTCCACGGGCGAATCAGCAGCATTTTGATGGTTCCCCAGGTAAATTCGCCCGCTACGGAGTCAGCGGCTATAACAACAACGAAGATCGTATTCAGGAAGAATACAACACTCACTATCATTTGGAAGCTGTCCCAAACGCCTAAGCGTGATGCAGGGTTATCCGTTGTGAAATACATAAGAGCCGGAAGAAACGCACTAAACACGGCTAGAATAATCAGCATAATCCATGTGCGAGCACGACTGTATATCTTGATGTTCTCATTATGTATCAACGCTGTAAAATTACTCAATTCCTTCACCTCCTGTAACCTCTAAGAATTGATCCTCAAGTGTACGGGCAAGTGATTTGATACTGTACACTTTAATCCCACCAGCCACTAGTCTGGCATTAAACTCCGCAATATCTTCACGTGCCGCCTCAACTACAAGCCCACCGCTCTTTAATGTTCCTTGTCCAATGAGAGCAAGTGCAGCTTCGGCATCGTCAACCTCAAACAAGGTTTCTCCGACAGGCATTGTAACATTGCCCACCTCTTTTAGCTGTTTTACCTCAAGCAGTTGCCCATTCTGAATAATGGCTACACTGTCACACATGAGCTCCATTTCGGAAAGTAAATGGCTGGAGACAAATACGGTTGTTCCTTCTTCACGACAGAGTAGGCGCAGATAGTCACGAAGCTCACGTATGCCTTGGGGATCAAGCCCATTGGTTGGTTCATCTAGAACCAGTAGCTTTGGTCGGTTTAGTAGTGCCTGAGCTACTCCAAGTCTCTGACGCATACCTAGGGAATAAGTCTTCACTTTGTCATGAATCCTTTGACCAAGCCCGACCAGCTCCACAACCTCATCAATCCGTTGCTTACTGACTCCCGGTACCATCCGTGCAAATTGTCTAAGATTCTGATACCCGGACAGAAACTTGTACATTTCAGGATTTTCTACAATAGCCCCAACACTTGCAATAGCCTCTTTATAATTATTTTTAATACTATGACCACTAATCAGGACATCCCCACTGCTAATGGAAATTAATCCCACCATCATTCGTATTGTTGTCGTCTTCCCTGCTCCGTTTGGTCCCAAAAACCCGAATATTTGACCCGGTGGGATATCAAGCGTTAAATTGCTCACCAGCGTCTTAGAGCCTATTTTCTTGGTAACTCCCTGCAGACGGGCAACAGGTTCAGACATCATTTCTGTATTTGACACAGTATCACTTCCTTTCATTTACAAACAAGTTTACCATACCGTTTTTTTCAGAAAATTACAAAAAAGAAACAGTCTAACGTTGTTTAGACCGAGGATTCGATTCAATTGGAACAAAAAAGGACCTGGCCTCCCGCAAACGAAAGAGTCCAAGTCCCTTATATTACTTCATTCAATATTACCCGTTTTTTTCAGAATACAGGTATTTAGCCACCTACACGTGCAAGCTCGCGCATATTCGCTTCAAATGCAGCCATCAAAGCAGCCTCGCCGGTCAATCCGGTTTGCTCCACTTTGCGAATCTGCTCCATCATCCGTTTGTAATCCTTCGGAATGACCCGAACAAACTTCGGCAAGCTATCTGCCCAGTGATCCAATACCCGCGCTCCCGCCTCACTGCCTGTAAGCTCTACATGACGGCTAATCAGCTCGCGCAGCTCTTCGATCTCTTCTGGCTCTTCCACTCTCTCGAGCAAGACCATTTCGAGATTGCAGCGGCCGATGAAGGATCTCTCTGGATCGTAAACATAAGCGATACCACCTGACATCCCTGCCGCAAAGTTACGGCCTGTTTCACCAAGAACCACCACACGGCCTCCGGTCATGTATTCACAACCGTGGTCACCCACACCTTCTACAACAACCTTCGCTCCAGAATTTCGAACGGCAAAGCGTTCACCGGCGATACCGTTGATATAAGCTTCTCCAGCTGTTGCTCCGTAGAATGCAGTATTTCCGATAATGATATTGTCCTCAGCTGCAAAGGTAGCTTTTGGAGAGGGTTTGATAATAATCTTACCACCCGACAGTCCCTTACCAACGTAGTCATTGGAATCGCCTTCCACCGTAAGTGTGATCCCCTTAGGTACGAATGCACCCAAGCTTTGACCAGCAGAACCGGTGAAATGAAGACGAATCGTATCATCAGGCAAGCCGGCTGCCCCGTATTTACGTGTCAGCTCGCTGCCAAGGATGGTTCCAACGGCACGATTAACGTTCGTAATCGGTAACGATGCTTCTACAGCCGTTCCAGATTCCAGTGCAGGTGCAGCCAGATCCAGCAGTTTAGAGACATCAAGCGTCTCTTCCAGACCATGATTCTGACGTTTACTGCAGAAGCGCGTGCTTCCCTCTGGCATTTCCGGTACATGCAGCAGACTACTCAAATCTACGCCCTTCTTCTTCCAATGCTGCGAAGCTTGAGCAGCGTCTAAGCAATCTGTACGGCCAACCATCTCTTCAATCGTACGGAAGCCAAGACTCGCCATAATTTCGCGTAAATCCTGTGCCACAAAGGTCATAAAGTTAACTACATGCTGTGGATCACCCGTAAAGTTCTTACGAAGATCGGGATTTTGTGTTGCCACGCCAACCGGACATGTATCCATTTGGCAGACACGCATCATGATACAACCCACAGCTACTAACGGAGCAGTAGCGAAGCCATACTCTTCAGCACCCAGTAATACAGCTACGGCTAGATCGCGTCCGCTAAGCATTTTTCCGTCTGTTTCCAGTACAACGCGGTCACGCAGATTGTTCAGCATCAACGTCTGATGCGTTTCAGCCAAGCCAAGTTCCCATGGAAGACCTGCATGACGAATGGAGTTCATTGGAGATGCACCTGTCCCCCCGTCATAGCCACTTACCAGGATAATATCAGCACGCCCTTTGGCTACGCCAGCAGCAATCGTACCTACTCCGACTTCAGAGACGAGCTTAACATTAATGTTTGCACGTGGATTGGCATTCTTCAGATCATAGATCAGCTCTGCCAAATCCTCAATCGAATAAATATCATGATGCGGCGGAGGTGAAATCAAGCCCACACCCGCTGTTGAACCGCGTACTTCAGCCACCCATGGATAAACTTTACGTCCTGGAAGCTGTCCGCCTTCCCCTGGTTTAGCACCCTGAGCCATCTTAATCTGGATCTCATCAGCGTTAACAAGGTAGTTAGATGTAACTCCAAAACGTCCGGAAGCTACTTGTTTAATCGCACTGCGACGGGAATCGCCGTTGCTGTCCGGGATATAGCGGGCCGGATCTTCTCCACCCTCACCAGTATTACTCTTACCACCGATCCGGTTCATTGCAATAGCGAGGGTCTCATGCGCTTCCTTACTAATGGAACCAAAGGACATCGCACCCGTCTTGAACCGTTTCATAATGGACGCTACGGGTTCTACTTCTTCTAAAGGAATCGGTTCATATGCTGACTTGAACTGCAATAAAGAACGAATTGTCTGATGCTTCTCACTTTCACCTTGAACCAGTGCAGCATATTTCTTGTACATTTTATAATCTCCACTACGCACAGAGTGCTGAAGCAGATGAATGGTCTGCGGGTTGAACAAATGATCTTCCCCATCGTTTCGCCATTGATAATCACCACCGGAATCAAGCACTTTATCATTTCCGTCTTTTTCAGTGAAAGCACGGTTATGATGGATAAGTGCCTCGGTTGCTACTTCCTCCAGACCAATACCGCCAATGCGGGAAGGTGTCCAAGTAAAGTAACGATCCACGAACTCCGAGTTCAGACCCACAGCTTCAAAAATCTGCGCGCCCCGGTAGGATTGAATAGTAGAAATCCCCATTTTGGAAAGAATCTTAACTACGCTCTTAGTCGCAGCTTTAATATAGTTCTTCACAGCCTTCTCATGCGAGATTCCCCGCAGTAAGCCTTGGCCGATCATATCATCCAAACTTTCAAAGGCCAGATACGGATTGACTGCACTCACACCATAACCAAGCAGAAGTGCATAATGATGGACTTCACGAGGTTCACCGGATTCAAGTAAAATACTAACTTTTGTCCGTGTTCCCTGCCGGATCAGATGGTGATGCAAGCTCGATACCGCAAGTAGAGCAGGAATCGCAGCATTCTCACGGTCCACACCACGGTCCGTCAGAATCAGAATGTTATGACCTTTAGCCATAACGCGATCCGCAGCCTCGTTCATACGCTCAAGCGCGATACGCATTCCTTCTGCTCCGAGCTCAGCCGGGAAAAGAATCGGAATAGACATCGACTTGAAGCCTGCTCGACGAACATGACGAATTTTAGCAAAGTCTTCATTCGAAAGAATCGGTGTGTGCAGCGAGATTTGGCGACAGCTTTCTGGTTCTGGTTTAAGCAAGTTACGCTCTGGTCCAATCGTAGTCGTAGTAGAGGTAACCAGCTCTTCGCGAATCGCATCGATTGGCGGATTCGTAACTTGAGCAAACATTTGTTTGAAATAGTTATATAGACGCTGCGGACGGTCAGAAAGCACCGCAAGCGGCGCATCATACCCCATGGAACCTACAGCTTCAGCGCCAGTAGATGCCATTGGCTCAAGCACCTTGCGCAAATCCTCAAAAGTATAGCCGAACGCTTGCTGCAGCTGCTGCACATTGTCATGCTTAGGATTGGGTAGCTCAGGCGCATCTGGAAGCTCTTCGAGACTAATCAAATGCTCATCCAGCCACTGGCGGTAAGGCTTCTCGGTGGCGATAGCCGATTTAACTTCCTCATCGGAGATAATGCGGCCTTCCTTCGTATCCACGAGCAGCATGCGTCCAGGCTTCAGGCGGTCTTTATATAAGATGTCCTCTGCTGGAATGTCCAGTACACCCGCTTCGGAGGATAGAATAATCATGTCGTCCTTTGTTACATAATAACGAGCAGGCCGCAAGCCGTTACGGTCCAAAATAGCGCCGATTTGCACACCATCTGTAAAGCCCATTGCAGCAGGTCCGTCCCATGGCTCCATCAAAGTGCTGTGATATTCGTAAAAAGCTTTCTTGTCGGCGTCCATACTGTCATGATTGCTCCATGGTTCAGGGACCATCATCATGGCTACCTGCGTCAAGGAGCGTCCGCTCAAATAAAGAAACTCAAAGGTATTATCAAACATTGCAGTGTCCGATCCATCCGGGTTTATAACAGGTTTGATCTTGCTCAGATCTTCGCCGAACACTTCACTCTTGAACAGCGACTGGCGAGCATGCATCCAGTTCACATTTCCGCGCAAGGTATTAATCTCACCATTGTGGATCATAAAGCGGTAGGGATGCGCACGTTCCCAGCTTGGGAAGGTATTCGTACTGAAACGGGAGTGAACTAACGCGATTGCTGATTCCAGCTCTTCGTTCTGCAAATCCAGGTAGAATTGTCCGACTTGTTCTGTAGTCAGCATGCCTTTGTACACGATCTTACGACATGACAAGCTTGGGATATAGAAGGCTTCAGCCTCTTCTACACCACCGTAGCGAATCGCAAGTTCTGCACGTTTGCGAATGACATAAAGCTTACGCTCAAAAGACAATTCGCTCGTAACCGAGGCCGAGCGACCGATAAACACTTGGCGCACAAAAGGCTTTGCAGCCTTCGCTGTTTTGCCTAGCATTTCATCATAGGTAGGTACATCACGATAGCCGAGTACTTCCTGACCTTCTTCAGCAATAATTTTGCTTAAAAGAGCCTCATGCTGAGCCCGAACTTTCTCGTTTTGAGATAGAAAAATCATGCCTACGCCATAATGGCCTTGTTCCGGCAAAGCAAAGCCAAGCTTCTGGGCTTCACTAGCAAAGAAACGGTGCGGAATTTGCAGCATGATACCTGCTCCGTCACCAGAGTTGGGTTCGCTACCTTGTCCGCCACGATGCTCCATATTAAAGAGCATTGTTAAAGCGTTACTAACAATATCATGGGACGGTTTGCCTTTAATATGGGCTACAAATCCCATGCCGCAAGCATCTTTTTCGAACTGGGGATCATACAGGCCCTGTTTTCCGGGCAGTTCAGTGTGTCTCATCGAACGCAACCTTTCTATTATAAAGTATGGCGTAATCTTTGGAAAATTTTTCAGATTAAAATTTTAATAATTATTCAAGCCAGATTAGTGCTATTATTTTATCACCGAGGTGACAACAGCGCAATTTAAACTTTTTTATGATGCTGATTAACATTTCTTTTTGCGACACAGCTTTAGTGGACAAAAGTTTAAAAAAACTCATATGTGTATAATTATGCATAATTGACGCATAAGAACTTATGCAATGAAAGCGTTTCAAGAATTTTCATTGCCCTTGAATGTTTGCAAGAAAAAGGGTTCTATGATTTGAACTCAAAAAAAGCGTCTCCCGGAGGAGACGCTTTTTAATTACTTTTTTTTAAAATTATACAGTCAGAGCCTGTTCACTATTCATTCCAGCTTCATTGTCCCGACTGCGGGTCATGAAGTAAGCGAAAGTAAGAGCAAGGAATCCAAGACCGAAGATTGCAAGCACACCTACATCACTCCACATTGCACTGAAGTCCCCTGTAGAAATTACTGATTTAAAACCACTAACTGTGTAAGTCATAGGAAGCAGTGGGTTAAAGAATTTCATCCAGTTCGGGATCAATTCAAGTGGGAATGTTCCAGCACTAGTTGTTAATTGGAAAATAAGAATAACGATAACAACAAAACGTCCCGGTTGATCCAGCCAAGTAACAATGGATTGTACTACCCATGTGTAAACTAGACTAGTCAAGAATGTAAACAGGAAGAATAGCGGTACACTTTGTACTTCTAGTCCAAGTCCGTACAATACAACCACAGCAGCCAGCATAGACTGGATAAAGCTCATGATTGAGAACGTAAGCGTACGGCTGATAAAACGATTCAAACGGCTTGCGCCAATTACAGCTGATTCACGCATTGGAATAACAATCGTAGAAATCAGAGCACCTACGAACAACCCAAGAGATAAGAAGTAAGGAGCAAACCCTGTGCCATAGTTCGGTACATGATTTACAACCTGATCCTCAACCACAACCGGTTGTGCGAACATTTCCATCATTTTATCTGACTTATTCACGCTGCCTGTTTGTTCAGCAGCTTCACCAAGCTTAGTTGCAAGTTCTGTGGATCCAGATTTCAGATCATCCATCCCATTCTTCAGCTCGCCTGCACCATTAGCCAATTGTTTGGAACCGTCAGCTACAGCACCAATGCCGCTACCTAGTTCACCAACACCACTGAGTAATTTCGATGTACCATCTCCGAGTGCTTTACCACCCTCAGCAAGTTTGTTACCTCCAGCTGCTGCTTCACTAAGCTTCGCACCGAACTGTTTCATACCTGCTTGTAGCTTATCGCCACCTGTTACAAGGGCTGACGCACCTTGTGCCAATTTTTGTTGTCCTGCCAAGAGCTGAGTGCTACCAGCATTTAATTGCTGTGCTCCATCATGCAACTGGGTTACTCCAGCAGAAACCTGCTGTGAACCAGCATGCAGCTGAGTTGCACCTTGTGCAAGTTGCTCTTGCCCACTGTGAAGTGCGCTTGCTCCTTGTGCTAACTGTTGTTGGCTTTGTTGCAGTTGTTCACTGCCTTGTGCAACAGCTGCACTAGCTGCTAGGAGCTTCTGTACGGCTGGATTTTGTGCCAGCTCAGGACTAGCCTGTGCCAATTGCTGCAAACCTTGAGCGACCGCTTTAGCACCCTCAGTAACCTTTGTGCTACCTTCTGCGGAAGCCTGCAAGCCTGCTTCCAGCTTCGCGCTGCCATCAACGGAAGAGGTCAAACCTGCTTCCAGCTTCGCGCTGCCGTCGACTAAAGATTGTGTTCCTGCTTGTAGTTTAGCAGTACCATCCACAGCAGACTTCGTACCTGCTTGAAGCTGTGTGGCACCTGTTACAGCTTGCTTCAAGCCATCACTAAGCTGTTTACTGCCGGCAGCGCTTTGTGCAACGCCATCTTGAAGCTGTGTATGAGCAGCCGACAATTGTTGCAAACCGCCTGCCAAAGTGCTAGAACCCGTTTGAATTGCGGTAGCACCTGAATTTAAATCAGTCACACCTTTAGTCAGTGGTTCTAAACCATTTTGAAGCTTGCCCGTACCTTCAGTCAGTACAAGAAGATTCTCTTTCAGCTTCAGTGCGCCGTCATCCAGCTTACCTGCACCATCAGCGATCTTGCTAGCTCCATCTCCCGCTTCGCCAAGTCCTTTAGATACATCAGTAATCTGATTGAATACAGAATCCACATAAGCCTCAGTTACCTTAGCGGATACTTTAGATTTAATTTCTGCTACAGCCGTTCCGCCGATTTGACCGGCCAGGAAGTTGTAGCCTTCATTTGGCTCATAAATAATTTTTGCCGGTTGTGGTTCATCATCCAAAAGCGTTGTTGCTTTAGCAGAGAAGTCTTCTGGAACAATAATCGACATATAATAGGTATTGTCCTTCATTCCTGCTTGCGCTTCTTCTAGTGAAACAAAGTTCCATTGAAAGCCATCGGTTACCTTAAGCTCTTCAACCAGATCATCTCCGGCCTGAAGTTGTTTTCCTTCATAATTAGCACCGACGTCTTGGTTGACCACAGCAACCGGTAACTCATTCATCTTGCCATACGGATCCCAGAATGCCTTTAGGAAGAATCCGCTATACATCACCGGAATAAATAGGATGGCAATCATCGGAATCAGCACCTTTGGATTTCTCAGTGCTGCGCCAAGATCCTTGGTAAATACGGATAATGATTTCATTCTGGTTCTCTCCTTATGAGCTTATGCTCTCTTTAAAATGCTTTGTTTGCGAAATATTACGTAACACTAGGTGACCACTTTCCCCATTTGGTCAATTCAGGGGATAAAAAAACGCCTCTCGGCTCTTCTTCAATGCCTATAACAGCTTGGAAATTGTTAAGGGAAAGCGAATCTGATCACGCCATCCCTACCCTGAATCAACGCTTACTGTGCCAATCCTTCGGCGAGAAACAAATGAAAGTACATCTTGATCTGTTCCTTGTCCAAGGGAGTATGTGTTTTATTCAGTTCAGCAGTCAATACAATATATAGCCTGAACATGACTACAGATACGATTTTAGGATCGCAAGGTTTGATTTCTCCCTTTTGGAGCGCTTGTTGCACCTCCCGTTCTAAATATTCTAAAACTAAGTTCTCGATCTTCTCGAGCCCTTCTCCTGCCTGCGGCGTTCCGAATTCGCGACTCTCCTGGGAAAGCTTGATGAATAGCTCCTGCTCACTTCGAAATTCCAGCAGGGCATCCAGCACACGATGCAGGTTATCAAAGAAAGGTCTGTCTCGCCTGATCTCGCGATCAGCAATCATCTTCATTTCTACCATCATATCGCGCAGGATCTCATCAAACAATTGCTCTTTGTTTGTAAAAAAGGTGTAGATGGTTCCTTTCCCAACATTTGCGATCTTAGCAACCTGATCCATGGTAGTCGCCTTATAGCCGAATAATGAAAAAGATTTTGCTGCGGCCTGAAGCACCTGCTGTCTTCGATCCACCACTGCCACCTGTGCTCACTTCCTTTCTCCAGAAAATATCATTACCGCTGACTATCTGACCACTTTACTAATCCGGTCAATTGGTCATTCATTACTTTAACATGAAGCCTTGCAGTTTGCAATACTTTAGAAAATCTTTTATTTTTTTATTTATTGCAGGGTTTTAACTTTCTATTTACGTCTTATTTGTATAATGTGATTAGAGAACAGTTTTCCCTCATTTATATTAAGAAGAAATTCCGCATTTCTATTGAAAAGGAAAGTAGCAGGTGAACTTATGCGAAAGAAAAGAGTACTGCTGTTTTCGGAAGGCTTCGGTACGGGCCACACAGGAGCAGCCTATGCTCTGGCCGAAGGAATAAAGCTGCTGAATCCGGATGTCCAGTGCCGAGTCATCGAGCTAGGTAAATTTCTTAACCCGATGGTCGCCCCATGGATTCTTTCCGCTTACCGAAAAACAGTTAGCAGCCAGCCTAAGCTGGTCGGCATGATGTATAAGACACAATATCATAAATCATTGAACCCGTTGACTAAGATGGCACTTCACCGGATTTTTTATACACATGCCTCTCAAGTGATCGAACAGCTAAAACCTGATTTGATTATTTGTACACATCCCATTCCGGCTGCTGTCATTTCCAGACTAAAACGTCGTGGATTGGAGGTTCCGCTGTATACGTTAATTACAGATTATGATGCACATGGTAGCTGGGTAAATTCCGAGGTCAATCGATATCTCGTCTCTACCCCACGCGTCAAATCAATTCTAACAGGCCGAGGGATTGCTCCTGAGCTTGTAACGGTCACCGGCATTCCTGTGCATCCGAAGTTCTGGGAACGATCCAACAAGACGCTGCTCCGTAAGGAACTAGGTCTAGCCGATATCCCTACTGTTCTTATAATGGGTGGAGGCTGGGGACTGATGTTCGGCAAAGAGATTATGAATTCACTCACAGCCAGAATGGATAACATCCAGCTCATCTTCTGTATGGGCAGTAACGAGAAGCTTATAGCCAAAATGAAGTCCAATCCAAGACTTAATCATCCTAACGTCAGGATTCTTGGATACACCAGTGAAATCAATAAACTGATGGATGCTTCCGACCTTCTAATCACAAAACCTGGCGGTATGACCTGTACCGAAGGTCAGGCTAAGGGAATTCCAATGCTCTTCTATAAAGCTATTCCAGGTCAGGAAGAGAAAAACTGCCAATATTTTGTAGAGCTTGGACTAGCAGAGGTACTTGACTGTGAGGTAGTAAACAAATGGTTCTCTATGATGCTCCGTGAGTATTCTGTTCTCGAAGAGCAGCGTAAACGCCGTCTTGCCCCTGATAAACATCAACCGCAAAGTTGCGCGACTACCGTTCTGCAGATGTTAGGCAACCCCGCAGACAAAACAGCTGATATTAGAGGAGCAAGATCTCAAGCCCGAGGCGAAGAGGCTGTGTGCATTACACCATAAAACATCCCCACGAAGCGGAGCTTTTCTTCAAATATAAGAATGTAACTTTTACGCTATACATTATCTTTATATTTCTACGAGAAACGGTTATCGTCTTTAATAGACGACAATCTCGTTTCTTCTTGGATGCGTAATCAGGTACTTTGTGAGGTCCCAATTATATGTAAAGAAAAGTAGATAGCCGGGAAAATCCCCGGCTATCTACTTTTTTGTGTAAACATGTGATCGGGATTTATTAAATCTCTATACTTTCACCAGCTTTAAGCGGGAACCCCTCTATCCCCTCTTGTCGCAGACGAGTACAGAAATCCATAGCATCTTGGGCAATATCCGGAAATGTATTGTAATGAAGTGGGATGACCTTGTCCACTTGAAGCCAGAGCGCAGCAAGGAGCGCATCATCCGGTCCCATGGTCAGCATATCGCCAATTGGCAGAGCCGCCAAATCAATCGCAGTTCTTTCACCAATCAGACGCAGATCGCTGAATAGTGCGGTATCACCTGCATGAAATAACGTCTTACCCTCTATCGTCAATAAAATACCTGCGGGCTGTCCAGCATAAATCCAAACGTCGCCTTCCTGAATCGATGAGGAATGAAACGCCTGAGTATATTTAACAGTAATGGCATCATAAATATGACAGCCACCTATATTCATATGTTTAACCTTGGCACCCTTCATCCGGCAATATTCTGCAAGCTCAAAAACAGCAAAGATCGGACAATCATTTTGTTTGGCAATTTGCACAGCATCACCTAAATGATCCAAGTGACCGTGAGTCAGCAGGACAGCATCTACAGTAATATCATCGGGTGAAATACCGGAGTTCGGATTCCCTGACAAAAAAGGGTCAATAATAACTTTCGCTTGCTCTGTTTCTACCAGCAGTGCTGAGTGTCCGTAATAAGTGATCTTCATGACAATTCTTCCACCTCCAGGGTTATTTAGTCTAGTTTACCCTATAAATAGCTGAGGTTCACAGAATAGGTCAATTATTTATAAAACGTATGATTACCAATGGTCTTCACATACTCCTGCGAATGATGTACGGTAAGATCCTGCGCAAGCTTAAGCGATAGGAAAAAATAAGTATTATCAGGAACTTCCTTCACGCCAGAGAGCGCTGCGTTCACCGCTTTAATACTATCATCATTAGGTTTGACACGTTTAAGACGCCCGTTAGCTACAGGACTGAATTGATGCTTTTGATAAATGACCTTATATATCGTGTCGGGGAAATTGGCTGACCGCAGCCTATTCAGAACAACGTTGGCAACTGCCACCTTGCCCTGGTACGGTTCACCTTCCGCCTCTGCCATTACAATCTTTTGTAGCAGAAGCAGTTCTTCTTCGGATACTGCGTAGCGCCGGGTTGCTTTACTTTGCTGCTCCTGGCTTAATAGCTCGGTCCGAGAGAAGTATAATGTTGTGAGGGGATTTTTCTGAGATGCCGAGACTGTCTTAACTACAGTCTGAGCGCTCTTTTTCGCTGTCGCTTTCTGCGCAGCTGAATTAGATTGTGCTACATCAGCCTTTACCCGAACTATGGAAGCCTGCGATGTATTTTGTGGCTTTATTTTATTCTTACTAAGCCATTCTACACTTTGCTCTGGTTTCCAAGTGGAACTGAACAGATTAACTGTGTTGTAAAGCTTATTCGTTTGTGAAACTTTTGTAGTGCCCCTCGTCTTACTAGATTTTGATTCTTCTTGCAAATAATTAATTACCGATGCTCGGCTGGTGGATTGCAGCTTATCCATCTGCACACTATCTATTTTCCCCTCGGCAACCTGATTAGGCTGCATTAAGCTTATGGCAGAGAAACACACTAGTATAACGCCAACAAGCAACGCGATACAGCGGTTTTGTTTAAAGATTAACATGATATTCCTCCTATTTCACGGCACATTCCTATTGTATGTAACCGAAAACGGAAGCTTTGAAAACTTAAATACCGAATTTAAAATGTAATATTTTCAATCATTTCATACATAGGAATGGCATACATTCTGGTAGCATACAACACAAAACTATCAATCGTCCAGTCTCTATGAAAGATTTTCGATCTTTTTTCATCATCCAATTTCAGTAAGTTTTCCAGCAATTTATCATCAAATGAAATTTTTCCAAGGTACTTTCGAGCCACTGTGAGATGTGGTTTGTACTCCCTGGATTCGGCCGAAAAACCTAAAGGAAGTGTCGCAGCGTGTACTCTCGCAGCCAGTAAATTCAGCTCTTCTAATTCGCCGGAAACCCCTACCCATAAAACTTTTGGAGCCTTCGGCAGACCAAATGTATTCCATTTATCTAAGGATAGTTTGAAGGGACGGCATTGCTCTGACATCTGCTTCAATGACCTGATTAAATCCGGGATTTTCGTCTTTGGGGTATCTCCTAAAAATTGCAGGGTAATATGATAATCCTCTGGATGAGTCCATTTTGCAAAATGAAACTTATGTGATAGGTTAGAGCACTCTTCCGCCACAACTTGTTGAAGTTCTGAAGGTAATTTCACAGCAATAAATAATCGTTCTGAATCTTTATCCGACACGTTAGCATCCATATCAATTTCACCTTCTCCTATAGATTTGGTATCCTTATCCTATAACATTATCCATTTTCATCAAACCTTATAGCAGGAGGAATACATCATGACTAAGTCCATAGTATGTTTACAACCACTTACAGCCGAACAACAAGAAAGGATTAAAGCAGCAGCCCCCGGTTATACATTCACACAAGGTGACGGCAAAAATCCGGATTTACAGCTGCTAGCTGATGCTGAAATCGTAATCGGCTGGGCTAAAGGCATCGCCGATACGCTTCTTCGTCCAGATTCGCCCCTTCGCTGGGTCCAATCCTGGTCTGCTGGAATTGAGAAACTCCCGTTAGAGCGTTTTAAGGAACGTGGAATCCTATTGACTAGTGGGAGCGGAGTGCATGCCGAGCCTATTTCTGCGGTAATTTTTGGTTTCATGCTTCTCTTCACACGTAATTTGCACACAGCCGTTCGCAATCAGATGAACCGTTACTGGAATTCTGACGGAAGTGAGAGTGAATTGTTCGGAAAAACAGCCGTTATTGTTGGAACTGGAGCCATCGGCAGCGAAACTGCCAGAATAGCTAAAGCATTCCGGATGAAGACGATCGGAGTAAGTCGCTCAGGCAAGCCACTCGCTGATTTTGATCAAGTATATACCACTGACCATCTGCCAGAAGCTGTGAGCCAAGGCGACTTCATCATCAATATACTCCCTATCACCGATGAAACTAAGCAATTATTTAACACTCCAATCTTTTCTGCCTTTAAACAAGGTTCCTATTACATTAACGTTGGACGCGGAGCGACTACTGATACTGAGGCTCTAATCCATGCACTGAATCGCGGTCAGCTTCGTGGTGCGGGATTGGATGTTTTCGAAACCGAACCCCTCCCGCAGGATCATCCGCTTTGGACTATGGAGCAGGTAGTCATCACTCCTCATTCTGCTGGCATAACCGATCAATACACTAATCGAATCGTAAATATTTTTACCGAAAATATAAATTCCTATTTATCTACTGGCACTCCATCCCTAAATCTCGTTGATTATGCCCGCCAATATTAAATTTAGTATTTGATTATTAAGAACACTTGTTCTATAATAAAAAAATCCAGGAATCAAACATAAAGAGAGGTTAGCCAAATGGATGTTACTGTCGCACAATACAATGAGGAATGGAATCTTATTTTCCAAGAAGATTCTCGTAAGATTAAAGAGATCTTCGCTGATGCACTTATTGATATTCACCATATTGGCAGCACTTCTGTTCCTGGGCTAAAAGCTAAACCAATCATTGATATGATGCCTGTTGAACGAAATATCCGAAGGACATTGAAGCCTAAATGGATGGGAAAGAAGCATTTGTCACTGAACTAGAAAGAGCAGCGCTTGAATGGTATTCAAATCATTAACTATAAACTGATCATACAAAATAGTCCCCGCATGTCCATTAGACAATCCTAATGGACATGCAGGGACCCTTATTTCACACCTGGATCGCAGCGCTCTTAATTAGAAGCTATGATTTCGTCAATATAAGCTGTAGCGGTTCCAGCCGTAGAAGGTGTAACAAACTGAATGCCAATGGCATCCACTTTTTTCAAATTATCAGGCGATAGATTGGAATTGTTGCTGAGATCAATCGTGAACTCCGTGAATCCATCCTGAGCAGCTATCTTCGCACCCGAATCGACCCATACTGCATAACCCCCTAATTGAAGAAACAGCTTGGCTTGGACATCAGGATGGTCAGAGAGTATTCTAACTTTAGCAGTAAGCTTGGAGAATAAGCTCAGATCAAGCGCAGCTACTTTTGTTGCTGCTATAAAAGGATCTTTATCTTCTCCATTCCATGCGAAATCAAGCTTCAAAGATTGATTACCTTCAGCATATACATCAGAAGATACTGTGGCTGTACCAGAATTAATAGACCAACCGTCGTTACCCGTCTCGAAGCCAAAGTGAACATCCGGGACAGCTTTCTCCAGAGATACTTCCTTCAAGTAAAGCTTCGCAGTTCCTCCATCATTGGAAACATCCTCAATTTTAATCCCAATCGTCTTTACAGCAGCCAAATCTACGCTCAAGCCTGCTGCTGCAGTCGGCAGTGAAATAGATAAGGTCGTATAGCCCTTAGAATCTATAGGCACAGGATCGCCGCTGTCGCTCCATTTCCAGTCCGCACCTGTCTTGATGAATAGACGCGCTTTAGCCGCACCACTCGAGAGCCTAACCTTAGCGCTGATCGTATCGAGCCCTGTAATATTCAGCTTCTCAGGATTAATAGCGAGTTCAAAGGATTCTTTGGAGCTGCCATTTGCATCATTGCCGGTATTAATCAAATCAAATTGTACACTTGCCGCTTCTTCATTGGCATCAAATGCTGGAGGTTGAGCGTTAGCGGACGAACCGTTAGTTGTAGCCCACCCTGTAATATCAGATGAGGTAGTGAAGGCGTATAACACGCCAGGCGCATGTCCCTGCGAACCTCCATTTTCTTCTCCCGACATATCCGGAAGTGTCCCGTCATAGACCGCTTGAATATCGTCAAAGTAGAGCGAACCTTCGTGGCTATGTCCGTCCATCGCATTCACATACAAATTGAAGCTCTGAACCTGCTTCAATCTTTCCTGTGTAAGCTCTCCCGCTTTTCCCCAGCTCATCTCCGTCAAATTCTTCAAACTTAATATTATTTTACCGTTCTTGTCTGGATTAATGACCGGATAAGCTTCGAAATATCCACCATCAATGACAAGCTGCACCACTAGCTTAAGCGGCTCACCTTTCTCAGCATAAGCGTTGTCTCCATCGGAAGCTACCCACATACTGAGTGCATTATAGTCGGACCAGTCCAGCGAACCCAGACTTTTACCTACTCCGGTATAACCTGCATTATTAATCGTATAGTGCAGTTTCATTCCGTAATCCCCGGATGCCTTATGCTCGGAGCTTAAAGATACGTTCACATCATCTCCGCCAGCCTTAGGATATTTGGCTACCAGCGCTTCATCACTTGAGCCATAAGATTCATAATTATCTACCAGTGCTTTGTCAGCAACAGGTGCAGTATACGTATTATAAAGACCGATATTATCTACATAGATCGGCAATTCACCTTCCACTTCCAAACCACTGCCAACCAGGGATATCGCTAGACCAGCGGCTTCCGCTGATTTAGCAGCATTATCCAGATCAACCGAAACATCAAATTTATAATATTGTGATCCACCCATGTTAACTTTCTCAAGATCGGACAAAGATTTATAGGATGAGTCCATGCCATACTTTGTATCCCAATCTGGCGGCAGCTGAATCACACTGCGTACCGCAGCATTGTTAGCCTCATTCTGAGCAGCCTCCGGAATTAACACGGAGAACTTCACACGTGTAACTTGAGACAGATCCACTCCATCCAGTGCAAGATCATTCAATTGCAGCTTCAGTTCCTGCCAAGTATCCTCAGCAGACAGCCCTTCAGTAATGTTAATAACAAGCTTACCGTCCGCATCTAGTGACGCATGCTGCAAGACCGTCTTGATCATCTCTGCGTTATTGGCGAGCCCTGACCAAGTACCATTATTTTGAATTTGCTCCAGATCCTTATCTGTATCAAAAGTAAGTACCTTTATCGGCGCTTCGCTGATTTTTAAGAACACTGAATTAGTTTGCGTAAGTGTAGATTCTCCAGTTCCATATGCTTTTACTGTAATCTCTGCTGAACTGCCATTCAGACCAGCTTCTGGCTGCCAGGAAGCGCTATAGTAACCGTCCGCACCTAGCTTCATTTCCACCTCCACTCCAGAATCACCCACAGTATAAGTCACTTTGCTAGGCACTGCATTTAATACTTTGGCCCGAATGACGGTTACAGCATCTGTTATTGTACTGATATTATTCGGAGTTACGATGTGGAGGAAAGGTTTCTTTCCTGCCACTTCAACCTCGAGATTGTACTTATTATCTTCTTTCACATCGCTCGCAAAAGCCGTGAAATCATCTTTATAGAAATTCACAAAATCAGGAAGCAACTCATGATCTGCTTTGTTAGGAACATTCTTATAAGGAACATACAGATTGTTACCTTCACCAAAGTTCGCCCAAGTCAGCATATATGATATTTTTGCCGCATCAGGGTCCGCCTTGATCGCATTCAATACTTTAGTAAACCATTCCAGCTCATTATTGCCTGTTGTTTTCATACCAGCAGCACTATAACCATACTCAGATAGGGTAACAATCTTACCTTTGTCTTGAGCAAGCTGAGAAATCATTTTAAGGTCTTTAACAAGACCACTCAGGAAAGCCTCCGAACCGGCATTCTCCTTGTTGTCATACTGATCCATTCCAAGAATATCAACAAATGAATCACCCGGATAAGTCGTTAAATATTCACTTTCATTTCCATTAAAAGATCCGTTTGGTGAGAATACATAAAGGAAGTTATGAACGCCTTTAACATCACGTAGATATTCAACTGTATATCTGTACAGTTCCGCGTATTCACTCTTTGTCGTTGTAGCCGCACCCCACCAGAACCAACCTCCATTTTGTTCGTGGAAAGGACGGAACAGCACTGGAATCAGGTTTCCATCGTCATCCTTAAGATTGTTCGCAAAATCAGAGATGCGATCCAGATATTTATTAAACTCTCCATTCCTATCTCCGCCCGGCAAAATACGTGATACTACGGAGTGCGTTGCTCCTTTGGAATTGCCTGTATCATTAAAGCTTCCCCCCGTAACAAAATTGTACGGATGTGTACTTAGCGTTACAATACCCCCCAAATCATGAGCCTGCTTCATGGCAGCTGATAACCCCAACCTACTCGCTTCATAATCTCCGCTAACGCCAGGAGGATTCTCATATCCATCTAAACTAAGAGTGTCCCAACCAAAAACCCCGGGATAATCACCAGTGGAGCTGTATACGTCAGAAATAACATTTCCGTTCTTATCCTTTCCGGCAAAAGAGACGGTAGTATCATGCTGATGACCGAACATCACTTGTTTACCGCTCATGCTATCCAGATAAGCAAATAACGATTTGGTAGCAGCCGATGCATCTACGTCAACGATATGAACACCAGCTTCCGGTGTTGCCGTTGGAGCAGCTGTTGCTGTAGGTTCCGGAGTAGCCGTCGGTACTGGCGTTGCTGCAGGCTCTACACTAGTACCACCTGAGCCCCCAGGCGCCGGTGTGCTTGTTCCCTGTTCTACAAGAATTCCATCCTTCACAGTGTATGTTCCTGCTACTAAAGTCACTCCATTTAAGACTACAGAGGAAGCACTTACTACAAGTTTGCTAATGGTACCTTTTGTTGTAATCAACGTTCCCGTTGCACCGTTACCAATCACAAGCTGATCGATTGTAGAACCTGAGCCTACTTCTATAATAGAAGCACTATCAATAGACAGTTGAGTGATGATCGTACGGCCCTCTACAACGACCCGAACTTTTCCTTCAGGACGATTCACTTTTACAGCAGCCAATTCAGAATTTTTTAAATGAATCGAATGCTCACCACCACCAGATATAAGTACATTTCCTTGTACAGTTACATTCTCCAAGAAACCCTCACCATTACCAATACCGGAGGTAAGATAAAGGTTGCCTGATGCAGCTATATTCTTTAGTTCAACCCCACTCTGGTTAATGACAACATTCCCTTGGATATCTCCCCCAGTGAATGTACCGGCTGTGTTGTAGTAGCCGCTAACCAATCTGTCAACGATAGTGACTACCTCTGCCCTTGTAATTGGGTCGCTCGGACGAAATGTACCATCTGGATAACCGGATAGAATTCCACTCAATGCTAGGGTAGCCCCTTTAGCGTAAGCGCTGATGGATGCTTGGTCTGTAAAGGTACTCGCTTTAGTGTCAGGCTCTAGTGAAAAAACAGAAGCAATTAATGTTGCAGCATCCTGACGAGTTACTTCAGTATCCGCTTTCGCTTTATTATCAGGAAAACCTTTGTAATAGCCAGCTTGCTTCGCTATAGATAAAGCGCTTGCATACCAGGCTTTAGCGGGTACGTCCGAGAATGACATTTCCGAAAGAGTGCTAAATCCAAATAGCTTATTAATAATACTTACAAGCTCAGCACGCGTTACTTTATGATCCGGCTTAAAAGAGCCGTCCGGATAACCTTGAATAACACCATTACCCTGCCACTTCTCTAAACTTTCTCCAGCCCAGTGGGCCTTGAGGTTTTCATTTGTTTTTCCGTTAGCTAGCGCAGGCACAGCCATTGTAACGAGCATTACTGCTGTAAGAAATAGAGCAAAGCTTTTTTTGAACCTCTTCATTTGTTTTACCCTCCCGTTTTGTAAAGGTTTTCATTATTACTCAAGCAGAAGATTCGACTGCTTTATCAACCCCCATTTATTCCCAATAACAATTTAGTTATTATATTAGCATCAATATATCATAGTAACAATAACTTATTTTAATAAATAGCAATATTTTTAGAAAAATCACTGAATTTCAAGGTTTATAAGCATAAATATATTCGAATAAATAATAACAAAACACTAACGAAATATTCCTTGTTCTATAAAAACAAAAAAAAGGCCAGTTCCAATGAAATGGAGGCTGGCCTTAATTTAATCTTCTCTTTTATCTAATCCAAGTCATAAATCGATCCGACTTTCAACCCGTATAGCTCATTGTATATTTTCTCCGCAAAGGCATCCGTCATCCCTGCGATATAATCAATCACCATATGTTCCCACGTCCAAATAGGATTTGCTTGTTTCTGATCCTTCTCGAAGCGTTGCAGCCAGTCCGATGGAATAATGGCTTTGGATGTCTGCGGATCAAGAAAAGCTCCCCATAGACGGCGCAGAATCCATTCACTACGTTTCTGAAGCCGCTGTACTCGTAAATCACGAATCATCGTGACCCAAGCGAAGCTTTTTAGCACACTTACGGTCCGCAGCATATCCTCATCTTCTTTTCCTTCCTTTATAAAGGTGACCTTCTTCCAGTCTCCATCAGGAATCACCCCAAGACTTGCGACAAAGGTGCTGACCCAATAAGCCTTAACTTCACGCCGAGTTCTGGAATAGTCGTTCTCACAGGTTGGCATCTTTTCCATCCATACTCGAAGAAATGAACTAAGCACCTCTTCTACCTTAGCACGAATCCCGTCCTCCTCCCAACCCTTCCAGAAGAAATCCTCTAACGTTGTAATTTTCTCTACGATCAGCCGCTGAATATAGGAATCATGCATGAAGTGTTCATGCACTTCAATCTTTCCAGCCTTAATTCCATCCTCCAAATCATGTGCAGAATAAGCGATATCGTCGCAAAGGTCCATTAGCTGAGCTTCCAACGTTTTCTTACCTGCTGGAATTCCCCACTCTTTGCGAATCTCCGAAATATATGCCCATTCGTGAAGGTACATCCCCTTCTTCAGTGAGGTACCAGGAAACGGATATTTATTAATTCCGAGAAGCACAGCATCCGACAGATTTAAGCCATCAATATTCTCCCGCTTCTCCAGAAACATAATCAGCCGATAATTATGAGCATTTCCTTCAAAGTGCTCATAGCGCTGCTTCATCTGCTCATGAATGAGCAGCCTATCTGGACCTGTTGCTCCAGATTGCAGGGCAGCCTCATTCGTCTTCTTTTCAATAAGCTGGTCCAGAATGTTATCCAGTACCTCTTCCCCTTTATGCCCAAATGGAGGATGACCAAAATCATGAGCAATAGCCGCGCATTCTACGACCTCCGGATCAATTACAAGTCCTGGGTTCTCCGCTTTACTTGTCTCTACCTCTGGATAAGATCTAAGCAGACTTTTCGCTGCCTCACGAGCAATCTGAGCGACCTCAAGTGAATGAGTTAGACGCGTCCGGTAATAATCACCCGTGCCAGCCCCGAACACTTGAGATTTGCCTTGCAGCCTACGAAAAGTAGGCGAATGGATCAAGCGAGAATAATCACGCTCATAAGCAGCTCTCGACGTTTCTAGGCGGGTAATTTCCGGATATTGCCGGTGTTCTCTTTTTTCAATAAGTGTCATATTCCCACCCCTAACCAATTGTCTATATATTGAATTTCATTATAAGGCATTTTCATAACAATTTTCACATCAAAATACAAAATGCTATACCAATCCCAAACTGCAATGGAAGCAATCCACCAATCTAAAAGCCACTGAAATGGAGATATTAATCTTCGTAGGGAAAAAACATCTAGGAGGGATCCACTAAATGATTATGAAGAAATTGTCCGTAGCTCTTTTATCCACTTGCTTAATGCTATCCGTTGCTTCTGCGGCTTCCGCTTCTGCTGCACCAGTCGAAACGAAACATGAGAAAAAAATGATGCATGCTGAGAAAATGAAAAAAGAAAAAGAACATAAAATGCATGAAAAGAAAATGCATATGAAGAGCCACTCCACTAAAGGAATTCATGCAAAGAGCATGAAGGCTAAAAGCATTAACACTAAGAGCATTCAGATGAAAGCAACAAAAATGCCAAAAACAGGCCATGGCGGTGCTAGCGAACAAACTGAATAGGGAGGATGAAAGAGGGGAAATCCCCTCTTTCTTTTCTTAAACATGAAAAAATGGATCTCTTCATTAATCTTAACCTTCATCACTCTAACTACTGTCAGTTGTACTGACTCACATTCGCAGGAAAGCAGACCAGAAACGAAGTCACTACAAATACAGCAGCAAGAAACGATAACGCCTACTAAAGCTATTCAAAAGATCGATATTAAACCATCATTACCCAAACCTATCCTGCCTACTCAGCTTAGCATTCCAGCTATTAAAGTAAGCGCCAAAATAGAGACCGTTACGTTGCTTCCAGATGGACAAATGGACGTCCCTAAGGACAGCAATATTGCAGGAATTCTGTATCCAGGAATATTGCCAGGCGCTAAGGGAAATGTGATTTTAGACGGGCATGTGGATAGTTATATAGGTCCAGCTATTTTTTTCAACCTCAAAAAGCTTAAGCACGGTGATGAAATTACGGTATCCAATGCGGACGGGCGAAAACTAACTTATAGTGTAGAGTCTGTAGAAATCTTCACCACTGCTGAAGCACCCTTGGAACGAATCTTCGGTAAGTCTACTGAAGCCAGAATGAATCTTATTACTTGTACAGGGAGATATAGCAGAAAGAAGAAAGAACATGAAAAAAGACTGATTGTCTTTACAAAACTGAAACTATGAATATTTTGACCCTCCAAAGGAGCATTCTAAAATAAAAAAAACAGGTGAATTCATGAAAACTAGCAGCAAAATTATGATGACTACCCTCTCTCTCTTGTTATGCTTCACGAACTCCGCGCTAGGTAGCCCGAGCAAGAACCGCGACTACTACGAAAAAAGAGGAGACATGATTTGGGAAGTACATACTAACCAAAAAGTGATTGCATTAACGTTTGATGACGGTCCCGACCCTTCTGAAACCGATCAAATATTAAAGGTATTGAGTCAATATCATGCGAAATGCACCTTCTTTGCCATAGGAAAAAGAATTGCAGCGTATCCAGATGTGGCGAAACGAGTCATTTCCGAAGGACATGAATTAGCTAACCATACCTACAATCACGTTTATTTTAGAAAACCTATTAATAAAGCCCAGTTTGAGCGGGAGCTTAATTTAACCGAAGAAGAAATCATCAAGGTTTCTGGAAAGCATAGCGCTTTGTTCAGACCCCCGGGTGGCATGTATGACGAGACACTAGTTGATACTTCAAATAATATGGGCCTAAAGCCAATTTTATGGTCCTGGCATCAAGATACTCGTGACTGGAATCGCCCTGGCGTGCAGAGTATCGCGAACAAGGTTATTCGAAATGCACATAATGGTGATATCGTCCTGTTTCATGATCATGTGCATGGACAATCTCAAACCAGAGAAGCGCTCAAAATTATTTTGCCGGAATTAGAAAAGCAAGGTTTTCGATTTGTCACCGTTTCAGAATTAATCAAATTATCCAATACACAGCAAGCTGGTAAACCACAGTAGCCTAATTGCACAGGACTTCAAAATAAGGTAGTCTTGTCCTATTATGAAGTTCTGGAGGCTTTTGTCATGTCTGATAACACATCCTATACGACTGAGGAAATTGCCCGTTTACTGAAGATCTCGAAATTAAAAGTATATGATCTGATTAAAAAAGGGGAGCTTCCCTCCTACCGTGTAGGAAAACAGATGCGTGTGGATCAATCCGATTTAGAAGCCTACAAACAGAATGCTCGAAATGGAATGACCCTATCGACATCGCCGCTCACTTTTGCTGGAGCAAATCTAACACAAGCTGCCACACATTCTGGCCAATTTAATAGTAAAGCTACAGGACACAGCCTTGTGATTACAGGTCAGGATATGTCACTCGATATTCTAGCGACCTATTTGGAGCGTTGTTTGCCCACTGAGCGCCCTCTTCGTTCTTACGCTGGCAGTCTAGATAGTCTGATTGCCATGTATCAGGGCGAATCGGACATCGTCAGTACGCATCTGCTCGACGGGGATACTGGAGAATATAACCTTCCCTATATCCGTAAAATACTTGTGGGGTTCTCTTATGTTGTAGTCCGTCTGTTGACCCGAAGTGCAGGATTGTATGTTCAAAAGGGGAATCCTAGAGGTCTCCATGAATGGTCTCATTTACAACAGGATGGACTTAAACTGATTAATAGAGAACGAGGCGCTGGTGCACGTGTGTTATTGGATGAACAACTCCGATTGCACGGCATTCCTGCTGCAAGCCTATCTGGATATGAGCAGGAGGAGAATAGCCATTTAGCGGTCGCGGGTAAAGTCGCAAGAGGCGAAGCTGATGTGGCCATCGGTACCGAAAAAGCTGCTAAGATTGTCGATGGCATTGATTTCATTCCCTTGATTCAGGAGTCTTACGATCTAGTGATGCTTAAGAAACCGGAGCATGAGCAATGGATTGCCACCGTGATTGATATTTTACGCTCGCCAGCCTTTCAAAGTGAGCTTGGGTCCATTCACGGATATGATCTCACGCAAACCGGGATGATTATTTATGAGACCTGATGAGTCGCTGACTTACTTAACTGTATAGCGAGCAATCGAAATCTGCGTTGGTGCAGTGCGGAGCATGCGGCGGAGGAACATTTAGTTGTATTTCGTACAACTACAATCCTGCTAATAACTCGCAAAATAGATATAACTGTATTTAGTACACCTATTTCACTTGATTTCTCCCCTATACGGGATTTTTCTAGTTTTTAGTTGTATAGAATACAGTTAAAATCTAAATAATCCCTTTTTCATCCGAAATAAGTGTACAGAATGCAATTATCTCAAAGGTTCTTCAATATTTGTGCTATAGATCTGCGCTGACGAGCTTCTGCTGAAGATTCACACTAAAAATAGCTATTTACAAAAAACACCAGCCAACGTTTCTCCATTCCTCGGAGAATCACTGGCTGGTGTTTTTAAGTACGCCGGTTCACAAACATCAACATTACAGCAGACATAACAATAATAGAGCACACCCACATCCAAGCAAGAGTCATGTTGCCGCCATCTACCGCAACATAGATCGCTGTAGGCACTGTCTGCGTGCGGCCAGGAATATTCCCGGCAATCATGATCGTAGCGCCGAACTCTCCTAAACCACGAGCAAAGCCGAGAACGTACCCTGCAGCGAGTGAACGGCCTGCAAGAGGAAATGTGACATAACGAAGTACTTGCAGCTCGCTTGCTCCCTGCGCACGCGCCGCATCCTCAAGATCCGGTTCCACGCCTTCAAAGCCCGCCTTCACTGTGCGATAAACGAGAGGAAAAGCGACGACAACCGCGGCGATAACCGCAGCCCCCCATGTGAAAAGGATCGTATGCTCCGTCATCTGTTCATACCATCTGCCAATCCAGCTGCGGCGACCTAAGACGACCAACAGCACAAATCCGACAACTGTCGGCGGCAACACAAGTGGAAGCAGCATTACAGTCTCGACCAAGCTATAACCAGGGAATTTACGACCCGCCATAGCCTTGGCTGCAGCCGTTGCCAGAATAAACACAATGATGCTGGTAAGTACTGATATTTTTACGGAAAGCCATACCGGGGCGAAGAAATCAGTCCAGTTTATTTCCATCCTTAACCACCCCGCTTCTACTTATGATCTCTTATTAAGGAAGCAAGAAGCCATAGCTTGCAAAAATATCACTAGCTTCCTTACTCTGAAGATAACTGTACAGTTCCTTGGCTTCCTTCTGATTCTTCGAATCCTTCACGATACCCGCCGGATAATTAATGGCTTTGTGGACATGCGGGCCAACAGTAAGGGCGATCTTCGTCTTTTTTGAAGTCAACGCATCTGTCTTATATACAAAGCCTGCATCGACATTCCCCGTTTCGACGTAGGACAGAACCTGACGTACATCCTTCGCAAATACAAGTTTGTTTTGCAGCGTATCCCATACCTTCTTCGCAGTTAACGATTGCTGAGCATATTGGCCAGCGGGCACAGATTCAGGCTGCCCTACCGCTACCTTCTTAAAGGATTTATCCGTAAGTTGAGTGATCGTATTTAATGAAGCTTTTGAATTCGAAGGTACGACAAGAACCAACTGATTCTTAAGCAGAACCTTATGGTCAGAGATCAGTCCAGCATCCACTAAAGCATTCATCTGTTTATCCCCTGCAGAGAAGAACAGATCAGCCGGAGCACCTTGCTCAATCTGCTTCTGTAATGTGCCAGATGCAGCATAATTAAAGACTAAATCAATATCGGGATGTTTCTTCTCATAGAGAAGCGCCATTTTATCTAAGCTATCTTGCAAGCTGGCTGCAGCGGATACTATAATTTCTGTCTTCTTGGCGGCTGCCTCTACCTCCACCACTGCGCCCGCAGATAAATTCACAACCAAAAAAATTGCTAATACACCAAAGATTCTGATTGACCATTTCTTAAACATTTCCATTCCTCCCATTTTCACATATATATGTAGATGCTATTCTAGCATACGTTTTTTCGATTTTCTATAGATTGAGTTGTGTTTAGATATGTTTAGTTATATATTGTTATAATTAGATAGTTAGAAATGAGTACATCTTCGACTTACTCGCAAAAAAAGGATGCCTCCGGCAACCATTTAAATGGTTGCACAAGCACCCCATCTTTCGAATTGAACGAAGGTCAAATGAGCGTGTCACTACTTATAGTGCGAGCTCCATTTTTCCAACTGCTGCCTGATTACTTCACGATAATAGTACGGTTCAATGATTTCCGCTTCCTCTTCGAATCTCTTAATCCAGCGGACAAATCCTATATCTTGTTCCACTGCAACTTTAAAGTGAAAACATCTAGATTGACGATCCACTTTACTTGGCTTAAAAGGTAATTCGTCCTTCTTAATTCCTTCCATTACCCGTTCCGAGAATTTCACTTTAAATTCTACCTGTAAACTATCCCTATCTAGTGACCATTTCTGCTTCATAAAGGCTTGCACATCAAACGCTTCCTTCGAAAAAAAACGATTTAATGGCTTCACATTAGAAAAATCGTTGATATGATATGTACGAATAACACCCTGACGATGACAAAATCCAATGAGATGAAAACGACTTTCCAGCGGGACCAGACAATAAGGATCAATGGTGATCCCTTTCTCTTCTAATGCATTCTCACTATAATTCGCTTGAATACTCTTTTGCTTTAATAAAGCCTCCAGGATCGGAGTAAGAAATGAGTGTTGTTCCATATGTGAACTGTTTCTTGTTCTTTCTGCCCACCCCACCCCTACTTCTCTTCTTGCACGTTCTATTGATTCTTCTCTCTCTGCCTTACGTTTATATTCAGCTGCGACTATTTTTTCATACGCGCTTTCAAAATCTATGGGTAATGCTGGTTTTATATCTTCCATAATATAGCGTAATTGCGAAAATGCGTTTGCTTCTTCTTCCGACCAATCCAAGGGATAGAGTGCAAAATTTCCAATAAAAGCATAACCTTTTCCATGCCCCAGGTGGGTTATGGGAATATGCATGGCACTAAGCGCGTCCATATCCCGGTAAATCGTTCTCTCGCTGTTGCCGCAGCGTTCCGCCAATTCACGGGCTAATATCCCTGGCTTGGCTTGAACAAGTGTAATAATGCGCATCAGTCGGATTAATCGGTCTGTCATATTCAGTTCCCCTTGATTTATGGTTAAATAGACCCATTATTTTATGAAAAAAAGTAAAATTGTGATAGAACTTTTTTACTATGTTACCACATTTTATATTACAATTCTTCTTATAATTTTCCGCCGAATCCGCTGAAAAATCCAATTTATGTATAGGTCTTTTTTCGCTTATATGCATCCTCGTGCAGTGAGTCCTATATTAAATTCCACCAACGGCTTTACTTCGTTGCTGATGCTCGAACCCGATCTGTTTATATAACATTTCAGCCTCTTTAAGCAGCAAAGGATCTCCAGAGCGTACTGCGAGTAGCAAAATCTTATCCGCATGCCGATTGAGCATTTCGTGAGCTTCACTATGCTGGCCTTTACTTCGTAGTGCCTCTGCTTCTTCAACCGTTTCAGCCGTCTTCAACAATTCCAGATGCTTCTCAACATAAAAGCAGCAAGTATCGCTCAGAATGCGCGTATGATGCGCGTACTCCAGTTCAAGTACCTTCACGGGAAGTTCACGAACGCGCTCTACGGTTGGTTTTTTATACTTCCACTGTAGGGATAATGCTTCATACTTACCTGCTACAGAACTAGAAGTAGTGAACTCCAATCCTATGAATTTGCGTTGTCCTGTTTTTATTTTTCCTAGTTTAAGCAAGAGAGAATTTCCTTCCCCTACCTCCATTTCACATCCATAACAGCGCTTAAAAGTTACATGTGGCTCAAGCCAAACTCGTAGTTCAATATCACGTGCAACCACTTTGTGGCTGCTTGGTCGGCTATTTTCTGAAGGCAAATTTCCTTTCCATTCGACAAGTAAAACTACATCACGATTTCCACCTGCAAAAATACGATCTTGACCCCACGTAAATATAGGAGTAATACTTTCCATCATATTTTCCACCTCTTTCTTATTTTGGGTCTTCTATTAATGTACCAATAATGGCGGACAACTCCATGTCATGGAATGTATGTTCGGTTCTATATTATCGACAAAAAAAGAGCCATTCTACATACTAAGTAGACTGACTCTCGCAAAAACAGCCCCTTTTGTCTGTTTATGACGAAAATTTTATATTTTTAACTTTAACGACTCTGAAGTTTAGGCTGCACTCGCTCCCGCTTAAAAAATAGTCCCAGCGCCCATTTGGCGCAAAGCAGAGAAAATATAAAAAATAGGATGGCCCAAAATATGGCCGGCACCGATGTCATCCTTGCCAGGTTACTGGCATCTCCCGCACGAGATGGGGATACAACGGCCGCATATACGAGAAATAAACTTCCCATTACAGACTCTTCCAAGGTCAAAAAAGCTAATAACAAATAATAATATTTGCTGGCCTTTTTCCACACCACCAGCATTAAAATATTCAGCGTAATAAACCCGCCTAACCACATCATTCCGAAGCTTCCCCGCACGTACATTACCAGCATAATCAATGCTACTGTAGTAGCTAAAATAAGTCCCCAATCATGCCGTCCTTTACTGTAGAGATAGAAGAGCAGCAATGCAAATAAAGAAGCCAGCACATACCCGGATAACGACACTAGTATCGCTCTGCCTCCATCTTGAATGGCTGTATAGGTGACCCCACTATGATTTGCATATAGCTCAATCCGTAGCACACTGCCAGACAGCAGTAGAGTCACCAGCGCATGACCAAATTCATGAATCATCGTGTCCAAATTCCGAAACAAAGATGAGAATGGAATCAACCTCGTCAAAAAAGCAGATCCGACCAAAAATAACATTGTCTTAAGCCATTTATTCATTCCGTAGCAGCCCCTTTCCGTCCAAAGTATACGATAAATAGTCCCTCTTCTCAATCATGTAGAGCACAGCCTTGTTGTTCTTCACAAGGATGTGTAACCTCACTTCAAGCAGGCAAATATTACTGATCCAAGAAGCCCTATTCACGTTTAGCGTACGCTGTCAGAAGCTGTCAAGCTGTGTTAAAATAAAAGAAATACAAGCCTAAATTGGGTGGTGATTATATAGATGAAACAACGTAAATACCGTAAATATCTACAGCTGTTATGTTCGCTCCTGCTTCTGCTGACCCTTTCCTTATCTCTTCCGGCCCCAGTAGCAAAAGCCAATATATTCAGTGATATCTATAATGGATTCAAAAGCTTCTCTGAGCTTCCGAATGAAGTCAATGAATTGAAAGAAGGATTTCAGCAGACAGCTGAAGAGCTACAACAGGCGAAAGATAAGCTTACGAATACCATGCAGGAAATGGAGGCCTACCGGACACAGAACGAAGCCCTGCAGGAGCAGAATCGCCAACTAACGCAAATGGTGGATGAGTTGCAAAATGACCGGACGGCACGCGAAGAATATTATCATAAAATCAAAGTGACTATTTTTACGGGGATTGGTCTAATTCTGGGGTATTTTATACTCATCCGTATTGTTCGTTTCAGCATGCTTCACCGTTCTAGAAAAGGAGACCGCCTGCGCTAAGCTTGAACATTCAGTAAAGATCACGTCTACAGCATGAGGGAGATGAAATATGAACATCGATGTCCAAGATGAAAGCGACAGCGGGAGCGGACAAGCCGTAGCCTTCACCCTTGGGGAGAAGGAAGAGGTTCATGTGCTGCACCCACAGCAAATTATCGCTTATCAAGGACCTGCCACTGGACGGGCGGACAGATTTATGGATGTAAAGGGCATCTATCGCAAGCGAAAATTGATTCGTTCGGATATGTCTGGTCCTTGCCATTTTGTCGCAGCCCTTCCACCAGGTTATCGGGTAAAGATTCTGCAGCTTGATGGAAAGAGCGATTTATTGTACGACTTTAAACATCTCTTCTTCTACAGCAAGGGAGTTACGATGGATACACGAGTGCTAAGTATGAAGAATGTGCTCGTTACACGTGATATTGTGAAAGTGAAATTTACGGGTAACGGCATCATTGGCATATTGACCGAAGGTACGGTATGTGAAGCTGAGCTTCATCCTTACAACCCGCTCTATGTGGATGCAGGCAGCATTATTGCCTATCCTGAGAATGCGAAGCTGGAGCTTACCGTTTACGGCAACCATTTAGCTAGCCAGCATATGAGCTATCACTGGAAGATGACGGGCCACGGCCCTGTGTTGTTTCAGGCCGGACGCCAGAATCGCCGATTTGAAAGAGATAATAACGATGATGGAATTATTAAACGATTTCTGCGCGAAGCCGTGCCATTTGGTGGAGTATTTATTAAATAGAATGCTTCAAAAAAAGAGCGCCATGCGTTAACCATACGCAGGCGCTCTTTGTGTATTCTATCCTATAAGGATGTTGTCTTAGCCGATAAAGGCATTCAGCATCCAAGCATGTTTCTCAATGCTGCTTCTGATGCCAATCAGCAGATCCGCAGTTGGTTGATCGCTCAATTCTTCAGCAGTAGCAATTGCATCTTGCAGTTCTTTAGCAACAGTCTTAAAATCTCTCACGAGCTCAAGTACCATACCTTTAGCATCTTCACCGCCACGAGCTTCTTGTAAGTCGGACAATTCAAGATATTGCTTCATTGTGGAGGCTGGTTGTCCACCAATAGAAAGCAAACGCTCAGCTAAATCATCTGCATAACCCGCAGCTTCATTGTATAGCTCTTCAAACTTCTCATGCAATGTGAAGAATTGAGATCCGCTAACATACCAGTGATAGTGATGAAGCTTTACTCCGAGCAGGAACCAGTTTGCAGTTTGGCGGTTCAAAGCAGCTTGCAGTTCAGTATGGTTCTTTAATTGTGTTGTCATTAATAAAACCTCCTATGGTTCATTTATTATAATTGTATTTAGACTCGTTCTAAATCTATATACAATTTAACACACTCTTTCGTATTTTGCAACTATTCTGGAGATTATATGTTGTGCCGATTCTAGCACAGCTTATGGTGTGAAGCCTATTATGTGTGTCACACTTTGGTAAAAAGTCTCTTCTCTAGATTAGAGAAACATCCTCCTCCGCGGTCTTTCCTTTCCTGCTGCGGAAGAAAGCCCTCATCTCATCTCGCTTACTCTTTGGACTTAGGACGTACACAGTATCCCCAGGCTCAATAACAGTACTGCCATGCGGAGTGACAATCTTTTTATTGCGGATAATGGCCGTAAATAAGATATCATCCGGCAGACCTATTTCTGAAATCTTCTGTCCAGCAATCGGCATATAAGGATTAATTCCAATATGGTTAAACTCCGAGTCTGTCTTGCCAAGAGCCACCAGCTCCATCAGGGAAGGCTGATCTGAATCTTCTTGCCCCACAAGCTTCAATCGGGATGCTAACGGGGATATACTAGTTCCCTGAATCACCGCCGAGGTCAGTACGACAAAGAAAACAACATTAAAGAATAGTCGTCCATGAGGCAGGTCAGCCAGCAGCGGATAAGTCGCTAACACAATCGGAACGGCTCCACGAAGTCCTGCCCAAGAAATCAAAGTCTTCTCGCGGAACGTAAAATTGGAAAAGTGCAGGCTTATAAATACACCGATTGGTCTAGCTACAACCATCAGAATAACGGACAACAAGATACCTTGCCATGCCACTTCCGCCAGCTCCTGTGGAAATACTAACAAACCCAGCAGTATGAACATAAATATTTGCATCATCCAAGCAAAGCCATGACTAAAATTCATAATGGTACGGTGATACATGAGCTCGGAATTTCCAAGCGTAAGGCCCATAACATAAACAGCCAGCAGCCCGCTGCTATGTACCCATGCAGATAAACCATAGGTCAGTACAGCAAAGCCAATCGCCATTACTGGATAAAGACCTGTGGAATCCAGGTTAATTCGATTGATACAGAAAACTGCGATCTTCCCCAGCACAAAACCCAGTACTAAGCCAATGCCCATCTCCCATATAAAAGACAACAGAAGCCCCCATATCGCCATATCCGGATGCTGTATCCATTCGATTAGCGAGACTGTCAAGAACACCGCCATTGGATCGTTGCTTCCTGATTCTGCTTCTAACGTCGAGGTTAGACGTTTATCAATGTTCTTACCACCGAGTACCGAGAAGACTGCAGCCGCATCTGTCGATCCAACGATCGCTCCAAACAGAAAGCTTTCCGGCCATGACACATCAAGGATTAGCTTAGCAAATACCCCTACAATGACCGTCGTCATGATTACGCCTACCGTTGATAAGGATAATGCTGGCCGAATAACAGGTTTAATATCCTTAATATTCGTCTGCATGCCACCTTCGAATAATATGACAACCAATGCGAAGATCCCGGCCATTTGCGTTAAGGAAGCATTGTTAAAAAAAACAAATTGGCTTAGCACCATCCCCGCAGCAAGAAACAGCACTAAAGCTGGCATTCCAAATTTAGTGGAAAACTTGGTGGAAAATACGCCTACAAGCAGGAGTGCTGCCAGTAATAATATAATATTATCTGCAAGTTGGGACACCGATTATTCACTTCCCTTTCTCTTCTAGCTTTAAAATATAAGAAGCTTCCTTATTTATGTACTTTATTACCCTTTTCGATATCCTTTTGAGACATTGAATAATATAAACAAGATTGGAGATTTCATTCCCCGGGCCTTATACTTTATGTAAATGCTTTCTCCCCATCGTCTGTACATATAGGAGGTTGAATGTTATGCAATTGAGATTAATTAAACCTGCGGAGCTAGACCAAGCGGCTCGGCTCGCAGATTCTGTCTTTCGTGAACCGGGTGCCACTTCAATGAAAGAGCTGTTTCCACTTATTTTCCGCCCTGGACTCAGTCATTCCTACGCGGCGATTGCCGATGACGGAACGGTTGCTGCTTTTATGGGACTCGTACCCTCTACGATCAAAACTGGAGATGCTTTCCTGAATGTATTCTCCATAGGTGCTGTCTGCACCGATCCCGCTTTTCGTGGCCAAGGGCTGGCGGGCCAACTTCTGCAGCTATGCCAGAGTCACGCTGCCGAGGCCGAGGCATCGCTGATTTTTGTCTCGGGTGATCGTTCGTTATACACCCGAGCAGGGTGCGTACCGTTCGGAGGTACGCAATTTGCCGAGCTGAACGCAAGCTCGGCTCAGGCACTTGCAGCCGCAGCAGGCGAAGAATGGACGCTGCGGCCAATGCAGCCGGGCGACTTCTTCGCCGTCTACCGGCTGCTCAATGAACGCGAAGCCGGACATGTGTACAGTCCGGGTGAGCTGGCGCTGCTGCTGGGGACCGGGGCTTACGCGGGTGTGATGGGCTTAGCCCAGCGCACACTCGTAGCCGTTCGGGACGGCAGCATCGAGGGGTTCGCCGCGGTGGCTGTGCCCGCGGCGGCAGAGGTGCCAGCGCCGAACACGGCGACGGCGGTGGAATGGGCCGGCCAGCCGAGCGCGGTAGCGGCATTGCTGGCCAAGGCGGGCTTGTGCGGCGGCGTTGGTGCGCTGCAAGTGCCTGTGCCGTGGCAGGAGCGCGGCTTGCTCGCGCTACTGCGGGACTCCGGCGCCAGCTTAAGCGGCGGCGCGAACAGCGGGACGGTCTGCATCGCAGACCGGGAAGCGCTTTTGCGGCAGACCGAAGGCTGCCGCAAGGGCCACGACTTGTCGTCCGTGCAGGACGACAAGGAGCTGATCTCGCTGCTCTTTGATCCAGCGAGCCCGCTTCACAGCTCTGATTCCTCGGGGGAATCAGAGGCAATTCCCTTGCCGTATATGTCTGGTCTACGTTTCATTTGACGGATTTAAACAATAAAACGGAAACCGTCCTTTTAGGGACGGTTTCCGTTTCTGCAAGAAAGAGAAGGATAATTAATGCCGTGGAACATATACATTCTGATCTACAAGCAAAATCACCCTCGCAGGTGAATAAGCCTCTGTTAACTTAACATTGGAGTGTACGAGGCAATCATTGTTGTACCTTTTGTAAAATTTCATATCCCAAACTCCCCCACCTTCTGCACTCAGTCTAAGAAATTGTGATGGGGCGTTGGGGAGGGAGTTTTATGGGGAAAAACTCCCTCTATTTAGGATGATTTCCTCACAATTGCCCAGTTATGCGGAATTTCTCCCTATAATACGGAGGATTTTCTAAAAGACAGCGATATCCGCTGGAATACAGGGAGAAATTGCCTATATTCCACCTGTTCAACCCTAAAACACAAAATTTATAGGGAAGAATTCCCTATTCCATTGTAGATCTATCTCACAGTTATTTAGTGTGCGCTATATACGATTATATAAATTCAAAGGATTGCTTATTCTCTGGAGTACACCTGTAACTCTTGAATAGACCAATAATTTCCGCCGGCTCCGGTCTGTACAATTTTGATATACCGTGTCTTTACCTTAGAAAAGGATATCTTCGTAAGCTCTTTTGTGCCTTTTCCAGAGGTGAGTTTGTTCCAGTTTTGAGCATCGTCAGAAATATAAACTACATATTCTCTTGGATAATCAAAAGGAGATAGCGTGCTGTCCAAATCTATTCTTTCAATTTCATGTGCTACACCCAGATCAATCTGAAAATACTCTCCAGAAACCTGATGTTTTCCAGTGTCCCAGCGCGTACGCCGATCCCCATCGATGGCAAGACTTGGAGCCGATGCCACCGTATTCACATTTGAGGATACCTTCCATTTAGTACGATCCAGAGGAACCAGTCCGGTGGCTGTGATCTGAACTTTATCGGACAGTAAATTGGAGCCGGATACCCTTACCGCGTAGGTATATAAAGTTCCTTCATGTAAATTATGATCCGTGTACTCTGTTAGCTTCACATCAGTAGCGATCACTTTCATTTCCCCACCGCTACCATCAGCTCTAAGTAACTCGTAGCTTGCTCCTGGTGCCTCCAACCAATGTAATTTTACAGATAAACCTTTTGTTGCTGCGGCTTTGAATCCTTTAGGTGCCGACGGCTTTACTTCAGAGGAGAGCTGCAAAATGTACTGCACAGCCTCTCCTGGAGCAAGTGTCTCCGTAAAGGTTAACGTGGGAGTAGCCTTTTTCCCTGTTATATAACTTCTTGCTTTTTCATACGTATCCCCGTTTCCAAAACGCTCCCCTTCATACACACCGTTTTTCGGCATAGTCACATTTACACTCACGGTCTGTGGGGTAGACTCAAAATTAACGAAATTAACCAATATCTTATTTGAGGTCGCTCCGCTACCCGCAAGAGGTTTTAATGTAGAAGTATCCACGGCGCGAACATAAACCAGCTTGTCGGCTAACACATCCTTGTTTGCAACTTGGTAAGTTAATGGAGCTCCATGCGTAGCATAAGCAAGACTGAGCCTTCTCATAATGCTGACACGTGAATCCTCGTTCTCTTTTGTATAGTAAATCTCTGTGGTTGCCGGATCATGCTCTTCTAAATTAAACCCGTATTTGAATAAACTGAAATCTTTAAAAAAAGCAGCATGCTGCACAAACATATCCGCATAACCAATATGCGCACGCATGATCCGGTCGAATACAGCCGCTGTCCGCTCCGTTGCCCCGTATTGATAGGCATCCACATGACTGTCCGAGGTACCAAATTCAGTGGTCAGCATTTTTTTGCCGAGCCCATTGTCTGCACCATCGAAGGTCTTCAAATTCTCAGTAAAGCTTCCCCCATTGCTAAAAATATAAGAGTCGCCGTAGGAATGTCCATTGGTCAAATCCGTGACCTTCTCCAGCTCCATACGCTGCTCTGGATCTCGTTCCCAGCCATCCGGATCTCCACATTCCTTCCCAGTTCCCTTCTGATTACCACAGGAATCCTCACTGTAGCTCGGCCAATACGCCCAGCCTGGAGCAACTGTTTGTAAATGGGGCGCGATTTGCTTGCCCTTTTTATTTAGCCAATCCGCAATCGCCAAGTTAACTGCCTTAGAACGATTGAATAATCCTGGTTCATTATCTACCTCATAATATTGAAAATAGGGGCTATATTGCTCAAAATAATCTGTCAGCTTTTTCTCCGCATCAGCTGGCAACGAGCCATCTGCCTTAAGCTTAATATCACCAGTATGCAAATACAGCGCAACCGCCTGCATGTTGTAATCCTGCAATACCTTGTAATATTCCATCATATCTGAGCAGGATCTCCCGACATCACTGGCACAGCTAGTACGCATCACATTACCGCTATAAGCCATCCCTAGCCATTTGATAACATAAGGCAAATGCGTAACCGCACCTTCATCAAAATAAAATTGCTTATTATTCACTACTGTTCCGGTCAGTGTATAGCTGCCATGAATAGGCTCGGAAATTGGAGCGTTAAGAGATTCTAAACGGAGATTATCCCAAGTCCACCAGGAATATTCGTCTTCTTTGTCACTGCAATATAAACAGCGAACCGTTTGCAGCTTCAATTCGTTCGTTCCCAGCTTCAATTGCTCCTTGGGAATGTATAATTCATAGGACTTTTGAAAGCTATATTCACTTTCTGTGCCCGATACGCCAGCAATTTGAATGATCCCCGACAATTGATGATTGGAAAACACACTCATTTGCGGCACGGATTTATAAGCATTCAGAATACCTACGCTAAATAAGACCCCATTCTCCGGGATCTTATTTAGCTGATAAGTGATCGTTAATTCCGGCTGGGTCTTTCCATTCAAGCCTGCAGGCAAGCTCTGAAGAGCCGATAGTTTGAGTGCTGAAGAAGGAACATTAAATACCTTCTTACTGCCGGAAGTGCCACTCGCAGCGAATTCAGCTGCTGAGCCATCATGTTGTCCCAGATTCCAGATCACAGTACCATCCGGTATTTCTGCTGCAGCATCAGTTCCTGTAGATAGTCTCGGTATATTGGCACCTACCTTATAATCATTCGTCTTATTCGTTCCGAAAACTGAGACAGACAACAGAAACAAGACGGTTAATGCGGCGAATTTCAGTAACAACAGTAATGGTTTGTTTGTAGATATTCTATTTTTTCCATTAGATATTCTCCTCGTTATTCCCATCCATAGGTCCTCTCTTTCTTCCGGAATGTCTAACCCTATCATTTCATTAGATTAAGGAAGGAACAATGCTCCTTGTGGAATTACCTGCTGCTTCTGGCTTGAACTCTCCCACAGTAAACGAAGATTGGCATCTCCTTCATTCTCATAATATTCAATTTGGATATCATAAAGCGTTCCAGCTGTGAGCGGGATACTTCCTTTATGAAGGGTTGCACTTTGATTGTTCCAATTGTCGATGATCAGCTTTCCGTCAATCCAGACACGGACTCCATCATCAGAGGATGCCGAAATCGTATATTTTTCACTGAATTTAGGCTTGAGCTTCCCTTTCCAGCGTACAGAAAAACGATCTTCATTTATCTCCGGGGCAGGTGACCCGCCATGCCAATTAAAATCAATCTTACGGTCATCGCGGATAAGTACCGCTTCTCCCTCTAAATCAGTATTGTTATAGTATTCTCCAGTTAAACCCGTTGGCGTTACCGGGGTTACCGGTGCTGTCGAAGGGCCTCCTGATGCGAGAACGTAATCCTCTCTCGATACTATAAACGATTCATTCATAAAGCTTTTAATTGACTGTAGCGTATTATTTTCTGTCAGTAATTTTCCCCAAGTCATCATATAGACCCATTTATTTTGTTTCTCGGTTAATATTTCCGGGTTCGGCAGCTGTCCGCTCTCCCCGATTCCGATAGGTTTACCTTCAGCAAGTGCAAGCAGATCCTCATAGTAGGACTGCTTATAATCGTTATTGTAGATATCCGCAGCCAGAACATCGAGTTTATCCGCATCGGGATAATATGCAGCATATGGATCTGCCCATTCATTCGGTGCATTTGGATTCCACACCCACAGTAGATTATTTAGCTTGTGTGTGTTTACAAAACGATCATAGACAATATTCCAAAGCGCTGAAAAATTGTCCTTTTTCCCCCACCAAAACCAACCGCCGTTCATTTCATGGTAAGGTCGCCATAAGACTGGAACTCCGGCATCACGCAGCTGTTCTAAATATCCAGCGATCTCGTCTAGATCAGAAATAAGACGCTTATACTGAGCCGTCCCAGGCGTAACATAAGCATTAAACTTTTCTTGACTGAGACTTCTGTTTACATTGGACCATTCTGGAGATGTCCCCGGCAAACTCTGATGGAATGTCATGGCTACAATGCCACCCTCTTGATGCCACTCAATTGCACTGTCAATAACAGCTTGCCGCTGTTCTGCGATCGTCCCCTTGGATTGATTATTAATCGCCCCTAATTCATAACCATGTAAAACGGCATTCTGTCCCGAAGTATTTTTCAGCTTATGAACCAGTTCATCTGGGCTTTCTAGATAATCATGCTGGCCGGACAGGATTCCTTTGCCACGTAGATTCACCAAATTACTCAGCAGTTGCTTGGCTTCTTCAGAAGCTGATGGATTGCTTGGTATAGCCGGAGGTAGAGAGGAAGAAACACTCATAGCCTTCGGAAGACTCCTAACCTCTCCCCAAGGCAGCAAGGAAAAAATAATAAACACCGGTAATATAGTAAACAACAATCTGTTTTGCTTATAATATTTACGCAAATAAATCCTCCTTTCGGTAGCTGTACTGCCTCCACAGGTAATAAATGAACATACCTGTTATCGGACAATCGTCTTCTGACCTAATGAGGACTATAGCTTAGTAGCTCTGCAATAACGCAGAGCTACTAAGGATCGACCTTTAATTTTCATCAATCAGGAGACATCCGGAAGAAAAAGTGCACTTGCTGGAACTGTCTCTTTAGCTTGACTAGCACTTTCCCACATCAAGCGGACTCTCGCATCGCCTTCATTCTCGTAATACTCCACCTTGATATCGTATAGCTGGCCAGCCGTCAGCGTTATGGTGCCCTTACGCTCAGTACCACTTTGCTTAGTCCAGCTATCAATCACAGATTCCCCATTCACCCAGACACGGATGCCATCATCTGAGGTAGTGTAAAATGTATATTGCTCTTCATATAATGGCTTAATTTTACCGCTCCAACGTATGGAGAAACGATCAATCCCGAGGGCGGCATCCGGCGATCCTAGCCGCCAATTGAAATCGATCATCGCATCTGTTCTAGTAAGAGCTGCTGCTCCCGACAGCTGGATGTTGTTATAATATTCTCCTGCAAGCCCCTTCGCAAGAGGAATTGCTGCCTCTCCCTCTTCTTCGGAAGGTGCCGGCGCTGGTGCAGCGCTAGGCTTCGGTACCAGACTAGTATTTAATTTATCTCTAGTCAGGGTATAGTTGCTATTCATAAAAGTTTTGATTGTGTCTGCACTGTTATTATCGTAAAGCATTTTTCCCCAGCTCATCATATACGTCCATTTACTTTGCGATTGCTGTAGCTTCTCCAGATTAGGCACTTCACCATTCTCCCCGATCGCAATCGGTTTGCCAGCGGCTAGACTCAACAAGCTATCATAGTATTTTTGCTGGTAATCATTTTCGTATATATCTGCTGCCAGAATATCTACTTTATCTGCTCCTGGATAAGTTGACGCATAAGGATCTGACCAAACATTCGGAGCATTCGGACTCCATACCCATAACAAATTATTTAATTTATGAACGTTAACAAAACGGTCATACATAACATTCCAAAGTTTTGAAAAGTTGTTTTTCTTCCCCCACCAGAACCAGTTTCCGTTCATTTCATGATAGGGTCTCCAAAGTACCGGAACGTTGGCATCACGTAAGCTCTTTAGGGAGACTGCTACCTTATCAAGTTCAGCGATCAGACTGTTATATTGCTTGGTACCCGGTGTAACGTAACTATCGAACTCACTTTGGCTAAGCGTTTTTTTCACATTACCCCAGTCATAAGCGGTGCCTGGCAGGTTAGCATGAAAAGTCATAGCTACGATCCCGCCCGCTTTATTCCAGTTGATGGCGCTGTTCACCACATTTTGACGCTGCCAGGCCATCGTTCCTTCGGACTGGCCACTGATCGCGCCCAGTTCATAACCGTGAAGAGCTGCGTACTGTCCGCTTGTTCCCTTCAGCATATTGTTAATTTCATCTGGACTTTCTAAATAGTCATGTTGACCAGCAATAATACCTTTTCCTGAAATCGAGTAAAGATAGTTAAGCAGCTTTACGGCTTCGGGTGAGGCTCCTGGGGTAACTGGGGTACCAGAATTTGAAGCAGCTATGACAACAGACGGCGAAATTCCAACAGTAAGCGGAAGTGCAGTCAGAAACAGGACGAGTGACAGAAATGCGCCAAATAATCGATACGTACGGTAAGCTTTCAAAATAATCTCCCTTTCGGTAGCCAGGCTGCCACTCTTTCGAAGGCCCTATAGCTTTGCGTCCCTACCTTTCGATAGGTTTGCCTTTTCAATTTAAGAGAAATAATCTCTCTTACCGTAAGTATCGACGACAATTAATGATATATTTAGTGTTTTTATGACTTTTTTTGATAATTGAGTCAATTTACCTGTTTAAAGAAATTTCAGATTGGTTAAATAGATAGGTTAGACCTATGAAATGAATTGTTGTAGTTCTATATCATTCCAGTCTAAAGTAATACGAATATTATCTTCTTCTACTAACTCAGAACCCGTCTGTACCTCTATAAACTCAACATCCGTCAAAGCAAGGATCGCGTGCTTCGTTCCTTCCGGGATACGTACCACGTCCCCAGCCTTCACATTATGTTTCTTCTCATTCAGCACAATACTTGCTTCGCCGCTGACGATTGTCCAAATTTCACTACGCTTGCGATGTAATTGATAGCTGATATTATTCCCCTCGGATATAAAAATCCGTTTGGTCAGCACTTCATTACCCTCGTCGTATTTCACATAATCAATAACTTTGTAATGACCCCAGCGGCGTTCCTCATACATCGGTCTCTGTTCAAAGGTCTTCAGCACTTCTTTAATCCGTGGGCTCTCAGCTTTATGGGTAACCAGAATACCATCCGGGCTAGCCGCGATGATCAGATCCTTCGCACCAATTACCGTAATCGGAATATCCAGCTCATTAATCAAGCAAGTCCCCTCAGAATCCGCCGTCACAAAACCTTTTCCTACATGCTTGCTGCTCATTTCCTCTGTCAGCGTATTCCAAGTTCCAAGATCCTTCCAGAATCCATCATAAGGTTGCACCACAATATGTTCTTCTTTCTCCACCACTTCATAATCAAAGCTGATGGAAGACAATAGCTTATACTGCTTCTGCAATTCTTCATATCCTAAAGGCAACCCTTTACGCTGCAAAATATCTAACAAGTAGCCTAAACGGAAGGCAAACACTCCGCAATTCCACAATGCATTTTGTTCGATGAGCTGTTCTGCTTGTATGCGGTCTGGTTTCTCTTGAAAGTGACTCACCTTCATAAAACCATTCCCCCCCGCCTCTTCAGTGGTAGGAATGATATATCCGTATTTCTCTGAGGCATGTTCAGGAACAACACCCATTAGTGCCAGATTTGCTCCGCTTTCCAGCATGGTCCCCTCAAGCATAGCTATGGTATCGAAAAAGGATGCTTCTACATAAGGATCAACAGGCAAAATGGCTATCGTCTCCGCTGGAGAAACACCTGCAACCGAATAAAGATAGGTAGCTGTTAAGGCGATGGCCGGAAAAGTATCCCTACGCTCCGGTTCAACGATAATCGGCACATGACTTCCCAGTTGGCTTTGTATCATTTCTACTTGACCGCGGCCGGTGGCCAGATAAGATGATTCTGCCATCCCTGCTTCCTCCAGCTGTCTCCAGACACGTTGTACCATGGATTCCGGTTCACCTTGAGGGCTTTCAAGTACCTTTAGAAATTGCTTTGAACGTGAGTCGTTGGACAACGGCCATAGCCGTTTACCTGAGCCGCCTGATAGAAGTACCATTTTCATAGATGAACCCTCCTTGAATTATGGAAATCGAGCATAATTGAATTGTTATCAAAACGTCAGCTTCCGCTTAGCCTTATTTCGAGCGGATGCATTAAAAAAATTTATTAGGTATGAACCACTCCAAGGGATTTTGGACTTCCGATCGCTGTTATCCTCAGATTTCCTGATTTGAACCGCCGCCAGCGGTAGAAATCCGAGGATAGCATATGCTTTCGAAGCTAGCTTTCCTACGGAAATCTTTCGGGCGAACACTCCGTTTCTACAGTTCCAAATTCCCTTTCCGTTCTTTACCTAACCAACTTCCTCTAAATGCTTGAACCGTACTGCACCGGGCTGTACCAGCCGGAAGGCAGCACGTTTTTCTAAAGATTTGCTTCTGCTCCTATGGAGGCAGCAGCCAACGCAAGTACTACTACAACAACAAGGTTATCTGCTACTGCGATAAACAATCAGAGTACCTAACTTTATAAATTGCTTAGAAACTTAAGATAAGGGAACGAAGTGGCGAAGGAGAATTTTGGAACTGGAGGAGCGATAGCGTCCGCCTTTGTCTGCGGATTTCTACCGCTATTAGCGGTTAAAATCAGGAAATCTGCAGACAACAGCGGCCGGAAGTCCAAACATCCTATGGAGTCACGCCTCATCCCTAAATAGAAAAATCACAAGTTCAATCTATATAACTTAGATTAAACCGCTCCAGCCACACTAGCAGAATAACCGCTCAATCCACCCATCTGCGGGCGGCCGACAGAATGATAAACGAGGCCGGTACCCTCGATTTGCTCCTTGGAATACACATTCCGCCCATCGATCAGCACCCCATTACGCATGCTTTTCGCCAGCTGATGCAGATCAATGTCCTTGAGCAGGCTCCAATCGGTCAAAAGACATACGGCATCGCTGCCCTCGGCCGCTTCCTCTGGCAGATGGCACCAGCGAAGCTGTGGATGATCATATTGCTGCCTGAAATTAGGAGCTGCGATTGGATCATATAGTTTGACTGTTGCCCCTTCAGCCACCAGTGCCTCAACAATCTCTCTGGCTGGAGCTTCGCGGACATCATCAGTATTAGGCTTAAAGGCAAGCCCCCATATCCCAATCGTCGAACCGTGCAGGCTGCCAAGTGATTCATGCAGCTTGGAGATGATCATAAACCGTTGTCCCTTGTTCACTTCGACTACAGATTTCAATAATTTGAATTCGTAATCGACGTTGCCCGCGATTTGAATGAGCGCATTAGTGTCTTTCGGGAAACAGGAGCCTCCATAACCGATACCAGCCTGCAGGAAGGATGACCCGATTCTTTGGTCCATACCCATTCCTTCAGCTACCTCGGTTACATCAGCTCCCACTTTTTCACAAATATTGGCGATCTCATTAATAAAGGAGATTTTTGTGGCCAAAAATGCATTCGAAGCATATTTGATCATTTCAGCACTGCGTATATCTGTTACAAATACATTTTCTGTGAAACCCTTATGAAGCTCGCGCATGGTTTGTTCCAGCTCTGGATTATCAAGGCCAATAACAATTCTATCGGGATGGAGGGTATCGCGAATCGCTGACCCTTCACGTAAAAACTCAGGTGCTGACACGATATCAAAAGAATGATGGGTATACTTAGAGAGCATTTGGGAGATTTTTTCATTTGTCCCTACGGGTACTGTAGATTTAGTCATTATAATTTTGTTCCCCTCCATCGCTTTAGCGATTTCAGCAGCTGCACCCTCAATGTAGGTTAAGTCTGCTTCACCATTAGGCAGCGATGGCGTACCTACAGCAAGAATGATGATATCTGAACGCCGCACCGAGTCCTGAAGATCCGCAGAAAAAGATAACCGTTCCTCTCGAAGATTCAGTTCAATCATTTCCTCAATTCCCGGCTCATAAATGGGCGATTCCATCTGTTTCAGCTTCTTAATCTTTTCCTCGTCCTTATCCACACAGATGACATGATGTCCGCTCAGTGCAAAGCATACGCCAGATACAAGACCCACATACCCAGTCCCGATTACTGTCAGCTTCATACAATCATCCTCCTTTTAGAAAATTGACGTAGGCCTGCTCAACATACTGCTTGAACTTAACCATGAACGCCTGCTCATCGAATTTACGTGCATGCTCCATAATTTGATCAATATCCCAAGCGTAGGACTCTACCTCATAAATAGCCTTAAGCAGATCCTCCACTTCTTGATGCTGAAAGAACACACCATTTACATAAGGAATAATAGTATCTAGTGCCCCGCCTGCTTGATAAGCGATTACTGGTCTTCCGGCCGCGTTCGCTTCCAGCGGTGTAATTCCAAAGTCCTCTTCTCCTGGAAAAATAAATGCCCGACACTGTGCCATCATTCCAGTCACTTGCTCATCTTCTAGCCGGCCCAGAAACGATACATTATCCTTAGCCATGCCTTCGAGACGCTTGCGATCCGGTCCATCTCCCACGATATAAAGCTTAAGACCGTTGCGGTTAAAAGCCTCCACTGCCAGATCAATCCGCTTGTAGGAAACAAGCCGAGATACTATTAAATAATAGTCACCAATGGTAGAAGAGCTTGTAAACCGGGCAGTATTAATCGGTGGAAATATGACATCGGCATCCCGGTGATAATAATTCTGAATCCTCGTCTTCACAACTGAAGAATTGGCTACGAACTGATTCACATTTTTGGAAGTCCGCTGGTCCCACGTTTTGAGCTGCTGCATGTATACCTTAAGCATTTTTTTGAATAGCCCGGAATTCGACTGACGTTCCATGTAGGTGTCATAATCCCATGCGAAGCGCATAGGCGTATGGCAGTAACAAAGATGAAACGTGTGTTTAGGAACTTGAATACTTTTCATAAAAGCACTGCTGGAACTCAGGACGATATCGAAACCGCGAAAGTCCAAATCACGGATGGCCATTGGATAAAGTGGCAGCACCCCTTTAAAATTGGTCTTTACCCCCGGAATCTTTTGCAGCCAGGAGGCACGGATATCCGCATCTTTGAGATTGTCAGTAAGGCGGCTTCCGTTAAAAACCGTTGTGTAGATTGGAGCCTCGGGATACATGTGATGAAAGACTTCCACCACTCTTTCCGCGCCGCCCATTTGGATTAAGTAATCGTGCGCTATCGCAATTTTCATGTGAATCATCCTCAAAGTTTTATGGAGCATCATCTTCAGAATTACCGCGTCATCTCATCTGTCAGGTGCCCGCCAACAAACCTTTATAGTAGTCAACGATGTCCTTGACCGTATTCTCGATAACAAAATGCTCTTTCACTCGTTTCATCCCATTGTCCGCCATCCGCCGTCTTTCCTCCGGGTGATCTAGCATCCATTTAATGGAGTCTGCCAGTATCACCGCGTCACCAGGCTCTATCAGTAGTCCCGTCTCACCTTGAACTACAATTTCTACCGGCCCGCCTTCATTGGAGGCGATCACCGGTAATCCCGCTGCCATTCCTTCAACGATAACTTGGCCAAAAGGCTCAGGAGTTACCGAAGTGTGAATCAGTAAATCAGCAGTATTCATAAGGCCTTGAATATCATCTACATGCCCTAGCATGCTTACATTCGTAAGCTCGTCGTTTTTTATCTTTTGAAGCAATTCCTGCTTATAAGCCTCTTCTCCAAACAGCGCGTCTCCGGCTAGCCAGAACTTTACACGAGGTTCGTTCTTAAAGCTTTTTGCGGCTTCCAGCACAATATGCTGACCTTTCCAATGCGCTAATCGGCCAACTAGCAATACGTTAAATGCTTTCTGGTCCCGCATGCCGATCCCATTACCAATCGCTTTAGCGAAAGCGGAGTATACGACCAGCGTTTTTTTCGAACGTGGCAGCTCCAAAGCATTCAGCGTAGAATGTGAATTCGCAATGACTCCATTGGGGAGCAGACGCGACAGCAAACGAATTCCTTTGGCAACGATCGGCTTTAAATAAGGGGCACCAATATGATCCCTGATGTGCCATATCAATGGAACGCCCGCTATTTTTGCAGCGATGGCCCCGTATAATGCAGATTTCAGAGAATTGGTGTGCACGCAATCTACCTTCTCCGCTTTTAATAGCGGCGCAAGCTTTCGACCATAAGCCAATAGCTTAAAGGCTGCAGCAGGTGCTCCCAAGTTGACGGCATTTCTACCACGACTTCTGATGCTCTCATCCAGCGGAATAATACGGACATCCATCCCCTTTTCACGCAGCCGTTCAGCCAGTGCACCATCCTCAGCCAGGATTACAAGTGGATCAATCTGTTCTCCAATATGAGTAAGGATGTTAAACAGGGCAACTTCTCCACCACTCCATTTAGCAGTGTGATCTATATAGGCCACTCTAAGCATTACGTGGTCACCTCCTCTCCTAAAGCTTGCAGGAACACAGATTCTATTTGATCCGTAACTTGCTCCCAGGTATATCTCTTCAGTACATGCTCTCTACATTCATCCCGGCTCGGAAGCAGCTTTCGATTGCTAAGCATATGGATCATGCCTTCGGCCATGTGATCACTACTTGAGCTCTTAAATAGCAATTCCGGCCGGAAGCCTTGCAAAATTTCCCTATTGCCGCCAATCGGCGTAGCCATCACTGGCAATCCTGAAGATAAGGCTTCAACAGTAATTAAACCAAAGCCCTCCAATGCCTGTGAGGGAACCACGAACATGTCCGCTGCCTGATAATAAGAGGCTAGTTCATGATCGGGAATGTAGCCTAGCAGTCTTACCTTGTTGCTTAAGCCATAGTCGGCGATCTTTTCTTCCAATTCCCCTCGCAGCGGCCCTTTACCACCAATCAGCAGAATCGCATTCGGGAAACGCTCCGCAACTTGCTTCCAGGCTTCGAGCAGCTGGAGTAGTCCCATCCGATTGACCAACCGCCGGACAGTCAATACAGTTGTTGCTCCCTCAGGTAAATTCAAGGTTCGACGAATCGCCAATCGATTCGTAGCGGGAATAAAACGTTCCACATTAGCTGCTCCTGGAATCACTATAATTTTGTGTAGTGGCACTCCGTGAAGCTTATGGAGAATATCGCGGAACGTCTCACTAAGCACGATGAATTTATCCGCTAGTTTATAGGCTCTATGTTCAATGGATTTGGCGATGGTTGTTTTGACCCGGTGCTTAATGCCTTGGCCTTCGATTTTCATTTCTTCATTCCATGGGCCATGAAAAGTCATCACTACAGGAATCCCGCGTTTCTTTGCTTCCAGGGCTGGACCAATACCATAAGGAGCAAAGTGAGTGTATAAAATATCTATACGGCCACTGCCCTCCCCCATCAGATCGGCCGCCTTACGCTGGAAGGCATCCTTACGTTTCCAGATCCCATCTTTTGGATCTCCTGCATTGTGAATAATCAATTCCTCAGGGGTAGCAGGCGTTTCTTGACTGCAAATCAGCGCATGCACCCGATTACGTGAGGAGAGCTGCTCGCAAACGGATTTGAAATACGTGTTAAGCCCACCCGGCTGTAGCGACGGCCAGCTAAGGCCTGTCGTCATAATGTTCAATCCGTCACTGTACGGCATAGCTTCTCTCTCCTTTATTCTCTTTCTCGGTCTGACTCGTCTTCGCATTGTGCAGAGTCAGCTTTCCCGATCTAATTAATTCGTAATGCTTGAAGCCGACCATGAATTCATACATGACCCAGAATACGGATACACCGAAACCTGACATTCCCTTCTTGAACAACCCGTGTAAGAAATACTTTTGCAGGAAACGGGCTGGTGGCCTTAACAGCAGATGACTGACCCGAAATCGTTTGCCCTTGGCATACGCACTTTCAGCTTCCAAGTCAGTGTACTTATTGAAACGTGCCACATGATCGTTAATACTGCGGTAACCATAATGCCAGAGGGTTCCTGTCAAACGTATGGTTCGCTCTTCAGAGACCTCGGGCATCTCGTGCACCAAGCTATTTCGAATTCCATACGCTTTGCGGTTGTAAAGTCGCACTAGATATTCGCCACGATCCAGCCATCGGCCCATAAAATCACCGATCCGGTAGATAGAATAGGCAACCGATTGATCCATAAGCCCCGGTTTCAGTTCAAGAATACTTGTGGCCAATTCGTCGCTGACCACTTCGTCAGTATCAATAAGGAAGACCCAATCATGAACCGCGCGTTCTACTCCGAACTCCCTCTGTTTCGCATATCCGGGCCAAGGGTTGACGTATACACGACAATTCAAGCTTTCAGAAAGCTGTACTGTCCCGTCTTTGCTGCCTCCGTCAATCACAACCACCTCGTCGGCGAATAACCTGCAGGATTGTATGGCCTTAGATATTCGAACTTCGTCATCCTGAGCGATGATGACAGCCGATATTGGATAATTGCCTTGGCCGCCTACCACGCTTTTTACTGAATCCATGAAGGTTTCCTCCTTTATCTTTCGCATTATCCATTCATATCCATAGGTTTCTTGCGAATGTAAGAATTCATCGTCGTCTTCATCCACTGAATGTCCTCCCGGGTAATGAGCAGCCGGGGAAGTTTAACTTTTAAGGTGTACTTTATATTGAGAACAATGAAGAAGAATCGCAGGATTGCTGATGACAACATCGCTATCCCTGCTCCGAGCAAGCCAAATTTAGGGATGAGCAGGAACAACATCGGGATAACCAAGAGTAAGCCGAAACCTTGAAGCATCGAAACAACTTTTGGCTTGCCTAGCGCCATAAAGGCCTGCGCCAGAATGATCGTCCCTCCGCTAATGGTCACTTCAAGAAGCAATAAGCGAAACACAGTTAATGCCGCGTTGAAATCTTTGCCGTACATCAGCGGAATCACTAAAGGGGCTAAGAGCATCAGGACTACTCCGCCAAGCATGGTGAAGGTCGTGCTAATTCGAAAGGCTTTGAATGTTAGCTCTACCGCCTGTTCTTTTGACAGCTCAGAAGCCTTGGGAAAGAGTACGATGGTAATCGAGCTTGAGAAAAAATTAACCATCCGTGACAGACTCACTGCCACTACATACAGCCCCAAATCAGCAGGTCTTAACAGGCCGGCAATCACAATCTGATCGATATAGTAAGAGAAATTACCAAGCAAATCATTGCCGTAAGAACCTAGCCCATAAGTGAACAATCTTTTTAAATTCTGAAAGGCTCCTTTCATCTTCACCTTATAGGTGCGCAGCAAGGAAATCATCATTCCAATAAACACCGGGGCTCCTGGAAGGAGATAGGCTACTGCAGTTGTAAAAGGATTCATCTGATCCAGTGCGATCAATATTCCGATTATCGTCAGTGTAAGCAACGGGACTAGATAACGAATCCAATTAAACCTCTTGTATTCTCCTCTCAATTGAAAGGCTGCATTGTTAATTTGAGAGATTACTATAATTGGACACAGAATCATTGACCACTGGGCAAAGCTCACAACCTCCGGACTGAAGGATTTCAGCCAATAGGGCAAGACCACGATACCTATAATCATCGCTATGACCCCGAAAATAATACCGAGCAGCAAGGCCATTCGATAAAGCACTCCGGCATCCTCCGGATTTTTCTTAGCGTTATAGATCAGAGCTGACGGAATACCAAAGCTCATGCTGAACGCCAGAAACTGTGACCAGTTAATCATTGCCGTCTGTTCCCCACGTCCTGCCGGTCCAAGATAACGGGCAGTCAGTACACCCGTTAACATGTTAATCAGTAAGATCATTACACTGACAAACATAGTTTTTACGGCTGCCGAGCTGTTGTCCTTACTTTTGGCGAACAGTCTAAAGGATGACCAGATTGTTCTAGTGGGGAGAGATTTTGCATTCAACTGCTGCATACGGTGTTCCCTTCCTTCTACTTTGAGTAATCTCCCTTGCGCTGAGGCCAAGACCGATCAGCATCCAGATTAAGTATCCCTTGAGTCCGGGAAACCCATTATCTGAAACCAGACTGACAATCGCACCAGTCCAAGTAGCTAACGCAAGTCGGGCGTATGGCTGCAATTTGTCCTTGCTGATTACTCTAGCAAATATCTGTTTGACAACTGCGCCTAAAGCTCCGAAGAAGAAAACAGCACCCAGAACACCAAAGGTAAGCAGTAAAGCGATAACTCCGTTATCCATAATTCCGTATTCTCCAAGCTCGCCGCCGTTGCCAAGCTTAGTCCCTTGGCCGACACTGCCAATTCCCTGACCTACTGGATTGGCGGCGACCATCGGCAGCATGTTTTGCCATAAGCTTAGCCGTTCATTATAAGAGTGATCTTCCTGAACAGAAGAAAGCGTCTCTACCCGAGCAACCAGTCCTTCGGCGCCAGGCAATTTCGGCACAACCCAGAACAACGCCGCAGCCACAAAAACTAATTGGATCAAAGTTTTCCACTTTCCCTTAGAGGGAGAGGTTCCAATGTACATGAGCAGCATCACCAGTAGAATCAGCCATGCCGCTCGTACTAAAGTAGTCAGCAGGCAGATTACAACTAGCAGAACGCCGATCCAGCGCAATGTTCCCCGCCATTTTTTCTCCAGTATCATCGGAACTAAAGCAAACGCTAAGAATGTTGCAGCTGGTCCGGGCGAATTCAGCGTAGAGAACACTCGGATTTCCAATGGATATGGATTTCCGATGGACATCATATCCGCATGTTTCATCCAGAACACATCCCAAGGTGGCACTGTCAAATACTGAACAATCCCATAAATGGCAACCAGGACCGCAATATTGGCAAAAGCGGTAAGGAGCCGGTCGATATCCTTCGGCTTGAACTTTGTAACGGCAAAGTACGGCAATAGCAGCAGGGGCACAATATAATTCGCTAAGTCATAAACTGAGCCCATACCATTCTTGGCCAAGCCAATTAAAGCTCCATAACCTAGCGCAACTGCGAACAGCAGCATGATCCGCGTAGAGGCTTTTTGAATATTGTGAATCTCCCTCAGCAGCGGAATAATTAAGGTTACGCCGGTTAACAAAGGGGCTAAACTTAGCAGTGATACAGAGTGATAGACTCCTTCTGACCAGTCAGCAATGCGGCGCAGCTCTGGAGCGACAGCCCAGATTAACAAGGTATAAGCAACCAGCATTTTCGGTCTAAGTATGGCTAGCAAGAAAGCTGGGAATAGGATAGCTGAGAGAATGGCTCCCTGCAGACTGTTCGATGAACTCAGCATCGCACTGGAGAAGCCGATGATCAGCGGAAGAGAGACACCTATAGCCGCAGCTCCCCCTAGTACTCCAGCTGTCTTGATAAACCTAAGTGATGGGGGCGTAAATACACTCATTCCAAGCCTCCTTCCTTCACCTTATCCCGCTTACGCAGTTCCTTAAGTAATAAAAGTAGAAATTGTGCATCGTCCACAAGATACCTTTTCCAGAGCCGGCCCGGCTCCTGGCTAAGCCGCCAGAACCATTCGAACCCTGTTTTTTGCATGAAGCTAGGCGCTCGTTTCACTGAGCCTGACAGAAAATCAAAGGTCGCTCCCACTCCGATCGATATCGGAGCTTGATAAGAGGTATAGTGGCGGTAAATCCACTTTTCTTGCTTAGGAGCTCCCACACCAACAAACACGATATCTGGCTGGCACTCTGTCAGCATTTCTATAATGCGTTCATTCTCTTCCTCATTGTGCTCGAATCCATAGGATGGAGAATAACAGCCAACTACATTTATTCCGGGATGCGCTGTTTTCAAATTCATCGCTGCCCGTTCCGCCACGCCTTCAGCTGAGCCTAAGAAGAACAGCCGGTACTTCCTTTGCTCAAAGGCGTTGCCCAATCGATTAAATAGATCCGCACCGGATACCTTCTGCTTAAGCGGCTTGCCTAGCATTTTGGATGCCCAGATCAGTGGCATTCCATCAGCAACAACTGCGCCTGCCTTCGAATATACCGTTTGAAATTCTTTATCCTTACGAAGCTTGATCACATGATCTACATTGCAAGTGAGGATATATGACTGATTCCTCTCCTGAATGGTTTTATCTATGTAATCAAGCAAATCCATAAAATCATAGTTATCAAAATTGACATCGAACATATTCACTTGATTCATCGTATCACTTCTTTTTGTGGGGAATCGGTTGGCTGTGAAGATCGATACAGGCAGTTCAGGTACCAACAGAACGGAATAATAAATTGGACCGTCGACAGCGTGTTATCGGAGAATGAGTAGATTAAAAACGCTGCAATAAATAACAGATAATAAGGTTTGATCGGCGGAGCCAATGCTCTGTACACCAGAATAAATACAGCCAATAAAGAGAACATCAACAGAATAGCGCCAATATATCCCCCATCGAAGTAAAAGCGGATATACTCGTTGTGCGGAACTACAAAACCCTTATACAATGATCCATCATTTGCTACCGTCACTGCTCCAAGCCCTCTACCAGACCAAGGAGAGTCCGCAGCCTTGTTTAAGAAATACTCCCATGCCTCTGACCTTCCTGATAAATCAACAGCCGTATCTGTCTGTCTCTCAAAGGAACGTTTCTCAAAATTATCGAGCTGCCAGAAGACGGCAACCATAATCAGGAAAAATGCACCCATTAACGGAATTAGCAGATAGGTTCTGCCCTTCAAATATTGGCGAAGAATATCATAGAAGTAATAGAGTACGGTAAGTCCAAGTGCCAATATAGGCCCTCTTGTTCCTGTTCCAATCAAGATAAAGAAATTTAGAACTAACATGATATAGAAAAAGCGTGCTTGCTGCGGATTCCGCTTCACCTCTATAAATGGAATCGCGACTCCCATAAAGGCCAGCATCGCTAGATGCGAAGGAATATTAGCTCCCTGAATCCGTACAGCGCCTGTATACTCGATGTTGAGAAAATTATGAACATGCGCAAGCTGCAGCAACAAACCAACCACTACACTAACAAAGGGAAGCATACAGATAATCTTGATTTGCAGCTCGGCTACATCCTTTTTCCAGTTGATAAGTAAAAATACGAATGGAATTGATAGACCGATAAAAGCTTTAACTGCAATGGATGAGGTCATTTCCGGCAGCCAGATCGAAGATCCAAAGGTAATCACCAGCAGTGCTACCATTGCCCACAGAGGGTGACTCAGACGAAACCGCAAACCATTGACCAGAATACAAGGAACAAGCAGCATCACGATTACCAATTTATAAAGTGACAATATCTCCATTCCGAACATGCTGCCATCATATAAAAAGTTAATCGATATTGCCGTCGTGATGAGAACGAAATAACTGATCAGTTCAGGCCGTGAAATCGAGATTCCCAGCAATATAATCAGAAGCACGGCAGCTATCGCAATCATCGGCTGGTAGATGACCGCCGTTCCAAAGAACAGGGCCGACATGAGATAGAGCATCCCGTATGGCAAAACATTTAATTTGGAGCCCCACTCAAAATTAGTCATGTTAATCCCTCACCCCGCTGCGGAATGCCTCTCCCGATTAAGAATCATATGAAGCGTTCCACGAATACTCTCCAGCCTGCATTTGTTCAAAAGCCTTCTTCCTTTGCTTCTTGAGAGAATAGAATCAGCCAGGATATACACGAGCTTAGCAGCTGTCTTTCCCACTAGAATTAGCTTGCCTTTTAACCCTTCGCTTTTCATAGCGTTAGAGATACCTTGGCTATAATAGCGCCTCATAATCCAGTCTTCCGTCAACCGAGCTGCCGGAACGAAATGGTCAACCGCCATTTCCGGATGATAGAGGATGGAATGTCCCTCTTTTTGAATCTGTCCGAATAACCAGGTCTCTTCACCTGAGAGTAGAGAATCACCCTTTCTTCCCAGATCTAGGGGAAAAAGACTGATGTCGAATACGAGCTTCCGCATCGCCATATTGGCCCCACAAGGATGAAGCTGCTTGGGATATTCCTTAATCCGGTTACCTAAATCAACAATGGTGTACGGAAGCTCAAAGGGTTTAATCAACCAGTCCGGACGTTTACTTTCGAATATAGGCGCGATTTTGCCTCCCATAGCCATGACCTCCGGTTTACTCTCGAAAGTACTGACAATCGTTGTAATCCATCGCTGGCAAGGTATCGCATCATCATCGAGAAAGGCAATCAGCGGTGATTTGGAGGCCAGAATCCCTGTATTTCTAGCCGCTGAAAGCCCCTGCATAGGCTCCATCATGTAGCGGATATCCACATCAGCTCCATGCTTTCCTATAAACTTTTTGACGCACGCTTCTGTATCATCTTTGGAACAGTTATCCACAACAATGATCTCCGCCTGTTCTAAGTGATCCAGCTTTAAAAGTGACTGAAGCGTCTTGATCAATAAAGGTGCTCTGTTGTAGGTACAGATGATAATGGAAAGCTTAGGAACGTCTCCGTATTCACGCATCGGCATTCACCTAATTTCCACATTATTAATAAGCATCTTTTGAACCGAGTAACATCAGTCCGGTTTTAGCAATGATTTTTAGATCCAGCATGGTGCTCCGAATATGGATGTAGGTTAAATCCAGCTGTACCATTTCGTCGAAACCGACACTGTTTCGGGCATTCACTTGCCAATATCCGGTACAACCTGGTGTAACCGTCAAACGCTGTTTGTCATATTCCGTATACTGAGCCACCTCTTCTGGCAGCGGAGGACGAGGACCGACCAGACTCATTTGACCTATCAGCACATTCCACAGCTGAGGCAGCTCATCGATGCTCGTCTTGCGCAGGAATCTCCCTATCTGTGTGATCCGCGGATCGTTCTTAATCTTGAACATGGCACCGCTCACTTCGTTATAAGCCATCAGGTTTTCTTTTAACTCTTCAGCGTTACTAACCATGGATCTGAACTTATACATCGGGAACTGCTTTTCATTCTTCCCAACCCGGTTTTGCCGAAAGAACACCTTTCCTTTCGGATCCTCCAGCTTGATCAGAATCGCCACGACAACAAATAATGGCATTAACACGAGAAGACCAAGAGCGGAAAAAAAGATATCGATCATCCGTTTCATTATCAAATAGGACTCCGCTTCTTTCCTTCTCTCATCGGTATGCAGCATGTAAAGTTTCGGCAGGACCGCCTCGTAGTCTTCCGGCAGTTTTTGCATGCTCATCCTCCTCATCTAAAATTTTGCGAACTCAACTTAACTACTCAAGCTGGTTTGTCCCATTTTATTCAGCCATTCCGACATTGCATCCATCACCGGATAGCGTAAATCTTCGCTCTGCAATGCAAATTCAAGTGTTGTTAAAATATATCCAAGCCGCTCACCGACATCATATCTTGTTCCGTCAAAATTATAGGCATATACCCGTTCGCTCTGATTCAGCTTCTGAATGGCATCTGTCAATTGGATCTCTCCGCCAGCACCTTCTTCCATCAGATCGAGATACTTAAAGATCTTCGGAGTAAACACATAACGTCCCATGATTGCCAGATTGGATGGTGCCGTACCTAGTGGCGGCTTCTCTACAAAATTGTTAACCCGATACAATTTACCGTCCTGCAAATCCGGTTCAATAATACCGTAACGATTCGTGAATTCATCAGGAATCTCTTGAACTCCAATCACCGAGTTTTGTGTTTCTTCATATTGATCGATCAGCTGCTTAAGGCAAGGTACGGCTCCTGTGACGATATCATCGCCTAACATGACACCGAATGGCTCATCACCGATAAACCGTCTTGCACACCATACGGCATGCCCCAGACCCTTTGGTTCTTTCTGGCGAATATAGTGGATTTCTACCTTGGCTGAACGCTGAACCTCTTTAAGCAGATCCAGCTTTCCATCTTCCAGAAGTCTAGACTCCAGCTCAAACGCATTGTCAAAATGATCCTCAATGGCTCTTTTACCTTTACCAGTAACAATGATGATATCTTCAATACCGGAAGCAATAGCTTCCTCAACAATGTATTGAATGGTTGGTTTATTGATAATCGGAAGCATTTCTTTAGGCATGGCTTTCGTTGCAGGAAGAAAGCGAGTACCTAGTCCTGCCGCGGGTATGATTACTTTTTTCACTTTTTTCATCGCACTTTACCTCCTAAAAGTTTTGTAAGCATTAGCTACAATGATTTCACTTCGAGCAAAACTCACTTCGAAAGCATAAACGTTTACTTCGCCTGGTTCATGGCAATTCCGATTAGATTAGAGCCGGTCTGTTCAAGCAGTGTCTTCGCTTTACGAATCGATTCCCGTTTGGACTTTCCGTATCTGGCCACCAGGATCACGCCGTCCGTTTGAGGTGCCAATATACGAGCATCACTGAAATCGACTGCCGAAGGAGAATCCAGCAGGATCAGATCGTAGTTTTCTTTTAGTTCCTCAAGCAAAGCGGTCATTTTAAGGTTACCTAGCAAATCCGGCGGACTAACATGCGTTTTACCCGCCGGGATAACCGAGAGATTGGCCAGATTTCCGAGGACAGCGATGTTATCCGCTTCCTCTGGCCCACTTAAATAAGCCGCAAGCCCGTCACTGCCCTCTATTTCAAACACTGTATGAAGACCGGGATGTCGCAGATTGCAGTCCACCACTGCTACCTTCTTGCCATCCTGGACGAAAGAAACCGCGAGATTCGACAAGATTGTCGTCTTGCCTGCTCCAGCTTCTGCTGACGTAAAGAGCAGCACTTTTCCTCCGCTACCCTGCGTTATTCCAAGCTGGCGTATATATGTGCGTAGCGAACGAAACGATTCCGAGATATGCGAGGATGGATTAGCATCAGTAATCAGACTCTTATTTAGCCGTAACATAAGCACCCTCCTTCACCCTTGTGTTCCCGCCTGCCGCCTTACCCAAATCGCGTTTACGAATGGTTGCGATTGAAGCAATTACCGGAAGACCAAGGTCATATTCCGCTTCCTTTTCAGACCTTAATGTGCCGTTAAGTGTTTCCATAAGCAAAATAATTCCTAGGGCAGCCATAAGCGATACAACAAAGCTGATGATGAGATTCATCGCAAACCCGCCGTTCGAGGGCCCTGGAACATCAGTTGGATCGGCCGGTGTCAGCAAGGTAACATTGTCAACCCTCATCAGCGATGGCAATTCACGAATGAATGTCTGCGAAACCGCATTTACGATCCCGGCAGCTTTGTTGTAGTCTTCATCCTGAACATTTAGGTTGATTACCTGGCTCTTCTCTGAAGTTTTAATCTCAAGCTTCTGACTTAGTTCATCAGCCGTCAGACCAAACTCCGGGTGATTTTCTATTACGCTTTTCATGATGGTCGGTGATTTCATAATTTCCTTGTAACTCTCAATTAAATTCAGGCTAAAGCTCAAATCATTAAGATTGTTGCTCTCGGGAGCCTTGGCAATGTTGTTGACAAGCAGCTGTCCGGAAGCGGAATAGACGGGTTCAACGAAGTTTTTACTAACGTAGTAAGTCGTAGCACAGGAGATCAAAACGAACACCATGATGAGCCAAAACCTTTTTTTAATCAGGTTAATGTAATCCAGAATCGTCTTTTCCACAGTAACCCTCCTTCCGCTAAAATTACATTCTGAAAGCATTCATGAAAGTTTCAGTTGTTGCTTTAATTCTATCAATCCACACCATTCGCCACATGGCTCATACCATTACTTTCCTCTTCACTTTGGAGTAAGATGTTGTACTCCTTAAGAGGGGGGTGAGGTATACTTTAGTGCCATATTTAGGGCTAATTTAAGTTTTGACGCACAAAAAAACACGGACATCCTGTCCGTGTTTATGTACGATGCTGCTTATAAAGCATTTCAGCTTTCACTCATATGACATTTCATATTTGGTCAATCCAACAGCATTTGCGTAAAGCGCTGCCTGTGTACGATCTGCCACCTGTAATTTCGCTAAAATCTGACTGACATGCTTTTTCACTGTAAATTCACTAATAAAAAGACGTGAGGCAATTTCTCTGTTGCAAGCGCCCTGTCCCAGCTCGATTAAGACTTCCTTCTCTTTAGGGGTCAATTCATCTGTTGGACTGCTTCCACTCATTCGCATCTTATCTTCCATCAGACCAGGATCATAATACTTTCTTCCTTTATAGACCAACTGGATAGCAAATAGTAACTCTTCTGGCAATGCCTCTTTTAGTACATATCCGTCTACCAGTACTTCCTCAGCTTTCAGAAAATCCTCTCTGCTTGCAGAGGATGTCAGCAGAATAAACTTACTAACGATACCTCGAGCACGTGCCGTCTTGATGACATCAAGTCCTGATTCATCCGCTAATTTAAGATCAATGAGTACAAGGTCAGGCTGCGTCTCCTCAATCACAAGAAGCGCTTCTTGGCCGTTCGTCGCCTCTCCAGCAAACTTCACATTTGGTTGCATCGAAATAACGGATGCCAGCCCTCTTCTAACTAGAGGATGATCATCTACAATGACGATTTTCATAGAAACGACCTCCCGCCCTAAAGTTTATGCATTCTTTAATTCAGCTACACCCACAGGAATGGAAATCAAGATTCTCGTTCCCATATTTTCATTACTGGACAGCTGGAAGTCGCCACCTAGCGACTGCGTCAAATATTGCATATTCTTCATGCCAAGCCCACTTGCACTATCTTCGGATTCAATCCATAACAAATCAGTATCAAAACCAACACCATTGTCATAAATCAATAATCGGATCCAAGTCGGTTTCAGAGACAGTTCTACATCCACTCGACTGGCAGCGCCATGCCTGATGGCATTTCCAGTAGCTTCAGAGATAATTCGAAAAAGCGCCTTGTGATAAGGATAAGGGAGACTGAAATCATCTCCCGTTATTTTTAATTCAATATCAACATCATTTAATCTGGATAAGCTCTTCAAATGTGATCTTACCATGCCGAGCCATGTAGGCCCGCCACTCTTTTTGGAGCTAAGACTGTAGATCGTGATCCGCAGTTCTTTAGCAACCTTTGTAGCAGAGTCATGAATAAGCTCAATTTGTTCTTCTAGCTCATGATCTGACATTCTCTTCCACGATTCCTTCAGCGAATGCGTCGCATACACAATACCAAAAAGGCTCTGGGATACACTGTCGTGCATTTCATCCGCAATCCGGTTCTGTTCGTTCGTGATGATCAGCCGGTTCTCAATCACACCAAGCTCATGCCTTTCAAGAATATTCGCACTTAGCTCAGATAAGAATATCAATTGTTGAATATACCATCTGCGGCCTTCCAGCCCCTCTGTAGACTCCAGCTTGAGTCCAATCATCCCTACAAAACGGGTGCTCATCCGTACAGGCATCAGCAGGAAATCTCCTAATCCCGGAAGATTTCTAAAAATAGGCTCTCGCTGCAATCTCCATTCATGCTCATGTTTTCCCAGTTCTGAGAATAGGAACTGTTCCTCCTCCTGCTGCCAGCCGGTCTGCCTGCTCTGCGGAGCTGGTTCTCCGCTTTTCTTAGCGAACCAAAACAAAGCCTTATCTAGCTTCGTTAGCTTAACAACATAATCGGTGATCACTTGACCGATATTCATGAAATCATGTTGGCTTGAGGTTTCCACGATATGGTACAGCGATTTGATATGCTCCATCGTCTCTTTCGTGCGGGCATTCGATTCTTCACGTTGCCGCTTCATCCGATTAACGATCTGCATTATTATAACCGTAAGTACCAGTGTTAGAAACAGATTGCCATTTACAAATACAATTTCCAGAAAAGTTTTGTTCGCAGAATTGATAAAAAAATAACAGAGCACCGCAAAAATACTGATGTAACTTAACAGCAGCGACCATCCAAAATAAATGGACAATGAACCTGCAGCAATCAATACAGGGTTTAGCACATAGAGCCTAAAAGAACTCTCGTACCCACCGGTAAACAAGGTCAATGCAATAATTCCCACCATCTCTATACTAACAGCCAGGACGAGAGTCTTTGGCCTGCTTCGTAATCTCCGATAACCAAATGAGAACGTTTGTGCCAACAGAAAGAGTATGGCAATAACAAGGAATTTATAAATTACGGAAGGTCCCGTTTTATCTAGAAGATACATGAGCGATGTGAGGGACAAAGAGAAGTACCTGTAATACTCAATCAGTTTGTCTTCTGCAGTTGGCTTGATTTTCATCCCACCACCCTATTCTCCAGTTTTTTTGGAAAATGCGAGATTATGCTGTGCTCGATAAAAGCATCATACATGAGAAAAATCACAATAACAAGTTGACATTTCCCATGTTTGCGCTTCCATTTGAAAAATAGTTACAAAAAATTTATTATTTTTTCAGGAGATTTTATACCTAAAATTTGTCATTTTATCCACTATAGTTATTAAGAACTAACGTATTTATGTAATATTAATCCATAATTTTAAATAAATTTTATAAAACGACAATACTTATACAATTATAACAATTCTCATTGGGACTCTAGTAGTATAATGTCGATTTATATGTTACTTCGACAAAGCTGCGGCGCAATTCCCATATATTTTTTAAATAAACGTGAAAAATAGAAAGGATCATTATAATGAAGCATGCCCGATATTTCTTTCACTTGTAATGAGGTATTGAGAAGCAGCTTTTTGGCCTCAGCCATTTTAAGACGGTGAATATATTCATGAAGCGGATACCCGCTACTACGCCGAACAAGACGACGAAGGGTAGACATGGAGATATGATGTTTTGCCACAATTTGATCTAGGTCCATTTCACCATAAATGCATAAATTCAGGTCCTCCCGAATCTGACGCATATAATCTGCCTGGGCATTCCAACTTTTTTCTTCTATTATAAAAGAACACTCCAATAGCATCCTTTCAACGAGTAGTGCGGCCCGATCCGCATCTGCAGGTGCTCCACTCTCCATCCGCTCTAGCACTTCTTCAAATAAGGCCGAAAGTCCCATGATCGAATTCGCTTGGAACACATTCCCGCCAGCGATTAGCCCCGACTCCAGCCATTCCGATACACGTGTCCCATTAAAATTAATATAATACTCATCCCAGCTCCCTCCATGCGGTGGACCGAAATTATAACTGTATCCTGGACGAAAAAAGAATAAGCTGCCTTCACGCACCTGCTGTTCTTTCCCCGAAGTCTCCCTATAGGTGCCACCACCTGATACTATGTAAACAATAGCCCAGTGTTCAAAAACTACGCCTGAACGGAATAACGTTCTTCCAGGCAAATGACCGGCTTGTCCGACTCTAATATTTTTAAGCTTCAGCTTAGAGGACTCAACCTTCGGATCAATAATTCGTATTGGATAGGGACTGATCATATAATCCATGTGCTTGGACATTATAGACATTCCTCCCTCTGTTTAGTAGTGATAAGGTTATTGTGAACTTGATCATATTCTACATGAATAAGAGGTGTCCACGCTATGCTTAATCATTCTACACTACTGCTTCTGCCTAATCCGCGTGAAATCACATTGTCGCAAGGCTCATACCGTTTCCCAATCAGCGGAAGCATTGTGCTTCCTAGTACGGGAGAGCAAAGTTCAATGCCTGCTGCACAAAAGCTGCAAGCTGTGATTAAACAAGCCTTAAATCTTCATTTGACCTTATCTATTGGCACACGTCCAACGGTTGTATCCGCTTGTATCTTTAGCTATGTGCCATCATTATCTGAGCAGGCATACGAAATAGTTATTGATCAGAGCGGTATCGTTGTCTCCTATAGCTCACCTGTCGGTGCCTTCTACGCAGTAGCCACACTGAAACAAATCATTGAACAAAGCGGCAGATCTATTCCTCATCTGCAAATTCGCGATGAACCTGATTTTGGAGCCAGAGGGATAACCGTTGATATCAGCCGCAATAAAATTCCGAAGCAAGAAACCTTGTACCGAATCATTGACCTTATGGCCGATCTGAAGATGAACCAGCTTCAGCTATATATAGAAGGTACGCCGTTCGCGTATGAATCTTTCCCTCAAGTGTGGGAGCTTGAGACTCCAATCACAGGAGAGGAAATCTTGCTTCTAGATGCCTACTGTAAAGCGCGTTATATTGAGCTTGTTCCAAACCAGAACAGCTTTGGACATATGGAAGGCTGGCTTTCCCGTCCTGAATTCAATGCTTTAGCCGAAATTCCAGAGGGATTTATGCTTCCCAAGGAATTGTACATGGGGGATGTATATCCAGAAGGACTATTTATGCATCCCGGTACGTTTGATACCGAAGATCCTGCTGTGCTCCCTCTGCTAGAAAAAATGTTCGACGATCTGCTTCCATACTTCTCCTCTAATCAATTTAATGTAGGCTGTGATGAGACGTATGAGCTTGGTCTTGGCAAAAGCAAAGCGCTGGCTGAATCACAAGGCAAGGGTCAGATCTATTTATCTTTTCTTCAGAAGATTTATGAGCTTGTTACGAAACGCGGCAAGACGATGCAATTCTGGGGCGATATTATTATCCAACATCCCGAACTAATCCCTCACCTGCCTAAAGATATTATTGCTATGGAATGGGGTTACAGTGCGGAACATCCTTTTGAATCGGATACCCTCAAATTCCGTGAAGCGGGCATTCCTTTCTATGTCTGCCCAGGTACCAGCTCATGGAACTCCATTACAGGGCGTAGCGACAATATGTTTGCCAATCTGCGTAGTGCAGCTATTCATGGCAAAAATAATGGTTCTATCGGCTATCTCATTACCGATTGGGGTGATCATGGGCACTGGCAGCATCTCCCAATCAGCTACACTGGATATGTTTATGGTGCTGCGCTTTCCTGGAATGTAGATAACAATTTAGATGTAGACACTGCAAAATATTTGAATACATTCATCTTCGCGGATCGTTCCGAGGGTATTGGTCAACTACTCCTTGATCTGGGCAATTACTATCAGCTTGAATCCGAGATTATTCGTTCAAATGATACGGAAATGTCCCTGCTCCTTCGTACTAATCTCGACAATTTGTTAATTGTAGAGAAACTTACCGAAGATCATTTCAACAATCTCGAAGAATACATGCTCTCTATCGAGACACGTCTCTCGGGGCTTGATCTTCAATGTGATGATGCTGATCTTGTTCTTAAGGAACTGAGTAACGGAATCCATTTTGTGAAGCACGCTGTGCAGCTTGGAAGAATTAAACTGCAGCTGGCATCCGCGCCAGATACGATTGACCCTAATCTGATTACAGAACAAATCAATGATTTGAATGTTCTTCTTCATCAGTATCGTCTATTGTGGACCGAGCGCAACCGCCCCGGCGGCCTAGATCAAAGTATTTGGAGACTTATACGTCTAAGAGGACAATATGAAGCATTGAAATCGGAGTAATTTCCTCATCAAAGCTGCAATTGGCGAGTCGAACGTTGAACTTAACGTTTCCGACTCGCTAAGCGCAGCTCTTCATATTGATTTTCAAGCATTTCCCGCTCCCGTTCTTCATGCTTTTCTCTGCCAATTCCCTCTTTCATGCTTTCCTCATCCTCATAGATTTGCCACAGATCAGAGAACAAATAATCTTTGATTTCTACTGTTTTTCCATTCAATATCCCACTTGTCCAAATCAGTCCCGCAGAGGTACGCATCACAATGCGGCCGTCTGGTGTTTCAGCCTTTTGCCCCATTCGAATCTTCATAAGCATTTGTCCCAAGGTATAACACTCCATTCGTCCTCAAACCTCCTAAATTTTAGTTGTAATGGAATAAAGAGAAGGATATAATCAGGGCGAAAGAACCAGTTTTTTGCAATTTTATTGTAGGAGGGATGCAATGGATTGGCTAAATGATTACGAAGAAGAACTCCGCTTAGTCTTTCAAGAAAGTAGAAAGATCATCTCCGAATTTCCTGAGCCTCTAGATTCACAAGGCATATCCTATCTTGAACATTTTAACGTATTCAATGCGGAAAGCCACAAAAATTACATATGTTATCTATTGCCCTTTTGGCTTCAGAAAAGCTGTGGACTCTCAGCAGAAATTACCCGTCAAATGTCGATGGGCAATGTCTTCTTCATGCTATATTTTTTCATACAGGATGACCTGATGGACAGCAAAGAATCCTCTACATACGATAGACTGCCTTTAGCGAACCTACTCTATGTTGAATTTTTGAATATCTACAGACTTTTATTTCCGAATGACTCCTCTTTCTGGACCTCGTTCAATCGTTATATCGCTCAATGGGCAGACAGTGTTAGTAATGAAACCGCCAGTGATTATTTTCTTAACGATCGGATCAAGATCCCTTATAAAGCCAGTCCACTCAAACTATCCAGCACCGCTGCCCTTCTGGTATCTGGTAAGGATTCCCTTGTACCACAGTCTGAGGAAATGATCGACTCTGTTCTACTTACACTACAAATGCTTGACGACTATGAAGACTGGAACGAAGATTTATCAGAAGGCAGCTATAATTGTCTCCTCTCACTCACACGAAGCTATCTATCCGCTGATAAAGCAACCACACTCACATCAAAAGAGGTCGAATTCTTCCTGTTTACAGCAAACGGACTACGTACCTATGCTGAGCTAGCGCAGGATACGCATCGCAAAGTAATGGCTTCCAGCTTGGATGTACCTCATCTCCTAGCATTCCACTCCATGTTGGTGACGAACTTACAACAGATCTCCGATTCCATCGAAGCAGAAAAGCAGCTTTTACAAAGTGGAGGCTTGTTTTATTATTTGTCAAAAAATATACAATAATTCTATTATTTTGTAATAAAAAGAATAGTATTAGCACAATTGCTATGTTATATTATTAAAGGTAAATATATACATTTTGGGAAGGGTGATTATTATGTCAGAAGCAGTTCTTAGAAATCAAGTCATTCAAAAGGCATGGGAAGATCCAAGTTTTAAGCAAAGACTACTCGCAGATCCAAAAGCAGCTCTCCAAGAAGCGCTAGGCGTAATCATTCCCGACAGCGTTACCTTGAAAGCCGTTGAAGAAGGTTCAAATGAATTCTATCTTGTAATCCCACCAAGTCCATCATCAGATGTATTGAAAGCAACCGCAGCACCACGCGGTTCTTGGTAAGACAGCAGGATTAACCTCATAGGGAGTAGGAATCATCCGGAGCTTCTGCCAGTGGCAGTATGGTAATGGATTCGGTTCCTACTCCTTTTTTGCTTGTGAATCTCACTTCACCTTGCATAGCTTCAATGATGCGGAAGGTGACCATCAATCCTAAACCTGTTCCTTTATTTTTTTTGGTGAAATATGGTTCTCCTAGTCGGTGCAGAACATCAGGGTCCATTCCTTCCCCGTTATCTTTGATGTGAATAATCACTTTATCATCTTCACCATACACCGACATATAAATGAACCCTTCCTCACTGAATGATTCAATGCTGTTCTTGATAATGTTAATGAACGCCTGCTTAAATTTCGAGGAATTTCCTTTTACCCATAATTGACCGGATACATCCAGAATCATTTTCCCTCCATTGATGTGACACAGGGGCTGCATAATACTCTCAATATGCTTGAATTCATCATATAAATTCAGACTAGAGATCGTCTCAAATTCTGGTTTAGCAAAGGTTAAGAAATCAGTAATAATATTGGATGCACGATCTAGTTCACTTAGGGCCATTGACATATAAATTTGCTCTTCGTTAACAGATTTCTCGCTAAGCAGCTGCAGAAAGCCCCGAGTGACTTGTAGTGGGTTTCTTACTTCATGAGCTACAGATGCAGCAAGCTCGCTAATGATCTCCATTTTTTCCGAACGCTCCAATTCATTGTTGAAACGCTCTAGTTCTCTAGAGTAATTAACAACCTGTTGATGGTTAAAGGCTAATCTTCGTTCCAGAATTACGATCAAGGAAATAATGAAAGCAACCAGCCCCCACTTCCACAAGAACAAATCATAATTCCCTTTTTGGATGTAATACCATAATAGCTCTGCAACTACAGTAAACGCAGCGGTTCCAAATCCAATGGCAAACACAATAGCATCTTTATTTCCTTTAAGAGAGAATATAACCACACATGCGATCAGCAGGATGAATTGGAGGATAAGGATAAACCCTATAATGGTGGTAGAAATAAAATAATAGAACTTAATATAGTGATTATTGGATAGGAGATTGATTAAAAGACATAACAAACCAAAAGAAGAGTAAAGCACTTGAAATTGACGAAATTTTCGAATGATACTGAATTTACCACTACCGAATAATTTCTCAAATAAAAAGGTAAGCGCTGGGAGAAGTGAAAAAAGGGCTAAGTCTAAGCATACGTTACTAATTGGCCCCAATTTATTGTAAAAGGTATAGATGAAGGGGGAGTAGGTTATAGAAAGGATTCCAGTAGCCGCTATAACCACTGCTAGTGAAGCAACACTGGAGAAATAATCTTTGTTTATGTATAGAGCACTTATAAATAGAACGATAGCCACCAGAAAAAAAGCGCAGCCCAAAATCACATCACTTAGTCCATTCTCAATATATTCATTAATTAATTGACTATGTTCACCGATCATTACACTTTCTTTAATTCCAATTCTGTCTTGCATGGTTTCTGTCCAGATATATAGTGTTTTCCCGTTATCTTCTTTACTTAAAGGCAACAGCAAAGAATAGTTATCCTTGATATATTTACGATTTTCCTCGAAGATCAAACGATCCTCCACATACACTCTCACATGAAGAGCATATAAAGTATCGATATACACCGAAGGAGACACATAACTTAAAACGGGTAAGGAAATGCGGCTCCAAGAAGAGGATACTCCTGAAGGTAACTCTGGGAGTCCCTTCTTAGAATCTATGTTCATCCAGCCTTGCTGGCCTTCACTCCACGGAATCTCTTTTCCTGCATTTCCTGTTTCATCCCCCCATTTCATTTGCCACTTTGTAATTTCTTGGGGTGGATTTGGGTTCGCCGCCGATACAATAATAGAGCCACAACCTATCAGGAGGAGTGAAAGGGTGATTGTAATGTGGAGTATTCTAACCATCAAGCGCATATAGGCACCTCAGAAGGAAGTTTCAGAAACAATATTCTGTGTGTTACTACTTCGCTCACTATGCTACCCTTTCCTTCTAAAAAACGGAATAATCATTAAATTCTCCTAATTTTTTCTAGCCTTTGGCAATTTAATAATAATCTCCGTCCCTTCCCCCTTCTCACTCCGAAATTCAGTTGACCCTTCCATCGCCTCAATTATTCGGAAGGTTACCATAAGTCCAAGCCCTGTTCCTTTTGTTTTATTAGAGTAATAAGGCTCACCCAGTCGGGCCAGTTCACTACCACTCATCCCTTCTCCATTATCACGTACACTAATCATTATATGGCCTTCGGATTTCCAGGCCGTAATTCTAATAAGTCCATTATCCTGCAAGGCTTCGATGCTATTTTTTATAATATTAATAAACGCTTGTTTAAATTTGGCAGATGATCCAATCACGCAGAGTTCTGACTGCAGGTTGAGTTCAATGACTCCCCCTTGCAAATTTGCAAGCGGAGCGAGAATACCCGACACATGCCGTAACTCCTCGGATACATCAAGCCTCTCAATGGTCTCTAGCCCTGGCTTAGCAAAGGTAAGGAAGTCTGAGATAATCACCGTAGCTCTATCCAGTTCTGCGATAGCCATCTGCATATATTCCCTCTCTTTATAATCTGAACGTTCTCCTAGGATCTGAAGGAAACCACGGGTTACCTGTAAAGGATTCCGTACCTCATGTGCTACAGAAGCCGCCAATTCACTTATAATCTCCATTTTCTCGGAACGCTGCAAATCATTATTAAACGTTTCAAGCTTACGAGAATATTCAACAAGTTGCTCGTGATTTCTCGTAAACCTTCTCCCCAGAATGACGATTAAGGATAATACGAAAACCATCATCCCCCACTTCCACCAATATAATTGATAGGATTCTCTGGATATGTAGTATACGATCAATTCGACAAGAGATATAAATGCAAAGATGGTAAACCCTGTAGTAAAAACAATAGCATCTCCATTGCCGCGATAAGTATGAATTAACGCTAAGCTTACCAATAATATAAATTGCACAATCATAATGATGCCTAGAATATCAGCAGTCATGAATCTATAAAAGTCTTCCAGCTGATACGACAGAAGGATATTAATAACCATTAGTGAAAGACAGAATATAGAATATACCAATTGAAATTTACGGAATCGGGTAACGATTTGTTTTTTCCCTGAACCGAATATTTTCTCGAAATAAAAGGTTACGGATGGCAACAAAGTGTACAACGCTAAATCAAAGAAAACAAGCACGATTTTCCCATAATCCCCGAGGATGATCGGCAAAAACGAAGAATACGTAACCACTATGACTCCAATAGATAAGAGAATTAATACCAACAAAAATCCGTCCGTAAAAAATCCTTTTCTCAAGAATAATGAACAAATAAACAGGACAATAGCTATAAAGATAAATGTCGTCCCAATGATAATATCCATTAAGCCCTGCTTTACATAAATGGACAACAGCTCACTGTAGCGATCTACTCTTATTTCGCCTTCTATTCCTAAATCCTTGCTTCCTCCGTGTGTCCATATGTATAGTTCCTTCCCTCCATCTTCTATGGATAAAGGAATTAGAATTTTGCTGCCGTTGAAATTGTATTTATTCTCAGAATCATATACTAACGCGTTATTCACATAAGCTTTGACGCTATTTCCATATACCTTATTAATGAATAACGCGGATTTCTCGCTCATTTGCGGCAAAGAAAACCGGAGCCACGCTGAGGATGTACCTTTTGGCGTCTCTGGTTTGTTATCATGAGGCGTTACGCGAATCCATTCATCATCTGCAGCTGCTACAGCTTCTTCGACAGTCTCTGCTTCTGTATTTCCAAATCTAATCTCCCAGCTTGGCAGCGCAGAGTCTGATGATCCAGCACTCACTATCGCCGCACCGTAAGACACTATTGCTGTTAGCAATAGAAATAATAGCAAAGAAGCCGCTATCTTTGGTTTTGGCAACTTCATCGTAGCACCTCAGTAATTCATTAGTTGTTTAAATGATCATATATGATTCTTAATTTCGACAACCTTCGCACTATTCCTGCCTATTCTTGTTAATTCCCTCGAAAAAAGACGTTATTTATCAGCGTTATTTCCCTGATTATTTATAAACCGATTCGAACATAGGCAATCGGGTAAAGATACATATGAGAAGTCCAAATCTTAACCTACCGAGGGAGTGAACGGCTATGGAAGATACACCTAATAAAACTGAGGCCGACTTTGCATACGAGCGTTATATACAAGCTGATATTGATGTAGAGGATGTTGTCAATGAAGATGCCGACCCCGTATTGGTTGGCGATAAATATTTGGCGGCGGATATTGGTTTAAACCAACCTGAGGAAACACTCGAAAGAAATGACTTACTGGAATCCGATGCATTCCTGGCTGCTGAAACGGCAGGACTAACAAGCAGCGATACTGATGATGACGAGGAGCTGCTAGAGATGGAAGAGGAGGATTCGCCACTGGAAGATATTCCTGATGCAGATGAGGTGTATCCGGGATCCATCATCGACCCTGCTTCACCACCAGTAGATGGAATGCCTGGAACGGACATCTTAAACGGATCACAAGGAGATTAGACTATATAAAGCCGCCGGAATAGGATCCGGCGGCTTTATTTGTCTTTCAATATGAGCACTGGTCTCAGTAAGGGTTATTCTTGTTGCTGCCGGTTATTCTGCTGAACGCGCTGCTGCAATTTGGGAATCCAGCTTACGGGTCTTAACCAATACCGCTGCTACAAGCAGCATCACCCCATTGATCACAAACACCCAGCGGATTTGGATAAATGCCCCAAGTAAGCCGCCTATAATAGGCCCGGCCATAGTCGCGAGTTGAGATGCCGCTTGGTTGAGACCAAAGGCACGTCCACGAAACCCGGGTTCAATTACTTGTACAATCATTGCGTTTACAGATGGAAGCACACCTGCATAGAACAAGCCGTAGGCAAAACGAAGAACGGCGAATTCCACATACCCTGTAACAAAGAACTGCAGAATATTACCGATACCTCCACCGATTAATCCAATGAACAAGATCATCCCGAAACCTTTCCGGCTTCCAATTCTACCCCACTGCGGAGCCATTAGCACAGTAGCAATACCCACAGCGGAGAATACAATTCCTGAGCTTAGCGAGGCGCTGCTTTTGGCGATTCCCATGTCTAGCAGATGTATCGGAATAAGCGGCTCCAGAATCATAACAGAAAAGGTACTTATTCCCGCCAGCGATAGCAAAGTCATAAATGCGCGATTGCTACGCGCTTCCTTAATATCATCACTTACATGAGACCTCGGAGCAGATCGGTCAAAATTCTCTTCTTTAGCAAAAAAAGTAGCGATAAGTGCCGAAACGAGTACAATACCTGCTGAGAATAAAAAAGCAACCCGATTGCTTGTGTAAAAACTCACTACACCGCCGATCAATGGACCAATGATACTGCCCGTTGCTCCGGCTGTAGACATAATACTCAGCGCATAACCGGTCTTATCCTCAGGTGTGTTCGTAGCCACCATGGCTATCGCAGCGGGAACAAATCCAGCAAGCAATCCTTGCAGTACGCGTACGATCAGAAAGACGTAAGGATCATGCACGAAGTAATTAATCAGATATAAGGCTGCCAAACTGAAGCCCGAGCGAATAAGCATCGGCTTCCGACCATATTTGTCGGCTAAGGAACCCCAGTAGGGAGAAATTAAAGCGCTGGCCAGAAAGGTTATGCCAAAACTAACCCCAGACCAAATTTCCAAATGATTCGTAACCCCAAGTTCGTCACTCAAAAAAATAGAGAGGAACGGAATAGAGATCGAATACGCTGTACTACAAAAAAAGACACCCACCCAAAGCACGATTAAGTTCCGTTTCCATGAAAAGCGCATGATCTACACATCCTTTCTTGATGTTCTCGCGGAAACATTCCTATTATTGTAAACCTCTTTTGTGAATGTGCCAATCCCACATGTCACAACTGACCTTTGCATGTAAAGGGACAAAGAGGTTATTATGAGAAGTACCTACGAGATTATTCAAGAAAAAGGAGAGATTGATTAGTGAAGTCTACACGAGCAAGATCTGCTATCCTAATGGTCATGTTATGCCTGGTGATGGTTATTGCAGCAGGTTGCGGTAATAAGCCTACCAATAATAATGCCAGCAGTAATAATGGAAGCAGCAGTGGAGCAGCAGGTAATAACGCTAGCAGCGAGACAAATTCTGGAGCTAATGAAGGGCTCCCTTCAGCTACAGCAAGCCACCCCGTTGTGACCATTGAGATGGATAATGGAGGCATCATCAAAGCCGAGCTTTATCCTGAAGTTGCCCCTAACACGGTTAACAACTTCATCTCACTGATTCAAAAAGGATTTTATGACGGCACCATATTCCATAGAGTGATCCCTAATTTCATGATCCAGGGCGGTGACCCTGATGGAACCGGTATGGGTGGTCCAGGGTATAGTATCGCCGGAGAATTCTCTGGAAACGGGTTTACTAATAACCTGTTGCATACGGAAGGTGTTCTGTCCATGGCAAGATCGCAGGCTCCAGATTCTGCCGGCTCCCAGTTCTTTATTATGGATGCAGCTTATCCTAGTCTAGATGGAAGCTATGCCGCTTTTGGCAAAGTTACCGAAGGCATGGACGTGGTTAAATCCATTGTGGGCTTGAAAACAGACAGTTCAGATCGTCCAGAAGAGCCGCCAGTGATGAAGAAAGTAACCGTCGACACACTAGGCGTCACTTACCCGGAACCACAAAAAGTACAATAACATGCAAAAACTCCTTCGGCGTCCTTAATGGACGGTAAGCGTTTATGAGAGAAATATAAGGATAATATATAGCGTGATACTTATAAATTCTTATATATTAAGAAACTCGGCAAGCTCCATCCGGAAAATGATTCGGAGAGACTGCCGAGTTTTTTTGAAAATATAAGCTTACCGTCCTTTAGCGACGCTGATGCGCTTTTGCATGTGAAAGACTAATTTAAGTACCTATGCACCTTATCCCCGGAGTGATCTTCTGCTAAGCGCATGTTGACCATTTCGCAGGAAAGTACTACGAGTATTTCTTAATAAGGAAATCCGTTCCTCTGCAAGCTGATTTGCCGCAACAGAAGTAGGAATTCCATTTAGACGTGAGATTTCCAGCACGCGGGTGATGTTATCGTAAATTTTTGAAACCTGCTTAAACGCACGTTCCTTATTATAACCATTCAGTTCATCGGCAATATTAATAACGCCACCGGCATTAATCACATAATCAGGAGCATACACAATGCCCATTTCGTGCAGCGTATCGCCATGATAGGCCTCTTTTAACTGATTGTTGGCTGCGCCTGCGATCACCTTCGCCTTAATTACCCGGAGGGACTCATCATTAATCGTTGCTCCGAGTGCGCATGGAGCATAGATATCACAGTCTGTACTGATAATATCTGCAGGATCGACTGCTTTGGCGCCGTAAGCTTCTACTGCGCGCCCCACAGCTTCTTTATGAATATCGGTTACGATAAGCTGAGCGCCTTCTTCATGAAGATGCTTACACAGCGAAAAAGCCACATTCCCAACACCTTGAACGGCTACAGTCTTCCCTTCGAGCGAATCACTGCCAAACGCTGCTTTGGCCGCTGCCTTCATCCCTTGGTATACGCCGTAAGCCGTCGCTGGTGACGGATTGCCCGATGAACCATAAGTAGGAGATGTACCTGTAACATAATCTGTCTCCTGATAAATAATGTTCATATCTTCTTCTGTAGTGCCAACATCCTCGGCTGTTATGTACCGTCCATTCAAGCCCTGTATGTATCTTCCGAAAGCACGGAACATCGCTTCGTTCTTATCCTTCTTGGGATCACCTATAATCACTGTTTTCCCGCCGCCTAAATTTAGACCGGATACTGCATTTTTGTACGTCATCCCTTTCGCTAAACGAAGCGCGTCAACAATCGCTTCCTCTTCTGTAGCATAGGTCCACATCCGTGTCCCACCCAGTGCGGGCCCTAATGTCGTGTCATGAATGGCAATGATTGCCTTTAATCCTGATGCTTTATCCTGACAAAATAACAGTTCCTCGTAATCGTCCCGCTCGAGTGCTGCAAACAATTCCATTCTTAATATCCCCTGTCTCTTTGTTATATTCCACATGTTGGTTGTTACTCTTACCTCTCAAAGTATTGTAGCAGAATGCGTCGTAAAACAAAAAGAACCACGTCACCCTTAAAACTTTCAATGGATGACGTGGCTCTTATATGAATGCTACTGCACCGAATCGAGTGCAATTGTCAAAATGCGTTACAGCTTAGCAATTGTTTCTGTAAGAACAGGAACGATTTGCGATTTACGGGATACTACACCTCTGAGAAGTGCTTTATTGTCATCAAGCTTAACATTGTACGCCGTTTCTACTGCACCTGCAACACGACCCAGAGCCAGACCCACAGAATCGTTATTGAGGATATCTGTAACTACAAACAGGAACAGATCCAATTCTTTTTCAGCAATAATGGAAGTAAGTGCAGTTTCCAGTTCAGCTTGTTTGGAGAGAACATCATTAACATCCACCGCGTTCACTTGAGCGATTTCAACTTTGTATTCACCCATTTTGAATTCCTTTGCATCCAAGGAAATCAGTTGAGCGATACTCTTGTCGCTAAGGTCAGCTCCAGCTTTCAACATGTCGAGACCGTAGCTTTCTGCATCTACACCAGCGATTTCAGCAAGCTCACGTGCTGCAGCTACATCTTCCGCAGTGCAAGTTGGTGATTTAAACAGCAAGGAATCAGAAATGATCGCAGACAGCATCAATCCGGCGATTTCTTTAGGGATTACAACTCCGTTTTCTTTATACAACTTGTTAAGAATAGTAGCAGTACAGCCTACTGGCTCAGCACGATAGTATAACGGATGTGCAGTTTCAAAGTTTGCGATCCGGTGATGGTCGATAACTTCCACCACGCGCACTTGATCAATGTCATTTGCACTTTGTTGGCGTTCGTTATGGTCAACAAGAATAACCTGATTTGCTTCACCAGCTACGTTCTCTACCAGTCGAGGAGCAGCGACTCCGAAATGGTCAAGCGCAAATTGCGTTTCACCACTAACCTCACCCAGACGAATTGCCTCAGCATCCCAGCCCAATTCCTTTTTGAGTGCAGCATAAGCAATTGCAGAACAAATCGTATCCGTATCCGGATTTTTGTGTCCAAAAACCAAAGTTTTTTCCATTTCCAATCTCCTTACTATGTTTTAGTGAGATTAATATACCATACATTGATAGCGGCTTCCAGATTGTGTGGTTTGAAAAATGCTTTATCGGCATTCAATTAGCCTCTTCTAGGGTTGCTCACGCCCTAGTCTTTGGAAGTGGTACCGGCTTGTCCTCCCCATGCAGTGGCTCATTATCTGAGAAAAGATCAGGATTTTCTGTCAGCATCTGGCTTAGAATATTCGTTGTTTCTACCGTCCCGCATATCCTAACCAGCGCATCGCCAAAATGCCCCTTACGCATAGCACCGCCTTCTTCAAGCTCGCGTTCCACTTTCCAAAAATGCTCAGACCAAGAGAGGCCACAGTGTCTGCGAGAAGGCACCATGATTTCATCGCCACCTGGCGTCACCGTATATAGCTCCTCATAGGTATCCGTCATTCTGCCTGGAATATCGACCCACTCTTCAATGCCATGGATAAACGTATTCCGCCGAAGATCGACTCCCAGCAGGACAATTTCCGCCTTTCGATCAAGTAGCTTGCCCCATGCTGAACCACGGGCGCACGGCGTATCCCAGCGTTCATCTCCCGTGGTGAAATCCTCAGCATCTGCACCTAAAGCCGCTACAGAATGTGTCGGATGCCAAGAGCGAGTAACATTTGGACGTTTACGGAACAACTCCGGTAATATCCCTACACAAGAAGGGGAATCTTGAACAGAGAACCTTGGATTGTCTGCATTAATATAAGCCCATGTATGGGTTGGCAATACGAGCAGTCCGTCCTTCATATATTCACTGAGTACATCCAATACTGTGTTCGCGCCTCCATCTACTTCCCCAATGCTTTTTAATGAGGAATGGACCAGAATAGTCCCATGTGGATCAAGCTTTAGCTCCTGCAATTGTTTCATCAAGCTAGTTGTTGTGTGCAATGTACGCTCTCCTTATGTATGAACTGGATTTTATGATGCATAAACATCTACTTGCAAAAACCGCTTTTTACTATTAAAATTATAGCTACTTAATAATACTCACTGAATATTTTAAAGATCACAATATAACTTACTCACATTTAGCATTTACACGGAGGTAATTACACATGACATTAACATTAAAAGGACTACACCACGTATCCGCAATTACAGGTAACGCACAGGAAAACTTTAGGTTCTATACCGAAGTACTTGGACTGCGTCTCATTAAAAAGACAGTAAACCAGGATGATATTTCAGTGTATCATTTATTCTATGGTGATGAGAAGGGTAACCCCGGAACCGAATTAACTTTCTTCGAGCTCCCGATGGCGGGCCGCAACCGTGCAGGCAACAACAGCATTTCCGCGCTCTCCCTTCGGGTGCCAAACGATGCCGCACTTCTCTACTGGGAGCAGCGCTTCACCGAGCTTGACGTAAAGCATGGGACGATTCAAACAATCGGCGGCCGCCAGACTTTAGCCTTCCGTGATCATGAAGGGCAACGTTTCATACTAGTATCCGACGAGAATGATAAGGGTGTTGCCGCTGGCATCCCTTGGGCAAAAAGCCCGGTACCTGCTGAGTATGGGATTATTGGTCTAGGTCCCGCACATCTTTCAGTAGAAAGTGCAGAGCATACTGCGGCTGTACTGGAGCAATTGCTTGGCTTCCGCCGTAAAGGCACTTATCCTTCAACAATTGCGGGCCAGCCAGATGTGATTGTATTTGAGACTGGTGAAGGCGGATCAGGTGCAGAGGTTCACCTAGAGGAACGTAATGATCTAGAGCAGGAACATTTAGGTCGAGGCGGGGTACACCATGTCGCATTCCGCGTGGACAACGAGGAGGAATTGAAGCAATGGGTCCAGCATATACGCACTGCTCAGCTTCCCAACTCCGGATTCGTGGATCGTTTTTACTTCCGCTCCCTTTATTTCCGCGAGCCTAACGGCATTCTTTTTGAGCTAGCTACAGACGGACCAGGCTTTGCAACAGATGAGCCGATGGAAAGTTTGGGTGAATCTCTTGCTCTGCCACCATTTCTGGAATCGAAACGCCAGCAAATCGAAGCTTATCTGAAGCCGCTGGATACTCGGCAATAAGATCCTTCAGCTCACTTAATAAAAGGTGTGAGTCGCTATGCGCTCACACCTTATTTTTTATTATTGAAGATCAGCTGTCTTGCCTACAATGTCTAAGAGCTCCGACAGAACTCGAATTTCGTATTTCGGTTGAACACCCGACGAATTCTCTTTACTGAGCGGGTTAAACCAGCAAGTATCGATCCCATAATTGATTCCGCCTTGAATATCAGAGGTTAAGGAGTCCCCTACAATCAGTACTTTTTCCCTATCCGAAATCCCCAATTTGGCAAAAGCATAATCAAAAATCCCTGTCTCCGGCTTCTGACAACCAGCCTCCTCTGAAATAATAATCTGCTCAAAGGTTTCACTAAGCGGTGATCCTTGGATTCTGGAAGTTTGCACTTCTTTAATTCCGTTCGTAATGATTGCTAATCGGCAGCCGGCAAGCTCCTCGCACAGCTCGATCGCTCCCTGGATCAGAAAGGTTCCCTCGCCTAAGAAACGCAGATAGGCTTCACTAAACGCCTCAGGATCTAGCTCCAGCGCATTCGCAGCGAATAACCGATTAAACCGTTCCACGCGTAATGCCGCAGAACTAATCTTCCCCTGCTCCAAATCCCGCCACAGCGCATGATTAATCTCCTGATAACTGGCAGCATAATCCTCAGCAGCTGTGGGCATCCCAACATGTAGAAATGCGTTAGATAACGCGTGACTTTCTGCCATTCCGTAATCAAACAGTGTATCGTCAGCATCGAATAAAATAACGTCGTATTTCATCATATCCCCCAAAACTCTTTTCTCAAAAAGGTACTACAGTGATACAATCAAGTCAACTTATCAGTCAGACGACAAAAATTTACTTTTTTAAGGTAGTTTTAAGCGAACTGTGTTATTTTAAAAAGAAAACGGTGGTGAGCGTCATATTATACGTTTTATCGTTTCTAATGTCTTTTTCTATCGTATACTTTCTAATTCCGCCGCTCGGCAGACTAGCTTTCCGACTTGATTTTGTGGACAAGCCTCGTCAAGACGTTGAGCGTAAAATCCATAGAGAACCTATACCGCTTACGGCCAGTTATGCCATATTCATCGGGTTCTTCATCACTTACCTGGTCTTTGCCCGGGAATTTTCCATGGAGACAGTCGCACTGTTTGCAGGGGGTGTGCTGCTATTAACTATTGGTACCATAGATGACTGGTACAAAACAAAGGGTAAGGATTTCCCGGCACTGCCCAAAATGATTGTGCAGGTAAGTGCGGCTGTTCTTGTTTATTTTTCCGGCAACGCATTTACCGGATTCTATAACCCCTTCTCAGGGGATTATATCGTTCTACCCGTTGTATTACAGTTTCTATTGACGATTATCTGGATCTTCGGCGTAACCACTGTCATTAATTTCTCGGATGGTATGGATGGTTTGGCTGGCGCCTTAACTGCTATTTCGGCCATAACACTATTTATTGTCGCATTAACTAAGGGGCAGTCCTCTTCAGCGATTATGGCGATTGCGCTCGTCGGCGTTACCATTGCTTATCTACGTTATAATAAACCGCCTGCCAAAATCTTTATGGGCGACGCCGGGGCTACCTTTCTTGGTTTCATCCTTGCGGTAATCGCACTCGACGGTGCGTTTAAGCAAGCCACGGCCCTGTCGCTGTTCATCCCGATTCTGGCGCTGGGCGTTCCGATCTTCGACAATATTTTTGTCGTCGTCAAACGCTTTATCCAAGGCAAGTCCATTTATCAGGCCGACGCAACCCAGGCTCATTACCGCCTGCTCCGTGCAGGTCTGAGCCAAAAGCAAGTCGTTGCCGTGTTATGCTTGATCAGCGTTTGTCTATCCTTATCCTCTATCATCCTGTTGTTGATCGAGACTTAGCCTATACAACCCTTTGAAGACATAAAACGAGCAAGATTCCAACTGGAATCTTGCTCGTTTTATGTTCAAAGCTTTTCGGGCGTGGCGGATTACAGGGACTTGATGGGAGATAGCCAAGAGTGAGTCAGAACTGTAGCAAGCTGTGTTATAAGGTATATAAGGGCTTCTAATTCTACTACGCTATATGGCAATCATTGTCGAGTCCGATAGCCGATAGCTCATCCATGAAGTTGCTCCTTCGTGTTACTAGCGGCATTTCTCAGCTTCTCCACAACTCCCCCTACACATACGCCACTACTCAGCATTCCACCCTCTGTTCCCTCCAACTCAGTCTCCCGAGTCAGCCATCGCTCTCTTGTGTAAACTCAGCTAACCTACGGTAGATCCCTACGATCTCCTCCATTGGCATTCGAACCAATCCACTGGAAGAGGGGGCGACAAATTCACGCACACCATCTACCGTTGGAGACACGTTTCCTTGAAATCCCCATTCTGCTTTTTTTCTCCGACTAAACTCTGTATATACACCTTTTCCAACGAAGCAAGCGACTTGTGGGCGATAAAGCGCCAGCTTGGAACGAAGCAACTCGCGGCCCTCATTATATTCCTCACGAGTGATATCGTCGATCCCGCGTGTTGGCCTGGCAACAATATTCGTAAAACCATAACCCAGCTTAAGCAGCTCTCCGTCCTCAGACGCGTCGTACAACCGAGGAGTAAGTCCTGAATTGTGTAAGATTCTCCAGAAATTATTTCGCGGATTCGCGTAATGATGCCCAACCTCGCCAGAACGGATACTCGGGTTAAATCCAATAAAAACAATTTGTAATCCGTGATCTAAATGATCTGGAATTTCGTCCATGTGATTCTGCCTCCTACCAAAAGACGTTCTTATTCAACTATGAGTGTACACATTAAGACAGGAAGATGGAATAGGTTCTGCCAGCCATACCTCTTACCCGCATAATAAAAGGTTACACCATTTGACCAGTTCTAATCGTATCAACCGTTAGCAGCGTCAATTCCCCCCGGCGGCTTCCGGCCATACTGGCGAAATGTGACCCTTCGGAGTCATCCAGCTTACCAGTTCCATTGCCCCGTTTCACACGCATACAAAATGCGGACTTGTTCTTCAGATTCAATGGTCCGAAGCTGCTGAATAATCGATTGATATATTTCTGATTTATGAATCCCTCTCTTTAACCTTCTAAGTATTTGCAAAAAAGACCATGGACTCCATCGTCCATGGCCAGGCTTCACCTAAATAACATATCTCCAAAAGCATAATCCAACTATCCAGTTTATGTAAACCGGTAGTCTTTATCTGCAATCTTCTACCTTATTCTGAGCTTATTTCAGCAAAACCTTCAATTCAGGCGTCATATCCGATGCTTTTAACATTACGAAATCGCTATAACCCTCTTTATACATCAATTTCACAATGTAGTTGCCATTTTCAACTCCATAATTGAATTGATTATCCACAATATCCGTTAATAGTGCCTTATCCTTCGTAACAATTGTACGATTCTTTTCACGTGCAAGTATTAGCCTTTGTTCAGGACTAGTAGGATTCTTAGGTGTTTGCTTATCCATATAGTCATCTTTTATTATTTCTGCCGATTGTATATCTTCAGCGGTTGTTCGTACTTTATCCGTATAACCCTTTTCGACCATCCATTTATCTAACTCATGGAAAGAAGACTTCCACGGATAATAATAACCGTAATTTACAGATGGCCGATCACTTTCCTCTTTTACCTTTACCTGTGTTTGGATACCAGCCAAATTAGGTTTTCCGTCCTTATCTATCTGTACCTCGTAGGACATATTCAAAATTTCGCGTTTGATAATCTCCTTTAGCTCTGAAATTTCCTGAGGATCAGAGATGGCTACTTTTTTATTCCTGTTGGTAATCCACATATAATCCAGGTCTTTGTCTAACAGAGTTAAATTATAGTTTTCATACTTGAAAGCTTCAGTATCCTTAACCGCCTTGATCTCTGATTCAAACCCCTTATTAGGGATCCAGTATTCCCTCACTAACTTGTGACCATTCTCCAATTGATAAGCCAGAGTAAAGTATTCATAAACGTATTGTTGTGAGGTATGTTCTGGACGTACTGCAACTACCGCTTGATGAAACTTACGGACAGCTTCTATATAATCTTTATCATGCGAAAATGGATCCTGTCCCATATAAGGTGTAGTTGAATAATCATCTATTGGGGTATACCACCGGTAGTTAGATCCCATATATACACCGCTAATCCTTTCACCGGAAGGCACTCTGGCTTCATACCCCGTAACACTTGATACCGGAATATACAGAAGTAACCCCAGCATTACTGCATAAACCGAAAACTCGGCTAACACTTTACGCGTCATAATCTGCCATGTTTTTCGAATAATCATTTCTGCGGCAATATAACCAATAATGGCTCCAATGGCATATCCGCCAATCACCCAGCCTATTTGCTGTTGCTTCATTTGTGCAAAATAAGTTCCGGAGATAAGCATGGCACATAACATAACTCCTGCTTTAAAAAGTGGATTGAAATATCCAAAAGCAATAGCCTGGCCGGCTTTTTCAGTATTACGTTTACGGTATAGCAGGTAGGATAATCCAATAAATAAAAGTGACAATACTCCATAGATCCATAATTCGGTATTGGTGTATGGTTTGCCGGTAAAATAATACATAATATGAACAAACGGAGACCACATCTGTGATTTAGAATCTAGGAATCTTACATTTGCATTTGCATATCCATAAAGATACATGGCTAAATGGCTATTGCCTAATGAAATCAGTACAGCAGGAAGAATAAGCAAAATATAAACGATAATTCCCTGAAGAATAGATTGGCCCGTGCATATTCCCACAAAAACACTAAAGCAGAAGAGGAACAAAGTCAAAATACTAACGGTGATACACCATTGCCAAATATCTGCGCCTTGAAAAATATAAAAATTGCCACTCCATGGCTTAACAACTGCAACCACCCCAGCAGTTAACCAAACAGGCAACAGCAGTAATATAAGTCCACTTGTCAAATGAGCTGTAAATAAATGCCCTCTGCGTAAAGGCAAGCTATGAAAGAGATCTGAGGGTGATTTTGCTTGAAGGTACCGGAACAAAAAGAGTCCAGCTGCAATAGGGATCGTAATAATAAACAAGGCTTGCACACTACCAGCGATGCGAAATAGATGTTCAATTTCCTGCGGTTTCTCATTCGGATTATTGCTCATGAACAGCTGCAGTGGAAGTGCGAACAATAAGCCAAGTGCATAGATAATCCCTATCCAGCCATGCTGGCGGAAGTTCTGGCGAATAATACTGCTATTAAAGTAGTACCGGCTGCGCGTCATATCCGACATCCCCCATTTCATAAATAAAGATCTCTTCTAACGTCAACGGAAGCAAATCGAATACGTATGGCTCATATACCTGAAAGGCCGCTTTGATTCGCTCACGATCCCCTTTTACTATGTACAGGTTCACGCTCCCCCGGCGTTCTTGATGTAAAATTTGCAGCTTCGCTGATATCGGAATTTCATGCCGCTCATCTCGGAAGGCCACTTGAATCTTATGAGTGTCCGCCTTAAGATCATCCAGATCCTTCTCAATCAACATCTTGCCACCATGCATAATCCCTACATGATCGCATAGGTCCTCGATCTCACGAAGATTATGTGAAGAAATGATTACCGTCAGCTCGCGTTCAGCAACCTCCTGAAATAGCAGGTTTTTGATCTGGCGTCGCATTACCGGATCTAACCCGTCAATCGGCTCATCCATAATAAGCACATCTGGCATACAGCTTAAACATAACCAGAATGACGCTTGCCGCTGCATCCCTTTGGAGAAACGACTAAGCTTACGCTTCTTATCGAGCTGAAAGACGGTCCCCAAATCTTCAAAACGCTTCTGATTCCAGCTCGGATAGATCGAGCGATAGAAGGCTGCCATTTGCAGCATGTTGGATTGCGGGAAAAAGTAAGGAGAATCCGGCATAAAAATAACCCGTTGCTTAGTTGTCGGGTGTTCGAATACCGCTTCACCATCCACCTTCACGGTCCCCTTATCCGGAAAGTAAATGCCTGCCAAGGTCTTCAGCAGCGTAGTTTTACCCGCTCCATTAGACCCGAGCAGCCCATAAATTGTCCCTTTATGTACCGTTAAAGAGATATCATCAACGGCCTTCTCCCCTTGAAATAACTTGCTGACTCCTCGAATCTCAATCATTACTCTTCCCCCCTTCTCTCTGCTTTTCCACTTGTCGGTACAATGAACTAATCTCAGCGGCGGTGAACCCAAGATAAACCGCTTCCGCCATCAGTCTAAGCAACTCATCACGTACTTCAGCTTTTTTAATCTCATTCTGTTCTTTTTTCATTGGGGCTACAAAACTCCCTTTCCCCTGCAGTGAATAAATATACCCCTCACGTTCCAATTCACGGTAAGCCTTCTGAATCGTATTGGGATTCACGGTTAGCTGCTGGGATAATGTCCTTACCGAAGGCAGTTGTTCATCAGTCTGCAAAATACCATGTAAAATCATCTCCTTGACCTTATCGGTCAGCTGCTCATAAATCGGCTTGCGACTGCGAACGTCCAATTCGAACATAACCATCCTCCTTTCACTGTCTTGCATTAAATCCATCATGACGTGTATTAACTGTACTACTATTATTAATACAGTTTAATCTTTATGTCAACGCAAAAAAACCCACACAGTGGTTTATAACTGTGTGGGTTTTTCTCATAAATAGACACTTTATTAGCTTGAGCTATTCACACTCTCGACTCTTGATTCAAAAAAATTCGAGTGCGTTCCTGCTGTGGATGATCAAAAATCTGCTCAGGTGTTCCAGACTCCGTGATCTCACCGTTGTCCATGAAAATCACACGATCGGCCACATCACGGGCAAAATTCATCTCATGAGTGACAACAATCATCGTCATATTCTCCTCAGCAAGTTGACGTATGACGCGTAGTACCTCGCCCGTGAGTTCAGGATCAAGCGCGGAAGTGGGTTCATCGAACAATAGAATATCAGGATTGAGCATTAATGCTCTCGCAATAGCAACCCGTTGCTTCTGTCCACCTGACAGCTTTGCAGGATACACATCCGCTTTTTCAGCAAGTCCTACCTTATAAAGTAAGTTCTCGCTTCTAGCCGTAATCTCCTTCACGCTTTCTCGCTTCAACATCCTTGGAGCTAGCTCTAGATTGCCTCGCACCGTTAAATGTGGAAATAGGTTAAAGTGTTGAAACACCATTCCCATGGCCGCCGTGATCTCACGAATACTTGCTCCACTAGCGTATTTTCCATTCGCCACGAGCGGCTTGCCTTGGATGAAGATGCTTCCACCCGTAATTTCCTCTAGATGTACTAGACTACGCAGCATCGTACTCTTACCCGAACCTGAAGGCCCTATAACAGCGACGGCCTCACCCGCCTGGATATTGAAACTAACCTTCTTCAACACATCCAATTTGCCGAAGGATTTCTGTAAATCACTTACTTCTATCATGTTACTCATATTCAGACAGTCCCTCTACTCGAATTTAAAACGTTTCTCCAGTCCTTTGAAGAATAAAGTGAGCACCAGCGTCATCAGTAAGTAAATCACTCCCGCCACTACAAAGGGGGTTACAGTAAAGTCTCGATTCACTGCTGTTTTTGCATAGTTCAGTAGCTCAGGCACAGCAACGGCATACAGCAGAGCCGTATCTTTGACCAAGGAAATCGATTCATTTGCCACGGCTGGCAAAGCTACCCTAAACATTTGAGCTAGAATTACCTTGCGCAGCGTTTGCCATTTACTCAGTCCGAGTACTTTAGCTGCTTCATGCTGCCCTTTATCAATGGAGAGCATACCCCCACGGAAGATCTCCGCGAAATAGGCCCCATAGTTAAGAATAAAACCAAGACTCGCCGCAACGAAGCGGTCCATGACCAGATATTGCCCAATCACCGGAATCTGTGGTAAACCAAAGCAAAAAAATAACAATTGCAGTAAAAGTGGTGTTCCCCGCATGACATAGATATAGGTATGTGCAATCCAAGCCACGGGCTTGATCGCACTCTTCGCCATCAAAGTGACTAGGAACCCGAGCGGAATCGACACCAAAATAACAATAAGAAACAATAAAATAGTTGTACGCGCGCCTTCTAACATCGGCCCGGAAATTTGTATTATATAATCCATTTTCATTTCTCCAATAAACTCTGTATATTGACCTGCTATTTCAATACCTTATTCTCACCAAACCACTTCGTGGAGATCTTCTCAGCCGTTCCGTCATTGTTCATTTCATCCAAAGCCTTTTGAAGTTCTTCCAGTAGTGCCTCATTGCCTTTCTTAATTCCAATACCGTACTGCTCAGGAGCAAGCGATTCATCTAGTAGCTTAAAGGTATCAGGCTCTTTTGACATATAATATCTGGCTACCACTTCATCAATGACTACACCGTCCAGGCGCTTAGTCTTCAAATCTGTGAGCGCTAGCACATTATCCGGAAATTCCGACAGATTAGCAATTTGGTCTTTAATCGGATTAGCATTTAAAGCATCGGCAGCAGAGGATAGACTTTGAAGTCCTACCTCTTTACCAGCCAAATCCTCAAGCTTTGAAATAGTGGAATCCGCTAATACGACTACTACCTGACTATTCTCAAGATAAGGCTTTGTGAATAACACCTTTTCCTTACGTTCATCTGTGATGGTATAACCATTCCAAATCATATCAATGCGCCCACTATTCAGTTCTGACTCCTTAGCTGACCAGTCAATAGGCTGAAAAGTGATTTCTTTGCCCATTTTCTCAGCTGCAGCTCCGGCATAGTCGATATCAAACCCAACAATTTCATTGTTCTCATCTCTAAAGCCCATTGGAGCGAACTTATCATCAATCCCGATTACCAGCTTTCCGTCCTTGCTCCCAGAAGACGAACAGCCTGATAAAGCTGCAATAACCATGATCATAAATAAAACTAAAAATGCATTCTTCTTCATCTCTTTTATCCCCCATCGTTGACACAGCGCCGTGTGCTTTAGTTCGCTAATACGTTATCAGAGTATCATGATAACATGACAAATTAACTACGTCGATAGATTAGGTAAGCCTACATGTGTCAAATCTACAAAGATTTCAGACAACAAAAAAAAGACGACAGATCAAATCTGTCGCCATAACAATGAAAATGATTTAATTTTACTATCAGAGTTAGCGCTTATCGTTCCAAAAATTGTTAGGCTCCATATCCGAAGTAATAATACGGAACGCATAGCCTTCTTTCTTCAGTGCCTCTAGGATGCGTGGAAGAACTTTAAGTGTAGCCTTTTGATCATGCATTAGAATCACCGGGCTGCTCTTCTTCAGATTATGAACCTCTCTCATAACTGTATTATAGATAGAATTACTATCATTCTTATATCGCCAATCCTCAGAGTCAACGTTCCAATCCCACAGATGGTACCCTTGCGTTAATATCTTATCTCTATAAGCTTTTGTTAAATAAGGTTTACTGCCATAAGGTGTACGAATCAGTGTTGTACTTTGACCCGTAATCTTCTTCAGAATTGCATTATCGTCATTCATCTCTTTTAACGCAGAGGCTGGAGAAGCATAAAATTTATCTTTCACATGTGTCATGCCGTGTAAAGCAGGTGCATGTCCCTCTTTCACTAAGCGTTTCACTTGAGACGCATGTGCGTTCATGTTATTTCCCAACATAAAGAAAGTTGCTTTCGCATCATACTTCGCCAAAATATCAAGTAGTTGAGAGGTAGTAGCAGATGGACCATCATCAAAGCTAAGATATACGACTTTCCCCTTTGTGCCTGTCGTCCCTGTAGGTACATTTTGTTGTAAATCCTTTTTATATTGGTTCACGAATGCAGCATCGTCTAATTTAGCCCCGGAATTATACACTCTTAATAGAGATTGAGCTGGCTTAAACGAAATTGAAAATCCAAGATGAGAGGTCATCTTCACAGGAACCATCGTTCTACCATTTTCAACAAATGTTATCAGCGGAATAGTCTTTCCATTAGGGAGAAGAGCTGTTGCATGATCATTCAGCAGTTCGATGGAACCGTTGTTCCCTTGAACATGAATTCCAACACCCTGAAGGGTAAGATTCAGATTCAGTTCTAGGGACAAATCACGCAGTGAAACATAATATGTATCCTTTATCGACACTGCATCAATTTTAGTTAATTTATCGTTCACCCCTAATTTCAGGGATCCTGTCGCACCCGCTGCATTCACTGTATCTATCTCTCGTACCAAACCCGTACATACGAATAGTACTATAAATAAAAGCCACACTTTCTTTTTAAACATCTTAAAAAATCTCCCATCTCGTATATTTACCTATAACATTATCATAGATTAATAGATAGAAATTTGAGAGATTGTAACTTAATACAGAATAATTTGTTACCCTTTTCGACGTTCGCAGATATTTCGACAAAATTCATCAAATTCTGATTTCGACCAAATCCTGTCACACCAACAAAAAATGGTTAAATTCCAATCCTTTTGCACAAAATAGATGTGTCCAAATTAGCAACTTTAGTAAATTATTGAACAAATTTTGAACAGAAATAAATAACCATTAAACAGCGTAGCTACAGTGATCTTTATCATATCATTAGGAACTTGTAACAAATTGATCACACATATTTAACTTGATCGCCATTATTAAGGTCTATTATGGCTAAGATGGAAAAATAAGTCTTTTGCTTTCTTTCTCATTAGTTCTTACTATATATGAAGGTAATGATGAGGGTTAATTAATAGAAGTATTGAAGGAAGGAGCTTAAGCATGAACAAAAAGGGACCGTTATACGCTTTATTTCTCAGCCTAATTTTACTCTTGCCAGGATGCAGTTCAATCGCTGTTCTGAATCCGAAGGGGCCGGCTGCGAGAACTCTGTCTGACACGATCATCCTCTCCATTGTTGTGATGCTCGGTGTTCTAGCAGTTGTCTACATCTTATATGTCTTTGTACTTTTGAAGTACCGCGCTAAGAAAAGTAACGAAGATTATATTCCTCCTCACGAGGAAGGAAACAAATGGTTGGAGGCTATCTGGATTACAATCCCGATTATTATCGTGGCATTCCTCTCCGTGGTCACTGTCAAAACGACAGTAGATGTAGAAAACGTTGCAGCGGATTATAAAGATCAGAAACCGCTTGTAATCTACGCTTCCTCCTCCAACTGGAAATGGCATTTCAGCTATCCTGAGGAAGGTATTGAAACCGTGAACTACGTGAACATTCCAGTTCACCGCGCTGTCGAGTTCAGATTGTACTCTTTCGGTACGATCTCAAGTCTCTGGATCCCTCAATTGGGAGGACAGAAATATGCGATGAGTGACATGCTTACCACTTTGCATCTTTCAGCGGATACTGTAGGTTCTTATACCGGAAGAAATGCGAACTTTAATGGTAAGGGTTTTGCCCACATGGAGTTTGAAGCCCTTGCGATGACTGATAAGGACTATCAAGAATGGGTAAAAGACGTTAAAGAAACAGCAGGTCCATTAACCGAAGATGAATTCAAAAATCTTTTGAAAATGGAATATGTCGGACGCAAAACATACACCAACACTCACTTATCCTTTAGCCCTCCTCCGGGAGATCATGGCGACCATATGAGTAATAATGGTAAAGATATGGATATGGATAATGGAACTATGGAACATCAGGATAATAAAGAAATTCATCCGTCTCCTGCACCATCTAGCGAGACAGAATTTAACAGCGAACCTAATCCAGAACTGGATGAACAGAGCACTACACATGAAGGACATTAGTCCATGTTAATTGAGCAACTTGAAAGGAGCGATTCCTAATGGATTGGGATAAATTTAAGGTCCACGGCGAACCCCTGATTTACGGGGCTATGGCAAGTATTGTTTTAGCTACAATCGGGATTATCGTCGGACTAACCTATTTTAAAAAATGGGGATATTTATGGCGCGAATGGTTAACTACCGTTGACCACAAACGTATCGGGGTTATGTATATCCTTGCTGCGCTACTAATGCTTTTCCGCGGCGGCGTTGACGCTATTATGATGAAGCTGCAAACGGCAGCCCCAGACATGAAATTTCTTGACGCACAGCATTACAACGAGGTATTTACAACACACGGCTTGATCATGATCCTCTTTATGGCCATGCCGTTTATTATCGGTTTGATGAACGTTATCGTACCGCTACAAATCGGTGCCAGAGACGTTGCCTTCCCGCGTCTTAATGCCGTCAGCTTCTGGCTCTTCTTCTTCGGAGCAATGCTGCTTAACATTTCGTTTGTTATCGGGGGATCACCAGATGCTGGCTGGTCTGCATACTTCCCACTAGCAAGTATAGAGTTCAGCCCAACGGTGGGTAACAACTACTATTCGCTCGCGCTTCAAATATCTGGTATCGGTACACTCCTCACAGGCGTTAACTTTATTGTAACGATTCTGAAGATGCGTGCTCCAGGTATGAAATTGATGAAAATGCCAATGTTTACATGGTCCGTGCTAATCACGAACGTAATTATCGTATTCGCTTTCCCAGTGCTTACGGTTGCGCTCGCTTTGATGATGTTCGACCGGTTATTCGGCTCTCAATTCTTCACGATGGCCAACGGCGGTATGGATATGTTATGGGCCAACCTTTTCTGGGTATGGGGACATCCAGAAGTATATATCGTTGTACTACCTGCCTTCGGTATTTATAGTGAAATTATCGCCACCTTCTCCAAAAAGAACCTGTATGGATATACATCCATGGTCTTTAGTATGTTGATCATCTCCCTATTGTCCTTCTTAGTATGGGCTCACCATTTCTATACAATGGGCCAAGGCGCTATGGTTAACAGTTTCTTCTCGATTACTACTATGGCCATTGCCGTTCCAACAGGTGTGAAAATATTCAACTGGCTATTCACCTTACGAAAAGGGCGAATATCATTTACGACGCCGATGCTATATTCGCTCGCCTTTATCCCGATCTTTACGATTGGTGGGGTAACAGGTGTCATGCTGGCCATGGCCAGTGCCGATTATCAGTACCATAATACAATGTTCCTGGTGGCGCATTTCCACTACGTTCTCATTCCAGGTGCTGTATTCGCCGTTATCGCAGGTTTCCACTACTGGTTCCCTAAAGTATTCGGCTTCCGTTTGAACGAACGCCTTGGTAAACATGCCTTCTGGTGGATTATTATTTCCTTTAACGTATCGTTCTTCCCACTATTCCTTCTCGGACTTAAGGGAATGACACGTCGACAATACACTTATTCTGCGGATACCGGATTTGGTCCGCTCAGTATGGTCTCGTTCATAGGGGCGATAGGTCTTACAATCGGATTTGTAATTCTGGTGTATAACATCTACTGGAGTACACGTTATGAACCAAGAGATACAAATGGAGATCCATGGGATGCACGTACTCTGGAGTGGGCAACGAAAAGTCCGATTCCGGCTTACAACTTCGCAGTGGTTCCAACCGTAAAAACACGCGATGCCTACTGGTTCTCTAAACAAGACAACGTACCTTTATACGAAGACAAGATTACTAAGATTCATATGCCTAGTAATTCAGGCAAACCATTTATTCTGGGTGTTATCTTCTTCATTGCAGGATTCTCTCTGGTATTCAGTCTCTGGATTCCGGCCATCCTCTCTGGAGTAGGTATCCTCATCGTTCTAGCTGCTATGTCCTTCGATCGGGATCACGGATTCTACATCCCTGCAGAAGAAGTTATTGCTACTGAAAAGAAATTGCGGGGTGAGACAATATGAAAATAGATGCGTCTAAGCCGCTTGAATACTCAACAGAAGAGAATAGTAATAAAATCTTTGGCTTCTGGGTCTTTCTAGGAGCAGAGATTGCACTGTTCGCTACGTTGTTCACTGTTTACTTTGTAATGGTAGACCGTTTTGCCAGCGGCCCTAGCGGGCCGGACCTTTTTGAAATTGGTCCAGTGATGATCGAAACATTACTGCTGTTGACAAGCTCATTTACGATCGGTCTTGCAGTTCATGCTATGCGGCATGGTTACCAAAAAGCTATGATGGTCTTTTTCGGACTAACCCTGTTAATGGGTCTCGGCTTCCTTGGTATTGAAATCACGGAGTTTGTCACTTATGTTCACGAAGGGGCTACACTTCAAACCAGCGGATTCCTATCCAGTCTCTTTGTACTGCTGGGAACACACGGAGCTCACGTATCGTTCGGGTTCCTGTGGGGTGCGGCTATCTTAATCCAGTTGAAGCGTCAAGGTATTACTCCGGCTACGGCCAATAAATCCTTTATCTTCTCGCTGTACTGGCATTTCTTGGACGTTGTCTGGATCTTTATTTTCAGCTTCGTCTATCTGAAAGGACTGATGTAGCATGATGAAGCAACTGTTTCCAATTCGCCATGTGATGGGTTTCTTAGCCTCTCTTGTCCTTTCTGTGGCTGCACTTGCTGTAATCTACCTTGATCTATCTAATAGTGCGAACATGGCTATCCTGCTTATTACAGCGCTCATTCAGGCTTCCCTGCAGCTCTTCCTGTTCATGCATATTGGGGAATCAGCTGATACCAAGAAAGAACTCTACATCAATATCGCCTATGCCTTATTCGTTGGCTTAGTTACGATCTTTGGTACGCTCTTCATCTTCGTATGGGGCTGGTATGCTTAACTCCATTCAATAACACACAAAAGGACGTCTCCAAAGCCTAAATGGCTCTGGGACGTCCTTTTTTTTCATTTCGCGTTATAATCTAAATTGCGCTAAAGTCTTCTGCAGATCTTCCGCCAGCACCGCTAAATACTGAGCTGATGCGGACATTTCCTCCATAGCAGACAGTTGCTGCTGACTAGCTGCGCTGGTGTCCTGAACACCCACTGCCCCTTTATTGGATATAGCATTGACCTGCACCATTGCTGCCGCCACACCTTGTGACTCTAAGGAGACATGCGCAACCGCCTCTCTAATCTCTTCCGTCTGCAGCGTAGCTTCTTTAATAGAACTTTGAATCTCATGAAACGCTTGAGATACGAGCTGACTTTGAGCAACGCCGATAGAGACTAGCTCAGAGCCGAAAGCCATTGATTCTACTGCTCTTTCAGTTTGCTTTTGAATATGCGTAATAATATCTGTTACTTTCAGTGAACTGTTTCTCGTCGCTTCTGCAAGACCCCGAATTTCTCCAGCAACTACAGCAAAGCCGCGTCCATGTTCTCCAGCTCTCGCTGCTTCAATAGAAGCATTAAGCGCCAGCAGGTTCGTCTGTGTTGCAATTCCGTTAATCGTAGTAATAATTGTATTTATATCCTGAGACAGATGCCCGAGGTTACTAATAATCTCTTGGCTCTGAGTTACGCCGGAGTCGATTTCCTTCATCTGTTCAATGATGTTATCTACAGCGATTACCCCACGATCTGTTGAACCAGAAGCGACTCCCATAAGGTCGGACATTTCAAAACTGCTACTTTCTACGGCCGAAATATTATTGGTCATAGCTTGTATAGACTGAGAGGTACGATCAATGCTTTCCGTCTGTTCATCAAACCCCGCTGCAATCTCTCCTGAAGATTCGGCGATCATTTGCGAAGCCAGCGAGGTCTGCTCCGCACTAGCGCTCATCTCTTGCGATGAGGCTGATAACAATTCTGCACTCTCCGCAATGCCTTGCATCATCTTCCGTAAGCTCTCCAGCATATTGTTAAATGAGCTATTAATTTGGCCGATTTCATCCTTAGCGGTATACGTTGCCGTGACGGTTAAATCTCCATTTTCCGCCCGCTTCATTAAACTTTGCAGTTCCTTAAGAGGTTTCGTAATCAGTCGAATGATTGCAACGCTAAGCACGATACAAATGATCCAAGAGAACGTTATCAACACTATACTTTTAGTCTTCATGCTCTTAGCGGTAGCCGTAGACTCTGAATTATGATCTCCAGCTCCCTTTAGCAGCGAATCGCTTATTCCTTTAAGCATATTGATCATTTTCTCACGAGAATTACTAAACTCACCTGTGAATACTTGAAAGGCCTCTTGACTACCTTTGCTATCCGCAATCTGAATAATACTGTCTCTTTGTGCACGATAGTCTGTTAAGGAGGACTCATATTCCTTTATTTTACTCACTACCGTACTATCTTTGTACTGGACGGTCTTCAACTTGTTCAAAAGATTATTATTTTCCTGCACTTTCTCCGTAATGCTCTCTTTCAGTTGTTTGTTCTTATTTACATCAACGCTAATCAAGCGCTCCAAGAGAAAAGCTTCAATTGCCCGATTGTTTGTACGCATTTGTCCCACGTAAGAAACAGGCAACAAGTTTTCATTATACGTCTCTGTTGTTTTTTTGGCCATTTTGTCCAAAGTGATAAAGCCAGTTACCCCCACAATGTTCAACATAACTACAGAAAATACCAATAGAATCCCAATTTTAAATTTCACTTTCATATTCTTCATCTGCATTCCGCCTTCTCATGATCTTACTAACTATCTATTTTTATCGGTAAGAAAGGCGAATAGTGTGATGATTTTTAAATAAAATCATGAATAAAATGTCGAAAAAAAGTTTCTCTTGTCAAATAATGCAACGAATGAAAAGAAAAACGGACACTCGATCCGCTAATACTCCGAATCGTAGTGTCCGTCTAACGAATAATCAATCGTACTTATTCACCCAATGAATAGTACCAATATAATATATCACCGTTCTCTAAAATGTAGCTGTCCGCACTGATACTTGGATCAGCATCTCTATTCGTCTTATACTTCCATCCACTGCTAGGTCCGCCATCAAATTCGGACAAACCATTTATAGATTTCACGTATTTACTTCCAGCGTTTCCGGATGATACTACCTTATCGCCCAATTGACTAATCAATAAGCTATAAGCTGTTTCACCTTCTTTTAGCGATACTGTTGTACTGTTCAGAATCGTCCCCTTCTTGTTATCCCCAACGACTGAAATGGTAGCCGTAGCTTTAACAGGAGCAATAACATCTGAAGGAATGTTTAGGGACTGAGTATAACGCGCCACACTAGGCACACTATCCTTAACATATCCGGTAACAATGATCGTATAGGTATTCGCTGGTAGACCTTGGTCAAATGCAGCTACCCCCTTAGCATTTGTGATCGCCTTCTGATCACCGATCAAGACCTGCACACCAGCGGCTGGAGAAGTCACTGGATCGGAAGTAAAGGTATCCTTATTCCACACCCATTGTTTCTGAGAAACTGTTACTGTGAAAGCTTCACCCGGCTTCGGCTGTACAGAGGATACAACCGCAGTATCAACAACCTGTGTGGTTTCTCCGGCATAATATACAAGAACACGGTCCGATTCCTGTAATTCAAAAGCATCCATACCCACACTTGGATAGATCCATTCGCCGCTACGCCATACTACGAAGCTCCACCAGCCATCATAAAGGCCTTGAGTAACTCCATGAATGCCCGATACAAAATTACCATACGACGATTTCGTGATATCTACTTTAAAATCATTGGATAACCCCAATTGCTGCAAAGCTTCAAGCGCATTGGAAGCCTTTAAAGTCCCCTCACCGATCAATCCTTGCGGACCCTCCACGGAAAGTGAAGCCGTTACATTCTTAGGAATTACCTTTAGATCTTGCGTATATTTAGCTATCAATGGTGCTTTTCCTTCACGATAGCCTGTTACTGTCAGCTTGTAATCACCTGCCGGAACATTCCCTGAGAATAACGCCTCGCCTTTAGCATTCGTTGTTACGATGCGATTTCCAATTTGGACCTGAACGGCAGAAGCTTTGGCAGTTACCGGGGAGGACGTATTCGTTACAGCGTCCCATTTCCATGTCTTACTAGTCACTACTACAGTAAAAGAATCGCCCTCTTTAGGGCTTGGTTTAGACACCGTTACCGAATCTACAAGTTTAGTATCATCTCCAGCATAATAAACCAGCACCTGATCTGAATCTTTAAGCGCAAAATCACTCATTCCAACATCAGGGTTGATCCATTGAGAGTTACGGGATACGGCATACATCCATCCGTCATAGCCGCCGTAGCTTCCAGCGGAAATGTTTCCAATTCCAGTGACATATGCACCGGAAGGATTCGTGATCGGCAAGTTCGTCTGAAGAGCCAACTTCTCTAGTGCACTAAGCACGTTACTGGCATATCCATATCCCTGTACTAAAGTACTCTTAGGACCCTCTACAGTAACAGGTGCATAGATTAAGGCATTCTGAACGGATGACTTAGAAAAATCGTATAATTTACTGTTACTGCCTTTATAGAGTAGATTGTAAGCTACAAGCGCCTGAAGGCCCTGCTCTGTAGCTAGAATATTACTGCTTCCGTCACGGCTATGCGCGAAGCTTCCGTCAGCTAGACGGTAGCTCAGCAGGTTACCCATCAGATTCACTTTATTCTTGGTATATTCTAATCCACTTGGGTCTACACCGAAGGATGTGAGACCTAGAATAGCTTGTGCAGCGCTCTCAGCACTATCTCCGTAACCTCCATGACTATCCTGAGCATTAGATAGCCAAGATACGGCTTGTAGCCCTGCTGTGTAAGCTTCTGGATTACGCTTATGCGCCGCTAGAGCGGTTAAAGCTATCGCTGTCATATCTGGCTCACTCGCGCCTGTCGTTAAGGCAAAGCCACCATCTTGATTTTGCTTGGAGAGAATTTCAGCAATGAGCTTATCCGCAGTCCATTTCGCGTTATATGGAATATTATATTTACCAGAGTCCAATGCGAGCAAAGCATATACTGGATTATTAAGTGTCTGTCCACTGATTTTGTCATGATTATAGATCTTCTCTATTAAGTTATAGCCAGGTGTTGTTCCGCTTCCAGCAAAGTTGGTAGGATCAGCACCAATTGCTCTTACTGCGAGTACAATTCTCGCATAATCCGTTACGTTCGCGAAATTGCCCTCTGCATTCTTTACCTTTTTCTCAAGGGATAGGCTATAACTCGCAGGCAGTTTGTATCCCGCTTGAGCCAGTCCAATCGCTTGCCAATCCGACTGCACGCCACCCTTTAAAATAAACTCTGCAGCTGTATAGGTCGCATCCGCAACGTTAATTCGCTCCGCCTGAGCAGCTGCATCGTTAGATTCATCTAGTCCGGTGCTAACACCTGCCTCTGCAAAGATGGTTCCTGCCGGAGCAAGGGATGTTCCTAAAATTGAAATGACCATGAATATGGCCAGTCCAAGTACGAAAAACTTGGAGGTGACTACTTTCTTCATTGTTCAACCTCTTTCTATAAAGGAATGGATACTACATAAAATAAGAGCGCACAACATAAAGACCGCCCCTATAAAGGGCGGTATAACCTTATTTTCATAATCATATCTATTAATACATAGCATGTCTATAGAGAAGCTTTGTTTGAGTAACAAAAAAAGAACAGCAGAACCAAACCTTTCGGCATCGTTCTGCTGATCAGAAATTCCTTTATTCAGCTGTTCCTTCCGGACTTGCCGTTGGCGAAGGTTCAGCACTTGGGTTAACACCCAGTGCATCCTTTGGAGCGGGATCTACAATCAATGTAAATCTTCCCGCCTTGATCATACTTTTCTCTACGATGGTCGCTCCCGGTTCTAAGGTAACCTCCACCTGATAGGATGGCTGTACCCCTTCTGTGACAGCTGTCGCGGATGACCCAACTGTGTTATTATCCGCATCGGCTCCCGGGGTAGGAGACGGCGAGGCATCGGCTCCTGCGTTAGTAGCCTCCGCATCTTCAGCCGGTTCAACAGCAGTGCCTGTGGCATCCGCTGACGGAACTGGACACGTTCCATTGCTAGCAGCGACCTTAAAGGTCTTATCCACCACATTGGATGAAGTCATCAGACTAATCTCCGTCGGATTAAATTGCACACAATCATCTGCTTTAGCAAACGTGAACACCAATATGCTGCTTCCCTTATCTCCTTCGACACTCTGCTCCTTCAAGTATACTGAAGCCGGAGGCAGTTCATTGCCTGCACTCTGAACGGCTGTCGGCTCAGGGCTTGTCCCCGGTAGAGCCGTCTTTGGATCTTCCGGACGCAGCATACTGAATACAATAATTGCGACAATCACCAGAATGCCCGTGATGGAACCGGAAATCAGGAGTCGAAATCGACTGCGGCTGATCCAGCGCGCCAGCGGGGAAGCAAGCTGACCGCGAGCTTCATTGTACACATTTTGAAGAGCAGGCCGTGCTGTAGCGACATAGCTTTTACGGAACTCACGATTCTTGAAGGCTTCGCGGTCACTGCTCTGGAAATACTTCAGAATCGCCCGGCGATAACCCGGATAAAGCTTTTTATTCGATATCGTAAATAAAGAATTTCCTTGAGACCATGCAAAGAATCGATAGATAACATCCTTATCGGTACCGGCTTTATGCTTTACTAATTCCAGGAGTGCGTCATAATCCAGCGGACCACCCTCGCGCTGACTAGTGTAGTAGAAAGCTAGAGGCAGACGTTCAAAAGGCTCTAGCACTCTAGCTTCCTTCAGTAAACGGCGACCGAGCAGCTGTACATCGTCCAATTCCTTTGGAGATAAGCCTGCAAAAATCTCTTCATTCGGCTTCTCTTCACCAAACCAGCGATACGCAGCGCGGAGTGCATTTTCTTTCTGCTTGCTAATTCTATCTAGTGGCGGCTGCCACTCCACAACATTTCCATAACGTAAGAAAACAACCTCAAGTAACTCTTCCTGCGTCATTTCAGTAAGGGATAGGCGGTTCAACAAGAATCTATCAGCAGACGCGGCAAGCTCCAGCATAAGCGAAAGTACTTTAGGAGATACGCCTGTCCCTCTACGTCGATCTTTCTCTGCTTTATCTACAGTGCCATGAATTTCCGCCACCGCAGCAACCGGATCAGTCTCCAGTTGTAGCTTTTCTAGCAAGTAATCCCTTACTGCATCCTGAGCAAAAGGCTGCTCTAACGCAGCTGGTAGAAAACGGCCCCAATGGAGTACAAAATTCAGAATGTCCACAGATTTAGATGCAGCAACTAGTCTTGATTCCATATAAGGCTCTAATAGCTGCTTACGGAAATACGATTCTGACATTACCCGTTGGAAAAAAGCAACACTCAGCTCATCATTACTCTCAATGATACCGTAAGCTTCATTAAGAACATCTTTGCGTCCCGCTTCCACGCTATGAAGCATTCCATTAATGAAATAATCAACGATTCTGGCTTTGTAATTATGATCCTTGAGAATAAAATAATCCTTAAAGCACTCCATAATTGCAGGATCCGGGACATTCCTTTGCCGGACTAAATCAAATTCTCTGTCGAACCGCTCCAAAAAAATATCATTCAGTCGGATTCTGGAATGAATCGCACCCTCAGCTTTAAGATAAGAGAGCAAACCACTCAGCACCGCGCTCTTATTCTCTGTATATAAGTGCTCATTCCCCTGCTCAATCTCATAAAATACGGCTAACTCATTATAGAGAGCGAGCGATAGTTTATGCTCAGGACTTTCTCCACGCAGGATCTGATCGGCAAAACTTACGAAATCGTCGAGATCCCCCGGATTCAGAAGTAACAGCTTCCAAACCAGATCAGCATACGGCTGACGGGACTCGCCAAAATCTACATTTCCCATCCGGCCTGTAACCAAATCGAAGGTGAAGTCCTTCTCGATGCTGCGATCACCGGGACGGAGCGAACCTTTTTCCACAAAACTAAGATGAATATATTTACGGCTTTGCGGTTCATTAGCATAAGTAATGACGCCTAATCTGCGGCGGAATTCATATGGCAGCACGCTATATAAAATTTCTGTAAGCTCCACCGCACGTGCAGACAGCTCCGTGATAGGTACATTTAGAGCGATATAGATTTTTTTCTTACCTGCCACAGAGAGCATCACCGCTTGCAGCAATGCCTTAAATATCCCTTCATCAATCCCTAACAAGCGTAATCCCGCTATAGGATCAGGGCGACGATCTGTACGTATAACTGGAATAGCTGACAGCTCCGGCAAGGTGCCGCCCAGCTCTCCTTCATAGCTTTTTGCGAAATCCGCATGTAGAAAGTCCCCGTAGCTCTGAACAATCTCCTCTGAACGTGAGGCCGGAACTACAAAGTTATGTGCAAAAAAGGCGCTCCGCTGGCCCGTAAAATCCGTCGCTTGATAATGACTTTTTCCAATAACCGTGTCACCATTTTCCGCATGGAACAGATGCAGCGCACTAGGATATGCAGATTCATCCTTTTCTCCACGCGCGGTAAGCTCTGCCGGTGCATCGTAGAGGCAGAAGGGATGTAATGTTTTTTTGATAAAATTATTGTCCAGGCTGTCCGATTTCGCTACTGTATCAAAACCTTCAGTGGAACGAAACAATCCGCGTCGTTCGCGGGTATACATTTGTTGGGCGATCTTAGACCCTGAGAAAACATTCACGGGCCGTCGCTCCCCTCAATATACTTCAGCTTGTGCAGCAGCCAAATAAACGGCTCGTCTACGCGAATCGGGCTTACTACACCCTCAATCTTCTGATTCACAGGATTACTGCCCAACGCAGAAACCGCAAAATAGCCCGTATTCGAGAAGTACACATCCATCGTATCTTTAAAAGGTCTGTCCACCTTACCAATAAATCTGCGAATTTCTCCGTCGATGTTATGGAATTCATCCATATTCAATGTTTTGCGATGGACATAGTTATTGAACACATTACTGTTGGACTTGATGTAATCGCCATCCTCATCCTTTAGCGAATGCAGCATATCACTTTTCGCAAGAACGACTGCTGTTGGAATGTCAGTTTTGCTCTTTTCCTGATAAGCGATAAAATCACCGAACATCGTCAGCACAACATCACGCGGCTCGTCATATTGCGAGACCCATTCGCCCGGGCGATCACCGATGTTAATATGAATCTTCTCACGGATTGAACGGATTTGCAGCGGATCGACCATAAACAGAATACCGGCAGAGTTCTTAATATGCTGACCGTGTAGTCCGAGATAATCCTGATCCACCATGCCCTCACCCGCTACATCAAAGAACACAAGTGTCAGCGGCGGCTTTTCTTCATCCTTAAAAACAAATTGAAAGATAAACGGCTCCTGCATTTTCTCCTTCTGTGTGGAAGCTAGCAGATCCCCGCGTTCAAACAGCGGTTCTTCATAGAGCGTACGGAACTTACGGCTAATCTCCGCGTTGAGCGGCATACAAGCGGCATCGAAATGACCAGCTGTCGTATGCTGCAAGGTATGAATCAGCGCGGTCATGTATACCGACTTCCCGACTTGGGAAGCTCCGATAATCGAGATAATGTTACTCGGAACCTTACCTGCAGTCACAGGCAGCTCGTTATGACAGGATGGACATAGCCGTCTGCGTGTGAGCACGCCATAACGATCCGTAAGCCCTGTTAACACATGATCGGTATAATGATGGTATTCTTCCGGAATATCCGCCGGATTAATGATTGCTTCTATGTCATCCACCGTATCAAGCCCAAAGCGCTCACGGTATTTATTCAAGGCATCATCTTCGCCCAGCGCGTAATTCTCATCGTCCTCTCGGCTATGCATAGCCCGGAAGACTACATCCTCCGGAGAGAACTTAGTGAAGCAATACGGACACACAATATCATAAAAAAGCGGCCTTGGCTCCGGCTGATTCTTTTTCATAAAACGGCTAAAAAAAGACATCTACTCATCCTCCCAAAAGTTGTATCTGCGTATCTTGCTATGGACAGGCAATGTCCAACTCTCGCTTGTACGCATAGACTGGTTTTACTCCGGCACCAAATCGTAATAAAGCCCATACTTAGGACCGTCGGTGAAAAAGATGCGTACAAAATCATCCTTACCGATCTCAATCGGCGGGAGTACATTGCGTCCAGGGGCGAAATCCTGTACAAAGGGAAAGAGAATACCATCCTCTTTCCCTGCCGGATGTCCTCCCCGTTTCTTAACATAACAGAGGACATCTCGAGCCACTGGAACTTCTGCCGTAATCGCCATATGTACGGTCTTTTGTTTGCCGAATAATCCTCTTTTTTGTTGAATGGAATAATAGATTCTGGCTTTGCCTGCACTGACCACCATACGGTTCGCACCATCACTTTGCCTCACCAGCAGCGTCTCTCCGTTATCAGCAAGGCGAGCGTATATGGTATAGGAGATTAGGCCGATCTCATCCAATCGATCACGGTATCCATTATTTGATTTGTATTCCTCACGAGTATAGAGCTTCATTCCGGCCGGAGGAATATCCCCGGTGCCAATAGAAGCCTCTTCTGCGGAGGTCTTATGGATGTACACCGCCTGCACACCGTCCGGCCAGCGCCATCTCAGCGTACAGAACCGGTCATCCACTTGAGAGGTCACATCCGTTATTACCAGAGCGGAAGTATTATCCTCGGCGTACCTCATTACTGTAAGCCCCTTTCAACTACTAGAATCCTTTGCTGTTCCGATTTCTCCGTCGATCAGGAAAGCTTTCTGACGGTGGAGTAGGCGCCGCATTGTTTCTTCTATTACGGTAAATACGTCCTTCTCCTACCGGAATGACGCCTGTAAATAACGAGATGATTGCAGCCAATATAAGAACAGCTAGAAGGCGAATAAGTCCGTCCGTGAAATGATGTCCGCTAAGTCCAAATTCCAGAATAAGCCCTGCGAACAACCCTGAAATTACGCCGCCAATCCCGAAGCTTTTTGCTAGATGACGGTTATCAAACATAATACCAAGACCGAGTCCAAGTGCAGCACCGATTAGCATCAGCGACAAAATACGAACTGCAGCATAGTATGGACTATCTGCTGTAGCATCACTGCGCACCGTAAGCAATGTTCGATCTCCCAACCGATCATAGATTTGCTGGAATACATCACCCAAAAGAGCCGTATCTGTCACATCATAGTAGTGACCGCCCGTTAGTTTCGCAATATCCTGCAGCAACTGGGTACCGGCAGGATCCTGCATCCCCAGGCCAATGGTATTTACGGCAATGCCACGATCTATATAGGTCTGTAATTCTCGTGAGGTGTCGAAATTACTGACTCCGTCCGACAGCAAAATGACCATAGCGCCTTGATTTTTTCTGCCGTCACTGTCTATCTCCTTAAGTGCTTCCGAGATCGCACCACTAATGTTCGTGCCGCCCTCAGTTGGCTTCAGATTATCAATGGACGTTAGCACCTTCTCACGATTCTGCGAATTCGAGAGTGGTGTTAACGGCTGGACGACTACTGCTTCGTGGTTAAAGGTCACCACCGCTACCTGATTATCATTGTCCATTCTCGCAATTAACGCCTTAGCTGCTGAATAACGGCTGTTATCAGGATCACTCTGCGCCATACTGCCAGAGTCATCAATAGCCATTACAACATTCTTAACCGGTTTAGCACCGCCAAAATTCAGCTCATAAACGAATTCTGTTAATGCTCCAACTCCAAGTGCAAGGACAATCATCAGTGGCAGGAGCTTCCAGGAAAGTCCTAGGTAGCGCTGCTTCCATGAGGCTCCGTTCAGCCGTGGCGAGATCATTTCTGCTAGCAGGCAGCCGATGCCGATACCGAGTGCTACTATGGCAAAATAAATGCCTACGAGTAAGATGGAAGGCAGATCGTTGTACCAGCTTAGCAGCCACTCGCCAAAAAGAAAGGCGACCCCGCCGCCGATCAGACTGAAGAAGAGCAGGAGCAGATTGATTTTTCTCTGCATCATTATACTTCCTTTCCGGGAGAAACCTGAATTGTACTCTTATGGTCTTAACATTGTTCGGGGGTTATGTAGCCCAAATTAACGGGCTGCCCGGATGTGTAATTATCCCCCAGATTGCACTTTGTGCAATAGAATGGAATAAAAGAAACATCTATTTCTATTCTATTGCATAATGTGCATTGGAAATAAGGAGAAATGTCCCTCTTCCAGAAATCCGCTTAAATCTAATGTATCAAATACAACAGAACCCTAGTTAAAGGTTATTTCCGTTGATTCTATTGCACAAAGTGCAATAAAGAGGCTCAAAGTGAGGGTACCCACCTATTACGCCATCAGCGCATCTCGGGAAGCTGTTCTTCACTCACCCCATGAAGCTGATAGCCATTCTGAGCATAGGTTTCATAATAAACCTTCCCATTACGGTAATAGAGCAAGTCCTCTAAATGGAAACCACCCATCAGATTTAATTTTTCCACTCCGCTCCTGCGCTGTTCATGCACGAAGCCTAAGCGATAAATGCGAGTCGTCTCATCCACACCAAATGCATAGCGCAGGAATTCAGATGCACTGTCTCCGAAGAAATATTTTTCCTCATGACGATGCTCTTGCGTGTATTCGAACAGACGAACATTGATCGTCGCGCTATCTTCCAGGTTATGGTACAGACGCTTGAACAGCTCTTCCTTGGATAGAACCTGACGGTTCTCATAAGCAGCCGCAACATTTGCACGTCGCAAAAGCTCTTCTTCGAAAGATAGAGCAAACGGATCTGCCGTTAATATTTCCCGCTGACAAATGGCAATCAAACGCTCCGCTACCGCTACTTTGCCTTGCTCTAACAGCTTAGAAATGCTACCCATATACTTGTCACTAAAGAATATCCCTGGCCCACGCCGGGTCTCGATCTCTTTCATTACTTCTTCTGTGACAACTCGGTAGTATTCCATCACGTTCTGGCCAGTGGTTTCATTCGTTCGCCCAATGCTGTCCATTACAGTAATACGCAGGTCTTCTTGGAGCGTCTCCATAGCTTTCACACGAGCCACACATTCCACGTGAAGCTGCTCAAGCGCAGATTCCAAACGACTGCATAGCGCAAGCTCACTTTCCATACATAATAGCTCATATTTTTTGCCATATACCGCAGAGAATAAGTAATGAATGAAGTTGCGTACCGTTCGTTTGTCAAAAAGCGGCACACGCTGGAACGGTTGGCGCTCCACACTTTCCGCATAAAGATCCTCAAGCTCATCCTGCGCGGAGACAAGTGCTGAACGCAATCCAGTCATATGCTGACGCAAAGCATGCAGCACACTGCCACCCTCATCGCGATCAGCTGTCCACTCCGCAAGCTGATAGAATGTTACTGCTGGTGTAGCTGTTTCCTGTGCCGCCAATAGGGTACGCCATCCACGAAGTGGATGAATACCTTCTACTCTCCGGTTAGACTCTGCCACAAAATTATTACGGAAATAAGCTTCGCCCCCATCACCGAACAGCTGCTGTTCAGCTTCACGAAGTGACAGCTGCTTCAGCTCATTGTAGGACGGACGTCCATGGCTCATTAGCCCTGTCATTTCACTAAGGCCGTCTTTCTCCGGGACTAGCTGCGCCCTATGCTCCCGTAAACGATCAGGATCCAGCCCTAATAGAGATTGACGCTCGCGCATAGTCCATGGACTACCCTCACGCATATCCGCTGCAAGACGCCGGAAGGCGTGATACAGCACGGCCAAGGCAATTTGGACATTAGGCCTTCTTACGCCAGAAAAGCCTGCAGAGGCGTAGCCTTGTCTTCCTGTGCTGCCTCTAATCCCGCTTTTGAAGGTCATATTGTTATACCCGCCGTGTCCGGTTGCCTGATCAGAAGTCGGGCGAACACGATTCTTGAGTAAACTGATATGGGAAATAATCTCGTAGTTATCATCCATGCCGTGAGCAGACATCATTCCGCGCTCATTCTTATCAGAGAGCAGGTACACAAGGTCAAATAATGCAGAAGGACCATGGCCAACTGGAATTGACAGTCCGTCTTCGGTTACAAGCAGCGGCGCATTAAAGGTATAGTCCGTAGCTTGCATTCTGTCCAATTCACGCAGAAAAGCCAGCCCTACCGAGCTGGAATATCCAAAATTATCCCCTTGCTCCCGCTCATTAATTAGAGCGTAGAGATCCGTCTGTACCGACTTAAAAGACTGACTGAGTATTGCACGAGCCAGCAGTGTAATTTCTGGCAACAACACATTAAGCGGGTCATCGACCCGCGTAATGATAGAGAGATGAATCACGTCAAAAGATGAATATAGACGTCCATAATCCGCTATACTGTTGCTCAGCCGCCGGATAACTTTATTCATTTCAGCAAGATAACGTGTATCCTCATGAAACTTGCGGTAAAGCTCATGACGCACCTTGCGCGGATCTGACCCTGCCATATCCGGCAAGGCCATGGCCAGTACCCGGTCTTTTCCTCCTGCATCAGTGCCCCTCTTACTTCTGTCTGTGTCCTCACTCTTCGTGCCTGACACAGCATGTAATGCCATAACACCGCCGGCGTTATCCCATTTCCGTTCGCAGCTATCCAGCACCGGACCGATGGCCGGAGCAACCTTGTCGCCTACGAACAGAAACAGGGCTGGGTAATGGATGCTGCTGCGTCCATCCCCTTTACTGCGCTGTGCCTCTTCCTGTACCGCATATTGTTCACCATAGGATATTGCCAGTGTTTTGATCATTGGCCTATTTCAACTTTCTGCGGATGCTGCCGAGTTTGTTAGTCATACTCTTGTAGAAACTATACATCTCATCGCCGCTCTCATACTCTACCCGTTCATACTCCAAGCTGTCGCGTGCTTCAAGGAAGGATACATAAAGACCTTCCAGCTTATAGAGCAATGGGGTTACGTCTTCAGCGGCAGTCATTTCACTCGCACGGCGAGCTGCCTTACGCAGCAGAACGCTGCGGCTCTTCTCATCCAGCTCCCGGAAATGACGGTACACGGCATATTCCACGTAGCTACGTTCTTTCATCAAGTTGGCAAACGGCTCCCAAGCTTCCTCTTCTTCATCACGGTCATAAACGTAGAGTGCGCCTTTCTTGATAATGCTGTCCGTGTACAACGCTTCGATGAATTGGTCCATCCACTTGTCTTCGTCCAGATATTGATGGAGCAGCCCTTCAAGCTCCGTTGCTTTTGCAGTCAGCTCAGCATATTTAGCTAGCTCAATACGAACACGAGAAATCAGCTGTGGTGAACGAATTAGATTCTCCTGTGCCATTTCTTTATTGATGCTGCCAAAAATATCTTTAATGCCTTCGCGCTCCAAGCCCTTCTCGCGCAGATTCTTTAGTTCATCAGCCGCCTTCTTCACTTCTCCGAGATTCGGACGCGAAGAATTTAACTGCATATCAAATCCACTCAATAGAGCATCCATATCAAATGGTTTCGTAAACACAACAGAGTATCTGTTGCTTGTGTTCTCGTCTACACCTTTTTCGATGATCACTCCGCTTGCCAACGCCTTTGCAAAGTCTGCACGCACACGTGCGTTATAATCACGTACACGAGAATTGACGTAAGTGTCACCCCATGATTTTTCCGGAATCGGAGAAGGGAGATACGTCCAGTTGTTCTTATCCGTCATCACCAGATGGCGGCCGATCCCTTCCTTATCGAGAATGGTCCGCTCATAGTTCTCTTCAAACACCCGCAGCGGCGTGTAGACGAAGAGTGGCACACCGTTACGTGTGTTAAGCCAGAAAATACGGTTTTTCACTTGGCTTTCTTTGATTGTAAATTGTGATTTGCCAAGCGCATTATTCTGATAATTACGAATCCCTTTCAGGATGCCAGGCGCTTTAACAGGTACGGAAACGAAACCCCATGATGGGAAATGCAAGCTGCCCGAGCTGTTGCTAAGGTGGAAGGTAGGCACAGCCTCTTCGTCCAATTTACCGGCAATAATCCGCTCTACGAACTTATCCAGCGGCTCTTCATGGCCGAATTTCATCACAAGGAAATCTTCCATCGAACGGGTGATCAGATCCCCGAACTTATCGCTAAGGAAATCCGAAATCGAGCGAACGATATCAATCTCCTGTTCCTTAACCCAGCGTCCGGAATGTTTCAGCATTTCACGGGTGAAGTCGCGAATCAGGTCGTCGCCGTCCTTCTGATCCATGATTTTGGAGATCGTCGCCGAAATATCCGGCACGTTAACAATGTTCCAATAATAAGTTTTGTTGCCTTTATAATCTGCTTGCTCTTCACCATTGATAAGGATGTCCCCATTCTTGGCAAAAATCGAGCTAAGCGCACTAAGAATCTCCGTAAACACACCGTAAATCCGGCTATTCTCTTCATTTAAGAGTTCATATAAGTCCTCGTAAAATTGAATCATTTGTTCCGTGCGTTCTACATCGGCATGGAGCCAATATTCATTGATTTTAGCCTCAATATAGGCATTTTTCTTCTTCTCTTTGGATACAAAAGCACTGCGAGCATCGCTTAGCTTCTCATCCGCACTGTCCTGTGCCGTCTCAATATCCCTTGGCAGACGCAGCAAGCTTTCACGTAAAGCCTCAATATAAGACTGAATCAGCTTCAAAATACAGAAGCCCTTCTCGGTGTACAGCAGGCGGGAAACGTAGAACGGACCTTGCTCTGGGTGCAGGAAGATGCGCTCCAGCTCTTCACTGAAACGTCCGACAATTTCGCCAGGCAGCTGCTTTTTCGATTTGATATATTCTTCTCGGGCACGAGCCAGGAAGTTCTGCTCCAGCTCTGTATCCATGCTTACCACTTGATTCTTAACTACATTGGCATGATTCAGGCGTTCGCTATTTTCGAACCCTGGTAATGGCTCAGGTACACGGGATTCAAAGGTTTTAATCATGCTGTCGAGATCTATCCCCAGCTTGCGTGCGAATTTCTCAACATCCTCTTGACCAGGCGCCTGCTGGAACATTTTTTCCATTTTATCAAACAAGCGGAAGGCCAGATAAGTCGTCATTTCCTCAATCGGAAGCACGGCAGACGAGGCACCGATAATGTTGTATTCATAGTTAGCTGGATAAGTCTTGTTCATCTGCGCAATATTAGTGCGGATATTACTGATATAGTCATGGATGGCGAATTCTTCACCCGATTGCTTTTCTTCACTTGCCATAAAGTTCGTGATGTTCTCAGCCGTTACGTTCATACAGTAATCATACGCATTCTCAAGCAGCTTACCTTCGGTATTCGTTGCAGAGATTAAATGGCATAGATTAAACGGAGGCAGCGGTGAATTCACCGTCAAAATATTACCGTATTGCTGCTGGAATCGCTCCCCGCGACTGTCCACATTCATCCAGTAATCCAGCTCTTTTAGCGCTGCATAACCGTTCTTGCGAATATATTCACGCGTATGCTCACTTAGACTTTTATTAGACAGGTTCACGTCCGGTGTAAAAAGATAACCCAGTGTGTTCACACGGTCAATACCGGCTGATCCATAATCACGTTCAATAATACCGCGTACGATATAGGCAATATCAAGGAACGCTCCACTACCTGTCCCCCCTGACAAACCTGTCAAAAGGAAGACCATCAGCTTTTTGTTCGTGCCAACAGATAAGGTCTTGATCTTCTTATCAATCGCCCCTACCACCTGATTAATCTTGGTGAACAAGAGCAGGCGTCCAGCCTGCCGCACACCAGCGGCACCGTTCATACCATCTGTGATGCTCAGCTCCGGTGACAGCCAATCCGTGATGTACGAATCAAGGATACTGCGGTTCTGCAGCAATCCGCCGATTTCAGCATTCGCCAGCAATACAAATTCATTCTGTGGATCAAGTCCAATCCCTTTGTATTTCTTCCCGCGATCCTGTTCATTCGTCTCAAAGGCTAGAAACTCCACATTATCCGGCTTGTCCCGCTTCTTCTTGGATATCGGATCTTCCGGCAGCTTAAAGCGGCGGTTAATCTGATATTTAAGTCGCAGCAGGGCATCAATGCCCGTGCCGCCTAGTCCAATAATCAGGATCGGATTATCAATCGTATCCACCCTGATCTTATCACTGACAATCCCGCCGCCTAATGATACATCCAATTGCTGTATATGCTCTCTTACTACTGGTTTCATATGCTTTATCCTCCTAAAAGTTTTGCGGAAGCTGTACTTCAGATTTCTTGCAAAACCACTTCTATACTAAATATTCGAGATAAATCGTCTTATCTACCGTGTGCAGGGACACTGAAACGCGGTCACCACTCTTCAGCTCAAGACCACGCGAGGCATCCGCAGCACGTCCGGATCTCTCTACAGTAACACCTTCTCCACTGCGTAACAGCAATCGGTCATTCTTAGCTGGTGTGAAAATAATGCTCTCGCTTTCCTTCAGCTCAGGCGCTAATTGCAGCAGCTGATGAAGGGTGAACTTGCCTCTGAAGCCAGCAAGTTTCTTATATTGTGGGTAGGTCTTCTCACCCGTGTTGCCGTCTTTAACCTCAATTACCAGCTGTCCAACAAAACCACGTGCCGATTTCTTATTCAGCACATACCATGCCGCAGCGGCTGCCAACACCAGAAGAATACCACCAATAATGTAATACAAGGTATTAGACGATGCTTCTTTCAGAGGTTCTTCTTTGCCAGTCCCTGTTGATGGACTAGTAGTAGCTGCGCCACCTGACTTCGCGCTGATCTTCACAGGAGCACTTTCACGATAGAAACTACTTTCCTCTGCACGAACCTTCAGCTCATAGTCATGGCTCTCTTTTACCTCAAAGGTACCCTTAAAAACATCCCCGGAGTTATCCAGTTCGATTTCCTGTACATCACCTGTATCGATATCTGTAGCAAGCAGTACCGCCTTCATATCTTGATACAAATTACTGAGCGTTACCTGAGTACCATTGCTGAACAGGTGAGAGGTAATATCAATTTTATCACCTTTTTTATAGGTTGCTGATGGCAACGCATCGATCTTAAGCTCCAAATCGTAGTTAAAAACTAGATTAATATCAATTTTATCCTTTGGCACACCTTTGACCTGAAGCTTCCAATCTCCTTCCTGCGGTGACAACAGCTTGATCAAGCTATAAGTAGAAGACTTCGACAGCACAACATCCTTGGACGGGATGGCGACAGCATTTCCTGCAGGATCAGTTAGCTTCGCGGTCACAGGCTGTGACGACATAATTGAGATATTGGCTTCCAAAACACTGCCGTTAGGCACGTTGACGGTCACATCCTGATAATCCCCATTTGCAGTGATCGACTGCACAGGTACTACCTTTAGCTTCAGATGGCTAGCAAAAATTTCACTAAGTATTTGCGGAAGATCATCTGCGGAGTCCGTCGAAAATGCTTTACCACCTGTCTCAGTGGACAGATCAGCGAGTTTCTGTTTATTCAGCTTGCCGTCGGCATTAAGCCCAATCGTATAAATGGGATAGCCATTCTTCTTGGCGACCTCCACAGCGGCGTTCAGTTCTTTATCCGATTCGCTTTGCGTCCGGCCTGTTGTTTTGTTGAAATCATTATTGCCATCAGCTAGCATTACAATGATTGGCTCATGATTCGGATCGCTACCATTCTGGAGCACCTTCACAGCTTCTTCTACACCGACAGCAATGTCGGTATAAGCTCCACGGTCCAGTCCATCAATAAAATCCTTTAAATCCTGTTTATCTGCCTCTGAATTAATTTCCAGCAGGGCCTTCTCCCGCTGCACTTTGTCGGTATAGGCAACAATACCTACTTTATCACCTTGAGTAGATAGCATATCTATGAACATTTTCATCGCTTCGCTCGCGACTTTGTTCTTGTCACTAGTCTTCATGGAGTTACTTACATCGATAAGAAGCACTGCATCAATGTGAGATTGCGCCGATGTTGCCGCATAGGCCTGAACAGCTGCAAATGGTGAGGCAGCAAGACATAGCGCCAGCAGTAATGCCGGGAAGATACGTTGAATAAGTGTCTTAGTTGTTCTGTTACTTTGATATTTACGAAGCATAAATAGGGCTCCTCTTGTGTTATATTAGGCACATATGACAGGTTCAGCACTATCGCTAAAATCTGTAAATAGTATGCCATTATGATATAATTAAACCTTGTAAACTTCAACTTTAGGACCGCCGGACCAAAGTAGCAATGATGCATAGAGTGATCATTCTATGAGCCATCCAGACTGCGAGGCGTCTATGAGAAAGGACTGTTCCATGATTTCATACGTCATTCTTGGGATTACGTTCCTAATTGTCGTAATTCAAATTTCCATCTATGCTGCACGCCAACGTAAACCACTAACTCGAGATGATATTAACGACCGCCTACTGGCCGCATTGAACGGAGGCGATAAAGGCCGTGAATAAGAAAAGACCTGTTACCTTTCGCCCTTTCAAGGCTCCTCGTTACGCTTATGACAAGCTTCGTATTTGTCGCCACTGCGGACAATACACCGCTCTCGGTGAAGATCGATGCTCCAAATGCGGGAAAGACTCACTTATTACGGTAGAGAAGCAAGCTGCATCCATTGCAGGAAGAAAAATGCATACGCGCCTCCTATTCATCTTACTGCTTACACTAGCCTCCGTCTATTTTGGAAATAGCATAGAGCAGATGATGTTATGTGGTGCCGGAGGAATTCTCCTCGCTGGACTATTGTACTATACGCAGCGAAAAGCACGGCAGAACGAGAATCTTCGTTCTCTTAACGAGCTGCTCGGCCGAGGAATTGGCATCATCAAAGAGGGACTGGAGATCAACCGCCAGGAGGCTGTCTCCGTACTCCGTGAGGACGATGTTCTTGCCTACGAGAAGCTGCGCGAACTCTCCATCCTGCTTCGTGGTGACCGGATCGCACGGCAACGTATCGCCTTGCTGCATGGTTTTTTGCTTCGCAAGGATATGGATTTAGAACTGGAGCAGCTTCTTCTTAAGGATTTCGAGCCGCTACTAGCCGAATATATCGGCGAGATCGCTAAAGTCCGTCCTGATCTGATCAAAGATCGTACACTACGATACGTAAAGAACTATGAAGTAGAAATTCGTCATATGAATAATGGTATGACCATCCTTACGGGAGTTGCCGGAGCTGCAGTAAGAATGAAGCGTTATGCCCTGCTCTACTCCAGTATGATCGGCCGATACGTGCAAGATCTGCCTAAAGACCGCTTTATGCGGTTATCCAAACTCATTGCTGCGAATCCCCATGAACCGTGGAATGGCTTGGACCAAAGAGTAGCGGACATTCGTGAAGCCAAATACCGCTGGGACCCGGAAGTTCAATAGGGCTTTCTTATATTTCAAGTAGAAATGACATTGGCATCCGTTATAGATGGCAATTGTTTCTCGTAGAAATATAAGGATAAAGAATAATGTGAAACTATGCTTTCTTATATTTCAAGAAGAAACGGGATTGGCATCTTATTGATGGCAGTTGTTTCTCGGTGAAATATAAGGATAAAGAATGATGTGAAACTATGCTTTCTTATATTTTGAAAAAAGAGGCTACTCTATATGACGTTCAAACCATTAATAACCCTGCGAAACTTTATGATCATTTTGTGTATAAGCATGTTTGTGATGCTTGGACAGAAGGTTTTTCTCATCGCCGACAAAATACAAATAACCAAGGAAGCCGACCGTCTCTATGCTGCTGGCGATCTGATAAGTGCAGAGAATCAGTATCGCCTAGCGGCGGCAAACCATTCCATATTTTATATGGAAGAAAAGGTTGCGAAGCGACTTGATGAGCTGTCACCAATCACGGCCATCCGCCAAGGTTTGAATGCCTTGGTATCATCCGCTAAAGCACAAGCTGCGACGAAAGATTTCACCGGATTTATGAAAAGTTATGATACCCTCCTCAGCTTAAAAGCTACATATATGAAGCCCGGTGGTCCTTATGAATCCTATTATCGCCAGTTATCGACCGATTCAGGCATTTCTGACCAGTTCACAACCTACTTCCGAGAATTTAAGGAGCAGTTTCTTACTGAACTTGCTCAGAGCCAAGATGGAAACAAGAGTGGAGAAGATACTCCTAAATGGAATCTGTTGCAGATTCCCGATGCTTATTACGGAAGCGCTGCATCCAAGGAGGAGTTGCTAACCTCCAAGTTCAAAAGTCATGATACAGCTAAACTAAAAGCCTTAGCAGGCACAGGAAACTTTACAGGCATGCTGGAGAGCACCCTCTCCATGATGAATGCTTACAGCCAGCATAGTTACGAAGCGCCATGGGTACTTGGGCAGGCAGAAAGTAGCGGAAAAATCATCCTGAACAAAGACCTAGAGAGCGATAAAATCACCGCTTTTGCTGGGCATGCTGTTGCCTATCGTCATTTTGCAGGATCAGCAGGGATCACCTCATCCAAAGTACTAACCTTAGTAGATACCAGTAAAGCTAAACTACTTAAAAATGCCAAGCGCATGGCCAGCAAAGGCCAATATGCTGAAGCTATTCAGCTATACAGTGATCTTGCTCCGCTAGAGGATACTTCTTCAATCCTTGCCGCTACAAGATTGGCTTGGAATATTGCTGAACCTGTGCGCCTACTCCCGGGCGGTGAGGAACAAGGCAGATATGGGAACGCCATCTCCAGCAAGGGACTACACGATAAGAAGGTCATTGTGGCTGGAACGGATAGCAATGGTGTCCTCTATTATGCAGCAATGAATAGCGACGAAAGTGTCATTACTTTAACTGGAAATAGTTTACCAAAATTCGAGAGTCTGCGCAGTCTAACTTTTAATGACCAGCTTGCTGCCTCTTCAGGTTCTAGTGCACCCGTGATTCTGGCTGAATCTGAGATCGAAGGTGGACGTACCCTTTTTACAGCATATGAAATGAAAAAAGATGGTATTTCACAGTTGTTTTCTATGTCTGGAGATAGCTACGAACTGCAGTCCGATGATTCCATACTCGTATCTAACGCGGATCTCGGAGACGGTGTCATTGGACAGACAGCACGTTATCGCAAAGTAGATGCCAGCTATCAATTTGCTGAGATTGTTCAGGAGTATGCGGTAATTTCAGCTTCCGATGTAGCGCTTCATCCTTTTGAAAAGGTCTCTTTTCACTGTGAAATCGTCGCTGATAACTTCGGCAATATGCTTGCATACTCCAATGGAATTTATATTTTTCTTCAAGGAGACTTGGGTTCCGTTACAGGTAACGCGTTAGTTAGTGGTCAATATCAGAACGGTTATCAGCTTGTTGGAACGGACATGGGAGAGCAGTATGTGCCTGTGTTTGTGGTGGAATCCGTGGGTAGTATGAGTTTTGCACAGTAGAATATATGGGTTAACTGCTTAGTTGAATTGTGGGAACGCTCGTCGTGACGAATGAGAAATTTTATATATACATGAATCTAGGATCACCATATCCGCTCAGTTTTTTTGTCCAAGGGGCGTCGGTAGCCCGTCTATACTTGTAGTATTCTTCTCTTGTCTATATTCTTTCAGACCTGCTTCGCCCTTTTGGATAGACCAACGTTGTAACGTGTCCCGCTCACCATCATAACTCATAAATGGGACCGAAAATCCGCAGGAAGTCTGTACTTTATGAACATCAATTAAAATGATCTGTCTAGCTCCAGGCAGAGGTGTAAACATAGGGTACAGCGTTTCCCATTCTGATGAACCAGGCAGAATTACTGCCCCTGTTCCATACAGTCTCAGAATGTTCGGCGGTCCTTCAAAGGCACAAAACATAACCGTCACTCTTCCGTTTTCCAGCAGATGAGCGCTTGTCTCATTGCCACTACCGGTCATATCGAGATAAGCCACCTGATTAGGAGACAAAATCCGCAAGCAATCATGACCCTTAGGTGAAAGGTTAACATGCCCCTCTTCAGAAAGTGGCGCTGACCCTACGAAAAAAAGATGCTGCTGCTGAATAAACTCCTGATGTGCAGGTAATATAGCCGTGAATTGTTTTCCCATTTGATGTTCTCCGTTTCTTTTGGTTTGTGTGTGATTCGTTTGATGGGACTGTCACGCTCCATCGAACCTATTAACTCAACCAGCTACTTCGTTCGAAACCAGCCAATGTACGGGATTTTTACCGTTCTTTTTCTCATTCGTTACGCATTCCTTCTATTGATATATATTCGTTTCTACCGTTGAGTAACCCTTCACCCTCACCCAAGGTATTAAACTCATCACCGAAAAAAGGAACTGCCTCTCGGCAGCCCCCAAATCCCCACGAAACATTTCTTTTAGCTAAAATATCTTTCACCCGATCTACTCAATCGCAATATAAATCTCAACCTGCGTGTTGGCAGGATCAAAATTCCGCGAATCGTAAATTTCAAAATCGCCCGTATAGGTTCTTACTTCTGTAGACACCTTAAAATACGCCCAAATCTCCCCCCATGCTTGCGAGACTACTTCAAATACCGGACCTTTTTTCGTCGTAAAAACCATATACTTGCTCTCCGGAACAGCCGCACTCACGATCCCGCTATCCGCTAAATGTCTCTCCCCAGCGACTTCATGCCCGATCACAACGGTGTATGCACCCGACGCATCACTCTCATAATCTGTATACAAGGCATAGATATACTCAGGCTTAACCGTATCCATCTGCCCCGCAATATTACTCTGAAAATACGTTTCCCAGAGCCGCGATAAGCCCCCGTCGGGACCCATTTCCACTTCATTTGTCGTACGTATGCTAACCCCAGCCAATGTCATTTTCGGTTTTTGTGCAAAATAAGTATTCATTATTCTCCCTCATTTCCTGTAATTGAGTTCAGTATACACAAGGGAAGTGGACATCTGTCTGTCCAGTTAGAGCAGAATTATCGATTTAGGTTATAAAAGCATCAATGGGGTAATTAATAGTATGGAACTACACTCGAAGGGAATGACCTAGCATGTCAAAAATTAAATTAGCTGTCATCTATTACAGTGCCACAGGAACTAACTACCAGCTAGCACAATGGGCCGCGGAAAGCGCCGAGAAAGCGGGAGCTGAGGTAAAACTGCTGAAGGTGCAGGAGCTGGTTCCCGAGGATAAAATTGCGGCCAATCCGGCCATGAAGGCCTTGGCTGAGAAGACAAAAGATATCCCCGTTGCAACACCTGATGATATTGTGGAGGCCGATGCGATTATTTTCAGTTCTCCAACCCGTTACGGTAACATCGCTTCTCAAATGAAGCAGTTCATTGATACAACCGGAGGGATTTGGGGCAAAGGACTCACGGTAAACAAAGTCGTCAGCGCCATGAGCTCAGCACAGAATCCGCACGGCGGACAGGAAGCTACGATCTTGGCACTCTACACATCGATGTATCACTGGGGAGCGATTGTCGCTGCACCTGGTTACACAGATCCTGTCACATTCGGTGCAGGAGGCAACCCGTACGGAACAAGCGTCAGTGTAGATGGGGACGGTAAAATGATCGAAGAGCAGGATCGGATCCGTGATGCTGTTTTTCATCAAGCCAAGCGCACGGTTGAAGTGGCCGGCTGGGTCCAAGCAGGCAAAAATAAAAACGACAATAGTCAGAACTAGACTTCCACCTATCGTTCGATATAGCAAACACCCCTCGGAGCTACCTTAGTAGCTCCGAGGGGTGTTGTTTATTTTATTTACTCCCCAGGATACTTAAGACCCCACTGCGCACGTATTTGATCCAGCAGTTTCAGAATCGCTAACGATTCATCCAATGACATGACTGGACTTTCAGTTAGCCCTGCTTGTAAACAACGTCCTACTTCCTCTGCTTCAAAACAATATCCAATAGAAGCTCGATCATCCACAAAGCTCTCTACCTTCTCATCCCCTATATAGAGCGAAGCCGATTTCGGGTTCACTAACGTCCCTTCAACAATTATACGTCCCTCTGTTCCAAACACATGTGCTTCCTCCAGCGTATTAAGACGAATACCACCGTTCAACGAAGCGGTTTTTCCATTGCCATAATTCAACAGCATGGAGAAATGCTCGTCCACTCCAGTCTCGCCAATATGCACCGTACTGGACATAGATTCAGGATGAGGTCCAAACACCATCGAGGCAAAAGAAACCGGATAAATCCCAACATCCAGCAGCGCGCCTCCCCCCAGCTTCGGATTCAGCAATCTGCTTTCCGGATTCCAGTCGGTGCGAAATCCTAAGTCTGCCTTCACCAAACGAACATCACCGATTCTGCCCTCGGCGATCCATTCTCTAACCTTCACCATCGCCGGGATGTAACGACTCCACATGGCCTCCATCAGGAACAGCTTATGATCTCTAGCATAGGCCACCACTTCTTCCAATTCTCCGCTATTCACGGTAAAAGGCTTCTCACATAGAACAGCTTTACCTGCACGTAGCGCCAATAATGCATTTTCTTTATGAAAAGGATGTGGCGTTCCAATATATACAGCGTCTACATTCGGGTCATTTACCAATTCCTCATAGGTAGCATAAGCATGTGGTACTCCATGATCCCTCGCGAATTTATCTGCACTTTCCTGTGAACGCGAACCCACGGCATATGCCACGCCATTGCTGGCATGAGATAAATCAGTAACAAACTGATGGGCAATCCAGCCTGTACTGAGAATTCCCCATCTTATCTTGTAAGCGTTATCCATTTTCATTTGCATGTTCCTCCTAATCCTTCTGCTAAGTCTCTTTAATTCTATCAGACCATTCTAATAAATGTATAGGAACTGATGCCGGCGAACACCACCGTCACTACCAAAATAGCAATATTCCAGCTCCTGCTCAGAGCCGCTGAATGCTCGTTAGAGCTCTGAATAAACGCTTTTTGCAAAAGGAACTGCAGGAGTTTCATGATTATAAACCCCAAACATCCAAGCCCGCTTTGCAAAATAACCTCCAGACTAGACTTGCTTACAAATCTATCAGCCATATTCCCATCGTAATGGATCGGAACCCTATCAGGCATTTTGGAATATAGGAATAAATAAATAGCAATAGGAATCAAGGCTACCACACCGCTTAAGATCATCATCAGTTTAGTTTTGGACAACTTTAATAACCTCCTTATACGGAACAATAATCTCTAGTTATTCTCTTTCCACATCAATCAAAAATATCTGCTCCTTAAATCCGCCACGACGTTCAGCTTTCTCAGCACGAAGCTCCTCCAGCTCTGCGCTATTACTTCCATGGGTCTCCGCCAGCGCTTGAATTACTTCCAGCATGTCGGCAAGCTCCTCTAGCGCTTCTTCATTACTCACTGCCCGAAAATACTCCTCCGACTCTTCTTTCAATTTCTTACGTAGTTCAGTTATGTATTCTTTGGAATCTAATATCCTTGTTTTAAAGTCTTTACCTTGAGAAGCTATCAGGTTGGGGATTCCGTCACGCACTAGCTTTTCATATACGGGCACTTATGTTCTTCCTTTCTACTTGATGTTCAGACTGACTTCACACTTGATCTGACCCCACCATTAGCCGTTCTACAAAAGGAATATCTGCAGGAGCAAACGTGAACGGACCGAGTGCAGTTGGAAACACCCACCTATATTCATCGTGATCGACAAGTTCAATTACACCTCCCAGATATCGGGCTTTCCAAGCAAACAGTCTGATCTCGACACTTCCATAGTTGTGCTCGTTCACGCCAAAGCTTTCATAGGGAAGGATTATTATCCCCATCTCCTCCTGAAGCTCTCTTTGCAGACAATCTGCGATGCTTTCATCCTGCTCTATTTTACCGCCAGGAAATTCCCAAAGACCTGCCTGAGATTTACCTTGCCTGCGCCGAGCAATAAGAATCTGTCCTTCTTCATTATGTATAATCGCTGCCGCCACCTGGATCACAAGGAACACCTCCTTTATTGCTATTTATTAGACAGATACTTCTATTAAAACATACATTTCATTCCAAACCAAAGAGACTCTCCCAAAAGCTATTAGGCCCGGGAAAGTCTCTTCCGTACAGTTGCTCTATAAATTCACTGCAACAAGACTGATGCTATTTCTTCAACACAAGCTCTAATCGAACCTCAAGATTGTTCTCCGTATCCAGTACAACGGTGTGTGGATTGCTTAAGCCAAAATCAGAAAAGGCCACTGTCGCTGTACCCGACAGCATCAGCTGTCCACCACTGTACGCTGCTTGAGACTGGAAAGTAACGTCCTTATCCACACCCTTCACTGTAAGCGTTCCTTGCATTTCAACCGGTACAGTCGCTCCTTCGGTCCATTCCGTTGGCAGCTCGGAGAATGATTTAACGACAAACGTAGATTGTGGAAATTCCGTAACGGCTAGAAAGTCTTCCCCTTTTACATGCTCATCTCTTTGACCATTGCCAGAGTCCAGAGCGCTCATATCTACTGTCCCTTCTCCAACCATCGAAGTAGTATCTTCTATATTAACTTTCCAGGTACCTTGAACTTTGTTATCCACGAAGTTTACTGTTTCTTTAGAGGTGGTTACTGACCAATATACCTTAGAAGCATCCGTAACCGTCCAATCACCGTTTAATTGGTCGGCTGTGACTGCCATACCTACTGGTGCTCCAGTGTTAGCCGTGCTTTCTCCATTACCGGCTGTTGTGGCTTGCCCTGGAATCACGGACTCGATCTGTACATTATTGCCCAGCGATTTATCCAGCAATGTATAGCCTGTGACTACTCCTACGATGATGACTCCGGCCGCGATCAAGGCTATTCTTTTTCTCTTCATCCTGTTCCCTCCAATATTCAAAATATTCTGTATATTTTCAAGCTCGTCCCTCATTCTAACAAAGCAATATGTCGGGAAGAAGTCAGAGCAGAGCGAGCAATGATGTGTTAAACTTGTCGTAATTTTATAGATTGGAGGACCACCACAGGATGAGATCCATTCTAATTGTTGAAGATGAGGAAGCTATCTCCAGGGTCCTCAGTGCCTATCTGAAAAAAGCAGGCTTCCATGTCACCCGTGTAGCCGACGGACACGCTGCACTGGAGTCTTTTGCTATAACACCTCCCTCATTAGTATTACTCGACATCATGCTGCCAAACATGGACGGCTTTGAACTGCTAAAGCTGATTCGTGAAAAAAGCAGCTGTCCCGTAATCATGCTCACCGCAAGGGACGGGATCCATGACCGACTAGCCGGACTCGACGGTGGTGCGGATGATTATATGTCTAAGCCCTTTATTCCTGAGGAAGTGGTGGCACGCGTGAATGCTGTGTTACGCCGTCCTTCGCAGTGGTCCGATGGCAGCCGCAAACGGCATTATGGCAGTTTGTTTATCGACTTTACTGCACGAGCTGTATTTTTAAACGGAGTTGAGCTGAGTCTTAGTCCACGTGATATGTCGGTCATGTTATTTCTGGCTGAAAGACCTAATCAAATCTGTACCCGCGAGCAATTAATAGAACATGTCTGGGAGATGGATTACGAAGGAAGTGACAGAGCCGTGGACTTGTCTATCAAAAGACTTCGCCAAGCGCTGTCGCATTGGCCAGTAGATGAGGGGGAAATCCGTACCCTGAGAGGGACAGGATATCAATTATGGACAACCTAAAGAAGAGCAGCCCCAAACGTACTTCGATTCTCTCCTATTGGACGATTCGTTACCTGCTCATCATTAGTGTTGGTCTCCTGCTAACTGCACTAACGACGTTCTGGTGGATCCAACAAGAAGCTATGAGTAACCGGATGCAGACTACTGGATTATTAGCACAGGAGATTGCCGACCGGAGCGTAAATCGTGAGGGTTCAATAGAGATCAGCCAAAATCTTGGAAGGCTCATTGAAGACCGAAAACGATTCTTCAAGTTAACCGTAGAAATGTGTGTAATCATTACAGATCAGCAAGATCAGATGCTGTTCTCAATGCCGCCTCTAACTGAAGATGAGATGAGGCATAAACTTAATGATAGCCTTGACGACTCTCGCAGTCCGGAGTTCAAAGCTGCAGTAGCGCCCATAAAATCGGATGGGGAAACGCTGGGACAGGTGATTGTGCTTCAATCCAAGAAATCGCTGAGGCATATTCCGCAGGAGGAGATCATTTTTTTCTCCATTCTGTTGCTATTTCTAATTATATTAAGTTGGCTAACCATTTACCTCTTGTCTCGTAAACTGGCAAAACCGATCCAGAAGGTAGCCAAAGCAGCCGCTCAAATCAGCCATGGCCGTTATGATATCGTTCTGGATAAGGACGCCAAAGAACGGGAAATCCATGAACTGATGTTGTCTTTTGAAGAGATGGCAGGCAAGTTACAACAATTTGAGCAGTCCCGTGCGGTTATGTTAGCCGGTGTATCCCATGAACTAAAGACACCAGTAACCTCTATTAAAGGCCTAATCCATGCCGTTCGTGAAGGGGTTGTCGAAGACGATGAAGCTGTGGAATTTCTAGATATTGCTTTGCAGGAAGCTGGACGATTGCAACGGATGGTTGCCGATCTTCTGGATTACAACGCACTGACTGCAGGAATCGTTTCAGTCCGTCACGATCGACTGGATGCCGTACCACTGTTATCCGAAATCGTGTATCAATGGAAGCTGACACAAGCGTATGAAGTTGCGGAGCCTGTGCTCCATATGCCAAGAACTCCCTTATTTTTGTGTGGGGACCCGCTACGTATCCAACAAATCATCGTCAATTTACTTAATAACAGTGTACAAGCCAAGGCCCCAGACCGAATGGTACAGCTTACAGTAGAGGTGCTTGAACAGCAAGGTCATGACATGGCGGAGATTCGTATTCAGGATAACGGGCTGGGCATCTCATCAAATCATAGTGAGTATGTCTTCGAGGCTTTTTTCCGAGGTAGCGACAAACAAAGCACACTACGTGGTCTGGGACTCGGCTTAACCTTCAGCCGTCTGCTGGCAGAAGCCATGAACGGGAGCCTTGTGCTTGAGGAGCACTCCGAGGAAGGCTGTACCTTCGTGCTGACTCTGCCGCTTGATCACTAAAAAATAGTCTGCGGGCCATCGTCATGGTATAATCATGTGCACAATCACACCGAAAACCGGAGGCTGTATATGCTTACTTTTGAACAAAAATTAGCGATTCTCGACTCTTACCCCCAATTGGAACGTAAAAACGTATCCCTTGGGCGCGTGAACTATCACTACGAGGAAAGCCAGCATGATAAGAAAACCGTTGCTTACCATCTGCATCCTAATGGGAATGGTTATGTGTTCGCAGGCTTATTGCGGGGCTATGAGGCAGATGATAAGGGCCTTGTGAACATTCGCGACTACTCGGAATCCGAGCTGCGGAGTCTGCTGGATGCCACCATCACCTCACTGTCTATTTACATTCCGGATGCCCCTGTAGCCAGCAAAAGAAAGAAAAAGGCTGCGGCAGCAGCCGACTCATTCTGGACTAATGATGAGGGCCATACGCTGACTCTAAAACTTGAGGATGATTTATGGTACGTCTATGCCGACCTTAATCTAGAAATGGCCTTTGAGACCCTTGAGGAAGCTAAAGAATATTTAGCGGAAGAGGGATTTACAGCACAGGGGTAATAATGACTCTTATCAAAAAATAAAAAGAGGTGTCCCAAGGCCATTTTATCTGGCGATTCGGGCACCTCTTTTCAATTGGGAGCATGAAAGCTCTTTGAATAAAAATCTATTTATCTCACGCCTCAATATAACACTACCCATCAAACCCAAATTATGGTTAGATGAAGGAGAAGCTATATCCTATAGGGAAAGAAGCGTGAACGCACATGAGTTTCGAACTCGTAGAAGCCACTGTACCCGAGATCCAAGCTGCATTAGAATCCGGAGAAATCACGTCAAAACAACTAGTTCTCATGTATTATGAACGCATAGCTGATCATGACAAAAATGGCTTAACGATTAACTCTGTGCTAGAGATCAATCCGGATGCATTGTTTATCGCAGAATCTCTGGATGTGGAACGTGCGATCAAAGGCTCCCGAGGTCCTCTGCATGGCATCCCTGTGTTATTGAAGGATAACATCAATACTGGGGACAAAATGCATACTAGTGCGGGTTCGCTGGCTTTGGCGAATTCTTTTGCCGGGAAAGATGCGTTCATCGTTACCAAACTGCGTGAAGCCGGAGCGATTATTATGGGTAAAGCCAATATGACCGAATTCGCCAATTTTATGACCACCGGCATGCCCTCCGGTTACAGCTCCCGTGGCGGGCAAGTCCTTAACCCCTACAATATATCTACACCAACTGGCGGCTCCAGTAGTGGATCAGCGGTTGCTGTAGCCTGTAACTTCTGTACAGTCTCTGTCGGTACAGAAACCTCCGGATCGATCCTTAACCCCGGCAATTTGGGCTCTATTATTGGCATTAAGCCAACCGTTGGACTGCTCAGTCGTTCGGGAATTCTTCCGCTCTCCAACACGCAGGACACTGCGGGCCCTATGGCCAGAACGGTTCGTGATGCTGTTCTGCTGTTAAATGCCATGCTGGGCGACGATAATCATGATGCCGCCATGGGAACGAATATAGGTAAAATTCATGAGGATTACACTGTATTCCTCGACGAGAACGGCTTGCAAGGTGCCCGAATAGGTATCCCGCGTGATTATTATTTCGAGGAGCTAACAGAAGAACAACTTGCACTATTCAACGCTTCCGTAGACAGGATGAGAGAGCTCGGAGCGACCATCATTGATCCTGCGGATATAAAGACCGCTCGGGAAATTAGTTATTCTTCGGTAGTCTTAAACGAATTCAAAACAGCACTGAACGCTTATTTATCTCATTTGGGACCTGGCGCACCAATGCGAACCTTAAAGGATATTATTGATTTTAACCATGCGCATCCTGTGGAGACTTTGAGATATGGTCAAGCTACATTAATAGATGCGGAATATACCTCTTCCGGCACACAAACCGAATCCAAGTATTTACGACACCGCGTGACTGACCTGAAGCTGTGCAAGGAAGATGGAATCGACGCTACTATGAAGGAATACAATCTGGATGCCCTGCTGTTCCCCGCCGATTTCGGCGCCAGAATTACCTCCAGAGCGGGATATCCGTCTATCGTTGTGCCTTCCGGTTATACATCAGCCGGCGCCCCTTTCGGTGTGACTTTCTCTGCGAAAGCTTATCAAGAGCCCACACTCATCAAGCTCGCCTATGCTTATGAACAAAATTACAAGGTGCGAAAAGCACCTTCGCTAAAGAGTTTTATCTAATCTCTTCTTATATTAAAAGGCCCATAAACGGTGATGTTCTCATTCACTGTTTACGGGCCTTTACTTTTCCAAAATCTACATATACTTACTCGTAGTCACGTTGATTCTCTTCATCGGCAATATTCTGAATTTCATCGGAGTGAATTAGAAACAACTCATATTCCCCTTCAGCATGCAGCTTCAACGCCCGCTCTTTAAAAAACTTCGGACTCCCCTCCGCCGCATCCTCATCATAAAAGAGCAGTATTCCGTCACTTTTGCGGAACAGCAGATCATCTCTGGCCCGAAACTGCCAACTACCGTCATAAGGGGCATTACTGACCGCCCCGAAGAAATCCGCACCCGCAATAATACGCCGATACTCGTTCTGCTTCTCTTCTTTCCACTTCTCTTCCTGTCCGGTATGCGCTGTAATGATCCCAAGCTTTAAGTCCGGATATTGCAGCTTAAGTTCGCTTACCACTTCGCATGCCCACAGATCCACACCATACTGGCCGGGCGTAATCACCCATTCCACGCCTTCTTCGATCAAAGGTTTTAATCGGTTAGCTAGTGCCTTTTTGATATAAGGAATCCCTAGATGCTTATTGTCAAAAATACCGAGCTCGTGCGCACGATACCCCGTTACTAGTAAAGTCTTCATGTGCTGCCTCTTTCCTGGTCGTCTCATTGCAGATTGTGCAACAGAATGCTACCTTTGGCTCCTATAAAATCATTCCATTGTACTTCGTGCAATAGATTTCGGAGAAATCCGTTAAAATAGGTGCTTTTCTCTTCTTTAAGTGTACAAAGTGCAATAGAATTCTTATCCCCCCTCATTTCAGGAGAATCTATTGTACAAAGTGCAACCTAGTGGGCTATAAAGCTCCACATATTTGTTCATTATATAACATTTGCACACTTCATTTCTTTAGGCAAACTTTCAGCTAATATTAAGCAATCTTTCAGAACCATTTGTTATATTCCTTCTAAATCTATCTTCAACCTACTTAGGAGGAATAAAAAATGAAAAAGTTCGTCCCCATACTAATATCTGGAGGCTTACTGGCGTCTCTATTATTGGCTGGCTGCAGCGCGAATTCGGAGGCCGAAGGAACAGCTGCTGCAAATAACCAAGCAGACAGGGGTTCAGCAGCCAAACAACCACAAGCAAACGGCAATCAACAAAATGGCAGACCCAATATGTCCATGAATTTCGGTAAGATTAAGAGTGTACGCGATACCACCCTTACCCTCTATAAATCGGACATGTCTATGCCCCGACAAGGTGCTGGAGAAGGGGACGGGCAGAACAGTCAAGGCGGTACCCCACCGGAAAAACCTGATGGCGATCAAAATACAGGAAACGGCGCTGCGCCCGAGGGTGGGAAGCCACAAGGGGAAATGCCGGAAGGTGGCGGACAAGGCGGCGGGCCACAGGGAGGTAGAATGCAGCAAAGCTTCTCCGATGAAACCACAGACATTACGATTGATGCGGATACTAAAATCGTAGCGGTTACCTTCGACAATGGCACGCGTCAAGAAAATGCAATCACCTTAGCAGAACTAAAGGCGGATGATATTATCCAATACACACTTAAATCAGATTCCACCGTGGCGGAGAGCATTACATTAAGTAATGGCAATCCGGGTGGAGCTACTCCAGATGACAGCACGAGCAGCAGCAGCTAATGAAATGCTGCATAACAAAAAAAGATCTCCGGGGACAAGCTGGTTCCCCGAGATCTTTTTATATATACTACGAATTAGTTCTTATCCGACAAAATCAATACTCCACGGGCTGGCACAACAGCAGAACCGCTAACCTTATTGCCAGTCAGAAGATCCGTACGCTCAGTAGCACCAATATCCGCACTCAAATCACCAGTGGTGTGGTTCAGCAAGAATAGGTAGGATGCGCCTTCCTTCACACGTTGCACAGATTCGATACCTTCCGGTGCAGTTACTAGCGGCTGAATGTTCTTGTCAGCACATAGATTGGCTAAGAATCCTTTCAAGAATCCCGCTTCTGGGCTGGTAGCCACGTAATACGCTTTACCTTCACCAAAGTTATTCACCGTCAAGGCTGGCATTCCTTTATAGAAATCAGATCCGTACTCTGCCAAAACCTCAGCACCTTCGGCATGAATCAGATCGCAGAGCAGATCACATTTGTAAGAAACACTCAAATTGCCCCATGCCTTGTCCATCACAATCTCATTGCTCATCCCTGGCAGCAGTGCATCAATTTCCTCAGCCCAGATCCCTAGTACGTTGCGCAGTTCCCCAGGGTAGCCACCAACGGTTACGAGGTCGTTCTCATTAACAATCCCGCTGAAATAAGTCGTAATGAATGTTCCGCCTGCTTTTACAAAAGCTTCAACCTTCTCAGCAAAACCCGGCTTAACCATATACATCACAGGTGCGATAACAATCTCATATTTGAACAGATTCTCTTCTACACCGATCATATCGGCTTCGATATTTTGTTGGTAGAGTGCATCATAATATTTATGAATCTCATTCACATAATCCAAAGCTACGGACGGTCCGCTTGAAAGGTTGATAGCCCAGCGGTTTTCCCAGTCATAGATAATCCCTACTTTAGCTGCACTACGCGCATCCAATAGCTGATCTCCAAGTTGGCCAAGCTCTTTTCCTAGCTCAGCACATTCACGGAATACACGCGTGTGTTCATGTCCTACATGCTCAATAACAGCTCCATGATACTTCTCACATGCACCAATTGAACGACGCAGTTGGAAGAACAGAACAGTGTCTGCACCACGCGCAACAGCCTGATAACTCCATAAGCGCATAACCCCTGGACGTTTCAGAGAGTTATAGGGTTGCCAGTTCTGCTGGCTTGGCGTTTGCTCCATCAGCATGAAAGGTTGTCCATTCTTCAATCCACGCATGAGATCATGCGCCATGGCCGTGAAGCTGACTGGTGTATCGAGTGAAGGATAGTTGTCCCAAGAAATGACGTCCATATGTTTAGCCCACTCAAAATAGTCCAGTTCATCATAAAAGCCCATCAAGTTAGTGGTAACAGGTACGTTAGGACTGTGCTCCTTAATCGCATCACTCTCAATTTTGTAGCATTCCAGCAAGCTATGCGACATAAATCTACGGAAGTCTAAGGAAATGCCTTGGAAGTTGGTACGGTTACCATCCCATTCTTCACTTAGCTCACTAGGCAGTACAATTTCTTCCCAATCATAAAACGTATGTCCCCAAAAACGTGTATTCCACGCTTTGTTTAATGCATCCAGAGAGCCGTAACGATCCTTTAACCAGACACGGAACGCCGCTTCAGATAAATCAGAATAATCGTAGTTACTGAACTCATTCGAAACGTGCCAAGCTACCAGCGCCGGATGATCCTTATAACGTTCAGCCAGCTTTCCTGCCAGCTTCGCTGCAAACTTGCGGTAAACCGGACTGTTTGGATTCGAGTTATGACGTCCACCGAACTTGCGTTTTCTACCCTTCACATCAACACGAGTAACTTCAGGATAACGATGAGCCATCCAAGCTGGGTGCGCTCCTGTACCTGTTGCCAGACATACGTAAGTACCATTTTTATATAGTCTATCCATTAATTCATCTAGTGATGAGAAATCATAAGTGTCTTCGGAAGGTTGAATCAGCGCCCAGGAAAATACATTAATTGTGGCAACATCAATTCCTGCCAGCTTAAACATACGCTCATCCTCTGCCCATACAGGCGCATCCCATTGCTCTGGATTGTAATCTCCACCGTACCAAATCTTAGGTAATTTATCGTTAATCACACTTCGCACATCCTTTATTGTATAATTATATATATATTGTAATCGGTTAATTTGACGCTATAAATATAAAATAATCTTCCCGTCATATAAGAATATGGAACTAAGAGGAGATGGATTCATTGAAGGGAATCGTGCATCGTAGAATTGTGTTCCCCCATGAGGGTGGACAGCATCTACCTATCACATTAGACAGCATCGGTCACAATCATCAACAGGAAAAAGTATCTCGCTTAGATGGCTACGAAACCTATCATTGGCTCCAAACGGCGTCTGGTGAAGGGGTAATTCATTTGGAGAATGAAAGCTTCTCCCTCCCCGCAGGCAGTGGTGTATTACTTCTCCCCTATACTCCACATCGCTATGAAGCTTCTGCTGCTAACTGGAGCACCTCTTATCTAACGTTCGGAGGCAGCTCTGCAGGTTCTATTTTGGAGACGCTGGGGATGAATATGAATTCTTTTTACCGCTGGGAAAAAGAGGCGCCTCTCTCCAAGCTGCTAAGAGAAATACTTGATCAGTATGATGCCTCACAGGACATGTTTGGTCTGACTGCCTCCACAGATGCTTATCGCTTTCTGCTTACTTTAAGCAAATATGGGCAACTACATAACAACACAACAATATCCCGCAATGTAGATAAGCTGCAGCCGCTACTGAAATGGATGGACAGCCATTATGGTGATCCTGATCTCGGACTTAACGATCTAGCCGATCAGCTCGGCGTCTCAGGGCGATATCTCAACAATCTATTCATACAGACCTTTGGGCTATCTCCTTATGCCTATTTCGTACGGCTACGTATCCGTAAAAGCAAAGAAATGCTCGTAAGCCAGCCGGATCTTACTGTAAAAATCATCTCGCAGAGAGTAGGCTTCCGTGATGTTAGCCATTATGTTGCCACCTTTCGCAAACAGTCAGGGACTACACCGGAGCAGTTTAGACGACTTCACTAATACTCTAAGGTGTACAGCTTAATCGCCTCCTGCGTAGTGAAATGCTACATAAGATTGCGTATGACAGAGCTCATCGCTGTGTGGCTCTCATTAGTATGGGCATGTGCGTCAGAGTAACTGCATTTAGTACACTTAAATCAGCCTGTTCAGCACAAAATATCCATATAAGTGTATTCTGTGCAGTTATATTCTCAGCATTTGGCTGAGAACCGCGATACTTCGCATTATAGCTGCACTAAATACAACTAAATCCATTTCATAGCCCGAGAACTTTAAATAAGTGTAGAAAGTGCAGCTATTCCGCACCAACTCGCCATTTGCCCCAGCGTAACATTCTGCACCATTCCACTCGCCTACCGCTCCAGCGTAACATGCTGCACCATTCCACTCGCCTACCACTCCAGCGTAACATGCTGCACCACACCAACTAACTTGCCTCGACAGCTCCTCCGACCCAAGGAGCACATTCAATTGCACTTCATACATTAGAATGCACTTTTCCATCTCATTTCGAGCGTTCTGTTGTACTTCGTGCATTAGAATCTTGTGAAATCCATTAAAATGGAGGCTTTCCACCAATCTGATTGCACAATGTGCAACAGATCTCAAATTCCCCCACCCAAAAAGGAATTCTATTGCACAGAGTGCAATCCCATTCACAATCCCAAAGGATTCAATCATAGGTCGAAGGAGATAAGAACGCCCTCCCCATCAACGGTTACTAAGAATCCTTTCACATCTCCAGAATTTCTACACCATATGGCTCAAGCTGCAGCTCTCCTGAACAAATCGAGTGATCGAGCAGACTGCTATACTCTTGTGGCAAGGTGACTGTCACAGACTCCCGGCTCAAGTTAAGCAAGAATAAGAAGCTGCCTTGATCTCCCGAACGCACAGAGGCCTGTACTCCATCCGGCAGTCCCTCAAATCTAAACAGCCCCTGCTGTTTAGAAAGGCGCTCCAACAACACTGACCAGAAGCGCTCTTCCATATGCGTTCCAAAATAATAAACCTGACCCTTCCCAAAAGCATTAACGGTTACAGCCGGTGTTCCACTATAGAAATCATCGCTATACCAAGCAATCGGCCACGCCACAACTGGTCTCAGGATGTCGCACCACTGCGTGCATTCATATTGGTTCCCCTCAGCATCAACAACCTTATGGGTTTCAGCACCAATCGGATCATACTCCAGTACTTCAATCCCTGTGCAATAGCTCAGTAGTCCCGGCAGTGGCTGCATGACTGCGATGTTATTTGTAGTTTTCACGCCACTTCGGTTGGTAATGAGCAAGGTGCCGCCAGCTAGTGCAAAATCCTCCAAACTACGTACGATCTCCTCATCCAGCAAGTATAAATTTGGTGCGATCACTACTTTATATCCATCCAGTGGTTGTCTGAGGTCAATCACATCGCAGCCCAAGCCAAGCTTTGTTACTGCACGATGGATCTGCTTAATATTCTCATAATAATCAAATCCCTCAGCTTGAGGCTGAATATCCAGTGCGGCTTTCTCTTCATGAGAATGTAGAATCGCCACTTCATGCTTTAATGTCGTTCCAGTCAGCCTTTCCCCAAGTGTATTCACTTCATGGCATAGCTGAGTGAACTCTGCAAATCTGCGTCCTGGGACATTACTGTGATCAATCAGTCCATGCCAGAATTGCTCTGCACCTGCGGCTGCACTACGCCAACGGAAATGAACGACAGTATCCGCGCCTCTGGCTATCGTCTGCCACGCATAAGCACGAAGCATCCCAGGATACGGCGTTCTCCACATCGGCATCCAACAACCTGGTGAGCCGCTTAGCTGCTCCATGATCCAGAAGTTTTGACGTTTAATCCCTCGGGTTACGTCTAACGAAAGTGCTCCGCTATATGGTGTTGTCGCTTGCTTGGCCCGAGAAGTATTCGGATAATAGTCAAATGCAGCGATATCCAGATCAGCACCGACTGCGTACATATCCAGACGCTGCGGATAGCTGTGAAAGTTATGAGTGATAAAATGCTGCGGACAAACAGACCGCAAAATATCAATCTGCGTCTTCTGGAATGCTACCACCGAATCCCACTGAAACCGCTGATAATCTAGCAGAAACGATGGATTCTGATGTGGCGATCCGCCCAGTGGAACCGTAAGCTCATTCCAATCGCTGTATTCTCCACTCCACACAACCGTTCCCCACTCTACATTCACCCGATCAAGGCTGCCATATTTGGCTTTTACCCAAGTGCGAAACGCTATATTGCAAGCGTCACAATGACAATCTAACATACCAAATTCATTGTCAGTCTGCCAGCCTATAACGGCCGGGTGTTCACTATAGTGCTCAGCAAGACGCTGGGTAATACGGCTTCCGTATTCACGTAAAGATGCACTGTTATAACAGCGATGTCCGCGTACCCCTGGGTGGAATATATCTCCGTTCGCAAACACTGGCAGCACGTCCGGAAATTTCGTAGTTAACCATCTAGGAGGTGTAGCAGTCGGCGTACCGATCACAACTTGCAGTTCATATTTGTGAAAAAGATCCAGCGCGCGATCCAGCCACTCAAACTGGTAATTCCCCTCCGTAGGCTCTAACCGGCTCCATGCAAACTCGGCGACTCGAACTACCTTAACACCTGTTTCCTTCATTAAACTGATATCCGGTTCCCACATGGATTCTTCCCAATGTTCCGGGTAATAGTCCACACCCATCTGAATAGGATCAAATCGTTTCATTGGCGCCCTCTCCCCTAGCTAAGATAAAAGGCGCTCCCCGTCTCATATTGATGAGGTATACGGAGAACGCCTTTGTGAACTACTTGTCCATTTTAATCTTTTTTATGAACGAGCTTTCCTTATTTCTTAAGCTTGTCCCAAGCTGCTTGCATGCCAGTCATCCAGCCGTTCACATCCACTTTGCCAGCAATCATCTGTTGAATAACACTAGCAAATTCTTGGGTTACACCATCAGGGAATTTAGAAGATTGCAAACCATACACCTTGTCTTCTTTTACATAATTCCATACGTCAGATCCAAGCTTACCGATATCTTCAGGAGTAGCTTCGATTGTGGATAAAGCAGGAATGAATTTCCATTTTTTAACGATATACTCTTTACCCATATCAGAAGTTACCAACCAGTTCAAGAAGGTTTTAGCTTCTTCTTTAGATCCGGAATCTTTGTTTACAACAAGGTTAGCAGGAATACCTACAGTCATTTTATCGTTTTTCTCAGCATCTTCATTGATTGGCATTGGGAACATCCCGATGTTCATATCAGGTGTGATGTTATCTACAAGTGTTTGTGCCCAGTTCCCTTCTTGCATCATTGCGATTTCACCTTTAGCAAACATAGCCAAGTGAGTGTTAGCATCTGTGGTCAAAGGATTTTTTTGTCCGTATTTCAAAGTCAGGTTGAGCAAGTTGCTCCAATCTTCAAACACTTTGTTACCTACGATTGTACCCGTACCCTCATTCAAGCTCTTAATGAAGCCATTTACATCGTCTTGTTGTGCAAATGCTACGCTAATGCCTTGGTTACCAAGGAGCCACCATTCTTGATATGCATTACCAAAAGGAGTTACGTCAATGGCTTCTAGTTTCTTAGCCGCTTCTTCTAGTTGTGACAATGTTTTTGGAGTTTCAGTGATGCCTGCTTTTTCAAACAGGTCTTTGTTATATACAAATCCAATACCTTCAAGGTTCATTGGCATACCGTATACTTTACCGTCTTTAGTCATTGGCTCTGCAGCCATAGGAATCAGATCTTTCACCCAAGGTTGGTCGGACAGATCCTCCATCTTATCTCCCCAAAGCTCCATTTCAGCGTATCCACCATTGGAGAAAATGTCAGGTGCGTCGCCGGAAGCAAACTTCGTCTTCAGTGCTGCTGCGTAATCGGCACCACCACCAACGGTTTGGATATCCAGCTTGATGTTAGGGTATTCTTTTTCAAATTCAACCTTGAGCTCATTCAGACCTTCAACGATTTCAGTTTTGAACTGAAAGATTTTAACCGTTTTCACTTCGCCTTTATCCGTGCCAGCGCTTCCATTTTGTGAGTTACTAGAAGCGTTATTGCCTCCACCACATGCTGTTAATGCTAAACTCATAGCCATTACTGCCGAAAGTGCAACTGCCGAGCGTTTCTTATTCATTATGTTTTCCCCCTTAAGATAGTGGATCAAGTCTACAATATTTGGAACGGAGGGCTCGGTGTTAACCTTTCACCGAGCCAGCCGCTATTCCCTCAACAATGTAACGCTGCATAAACAGATAGAAGATGATAATTGGAGCAATCCCGATTACGAGAGCCGGAAGCGCCATATCCCATTGCTTGGTGTATTGACCAAAGAAGGAGAAGGTCGCCAGCGGAATGGTACGAAGTTCTGGTGCCTGAAGAATCAAGGAAGGCAGCAGATAATCATTCCATATTCCAAGTGCATTCAGCACGATCGTTGTCATTACCATTGGCTTCAGCAAGGGAAGTACTATGCGGAAGAATACGGTAATTGGATTACATCCGTCAACTGTTGCCGCCTCTTCGATTTCAAGCGGAACGGACTTGATAAAACCGTGGAACAGGAAGATTGCCATTGGAACACTGATCCCTAGATTCGTAATGATCAATCCTAGGAAGGAGTTGTTTACTCCAATTACATTTACGACTTTCAAGATTGGAATCATGATCGTTTGAAACGGAACAACCATTGCAGCTACGAACAACAGTAGCAAAAATTGATTGAATTTCGTATTCGCCCGAACCATACGATAAGAAGCCATCGCACTAAACAGAGAGATCAGAATAACACTGATAACCGTTATGATAACCGAATTTCGGAAAGCTTCACCAAACCGTGCCAATTTCCAAGCATTTGTATAGTTCGACCACATAAATGTCTGTGGCCAGCTTGCGGCATCACTCAGAATTTCACCGAAGGATTTCACTGAGTTCGCAAGTAAGAAATAAAATGGAGAGAGGAAGAGAAGGGCAAGAAGAATCATCAACACCTCTACGCCGATATTCCATCTGCCTTTTGACTTAGCGTTCATTAAGCTTCTACCTCCTTACTCTTCGTAATACGGACCTGAATCAGAGTGATAATCGCTACGATAACAAAGAACAGCAGCGCTTTAGCAGTACCCAGACCGTAACGATTGTTCAGGAAGGCTTCATTGTAAATATTCATGGCAACCGACTCTGTAGATTTGAACGGTCCACCTTTCGTCAAGGAAAGGTTAAGGTCGAACATTTTGAAGGACCAAGAAATCGCTAGGAACAAACCGATAGTTACAGCAGGCATGATCAATGGAACTACAATGCTGCGCAGGACCTGCCAACGGGAGGCACCATCAATATCAGCCGCTTCCAATACTTCTTTCGATACGTTACTTAGAGAAGCGATGTAGATAACCATCAGATAACCAGATGACTGCCAAACAAAAACCATCACAATCGCCCAGAAGCCGGTTGTTGCATCACCCAGCCAAGGAAGATTAAAGAACGACCAGCCGGTGAGTTCTCCCATCGTTGCGAACCCTTTGATGAAGATAAATTGCCAGATGAACCCAAGCAACAATCCCCCAATAACGTTCGGCATAAAGAAAATAGTCCGAAGCATGTTCCGTGTCTTTAAAGGTTTCGTTAACAGATAAGCTAGGAAGAATCCTACCACGTTAGTCAAAACAACACCTAACACAGTAAATCTTACTGTAAACCAAAAGGAAGACCAGAAGTCGGGGTCATTCGTAAATATAGTGGAGAAGTTTTGAAATCCGACCCAACTTACATGACCAGATACACCGTTCCAGTCTGTGAAAGAGTAATACATCCCCATGATGAATGGGATAATCGTTATTAAGGTAAAAAACAAGACTGCAGGACCAACGAAAAATGCTTGTTGACCTAACTGGGACAACTTAGTGCCGCGCATTTATTGTCCCCCCCTTTCTTTTGCTCACTTACTTGTTTATGCTTTATACACATATTATCTGTTTTTTTGAGGCTACCTCACACCTACGGAAGTGATCTTTCAGGTGTAAAATATTGATCGGATGTGACAAATTTCGATGAAATGGAACACGATTCGCACAAAAATGATCGTTTTCATCCTACTCCCAACTTTAATCTGCATTATGGCCACAATGTTTATAAGTTACCACTTTAGTACTCAATCCTTAAGAACAAGAGCAGTAGATGAGAATACGAATCTTCTCTTTCAAGGCACTAAAAATATCCAAAGTCTGATTCAGGAGCTGAATCGACTCTCCCTTATCGTTTATTCAGATTCAGAATTCTACAGGTCACTGGAAGCCGGATACGAGGATATGCTAGCCAATGCACGAATCTACTCTTCTCTGAATTATATTTCATCCTCTATGCCTGACATCTCTCAGGTCTATTTATACGGTGTCAAAGAAAACACAGCTACTCTGCTTACCCAGAGTACACCGAAACGTTGGCAGGGTATCCCACCTTATCCTGACTCCAAAATCACTACCGAGTCTACGGTATCCATACAGAGCACACATATAAGTCATAGCTACGGCCTAACGGCACCGATCCCGCAGTTCGTACCGGAACCAGTGTTTACCTTGCATAGAAGAATTGAAAAGGTCCCTACCACAAAGGCACTTGGCTACCTGTCGATTGATGTCAAGCTAACAGCGCTAACCGACATCATCAGTCAGTTATATGACCAGAAGCAAGAGAACATCTGGCTGCTGGATGGCAGCGGAAACATTGTCTATGGGGACAATAGCGAAGAATACGGTAAGAAACTGAAAGGTAATTGGTACAATGCACACATCGCGGGAAATCCTAGCCCACAGGGCTACTTTGAAGAGGATAAAGCCATGTTTATTTACCAGAATATCGAAGGTCCAGGATTGAAATGGACACTGGTAAAGCAGATTCCTGTTTCCTATCTTTTCCGAGAAGCCAATGAAGCGGCAAAGATTAATATAGCACTGATGGTCCTGCTGTTGATTACCATTACTACACTAACAATCCTAATCTCTTTTCGAATCACAGCCCCGATTAAGCAGTTGACCCGCTATATGAATCAGGTCCAGACCGGGAAGCTTGATATCGATATCCGCCCCATGGGCAAAGACGAGATCGGTGTCGTTACAGAGCGGTTCCGCAGTATGATGGATACGATCAACAATCTGATCCTGAGAGAGTATAAGCTTGAATTAACGAATAAAACGAATGAGCTGCGGGCTTTGCAAGCGCAGATCAATCCGCATTTTCTCAACAACACCTTGCAAATCATCGGTACGCTTGCCTTGGAGCTTAAGGTACCCCAAATCTATTCTCTTCTTTCGGCGCTTGCGAAAATGATGCGTTACAGCATGTACAATGAGGAGAAGATTGTCACCGTTAAAGACGAGCTGGATCATGTCAAAGCTTATATTGAATTGCAAAAGGAACGTTTTGAAAATAAATTCAGTTTCCGTTACGATATGGAGGAATCTCTTTTAGAGACATTTATGCCTAAAATGATTCTGCAGCCTATTGTAGAAAATTATTTCAAACATGGGTTTAATCATTCCCGTACGGATGGATTCATTGAGATCACCTCAGCAAGAGCAGGTGACAAGCGGATGGAAATTCGTATCCAAAACAACGGAAATGCCATTCCTTCTGCGAAACTGGATCTTCTACGGCAGAAACTTCAACATTCCACTAGAACAGATATTGATTTATTAAGAAATTCTGAGCAAGACAAGGAAGCTGCTGGATCTGGTATTGGTCTGCCGAACGTTCTGGCACGGCTCAAGCTAGTATGCGGAGACAGTGCCCTCTTGACTGTGGACAACCTCAGAGCGGGTGGAGTGGTTGTAAGACTGGAAATAGACATTATAGCGGAGCGTGAGACGATATGAAGGCGTTAATTGTTGATGACGAAGCCAGAGTTAGAAAAGCAGTTAGACTTCTTGTTGACTGGGACGCGCATCAAATCGATGGGATTCTGGAAGCCGGAAACGGAAATGAGGCCATAGAGATTATTCGGCAAGCAAAACCCGCCTTAGTCATTATGGACATGATGATGGATTCCGGCAATGGCATAGAGTTAATGACATGGGTTAACGAATTTGCCGGCAACACCAAGTTTATTGTGGTCAGCGGACATAATGACTTCGAGTTCGTCCGCCAGACCGTACGCCATGGAGGGATTGATTACATCCTTAAACCCATTGAAGCAGAGGCCATCAATGTTGCAGTCGCTAAGGCAGTGACTGCCTGGCGTTCAGAGGAAGCTGATCGGAGCGAGCGACAGAAGCAGAGTATTCAGCTCAATGAGTTCAAGCCCATCTACGGAGAAAAGCTTCTATCCGCGTTAATCGATGATCCGATCAACTCGGAATTATCCTTCCGAAGATTATGTAACGATGACATTATCCCGGACAATGTCCTCACTTCGCGCTTAATCCTGGTGCAGACAGACACAGGAAATAATCTCCTGCTCAAACGTTTTGGAGGAGACACTGGGCTCATGAATTACGCAATCGTCAATATATGCAATGAATTTCTACAAGGTCAGCATAAGGGTGTGGCCTTTCGTTACTGGGGAGGTCCTTCGGAGATTGCCATTATTCTATGGGATATTCAAACGTCAGTTGTCGAGCTTATAGGTAAAATTAATCAGGGTATCTACGCTACCCTACAGGTCCGAATGCATTTCGGAATTAGCTGTATCGGTAGCCTGCCTAAGCAATTACCTTCTCAGCGTGCAGAAGTGGCCGAGGCCCTGCAGCGTCGAAATTTATTAGTTCATGAGGATTACTGCCATTTCTCCAGTTCTTCTGAAGAGTTTAAAGAGCGAAATGAAATCTCAAAGCCAAAAATTCAAGGAAATGCATCTCCGACGATCTTTGCTCGTGTGAAGGAGGATTGGAAAATGGCAGTCATCAGCGGAAGCCCTGAAGTTATATCCTCAGCAGCGCAGCACTGGGTAGACGAGCTTAGCCGAGGTGGTATTGTTACACCAGAGATCCTAAACTCATGGAAGAATGATGCTCTTTTATTCCGTTCCCAGTTAGTACGTGAAATGTTAGGCCCTGATGCCGATAGCGCACTAGCCGAGCTAGAACAGGCCGACCAGCTTCATCCGGCCCCTTATACGAACGGATACTCGTTCTCCTTATTTGCCTGGCGTGACTGGTCATTTGACCTGATGGAGCGACTGTCAGAAGTATTCTCGGCTAAACAAGCTAAAGAACGTAATCCTATGCATGACATCGTGAAATATATTGAACTCAATTACGCCTCCGATCTTTCCCTACAGGAGGTTGCCAGTAAGTTCTATGTTAGCCGCGAATATATATCACGCCGATTTAAACAGGAATACGGCATTAATTTCTCTGATTATATCGTTAACATCCGGATAGATAAAGCTAAGCTGCTTATGCAGAACCCTCGGCTTAGGCTGTCGCAAATTTCTGAAATGGTCGGGTTTCATGATGTGAAATACTTTAGCAAGGTCTTCAAGAAACAGATTGGGGCATCACCTAAGGACTACCGAAACCAGACTAAAATTTAATTCATACCTCGCTACGAGAAAACGATTGTCTCCTTATATGGAAGACAACCGTTTCTCGCAGAAATATAAGGATAATGTATAGCGTGAAACTTAAATTCTTATATTTTTAAAAAGGCGTCCGCAACCGTCTTGCCGGCTTCGCCATTCGGATGCGGGTCGTCTGTTCCACTCATATACTCCGGTCTGATAAGATGATCATCTGGTGCAGGTAATGATAATAGGCTTGCTATATCAAACACCCGGCTCACACCTATAGGCGGATTGGACAAAATCTCACGATTCACCTTGCGCCAAGTCTCTTCTCTCTCGCCCTGGAAATTGAATGGCGGTACCGTACCTAGAATAATACTAGCTTCAGCATTTGCCCCCTTGATCTTAGAAATAAGGGTCTGCAAATCATCAAGAAGCTCGTCCGCCGAACGGCAGCCAATATCAATGTCATTTACTCCGAGTACGATCATCACTTCATCACTCTGCTTAGCTTTGTTTAGCCATGGGCCATCCGCGGCCACATCATAAGCTCTAGCCCAGCCAGAGCCGAGATTCCATACCCCAATATCCGTGCTAAGGCCATCCGCAATTCTCGCAACCCAATATTCGTACGCATCCTTTAAGGTCCGCACACCTTGAGTAATCGAATCCCCCAGAAATACTAGTCTCTTGGTAACAGATTTCTTATACCCAATAAAGCTTGGCAGTACCAAAAGATTATCAGACACAGTAAAACCATCCGCTGATTGCTGTGCAGCAAGATTTCCAGGCCCGTCATAAGCTGTAGCCAGCATCCCTTCTACATTGAAAGGAATCGATTTGCCTGCAGTGAGCGTCTTAATCGTCCACGTAAACGCCAAGTAATGACCCTCCGGTAGAACAATGCTTGTCTCATCACTCCAGAAACATTCACCAGCCGCAACGGTTTTTGAGGCTTTGCCCTCAAAGGTAAGCGCATGCTGTGTATTTTCAGTTATCGTTCCGTCTGGTTCTGTTCCTCCGTCAGCGATATAAGCTGTCTCGATAACCCAGTCGCCTCCAGGTTCACTGCCTACAGCTTCTTGCCCTTGATCCCATGTAGAATCCACCGCATTGCTATGCCAGAACTTTAACTTTAACGTACCATTTTCCCTTAAACGAATATAAGTCCGGAACGTATGCGTAAACGGTTCTTGCCTATTCATTATAAAATTCGCTGCAGTTGAAAGAACCGTTGCTGAGGTATAATCCGTCTGGTTCAATACTCCACTTCCCTTGGTTAAATTAGTATCCATAACGTTTCCCCCGTTATTCAGTAAGATTGTAACACTAAAACCTCTCCAATAAACTAAGGGAACAGATCGTCCACCCTGTTTACAAGAGAGGTTATGGCTATATCAATATGCTTTAAGAAACAATCTTATTTCAATGTGATCGTAAACGATACGGTTTTTGCACCTGCGTTTACTTTTACTGTATTTTCATCTACTTGCTCTGCACCTTCTACAGAAGCGATAGCTCCCAGATCTTTAAGGGAAAGCGAGAATTCTTTACCGCTGCCTTCCGCAGTAACTGTTAACGTACCGCCTTTACGGTCAGCCTTCACAGTCAATTCAGGAGCACCTTTAAGATCACGAACGGTTGCAGAAGTCGTGGTGCCATCTTCAAGTGAATACAAGCCAAATTTCACGCCATTCGCATAGTCGTAATCTGGTTTGTTATCCACACTGCCAATTGCCAGCAAGGAATTCTGGCGAACGAATAGTGGCAGGCTAAAGAAATCATATTTCTCTTTGCGCCATGATCCGCCCTGTACGGTTTCACCAGTAAGCAGGTGAGTCCAGCGACCAGCCGGCAAGTAGTACTTCGCTTCACCGTTTTCTTGGAAGATAGGGGCTACAAGCAAGGATTCACCTAGCATGTATTGACGATCCAACACCTCGCAGGTAGGATCTTCCGGAAATTCCATAACCATAGCCCGCATAGAAGCCCAGCCATGTTCATGAGCCTGTCCTGCTACATCATACAGATATGGCATCAAGCTACATTTAAGTTTGGTGAAGAAACGGGTAACATCACAAGCTTCATCATCATAAGCCCAAGGCACACGGTACGAAGTGCTACCATGCAGACGGCTGTGACTGGACAATAGTCCAAACGCCAACCAGCGTTTGAATACATGTGCCGGAGCCGTGTTCTCGAATCCGCCGATATCATGACTCCAGAAACCGAAACCTGACAAGCCCAGAGACAATCCACCACGAAGGCTCTCCGCCATGGATTCATAATCTGCGTAGCAGTCACCGCCCCAGTGAACCGGGAACTGTTGGCCACCGGCAGTTGCAGAACGTGCGAACAATGCTGCTTCATTCTTACCAAGCTTCTCTTCAAGCACTTCAAATACAACCTTGTTGTACAGTTGCGTGTAATAGTTGTGCATTTTCATCGGATCAGATCCATCGAAGTAAACTACATCTGTAGGAATACGCTCGCCGAAGTCTGTCTTGAAGCTATCTACACCCATATCTACCAAATCACGCAGGTAGCCGGCATACCATTCACAAGCCGCAGGGTTGGTGAAGTCCACCAGCGCCATTCCCGCTTGCCAAAGATCACATTGATAAACGTCACCGTTAGGTTTTTTGAGCAGGTAACCATTTTTCTTGCCTTCTTCAAACAAGCGGGAACGTTGCCCGATATAAGAGTTGATCCATACGCAGATCTTCAGCCCTTTTTCTTTCAGGCGTTTCAGCATGCCTACTGGATCAGGGAATACGCGCTCATCCCACTGGAAATCGGTCCATTGATATTCACGCATCCAGAAACAATCGAAGTGGAATACACTCAGTGGCAAATCGCGCTCTGCCATACCATCTACGAAAGAGTTTACGGTTGCTTCATCGTAGTCGGTAGTGAAAGAAGTCGTCAGCCACAGGCCGAATGTCCAAGCTGGCGGAAGTGCAGGTTTGCCAGTAAGTGAGGTATAGTTACTGATCACTTCCTTAATGGTAGGACCATCAATCACGAAGTATTCCAGGCTTTCTCCAGCTACACTGAATTGCGCTTTTTTCACTTTTTCCGAAGCGATCTCATAAGAAACCAACTCAGGATGGTTAACAAATACACCATAGCCTTTGCTGCTTACATAGAAAGGAACGTTCTTATAAGCTTGCTCGGAGCTAGTACCACCGTCTTTGTTCCAAAGATCTACGGTCTGTCCATTCTTTACAAAAGCGGTAAAACGCTCGCCCAAACCATATACGAATTCACCTACACCGAGATCCAGCTCTTCACGCATATACGTGTTGCCGTCTTGATCTGTGATATAAGCCATGGACTTGAAACCGCTGCCTGTAATTCTCTCGTCTCCACGATAGAAATCCACAGCCCATTGTTGGCCTTTGCGAATCACTACACGAAGTCCGCCGCTGATCAGTACAGTCTCGGAATCGGTTTCTTCAATCTTAACATGATCTCCAGTACCTTTTGTGAGTTCGAAGACTGGACCGCGTTCTTGTACGCCATCATGATGAATAATCTTAACCCCTACCACACCTGGAAGCGGGGAATGAAATTTTACAGTAAGCAGGGTTGAGTTCAGCGTCGCTGAACGCCCTGTGATTGGAGTGGTTTGAGTAGTTGCTGTTAATCCTTCTGGAGTCTTTTCTACAACATAATTTTGAACTGCACCGTTAATCGTGATACCATCACGCACCAGCCAGAGACCATCAGTGAATTTCATTGTGTACTTGCCACCTTTCAATTTGGTGTTTATAGTTGCATTATACCGATAAAAAATAAACAAAACTAATACTATATAGCTCATTTATAACACTATTTTAATGTTTTTTCCGAAAGAGGTGGCATTTATGGACCGTACAACCCAGAGTTTGCTAAAAGAAGACAGAGTGCATGGCGATAGCATGTTTCCGCTTGCAGCTTATTGGATAGAATTACCGGCTGGAACACATGTCCTCGATACCCATTGGCATGAAGAAGCGGAGTTTTTTATGCTGCTCGAAGGTGAGATTCTGTTTCAGGTGGATACCGAATATTTCCCACTTAAAGCCGGTGAGGCTGTATTTATCGAGTCCGGTGATATTCACGCTGCCTATGTACTTAACGAAGACACACCCTGCAAATTTTGTGCGCTCGTGTTTCTTCCTGATCTTCTGGCTAGTGCCCAATATGATACGATCCAGCAGAACACCATCTTACCCCTTCAGGAGAAAAGACAAAGCTTTCCTCGCCACCTAACACCAGCTGTGAAATGGCAACATGAACTTCTCGGGCACTTAGAACGCATGATGGACGCCTACGCTGCGCAATCTCCCGGGTTTGAAGCTTTTATTAAAGGCACGTTGCTCATCATGCTCTCGCTGATTGCCCCAGAGGATCGTTTTGTAAACCGCAGCCAGCTGGATGACGCTGATACTACTAAAATCAATCGACTTAAGAAGATTATTCTCTATATTCAGGATAACTATCAGGAGCCGATTCGAACTCGTGATCTCTCTGAGCTGATTCCCATGAGCGAGGGACAGTTCTGCCGTTTTTTCAAAGAAATGACCCGAAAGACTCCTGTGGATTACATTAACTCTTACCGGATTCGCCAAGCCGCCGATCTACTGCAACAAAGCGACAGAAAAATATCCGACATCGCATTCGAAGTCGGATTTGATAATGTAAGCTATTTTATTAAAGTATTTCGCAGAGCGATGAAATGCTCGCCTTCGGAGTTTAGGAAGGAGTCCCGTTGACATCTTGCTGTTCGACTTAGCTAACGGCTCTCTTTATTAATTCTTCTTGTTCATCTACCGATATATTATAAATAGATCTTACCGTCGTAGGAGGAGAATGAGCCATGCATATAACGAATATGACCACTGCTATGGGAACGAGACTAAATGTAGCTGGTAGTCATCAAACTAACGATAAAACCATAAATTCAAACAGTAAGACAAGCGGTAGCGGAGACCACTTATCGATAAGCAAATCTGCAAAAGCAGCTTTTCAAAATCAATCTAAAATGAGCGGAATGGTTGATTCTCTACTTAAACAAAAACAGAGTATCATCGATAGCAAGAACAGCCTAATTGAAAGAACCACCAAAAACTCACATAACCTTGATTCTATTCAAGATCAACTTAAGGAATTCGATAAACAGCTCCAAACGATTGACCAACAAATTGCAAAACACGCCTTCGAAGAGCAACAAAAGAGCTTAGAAAATGCTCAGAAAGCAGATCCATCGGATGAACCTAAAACCGAGCAAGAGGTACAAAACGAAAGATTGAATACGATTGTTGCTATAAGCCAAAATGTTTCTCAAATGGAGGTTGTTTCTTCTACCCACACTAAGATGCATGGCGAGGCAAGAGTTCTGACCAAGGAAATCGAATTAGATGAAGCTCGTTCTACTCATTCCGCAACAGCCAAACGTGAGCAGTTATCCAAAATCGAAGATAGAATATCGGAAATGAATGAAACGTTAGGCGATACCATACAAGAAACCGGAGATAAAATTAAAGATCAGGAACGGTCTGAGAAATTAGCCACCTATCAAGAAATTCAGCGTTTAGCCGAAGATTCTGATAAATCGCAGCTAGAAATACTAATCTAACAAAAACAAAATTCTATATATAGAAAAAGCAATCGGACCTCTACCACATCAAAGGGTTTGCCGATTGCTTTTTTATATGCAGATGACTTTATATTGTTCAACTATTCCTTCCGAATCACAATAAAGCAGGTGCTGTCCGGTAGCGCCACTTCCTGTCCGCTCTCATCCATGAACCTTACTCTGTCATGCAGCGCTTCGGTATAACCTTCTTGCAAGTAATGCCGGAAGACTTCAATCTTTGCCTGCTTTCCTAAAGTCTGATCAATAAATGAGGCGAATTTCGCAGGCGTAAAATAACCAAACTGTTCTTGTACCTCATGAATATAAGCCTCCTCGCCCCAAGTATACGTATATAAAAATTCCATAGCATCATTAACAGGCATGAGTACTTCTTGCTCTCCTAATCTTTGATACTGAATCTGACGTCCGGCAAAATCCTTCGCATAACGCTCCAGCCACGCCATACCGTCCTCCTCCAGAAAGCGAACTCTCCGCAGCAATGCTGTGGGCTCGGTCATTATCCCATCGCGGATAATGATAACCCCGCCCACTGACAATACATCAAAAGCACTTCGCAGAGCGGCCGAAACGGTATCATGATTGAACTTTTTACCGTTAAGCGGCACATAAGAATATAGTTCATGCAAAATCGAAGAAAAAATCACCGTGTCCACCGTTCCAGCCTCCACGAAATCTTTAAGCTTCAACGCATCTCCCTGCTGGACCTCCCAATGCCGCCCTTCCCGTTGCTTGCGCTGCCGCAGAGCTTCCACTACATTGCTCGATATATCAATACCGATAGGAGTAACCTCTGGCATACGCTCTTCCAGTAAATCCAGCAGCACACCGCCGCCCGGACCGATATCCAGCACTTTTTGTCCAGTGACATGCTCCAGAATCACAGCCTTATAATCTCCTGAATGATTCATTTGGCTTAAGTAGGTATCTTCATTATGAAAACGGTCGAAGGCATCCCTCCGCAGCTCGAACAGATCGAATAACAGCAGTACTGCACGTTCATATAAAGGTGATTTTTCAGCTTCCATACAGAATTCGATCAGCTTCTCTGCCGCTGCCGAAAATTGGAACTGAAAAAATACCGTGTCTGGCAGATACTCCTTAGCATAAGGACGAAGCATTAGATGAGGGTTCTCATCACGTAAGGTCCCTTTTTCAATATCTTCCCATGTAAGCTCCGCTAAATATTTTTCTATAATCCGCTTCTTATAAACATTGATCTTCTTAACACCCTTGTAGTCATAGTAAATGCTGTTCATTACCTGCTCGAAACTGATATGGCGTAGGGGTTCATGCTGAGCCCTTTGGGCTGCAAGCAACATCACCTTCAGAAATTGCTCCAACGAGAAGGTCTGCATTGCAGATTCCACATACCAGAAGATAGTTTTACTTAAAGACTCTAACCGTTCCGCATGGAAGCCTTCCTGTGTCAGCTTTGCCCATTCCGTAGTGAAATCCTCTCCTCTAGAGATCGGACCTAACCGCATTCTGCGCAGTCTTTCTTTCATCGGCATTGGACTAGCAAGTTCACCGGATGAAATCAGAGCGATAAGCTGCTTCACTTCATGCTCTACATTCAGCCAGAGCTCGGGGGATACAGCACCGATGATGCAATGATTGAGTGCGGTTAGCAAGCGTTCAAGTTCCTCGGCAGTCAGTAACTGTTCTTCCACAAGATCACGGAGCGGCTTATTTACTTCTGGAGGCACCTCCCCACGGATTTGCTGACCTATCAGTCCATGGGTTTCAATAAGCCGATGAACCAGTGCACTTGTTTCAGAGACCTTACCGCTCAAATGTTTCCCGTATAACTGTGCGGAACCCATATTATGTACAAAACAATTAATGCCTTCCTCCTGCCAAAGTAACCTTTCCTTCAATGTGCCACCCTTAGCCGTTTCTGACCAAATTAACGTTTCTTCCACAAGCTCTTTGATCCAAATAGAGCGGGGAAGTTGGTCCAGAATCAGCAGACTGCGTTCCACATAATCCAGTACAGGATTCCTGCGATCTAGCTCCTCCAGAGATTCCACACGCTCCAAATTGACAATTTGCTCCTCCGCTTGAACGATAAGCTTCAGCCAGAGGTTATCCTCCAAATGATCTTGTATTCCTTCACGGTATAAGGTGATGGCTTCCAGCGATTTCAGCATATACTCCTCCTTCGCTCCAAGTGGAGACTATATAGACTTATTATTATATATACACTCCCATTCATTAAAAAACAGAACCAGGACTCATGAAATAGCCATGTCCCAGTTCTGTTTACATTCAAATCTTTAATTTCCGAACCGTTGCCGGTATCCGCATTTACGGCACAGCTCTTCCACTGCCTCTCTACGAGAGAATTCATAGAATAGATTATTCGCTCGCTCGCCCTCTACGATTTCTGAGAATGGAGTCTCATGAATGTTGCCGAGGTTGATTACCCCTTCACCATCTAGACAGCACGGCACAACGGTACCATCCACGAGGATTGCCGCTTGGCTGCGCAGCGCATGACAGAACCCTTTTCCGTCGTCCTCCGGTTCGTTCAGCGCAGGCCAACGGAACTCATGGTCCTGATTGAGATACACCCGAGGAGCAATCTTGACGCCGCTGCCAGGTACAACCTTTTCTTCAATTTTAAAATCAAGATTAAAGGCTTCCTCTAGCATAGCAAGAGTCTCACGATTACGATTCTTCTCTAGATTAGTCAGGTTATCCTCCGTCAAATTCCACAACCGGAAGGAAATAATCACGCCTTGCGCAGAGGCTTCCCGTACAAAAGAAATAATCTCCGCCAAATACCCTTCGCGGTTCTCAGATCCCTCATGCCCATCAAAGCTATGCAGAGAGAAGTTCATCTGTCGTAGTGCAGGTTTGCCGAGAATCTTAGGGCCTGCCTTATGAATTAACGTACCGTTGGTAGTAATATTGACCTTAAACCCTTTGGCATGTGCGGCATCCAGCAGTTCACCAATCTTTGGATGCAGCAATGGCTCACCTTTTACGTGAAGGTAAATATGATTACTATGCGGTTTAATTTCATCTAATATCGTATTAAAAGTATCGAGCTTCATAAAGTTCTTCGTTCGGGCGGTTGGTGGACAAAAGCTGCAGGCTAGGTTGCAGACGCTTGTTATCTCAATGTATACCTTTTTAAAAGTCTTCAAGTGCTGCTCCCCATTCTATTTATAGATCTGCGGCATAGCGGAGGCCGATCTGTGCTCTGGCTTCCTCCATAACTTCTGCTACTGCCAAGGAATTCGCATGTGTATTAACCCTGCTTTCCCGTTCACCATTCTTAATTAAGTTGATAAATTCCTCAACCTCATAATACATAGACTCGAACACCTGAGGCTGTGTAAGCTCCTCGACGGTCCCGTCACGATAATGAATCTTCACTTGATAGGGTTGGTTGATCTTATCGATCACCATTGTACCACTTTCCCCTTGAATCTCGGCTGGCAAATAGGAATCAGCGATCTTGGAATGCATCACAACTGCATCCATATCATCATATTGCATGACAAGACTTCCTTCACCATCTACTCCGGAAGACAGCATAAGACCCACGGCCTTTACAGACTTCGGTTTCCCAAACAACACTACCATAGGATATAAGCAGTAAACGCCAAGATCCATCAACGAGCCATTAGAGAATGCCGGATTAAAAGCATTTAACACCGTTCCCTGCCGATAAGCATCATATCTCGATGAGTATTGACAATAGCTCGCAAAATAACGACGTACTTGGCCAATCTTATACAAATTGTCTCTGATCACTCCGAAATTCGGCATAAATGTCGATTTCATTGCTTCTACCAACAACACATCATTGTTCTGAGCGGCTTCAATCATGGCTCTAAGCTCCGCACTGTTTGAGGCAGCCGGTTTCTCACAGAGCACATGTTTGCCATGGTTTAAGCACATAATCGCCTGCTCAGCATGCATGGAGTTCGGGCTTGCAATGTAAATAGCATCGACATCTTTACTGGAAACCATATCTTCCAAATTCGTATAAATTGTAGCTCCAGCATATTTTGCAGCAAAGGCCTGACCTTTCTCCATTGTGCGGGAGTACACGGCTGTCAGGATAAACTCCTCATTCTCCAAGCCGGCTTGCACGAAGCGGTCTGTAATAAAGTTTGTTCCAATGACCCCGAAACGAATTGTCATGATAATCCCGTCCTTTTTAGTTCTTACTAAAACTCTATATGCTATTTTCTCACTCTCTGGGTAGTCATGTCTACTTTTCAGGACAAATTTCCGACAAATTCCGATAGATCTGCCTTGTGAAAAAAAGCACCGCTGCATCATCTTTTGTCGATATCAAACTATTCATAGTAAACAGCGACATTATTTGTCGAAGGATGCAGTAAAAAGGCTCCCATTCTTAACTTAAGAACAGGAGCCTGCTGAGCCATACGGATTTACAACTTATTTATAAAAAGCCTGCAATTGACGCACAATTTCATCCTTGTCATGATCCACTACGGTTTGGTGTTGTGGCATCTCGAACAACGCTTTAATTTGTGCCGGGAATTCCTGCTTAATGTCGATCAGAGTAATCGCCTCATCAAACTTAGCTGGATGTGCGGTCGCAAAGGTAATCCCAATCTCATCCGAACCATTAAAAGCTTCGTAAGCTGCGATTCCACATGCAGTATGCGGATCAAGCAGGTAACTATATTCTTTTTGATACTTAGCAATTGTATTCAAGCATTGGTCATTCTTCACGCCAAGCGCTGCAAAATCCTGCTGCACCTGCTGAAGCGCCTCGCCTTCAACCGTAATCTTGCCCTCGGTTTGCAGCTTGGACATATACGCAGACAGCTTCTCGGAATCTTCGCCAACCAAATAATACAGATAGCGTTCAAAATTGCTCGCCACTTGGATATCCATCGAAGGGCTGTACGTACTTGTGAAGCCGCCTGGTTTGTATTCCCCAGTGTTCACAAAACGCTCCAAGATGTTATTTTCATTCGTAGCAATAATGAGTTTGTTAATCGGTAAGCCCATTTGCTTAGCCAAATATCCGGAGAAAATATTACCGAAGTTGCCGGAAGGCACGCTGATGTTAATCTTCTTCTCGTTGCTGCCATCAACATGCAAATACGCATAGAAATAATAGACGGTCTGCGCCAGAATACGCACAAAATTAATGGAGTTGATCGCACGCAGATGATAGCGACTCTTAAAGTCGAGATCCGCGAACAGATCTTTAATCACCTTTTGGCAATCATCAAAGTTACCATGAACAGACAGGTTCAGTACATTACTGTCATCAACCGTAGTCATCTGTAGCTCCTGCACTTTACTAACCTTACCATGGGGATGAAGAATACAGATCTTGATTCCTTCTTTTCCGCGAACGCCCTGAATGGCAGCCGCTCCAGTATCCCCCGAGGTTGCTCCGAGGATGTGGATGATCTTGTTCTGCTTTTTAGAAATATACGAGTACAGCTCACCCATAAACTGCAGTGCTACATCTTTGAAGGCAAAAGTAGGGCCATGGAACAATTCCAAGACATATAAAGAATCGTTCAATTGTTGAATAGGCGTTACTTCTGGCATGCGGAAATTACCATAACTAGTATTGACCATTTCCTGCAAATCTTCTAAAGGAATCTCATCATTAGTGTAATAGGCGAAAATCTTCAGGAACAATTCCTGGTAGCTAAGACTTCTCCACTCTTCTAAAGTAGCTGCTGAAACTACAGGAATCTCGGAAGGAACCATCAAACCGCCGTCATCGGCAAGTCCCATCAACACCGTATCGATAAAGCCTTTAGGTTCCACATTGCCTCTTGTGCTTATATACTTCATGCTCATCCTCCTGAACCCCTCTATATACTATATATAAATATAAGCTTCACTTAATAGTTGCCTGTTTTCCCTATATACTACCACGTTTACGCGCTAAAGTCCGTTAATTCTTTGTCTTATTTTGTAGCTCTTTCCAAACGGTTTTGTTGCTGTACTGCCGTTCTGTGCTGACATCCTTGCCGAACCATTGCGGCGCCTTGAAGCTTTCCGCTTCCTCCAAAGATTCAAATTCAACCTCCAGAACGGACAATTTAAGCTGAGAATAGACGTCGATCTCAACCGTTGTGTCATTCCACACTGCCGTAATCCGCTCTTTGACCAAGGCTACCGCATTTACTGCCTCAATCATCTGATTATATAAACCCTCCGAGATAAAATATTCGATCTCTTCACGTTTGATCCCTTTGCCGTCCTTAAACGTATGTGTGTATGTTACCTCACCTGAGTCCAGATCCGTAATTTTACGCACCCGCAGCTCTTGTCCGCCGTCTATCGCCAGATACGTCTGATCGATATTATGCCGGGTCACAATCTTCAATTCGCCTGCTTGAATAAGCTGCTCCGGAAATTCCGGCAGCAGAAACTTGCGTTCGATCTCCAAAGCCATGATGTTTCGCTCCTCAATGTGCCATTTTTTTATATTAATAATCATCATAGGGGTGAGACAAACCCAAGTCAATGTAGATTATGGGGAAATAGGTCATGTTCTTAAATATTCATATTTGAATCGTATTCAACATTGTTGGTAAAATCCCAAAGCTAGTATTTGTAAAGTTTTTGTAAAATGATTGTATCCAATTCAGCTGTAGGCTTAAAATGTAATCAGTAATTCATGTCATTCTTCGAAGTTATTGAATTTTATTTCAATACGAGTGAAAAAAAGATAAAAGGAGCAAGCAATCGGTATGGAAGCGAATCAAGAAATGGTGATACAGACCGAGAAGAAAGGAAAGATTGCTGCTCTAATTGAGGTTTATAGTGTATCCACAAAACTCGGATTCACCTCTTTTGGAGGACCAATCGCACATTTGGGCTATTTCCATAATGAGTACATCCGTCGTCGAAAATGGATGGATGAACGAAGTTATGCTGACCTAGTTGCGCTTTGTCAGTTTCTTCCCGGGCCAGCTAGCAGTCAAGTCGGTATTGGTGTAGGAATTATACGAGCTGGATTACTAGGCGGTTTAGTGGCTTGGTTAGGCTTCACCCTACCATCAATCATTGCACTGGTGGCCTTCGCCTATTTGCTACAGGGCTACGGCATAGAAAGTACCGGTTGGATTCATGGATTGAAGATTGTCGCTGTAGCGATCGTTGCACATGCTATCCTAGGGATGGGTCAAAAGCTTACACCTGACCGTGACAGAGTTACGATAGCGGTAATAGCTACAGTTATTACACTTTATTGGCAAACGACATATAGTCAAGTTCTCATCATTGTTGCAGCTGGACTTCTCGGGTTATGGTTATACCGTAAGAAAGAAGAGACAACTGCTCCTCATTTACATATTACAGTAAGCCGGCCCCTTGGAATCCTCTGCCTCTCTTTATTTTTCATTCTCCTTATTTCACTCCCTTTTTTAAGACAATGGGGTGAAATAGAAGGGTTAACGATGTTTGATAGCTTTTACCGTACGGGTTCTTTGGTGTTTGGCGGAGGTCACGTTGTACTGCCTCTTCTAGAACGAGAAGTTGTCTCTACTGGCTTGGTAAGTGAAGCTGATTTTCTTGCAGGGTATGGTGCCGTGCAGGCGGTACCAGGGCCACTGTTTACATTTGCTAGTTACCTTGGTGCCATGGCAGGAGGCTTATCTGGAGCAATCATTGCTACATCTGCAATATTTTTACCGGCATTTCTTCTCGTTGCTGGCGCACTACCGTTTTGGAACAGTCTACGGAATAGTCCGAAAATCAAGGGAGCTTTGGTAGGGATTAATGCAGCTGTAGTTGGTATATTACTGGCCGCACTATATGATCCCTTATGGACTACGGCTATCTTGGAACCGGGTGATTTTGCTCTAGCCGTCATTTTGTTTATTATGCTTGTATATTGGAAGCTTCCCCCATGGATTATTGTTCTTATAGGAGCTGCAGGAGGAATGGTACTTGGTCTAATATAACAAATCAGAATTTTTTTAATCAATTAAGGTTCAAAAACAAAATCAGTGGTTGCCTATGTGAAAAAGAACCCTACGGGCTCCGTAGGGTTCTTCCGATTCATGAATGCTCCAGCGTCTCCGAGCCATGTATAGTTCTAAAGATTTCCTAACAAAGCGGACATATTTTTTTGATTTTCTGCAAGCCAAATCATTTCCTTCGCAAAGCGGGCTGGCGGTACACTATGTTGATCCATGTTAGCATTAATCCACCAGGTGCTTTCCATATACCACAACAACTGTAATGAATGTGTTAAATAGCCCTCTACCACGTCGCGTTCCTCACTGTACCCTTCCATAAACGCCGAAGCCAGGGAGACATCTAAATTTTCATCTAAGGCACATGACATCACAGCACGAGCTACATCAAGCTGCGGATAGTCATATTTTAGTCGATCAAAATCTAGAATTGCAGATAATCCGTTATCATTAAATAAAAGATTATCTACCCAAAGGTCACGATGTGCCCATCCTAGTTGGAGTAATTCGAGTAGTTCTAAATTCATTTCTTCAGTAGCTTTAAATTGAGTTTCTATATTAGCAAGCAGCTGAGGTTTACCAAGTCCCTTAATCTTTTCCCAAACGGAATTCCAATGTGCTAAACGCTCCTCACGGCTTGGAGGAATAAATTGCGGACTATTTTTAATGCCAAGTGTCCCGTCATTTAACAATCGATGCATTTTTCCTGTTGCTCGACCTAAATCGTATATTTGATGGACGTTGATTTCACCCGGTGAAAGTAGTTTTCCTTGGCAATATTCCATTACCAGAAAGCGTTCTCCTTGATCAGATTCAATCAAAATACTTTCATTTTGTGATAGCACTTTGGGGCACGCTATTCCTTGGTCATACAATCTAATCTGCTGAGAGAGTGCTAACAATATCTCCTCTGATTTATATAATTTATATCTTTCTTTGTTGTATTGTTTAAGTAACAATTCCCCTGCATCCGTCGTAACTTTCCACTTTAAGTTTAACCAGCCCCGTTTTATCGGAGTAGTTTCAATAACATTCAAACCGAATAAACGATGAAATGCTTTTAGCAGGTCATCCAAGATCAATTCCTCTGTTAATATGGCCTCCATCTGGTCAACTCCCATATTTATAGTGTATAAGTTCTTATTCCTTATGGAGACCTAGATAACCTCTGGGATAAATCTAAGTTTTTGCGTTAAACTGCCTTATTAATCAATCTGTTATTAATTTTGAATACATATTGATATTTATAAACTTTCCGTTTACTCTTTCATACCTTCTTAAGGTTCCCTCAAACATAAAGTTCAGCTTTTGTAAGACTTTTACTGAATGCGTAATCTAACAAAGCACTTATAGCTTCTGAAGCGTATCCTCTTCCCCAAAATTCGCTTTTTCATTTTCAAAGCCTAGGGGATTAAAGCTACAAGAACCTATGATTTCATTGGATTCCTTTTCAATTTATAGAGAAACGAATTGCTTTGTTATCAAGGGAAAATTCATCAAGAAGTTTTATCATATCTTTTGCCTGATTTTCATCTGTAAAACTATCAATATTCATGAACTTGGTAACCTCTGGATCAGACCAAATTTTAAACAAACTTGGCGAATCCGATACCTTCATTTTCCATTTCCCATTAGAGTATCACATCATCGTTAAAACGAATAATATACCTCTTTCGACTCAAGAAAAACCAGACATAACGTGCTACATATTTTGGAGGCCTACTCTTTTATCCAGCCGTTTTGCCTTTTTTATTCATAGATTAATGTAATACCCATACCCCAAAGCCTTCCAAGGTAACCTCACCCGATAATGTTGTTCCGCTCAGTAAATCTGTTTTGGTCTCATGCAAATGTATGGAGGCAGGCACTTCACTATAATTAAGTAAAAAAGTGTAACTGGAAGAAGTCCCGTTTCGAACTTGCAGCTCTACATCTTCAGGGAGCACCAGCCAATCTGCTGGCGACTTCAGGCCGACTTGATCTATGATTATGGACGCTGCTTGTTCATTAAAGACTGCTCCGTAATACCAAACCTCGCCTTTGCCGCGACGATTTCTTGTAACCGCCGGCTTTCCCGCATAATAGTCCGAGGCATAGACCGCCATGACTTCGACCGAATCATCCTCAATCCGGAGAATATCATTAAAATCATCTGCCCCGGTAACCCCTTCGGTCGCACCCGACCAGCTAATCGCCGTTGGCTGACGACTACCTTTAACCATGGTGAATTCTTCGACTGTGATCCCGCATAGATCCCTAGCAGCACCTGGGAATGGTCGCATGTAACATTGACCACGTTCATCCTTATAACCGGTTCTACATCCGAAGATCAGTTTTCCACCTTGCTGAACATATTCATCCAGAAGCGACGCTGTCTCATCTGTCATGATCGCTGGGTGAGGATAGATAAGCACATCGTACCGTGCGAGCTCTTCCAGCGTCGTCTTTTGGCGTAAATAGAGTACGTCATTCGGGATATGCTTCCGCTGGAGTGCCTTGTACCACTCCTTATTGCTCTTCCACATAAATGGACCATGCCATACATCGTACTCTCCATCCCACTCATTAGCATAATCACGAACAATAGCAACGTTAGCCTGATTACGGGTGCCGATAAGTACTTGCCCTGCCGCCGCCAGCTCTTGTCCGATCTGTCCCGCTTCCCGTACTCTTCGGTTCGGCTGGTTATGGTAGTCGTTAATGCCATGCCAATAAATTTCATTGCCCATCGTAGCTGTCCGCCAGCGGAAATACAGTACCATATCTGCGCCATGAGCGATCGATTGATAGGTCCATAAACGCATCTGTCCCGGCTTCGGAGAAGGCATATCCATCCGATTCACCCAGCCACCTGGTCCCGACTGCTGCTCCATAATACAGAAGTTAGGGGAAATAGAACGGACAACAGATAATGAAAGTCCCCAGCCTCTGTCATTCAGCGGATTCCGTTCATTCGGATCATAAAAAATAGTTGAGAACTGCGGATAGGAATCATAGCTGAAGAAATCCAGTAGTTCATCCGTCAATTCATGGCTGTCGAGATGCCCGAACAGACCGTTCGTTGTTACCCACTGCTTAGGGGCAAGTTTACGGATGATGTTCGCTTGGTTTTTGGCAAAAGAAATCGTATTGTCCGATATAAACCGCTTTTCATCCAAAGCCTGATGGGGATTGGGCTGCTTAGGTGATGGGGTTGGACGCGGAAGATACACTTGAGACCAATCACTATAACTCTGATTCCAAAAAACAGCCCCCCAAGCCTCGTTTAGCCGCTCAAGCGTGACATATTTCTGCTGCAACCATTTCCGGAAAGCCTTATGGTCACTCTCTGAATAAAATTCACTGATCTCGCAGTTGAGCTCATTATCAATTTGCCAGCCGACCACACCTGGATGATTGCCATAATGTTCAGCCATCTGTTCTGTAATCCGAGCACATAGCTCACGGTATTTGGGACTACTGTAATTATAATGACGGCGCATGCCATGCTGAAGGGTAACACCTTCATACGTCACGTTTAATACTTCTGGATACTTATGGGTCAGCCAAGCTGGAGGTGTTGCCGTCGGCGTACCGAGCACAACCTGAAGCCCATGTTTATGAGCTAAATCAATCGCCCGATCAAATAGCCCGAACTGAAATTCACCCTGGGCAGGTTCAAAAATTGACCAAGCAAATTCCCCCATCCGAATGATCGTGAAGCCCAGTTCTCGCATCCGGCGATAATCGTCCTCCCACATGCTTTCCGGCCAGTGTTCCGGATAATAACAGACGCCAAGCTCGAATTTTTCTGTTGCGACAGGTTTCTTCATGATTACCTCCAAAGTATTAAAAATATGCTTTCAGTATTTTATAATTCTATTGTAGTATCAGTGTTAATAAGGCTTATATAACAAAATATTGCGATCATATAACGATCTTGCGTTAATTACCTTAATCCAACTAGCGCCCTGATGCGCGACAGAAATGAGTGCCATATAACATGAAGAAACAATGGTATTTGCCAACCCCAGCTTTTTCAAAATATGTCTGCTATCCTGAATTTTTAGGACATTACAGTCACTTTCCACAGCATACCGAGAGAAGAAGTGAAGGATTCCTGGAAAGCTATAACCTGCATTTAATCTTTGGTGGGGAGGGTTATGTATTCCATGAGGGCGAACGTATTCCGATGAGCAGAGGACGAGGGTTTCTTTACCCTAAAGGCGCCTATCAGCAGTACGGCTCAGATCCTGGGGAGCCTTGGGATGTACGTTGGGTTCATTTTAGCACTGAAATTGTACTCCCCTTATTAGAAGAAGTGGACCAGTCAAGTGCATACCTGTTCACTTTTGATTTGGACGCTAAGCTGGACGAGCTGTTCGAGGAAATGTATTTACTGAGCGCTTCCTATGTAACACGTAGTGAGCCAAGACTATCCGCGCTTCTGTACGAGCTTCTAGTGAAATTGCTGCAGAACTCCGAACCGCTTCACGGCTCAGTACCACACGAGGTCAGGCAGTCTATCCGCAGTGCCGCAGATATCATTCATGTCGAATGTGCCCGTCCTTGGTCACTGGAGTCGATGGCAAGACTAACCGGGTACAGCAGCTATCATTTTCTACGGCTGTTCCGAATGGTTATGGGCAAAACACCAAACCGTTATTTAACGGATTGCCGACTGGCCAGAGCCAAGCTTCTACTGGTTTCTACTGGACTCTCCATTGCTCAGGTTGCGACTCAGTCCGGTTTTGCCCAGTCCAGCTATTTCATTAAAGTGTTCAGAACGTTCGAGGGGATGTCCCCCGTAAAGTACCGTCAGGCTTTTGGATCATAATTCCTTAAACGTTAAACGAGAAAAAACCGAACAACAATCAGAGAAAACCCTGAAGTTCGTTCGGCTCAAACAGAGGAAAAACATCATTTATACCAGCACAAAAAACAAGCCAAGAGCCGGGCTCATGGCTTGTTTCCTTTTGAAATAAATTATCTATTCCTGCACCTTCAATTTAAAGCATCCGCTAACATAATCCTGCTGAATATCCGGCAGTGCCAGTCCGACCTGCATTAGACGGTCGCCGCCGTAGACCTCACCGCTTGCCTCCAGAGTATAATTCAGCTCCGGATTCAAGCCATTCAGCTTCAAGCTGCGGCGTGGCGGGTGCGGCACAGCCATTACCCGGAAGTAATAAATAAGTGCTTCATGCTGATCGTCTGAGACGAACATCCATGCCGTCTCGTTACCCTCGAACGGGCTTTGCAGACGATACAGATTGCCCTGCTGAACAAGACTGCGGATCTGTTTATAGTTCGCAACCTGTTCCTTCACAAGCTCCTTCTCTTCGTCTGTAAACTTCGTAAGATCCAGCTCGTAACCAAAATTACCGGACATAGCTACATCTCCACGAAAGGACAGCGGGGTGATCCGTCCTACCTGATGATTTGGCACAGCAGACACATGCGCGCCTATGGAACTAACCGGATACACCAGACTTGTTCCATACTGAATCTTAAGCCGTTCTACAGCATCAGTATCGTCACTGGTCCAGGTCTGCGGCATGTAATGTAGCATGCCTGGGTCGAAACGGCCACCACCACTACAGCAGCTCTCGAATAAAATATGTGGAAACTCTGAAGTTATTCGCTCCAATAGTTCATACAAACCTAGCACATAACGATGTGCAGTTTCCTCTTGGCGTTCAGAGGGTAATTCTGCAGAGCCAATCTCCGTTAAACAACGGTTCATATCCCATTTCACATAGCTAATCGGCACGGTAGTGAAAATTCGGCTTAACGATTCATAGATGTACTGCCTTACATCTTCTCGCGTATAATCGAGCACCAGCTGCCAGCGGGCTTCGCTACGGCGGCGTCCCGGCACATGCAGACACCAGTCGGGATGCTTCCGGTAGAGCTCACTGTCTGGCGAGATCATTTCCGGTTCGAACCAGAGTCCGAACTGCAAGCCTAGATGGTTCACGCGTTGGGCGACATCAGACAATCCGCCTGGAAGCTTGCGCAGATCCTCCACCCAGTCTCCGAGAGAGGAGTTGTCAGCGTCTCTTTTGCCAAACCAGCCATCATCCAGCACGAATAGTTCAATCCCAAGCTTCGCGCCTTCGGCCGCAATGGACTCCAGTTTGTCCGCATTGAAGTTGAAATAGGTGGCTTCCCAGTTATTGACCAAGATCGGTCGTTCCTTATCTCTATATAATCCTCTACACAAACGAGTCCGGTACAAGCGGTGATAGGTTCTCGACATTTCCCCGATCCCCTCGGATGAATACACCATAACTATCTCTGGGGTCTGGAAGTGCTCCCCAGGTTCCAGCAGCCAAGAGAAATCAAAAGCGTTCAGCCCCATCGTAAACCGTGTCATCCCAAAGGAATCGACCTCTGCCTCAGCTTCAAAGCCTCCACTGTATACAAGACTGAAGCCGTAGGCCTCTCCATGATTCTCATCCGTTTCAGGTTTCACCAGCGCAGCAAATGGATTTAACTGGTGGCTGCTCATCCCTCTGCGGCTACCAATGGTTGTACCACCTTGCACCAGACGTCTGCGAGTCAGATTACCTTCTCTTGACCAAGCCCCTGCCAAATAGATCATATCCATTTCGCCAGACGAGAAATCCACACTCGCACTCCATGCACGCTGTAATTGCAGTTGTGTTTCTCCATCATTTGCAAACTCGACCGAGCGGGTAATTACGTTGGAATGCTCATATATGGTATATCGTAAAATAACAGTTAGCTTGGCATAATCATCCCTAAGCGTAAGCTCTAGCGTCTGTGCTTCTTGGCCAGACTCTACATATACTGAAGGCAGCCCGGTAAGTGCTGGTTTCCCCTCCATTACGCGATACCCACTGTATTTCAATTCCGTGATACGAGTGCCGTCTTCAAGCCGAACCTGATAAGCAGGTGTTCTGAAATCTCCCGTGCCGTATTGTGGATATTCCTGCGGCAGTCGGTCAAGTCCCGTATTTCCTCCCAGATTCAATAGGTCGTCCAAATTGCTGTCGCTACGCAGCTTTTTGCCCCAATACACATGTGCCGGATAATCATTGACCAGCTGAAGAATATAACTCATCCCCGCACTTTGTAAATGGAATAATCCCTTATCTTCCTGAATTGAAATCCCCATGCGATAGTCCTTCTCTCCTTAAGATTTACAGTAAATCTTCGCTCACAAAATCAACCATCGATTGAACCTTTAATCCCTTAGGAATAGCTGGAGTCCAGTCCCTTCCATCGCCCCCACGCTGAGAGAATGCTATCGTCTTGGACTGCCCTGGAAGAAGATCAAAGTAATTGTCAGAGAATATTCCTTCATCTTCTGAGGTCAGATATACGCCTCTAGCTAATACATCACTTGTCACAGTGAAGCTTAGACCTCCGCTATCTGGAGTTTCCATTATGTTAATTACTGACCGCTGCAACCGAATTTCTTTTTCCGGGACAAAATAGTGCACCTTTCGATCTATCATCTCGCCATCAGCCTGCAAGCTGATCTCAAGCAACACATCGTTCGATCCATGACCTTCTAGTAGTTCCGCCACTGGAGACGAGAATACGATAGCCGCAGAATCAGCTCCCAACTCAACTGAATGTGTCAACTCTTGTACTAGGGAACCGTTAAACTGATACAATTTAAGCACCAAATCAGCGATAACCGCTGTTCTTAAATCAGATACGACATGAACGTCAATCCGCTCACGGTCTGTACCGTCAATAGACAACAGAACATCTTGAAAGCTTGAGCGCACGGTATATTGCAATGCCTTCCAGCGTCCATTGTAATCCATCCCCGCCCATGAAGCGACTGGCCAGCAATCATTCATCTGCCAGTATAAAGTACCCATACAATAAGGTTTATTTCTTCTGTGACTTTCAATCGCGATTCGAATCGCTTCAGCCTGCAGGATTTGACTCATATACAGAAATGATTTAAAATCCTTCGGCTGCGGCAGATACATATCCATGTATTCCTTGATCAGCAGATTCCCGCGTCCATTCTTCTGATGAGCCAGCATGACCTCTGAAGTAAGCTCCAAATCCTGCTCTTCAGCATAGCTCATTACGGTCTTCAGTTCCGGGAACGATTGGAATCCGTATTCACTCATAAAGCGGCCAACCTTGGTATTATAATTCTCAAAAGGCTCAATCCCGTGCCACACGCCCCAGTAATGCACATCCCCATCGCCCACAATCCGTGTCGTATGTTGATTCATATCTCCAGTCAAATTCCGCATTGGCGAAGACGGCCAATAGTCCACACCTGGATGGAACGCGGCTACAGCCTCCGGTAGAATCCGGTGGAATATTTCCTCATAATCAGCCCACATGGTAGCTCTTTGCTCAGCACTGAGTTTTTCTTTCCAGCCCCAGCCCATATTTTCCTCGAACTGTGACCAGGCCGAATCAATCTCGTTATTACCACACCATAAGGCGATGCAGGGATGATTGCGCAATCTTTTAATGTTATACTCCGCTTCTTTCTTCACATTCGCAAGGAACGCTTCATCCCCCGGATACATGCTGCAAGCGAACATGAAGTCCTGCCAGACCAACAGCCCGTATTCATCACAGAGCCTGTAAAATATCTCCTCTTCATAAAAACCGCCACCCCACACTCGCAGCATATTCATGTTTGATTCTGCAGCCGTGGCAATTTCATGCCGATAACGCTCTTCGGTTACTTCTGTGATGAAGCTGTCATTCGGAATATGATTGGCACCTTTAGCGAAGACCGGCACCCCATTCAGTACAAAAGAAAATGAAGTCCCTTTCGCATCATGCTCCCGAATCAATTGAATGCTACGAAGCCCGGTTCTTACGCTTTTGCTAACTTCAACTTCCGTATCTTGCAGCAACTCCGCTTGGAATGTATATAAATTAGGCTCGCCTAGTCCTCTACACCACCAGAGCTGCGGCTGATCTACCACGATATCCATCTCTATTAGCTGCTTTCCACTTTTTAAGGAAACCGCTTTCATTGACTCTAATCCATCAGCACTCATTCGCAGCATTCCCTGCCATGCCGCAGGAGCATCCACTTCAATCATTGCGGTTAAATGAGCCTCTTCCTTTGTGATCACATTTTGGCGGATATGGAGATCTGTGATTTGAACTGTGTTACGCCCCTCAAGAGAGGCCCCACGCCAAATTCCACTGGTCAAAAAACGCGGACCCCAATCCCAACCGTAATGATAAGGCGCTTTGCGGGCAAAAACGCTAATCCGCTGTTCCTCTAGTCCCCCAAGCTCGGATTGATCATTCGGTGCAGGTAACGCATATCCCAGTTTCGCTAGCTTAGGCAGATCCTCTTTAACTACAGAGCGGAATCTCACTCGTATATGGTTTTCACCAATCTTCAACTGATCTTTAACATCCACTCTCCACGCCAAAAACATATTGTCTGCTGCGAGCACATGTACATTATTCACATACACGTCAGCATAGGTATCAAGACCTTCAAAAATCAGTTCTGTGCAAGTAAGCTCCAACCACTCTTCACCCAGCTGCAAAGTGGTTTGATATTCCCAATCCTTCTTATCAATCCACTGTAGGTTATGTTCATTTGTTCCATAGAAGGGATCCTCAATCTTTCCGTTCTTCAATAAATCCGTATGGACCGTGCCTGGCACAGTAGCCGGAAGCCACTCCTCGTCACCACAGCTTCTAAATTCCCACTTCGCAAGCTTCATCTCAAGATGTTTCATGGTACCCTCCTAAAAGTGTTGTAGAGCATATGCATCTTTCAAAATAGCATACCTTTTCTAGTATTTCATTGAATTCGATTGGCATTCTTAGTATTTTGTTATCCATTAGTTAGGAATACATTAATTATAATCGTTCAAACAAAACAAATAAAGACAATAAATAATAATACAATACATTTCTAAACGCTTTATTTAAAGCTATAATGTTCATGTAAACGCTAACAAAATAATGAAAAGGGGATTATGTTATGAGAAATAAGTTATTTTCGTTATCTTTTGTTATGATTATGGTTTTATCATCAACGCTGGCTGGCTGCGGCTCGAACAATGGAAACAGCACCAATAACGGGGCTTCTGCAACCGATAAGCCTGCAGCAACGAATACAGAGAATACAAGCGGAGATTCAACAAACAACGCAACAGCCGAGCCTGCAGCAGGAGCTGATATTAGCGGAAAAATCACCTTCCTGACTAACAGAACAGACATGATTGGCAAAGAATACGATGAATATTTAAAGCGCTTTAATGAAAAATACCCGAATATCAAAGTCGAATTCGAAGCTTCCCAGACCGACTATAATCAACAGGCTAAAGTCAGAATGGCTAGCGGCGAGCTTCCAGATGTTATGTTCATTCCTACCATTCCTAACTCCGACCTGCCGAAATACTTCGCTTCACTGGATGACCTCGGTCTGAACGATCAAATCACCTTTAAAGACTTCAAATCCTTTGATGGCAAGCTGTATGGAATTACCACAGGGAACTCGACATCCGGAATTGTTTATAACAAAAAAGCATTTACAGATGCTGGCATCACAGAAACACCTAAAACTTGGGATGAATTCCTGGCTGCCTGCGAAAAGCTGAAAGCAAAAGGTGTCATTCCACTGTCCTCTAACTTCAAAGATAAATGGCCACTCGGTACTTGGGCTTATGACACTCCACGCCTAATTGCAGGCAACCCTGACTTCCCTAATGAGAAGCTGAACTCTGAGACACCATTCACTTTAGACAATGGTTACGGGAAAGCTTTTAGTCTGCTGAGAGAACTGAACGAAAAAGGCTATCTGGAAAAAGACATCAACTCCACCAACTGGGAGCAATCGAAAAAAGACATCGCTTCTGGTAAGTTCGCCATGTACTATCTCGGCAACTGGGTCATTAACCAAGTTATTGGAGTAGGAGCTCCTTCAGACGATGTTGGCTTCTTCCCATTCCCTTATGACAATTCAGGTAAACCTTCCGCTACTCTTAGCCCAGACTTCTTCTATGCTGTTGCTAAAAACAGTAAAAATTTAGAAGCTGCCAAAGCTTTTGTAAAATGGATGATTGAGGATTCCGGCTATGAGGACTTTGCGGGCTTTATCTCCCCACTAAAAGGAAAAGAATCTAATCTGGCTCAGCTAAAAGAATTCCAAGCTACCGGAGTAGAGCTAGTAGAGGGAACTGTTGACGATGCGAAGGTTACAGAAATCGGCAACAAAGCACAACTGGATCTCCCTGCTGTTGTCCAGGAATTTGTGCTTGCCAAAGATCCACAAACTGTATTAGACAAATGGAATAAAGCCTGGGCTAAAGCTAAAAAAGATCTCGGCTATTAATACAAGCTTTTGACCAGAAGTACACCACGGCGCAAAATGGATTATCGCCCTTACGGATAGTCCATTTTGCCTTTCCATACCAAGCTTTTATGAAAGAAGGGCTAGCGATGTTCGGAACACTTTCCTATAACAAACAAAAAACGATAATCATCGTATCATTCCTTACGATCCCATTGTTGCTCCTTGCGACGTTTACGTATTATCCAGCGCTTAAGCTGATCTATTACAGCTTCACCAACTGGGATGGCTATAGCCCTGAGAAACCATGGGTCGGACTTGCTAATTACCGTGAGGTCTTCTCTAATCCTGATATTTTCAAAGTATTTACACATAACTTTGCATACTTCGCTATGGGAATTGTTCAGAACATAGTCGCCATTTATTTTGCAGTTGTTCTGAATAGTAAGCTCAAAGGGAAAAATGCATTCCGAATCTTACTTTTCCTTCCTTACATTATGAACGGAGTTGCCGTTGCTTTTATGTTTGGTTATGTCTTTGACACTACTAACGGCTCTCTGAACATGTTCTTGAACAGCATCGGTCTAACCGGATTAGGGCAGACCAGCTGGCTTGGAACAGAAGGACTGGTCAACTACTCTCTGGCATCCACAGGGTTTTGGCGTTTCATGGGTTATAACATGGTCATCTACATCGCCTCCTTGCAGGCTATACCAAACGATATCTATGAGGCTTCAAAGATTGATGGTGCCGGGTCCTTCCAAACCCTTTGGAGAATTACTTTACCGAATATGAAGCCAGTCATTCAGCTTAATTTATTTCTTACCGTCACAGGAGCACTGGAAGTATTTGATCTCCCGTTCGTATTGACCAAGGGTGGTCCTGCGGGCGCCAGCGAAACTTACGTACAAAAAGTAGTAGACACTGCATTTGCTTACAACAACTATGGTCTCGCTTCTGCCATGAGTATCATCTTGCTCTTCTTTGTCGTCATCGTGCTATTAGTACAGCAACTAGTTCTTAGCCGGGGAGGAGACAAATAGACATGACAAACTCCAAATTCCGCTTTACAGATGTTATTAAATACTTCTCGCTAATCATCGGCATATTTGTCGTGCTCTTTCCTCCTTATGTAGTTATCGTAAACGCCTTCAAATCAACTGATGAATTTAACAGTAGTAGCTCCATGGCGTTGCCAACAAGCTTTTTAAACTTTGATAATTTCATTGCAGTCTTCCAGCGTGGAGGTTTACTTAACGGCTTTGGTAACGTGTTAATTATTATTGCTGTTACTTTAATTCTGAACATTCTATTTGGAACTATGGTAGCATTTGTACTGGGACGCTTCTCTTTTAAATTAAAACCTGTTGTCTTCGGTGCCTATCTAATAGCTACTATCATTCCTAGCATCACGACACAAGTAGCGACTTTTGGAATCATCAAAAGCATGGGGCTTTATAATACACTCGGCGCCCCTATCGTGCTATACATCGGAGCAGATGTGATTCAAATTATTCTTTATTTGCAATTCATCCGTAACATTCCCGTGGATCTCGATGAGAACGCGATGGTAGAAGGTGCCTCTCTTTTTAAAATCTATCGCTCGATTATTTTTCCATTATTGACGCCGGCTACGGCTACTTTGATTATTTTGAAGACGATTAGTATCTATAATGACATGTATATCCCTTATCTATATATGCCAAAACAAAGCCTGGGTGTAGTTACGACGATCCTGATGCGTTTTCAAGGGGTCAATTCGGGAGAATGGAATTTGATCTGTGCGGCCATTCTGCTCATCCTGCTCCCAACTATAATTCTATATTTCTTCCTACAACGTTACATCTTTGAAGGCGTAACCAGTGGCGCAGTTAAATAAGGAAGTTGACTTTAAGAAAGGACAACGCAAATGGTATCATTCATCCGGCTAGCCTTACGAAAAATGTGGTTGTTCCTTGCCAATCTTCCGATGGAGCGAAAACTGATCGTCGTATTTGTCTTTCTGATCTCGCTTCCAATCACTTATGTTAGTTATTTGTCCTCCCGCTCCATGTTCAATTCTGTTCTTGTGAATGCAACGGAAAGCGCGAACCAAATGACATCGAATGCCTCTGATACCATTGACCGTTATGTCGCCGATCTAAAAAGATACACAGCGCTACCGCTGTATAACACCGATGTACAATTCTACCTCACTCAGCAAAATACCGACTGGGATAAAAGTACTGGCATGGCGATGTTCCTGAGCTACTTGAAGCATACGAAGGAAGAGATCATCGCCGTGTACATGGTGGATCAGTACGGTTCTGTTTTTTATGATAGAGTCCCCGGAATCCACGAGCTGTACCCTGAAGAACGACTAGCCGAATGGAGAACCTTAAGTGATGAAGCTGGAGCCGCTCCTGTCATTCAAGGCAGACATACGATTCGTATAAACTCCAATGCCCATAGAGAGGTTTTCAGTGTACTTCGCACCATTAATTCTGTAAGCACGCTAGATCATATAGGAATTCTCGTATTTGATGTAGACATCAACTTGTTTAATGGGATTATTGATCCCGTAAACGCAGTTACACAAGGCAACACATTAATTGTAGATAATAACGGAGAACTGATCTATGACAGTGAAGACGCCTCAGACTCGATGCAAACCGGCGGGGAACAAAGACTGAACACGCAGCTTTTGCTGCAGCATGTGAATCAGCAACAGGATCATTTTCAAATAGAAATGAATGGTCAATCTTATCTTGCAGTGTATAGCGTCTCGAAACAGACAGGTTGGACGACTATGGTTACGATTCCTTTGGCCCGTATCCTGTCACCTGTACAGAAGAATCGCAATGCTCTTATATTAACTACACTGATCATTATTGCTTTTGCACTTTGCGTTGCCACGTTCATCTCACATGCGCTGACTAAACCCCTTAAATCTTTGGTCCGTCTAATGAAACGGGTACAGCACGGTAATCTGGATGTCTGGCAGCACTCCAAATATAATGATGAGATTGGAATGCTTGGCAGTCATTTTAATCGAATGATCATTAGGGTCAAGGATCTGCTACAGGAAGTATCCCTCACCGAGAAGCGTAAGCAGAAGGCTGATATGAGGGCACTTCAGAATCAGATCAATCCCCATTTTATTTATAATACGCTGGAGTCTATCCGTATGCTGGCAGAGAGCAATGATGACCCCCGTGTAGCGAAGCTCACCTATTTACTTGGACTTCAGATGCGTTACAGTATTGTCCGAAGCGAAGAAGCCGTTACGATCAGACAAGAGCTGGATCATGTTCGAAATTATTATCATCTGCTACAAATCCGGTTTCCAGATAAGTTCAATCTACACATTGATGTGCCAGAGAAATTTCTACATCTTCCTGTAATCAAACTTGTCTTCCAACCCATTGTGGAGAACGCAGTTTTTCATGGCTTAGATCAAAAAGTAGGTCTCGGTACCTTAACCATCACCGCATGGAGTGAGCAAGGAAATGTCGTATTCTGTGTAGAAGATGATGGCATCGGTATGGATGCTGCCACCCTTCGTTCCTTAAATCATAGTCTGCAAAGTGGGAATGAAAGTGAAATGTTTGGAATTGGCCTACGAAATGTGAATGAGAGAATCCGTCTGCATTACGGCAGCTCATTCGGGCTCCTTGCAGAGAGTAAGCTCGGAGTAGGTACTCGTGTTACACTGCGCATTGAGGACATTCCCTTCACTACTCATAGTGAAGATGATATGAATTACGGAGAGGAGATGCTCTGATTGCTGCGTATTGCAATTGTTGACGATGAAATCCTGATCCGCGAAGGTCTGGCCCGAATGATCAGCAAAGAAAATACTGAATTTCTGGTCATCGGTACCTACTCCGATGGGAAACATCTACTTGACGAGTTACCTTCGCTTCAGCTTGATGTTGTGATTACTGACATTCGTATGCCGCAAATTAACGGCTTGGAATTAATTAAACAATTAAAAGCCAGTCACCCGCAAATCCGCTCCATTCTAATGAGTGGATTTGTTGAATTTAATTATGCCAGAGAAGCCATACGCAGCTCTGCAGTAGACTACTTATTAAAGCCTATCGATAAGGAGCAATTATTCGACCTGCTTTATCAATTGGAGAAAGAGCAGCAGTTCTCTCGTGACAAGGAGGTACGTCACCGTACCGGTCTCCTACTGACCCTTCTTCAAGTCGACGAGCCCCCATCCCCCTTGCTTTTGTCGAGCCTTACTTTGCCCCAGCCTTATTTCTCAGTCTTTGTGTTCAAAGGAAGATCAAGAGAACCCGTCTGTTTCTGTGTAGACAGTCTGCGGCAAGAGAAGGCATTTAGTATCGACAGCTTAGAGATCCAAAATGGACTGCATGTCTGTATCCTGTATTCTACAAAACAACTCTCGGACAGCGATAGGAATGAAATCGGAGACAGGATTCGTATCTCTGCCAATGGTATGATACTGCATGTAGGTACTAGCAGTTCCTATAATGATACCGCCAAGCTCAGACAAGCGTATCAAGAGGCTAGGTTAGCCTGCAGTGTCGGCATCTATAACACTGACCGATTGCACTATGCTAATATTCAGAACATTCAGCAGCCTGAGATAAATATTCTCGAGCCTTTTAATGCGATCAAGGAACCATTAATCCATGATCTGCAGATCCTGAATATGGAGGGTGCTTTAGAGCGCGTGCGTAACTTATTCTCAATGTTGAAATCACAACAAGCTGTGCCCGATCAAATTCTCCGTGTCTGTCGATGGGTTATTGAATCTGCGCAGAAAGAATTGCAAGAATTTGAGACCCTCTACAAAGGTGCACCCTATCTTGGACTGGATGAAAGCATTACTTCCAGTATGAGATTCAGTGAAGTTGAGCGTAGTTTCACCAACCATTTCTCAAGCATTCTATTTGAGATCAGAGCCCATCGCCTAGAGATGTCCGGTACAGCTGTAGAAACCATAAAGCGCTGGATATCAGCCAACTATAATCAACATGCGGATCTGAACACCTTAGCGAATATGGTTTTTTTGACACCAAGCTATTTAAGCAAGCTGTTTAAACAAGAGACTGGACTTACATTAACGGACTACATCACGGAAATCCGGCTACGTAAAGCCAAGCATCTGCTCAAGAATGCCCCTGACCTAAAAATTCACGAGATTGGAGCCGAAGTTGGATATGGCGATCCTGCCTATTTCAATAAGCTTTTTAAACGTGTAGTCGGCGTTACACCCAATGAATATAAACGAATTTCTATCGTATAAGGAGTTTGATCACTTGCAATCACAGATTCACACGAGCAGCGATAATCATGAAATCACCGTCTATGACACCACAGAACTATACGGTGAACAAGGTACGTTCCGCGTCATGCAGTTTTCCAATCAGGCCATTCAAGGTGCGATGGATCTCAATCACCCAGAACGAGTTGTGTTTGAATATCCGCGAGCCATCATTCACTTGATGAAATGCAATGCTCCCTCTTTCGAGGACGCCTTTCTTATTGGTCATGGGATTGGAACGATTGCCGGGTATTTTCTAGACAAGAGATTTAAAGTAGCTGAGCTAGACAGCGAAGTAGTCGAATTAAGCCGCCGCTATTTTGGATACATCCAAGATAACGTAGTGATCGGTGACGGACGTCAGATCCTTGAAGGTGAAGAAACACAGAAATATGATTACATCGTCTTGGATGCTTTCACCGCTGCGGGCACGCCGAGGCACTTAATCTCCAGTGAATTTTTCAGCATCGCGCATTCAAAACTGAATACCGAAGGGTATCTCCTGATGAATCTGATGGGAAAAGGTGAAAATGATCCGCTCATTAATGCTATTTACACCACGCTCGCCGAACAATTTACCTATATTAAATCCTTTTCACTGCCTTCAGATGGGACTGCGGATATCAAAAACATCATTATTATAGGTGGATTTAAGCCGATCCGCTTTCAAGCTCGCCACATGGCAGGCTTTAATGAAATCCAGCTTGGGCAAGGCTATCTTATACGGGATTAAGCTAAGCATATAAAAATGACCTCATCCTCCACTTTACTGTGGGTTTTGAGGTCATTTTTGAGTTGTTACTATCTGATATCCTTTACACCGGATTTGGGACAAAACTGCCACCTCGGCAATACTTCAAATAATTTAGCGCATGTACCTGTCCAGTCATTTCTAGTTCACCCTGGTAGACAGGATCATGCCAGCCTTCAATATCAATTGTTCCCTTATAACCAGCTTGGCGCAGAATCGAGATGATATCCACCCAGTTCGTATCCCCGAAGCCAGGCGTCCGGTCCCAGACATAAGGCTTAGGTCCATGAATTCCGTATTCCTTGACGATATCCCAGGCAATAGTGGCATCCTTGCCATGTACATGGAACACCTTATTCACCCATTTGCGTAGCTGCGGAATCGGATCAATGAGACCTATCAGCTGGTGGCACGGTTCCCATTCCAGACCCAGATTGTCTGCTGGCACAGCATTGAACATTTTCTCCCAGGCTGAAGGATTGTGAGCGATATTCCACTCTCCCGCCTGCCAATTTCCACCCATAGCGCAATTTTCAAAAGCAATTCTTAAGCCACGATCGGCTGCCCTTTTGGACAATTCACTAAACACCTCTGCAAATCTCGGAATCGAATCGTCAATCGAAGAACCTGGAAGACGTCCGGTGAATCCTCCGATAATATCTGTGCCGAATAAATGGGCATGATCAATCAATCGCTCCCAACTGGCGAGTGTGTCAGCATTGTCGCCTGTTCCTGAAAGTGGATTGCCATAAATCCCAACAGAAGAGATGACAAAATCATGTTCAGCAGCCAGTTCCCTAAGTCGTGCAGCTGTTTCTACAAGATTGGTTTCACCTGTGGTCTGCCAAAAGTTCAGGTTAAAGGATTCAAAACCATGCTGAACGATTTGCGGAATCACGGTGACGGCCTCCCCGCCACGAACCAGAGTACCTATTCTCAATGTGTCTTGCATTTGGGTTACCACTCCAATGATAGCTTTTATAGTCAGTATTAAACCTTAAGTGTTTTGAGCATCTTGCAAGAGCCTCGCTTGAGCAATACCGCATCGTAGACAATATGCTGATGAACTGACCGTCCAGAAATTAGATCAAACAGAACGCCCACACTGGATAAAGCCATTTCTGTACCCGGTTGGCTGATCGTATCAAGTGAAGGATGAAAATATTCAGCCATTTCGATCCCGTCAAAGCCAATGATTGAAATATCATCCGGAATAGACAACCCCGCGGTAAGCACCGCCTTGGCTGCACCGATAGCAATCGTGTCGGAGGCTGCAAATATTGCGGTTACTCCCTTATTCCGTTTAAGCAATCTCCGCGCTGCATCAAATCCCGAGCTAGGACTATATTCACAATCCTCCACCAACTGTGGATCATAAGGCAGATTATGTTCTTCCAGTGCTTGTTTGTAGCCCAAATATCGCCGGTTTCCTGTAGTTTCATCCAATAAAGGGGACTTGGCTAGAAAACCGATATTCTCATGCCCAAGTGATATCAAATAATTGGTGGCCTTATAAGCTTCCTTCAATTCATTAATGGTGACACTAGAAAAGATATCAGGGTCCACCTCTTGTGTAGAGGTGATCGTCGTCAGTACAAACGGAACCGTCAGCTGCTTGAACTTCTCTTCGGAATGATTGTAGGTTCCGCCCATGAAGATGATCCCGCATAGATTTTTTTCTTTGGTGAGCTGAATGGCAGCATTGATTTCATCCGTACCATCCTCTACCTGATGAATGAGAAAGGGATAACCACGCAGATTAGCCTGCCGCTCGATTTCTTTAATCATATTGGAGAAAAACGGATTGGTAATCCCCTTAACCATAAGTGCAATGTTCTTTGACTCTGTAGTTTTTAAATTTCTTGCATTGGAATTGGGAATGTAATTATATTCCTTAACAACATTCAGAACCTTTTCCCGAGTAGCCTTACTCACCAGCCCCTTATTGTTGATGACCCTGGAGACCGTCGAGATGCCCACACCGGAAATCCGCGCGATATCCTTGATATTTACGTCCACTATACTCCCCCACTTATAAGTAAGGGAGCTATATGCTACTATAGCTCCCTCACACCTTTTAACGTTCTTTAGTTCACTGGAACAAACGCAGCCAATTGCTTTTCTACTTCGGCAATAACCTTGTCAATTCCTGCTTTTTTCAGTTGCTCACGGTAATCCGCTACAGCAGCTTTAGGATCTTTGCTTGTTTTACCAAGCATCAATTGAATACCAAGCTGGGAATTCACGTTGGAGATGGAAGCAATTTCTGTAGTTACATTCGATGGATCAAAGCTAAAGCCATTGTATGGATCATCGATAGCGACTTTATCCCACTCTGCAAATAAAGAGTTACGAATTGGGTTTTCTGTATCCGTAGGAACTACGAATTTGTCATTACGAAGTGACCAAGCCGCGAAACCTCCGCCGTCCGTTTTTTCGTTGAAGCCTGGAGGCTGCTTTTTAACACCATTTTCCATAACATATTGTTTGCCTTCAATACCGTTTTGGATGAGGTTGTAGTAGCTTTTGTCTGTCATGAACTTCTCGATCACCATCAGAGAACGCTCTGGATTCTCGGAGCTCGTGCTAATTACAGTCGAGTTATCAACACCCATCTTACGTTTGATCTTCTTGTTGGCTTCCGCAAAAGTAAAGAATGCAGTTTCTGCCTCTGGTTGTGCCTTCAAATCTGCACCGTATTGGCCAATCCAGTCCTGAGCATGAGTCAAATAACCAGCGGAGTTTGCTGCTCTGAAGTTATCTTTGCTGCCAAGAGTTGCAGACAGCACATCCTTGCCCCAGTATCCTTTATCTGCCCATTCACGCATTTTCACAGCCCAATCTTCGAATTCCTGAGTGTATGCTGGATGGAAGACGGTCTTGTAGTCCTCTGGACTTTTAGTCACAAGATTTAGTTCATTCAAAGATATACCAGGTGCGTTAAGCCACATTCCTGTAGTATCTACGAGCATTCTGAACATATTGGCCGCATCTTCTGACTTACCGTTAATTGGTGGGAAGGACTCATTGGCAACAACATTATCCATGTATTTAACCATGTCATCGAGAGTTGTAATTTTTTCCATTCCGTATTTCTTCAACAGGTCTACACGATAGGCATAACCATTTGGTGTATATTCACTATAAAGACTCGGTACGCCATAGATTTTACCTTTGTACTTAGTATTTTCCCATACACTAGCAGGGATTTCTGCCTTCAGCTTAGGAGCAACTTTATCGAGCATATCGGTAAGGTCCACTAGAGCACCTTCACTAGCCAATGTGAAATAGGATACAGGTGCTCCTGGAGATGCATGAGACATATCAAACTGCTCGCCTGAAGCAAATAGCAACGGGTATTTCGTATTGATATCTGGCCAGTCAATATACTTCACTTCAATTGTAGCGTTGAGATCAGCCTTGAGCTTTTTGTTAATCTCAGCTAGAATCGCCTTATTTTGAACACCTTCACTACCCCACAGATAATACACCAACTTAGCTTCTTTGGAAGTGTCTACTCCTCCTGCATTCGTTGAAGCATCTGGTGCCTTCGTAGCTGCCGGATCATTACTCGCCTCGTTGTTCTTCGATGAACAGGCTGTCAATGCCCCAGTAAGCATGAGTACAGCAATTAAAGAAGACGCAATTTTTTTACCTTTCATTAGGTAAGCCTCCCTTTTCTTTTCTATTTATGAATTGCATTTATAATAAACGCGCCTTCGAAAAGGAGACGTCCATTAACCCTTTACAGCCCCAACGGTGAGGCCTGTTACGAAATAACGCTGTACAAATGGATAGAGGAGAATAATTGGCCCGGTGGCCAGCACAGCTGTAGCCATCTTGATGGATTGCGTTGGAAGATCAGCTGTATTGATAACTGCCCCCGAATTGATTAGTGTACCGAGATTCGTCTGATTGACCATTCGCTGCAAGAAGTATTGGAGTGGATATTTCGTCGGGGAGTCCATATATAACATCCCGTTGTACCACTCATTCCAAAAGCCTATCGCCGAGAAAAGCCCGATGGTAGCTAAGGAAGGAACCGCCAGCGGAATAAATATCCGCCAATAGATACGGAAGTCGCCAGCACCGTCAATGGTAGCAGATTCATATAAGGAATCCGGAATGGCCTTCATGAAATTACGCATCAGGAAGATCGACCATGCGCCAACTACAGCCGGTAGAATCATGGCAAATAAGTTGTCTTTCATATGCAGGTGCTTGACCATCAAGATGTACGTTGGAATCAAGCCACCGCTGAAGAGTGTCGTAAAGTAAATTAGAAAGGAAAAGAAGTTGCGATACTTGAAATCCTTGCGGTTAAGCACGAAGCCAGCCATCGACATCATGAACAGTCCAAGGACCGTACCCACTACGGTTATAAAAATAGTTATCTTATAAGCATTTACTAGTTGCGTAGAGTTGTTAAACAACAATTCGTAAGCCTTAAAGGAAAATTCCTTAGGCAGCAGCTTGTAGCCTTCGCGGACAATTTCCTGCTCGTTCATAAACGATGAGGAGATCATTAGTGCAAAGGGAAATACACAGAACAGTGCAAAGATACTAATGCAGATATAGCTAATCACTTTTATGATAATACTTCCGGAATCCTGTTTGATTTTTTGAGTTTCCATATTCATCACCCCTGTTTCGTGTCTGGTTTTAGAACAATGCGCTGTCCGGCTCGACCTTACGTACAATAAAGTTAACTACTAGCACCAGAATCAGGCCAAACATGGATTGGTAGAAGCCCACCGCGGCGCCCATAGAGAAGTTGAATTGTCCCACCAGTGAACGGAAGACATAGGTATCGATAATATCCGTCTGCGGATACAGCACCGAGTTCGTACCGATCAGATTATAGAAAAGGTCAAAAGAGCCCTTGAGAATTCCACCCATACCAAACAGTAAAAGCAGAATAAAGGTTGGCTTCAGAATCGGTAAGGTCATATAACGGATCCGCTGCCAGGTAGTAGCTCCGTCCATATAAGCAGCCTCGTACAGATCATGATTAATCCCTGTGATCGTTGCCAGGTAGACAATCATTCCATATCCGGTAGCGGCCCAGATCTTGAAGGCTACTATGATATATTTCCATATGCCCGGATCAGAATAGAACTCGTAACGGTCTAGCCCCATTCCAGTTAGCATCGTATTGATGAACCCGGAATTAAAATTGAATATATTGTAGGCAAACACACCGACGATAACCATAGAGATAAAGTAAGGTAGGAGAATAACGGATTGAGACACTTTCTTGAACCACTTGCCCGAGATCTCCGATAGCATAATCGCAAACACAATTTGAATAATGTTACCCAGTGCTAGGAAGACGATGTTGTAAAGAAGCGTATTCTTGGTAATATTCCACAAATCTCCATTTTGAACCAGAAATTCGAAGTTTTTCAGACCGATAAAATCACTTCCGAAAATACCCTTGTTGAGCTTGTAATCTACAAATGCGACATAAGCGCCAGGCATTACGGCATAGTGAAAAATAATGAAGTATACGATTACAGGCAGCAACATTAGAAAAAGCACTTTGTTCTTAATGACTTCCCGGACAATATTTCCACCCGCAAGCTTAATTCTTGCCAATGAGCCCACCTCCAATTTGAAAGATGCATTTCATCACATGCATAACTTAGCTTCCTTTCTTGTCCCGCAACCAGCATGAAACTGCTTGCTCATCCTTTATAATAAGCGTATCGGATGATATAGAAACGTTTCCATAATTTCTTTGAAACTCCCTGTACGAAAATCATACTCCCTAGTTGTATGCGCTGTCAATTGATTTTATTTTTGATTTTCTAGTAATAAAAATCACATTTTATAACCTAAATATAATGATTCGGCCGATTTCACGAAGATAATTGACTTTTTATGGCCTTCGGACTAAGATCGATATGTATCGTTAATGGAAACGTTTCTATCTGTTCTTTCACACATATGTCAGCCTCTATATATGATGTCTGACGATGAACTCCCCGTTCTTATCTATCTCATGTCTCATCCAATTATATTTATCTGCGTGTGCATAGCGGCGAACTCAAATAGCAAGCGCTTTCTTATTGGTATAGCACATCTATTTGTCACAATAACTTTCAATGCGCTCACGAGGAAGGTGTTAACCATGACTAAACTGTTTATCCAAGATCTTGTGAACGATATGACTCTAGAAGAAAAGCTGGCCCAATTAACCCAGCTAGGCCCTCACTATTGGGGTTTGGATGATACCGTAGATTTAACCGGTCCATTCAAGGAACTGAACATTAAGCCGCAGGTAATGCAGAACATCGGAAGCGTTCTGAACGGCATTGGAGCCAGGAATGTGATTGATCTACAGACCCGGCATTTGCAAGCCAGCCGTCAGAAAATCCCCTTACTCTTCATGGCGGATGTGATTCATGGTTACAGAACGATCCTACCGATCCCGCTTGCGATAGGTTGTAGCTTTGACATGGAGGCCTGTGAAAGGTTCGCTGAAATTGCAGCCAAGGAGAGCGCGGCTGCCGGTATTCACCTCACTTTCTCGCCTATGACGGATCTTGTACGTGATCCGCGCTGGGGACGGGTGATGGAGACATCCGGTGAGGACCCTTATCTGAATGCCCGTGTAACTGAGAGCATGGTACGGGGCTATCAGGGCAAAGACCTAAAAGAAAAAGGTCGTATCGCTGCCTGTGTGAAGCACTTCGCCGGTTATGGCGCTCCCGAAGGCGGTCGAGAATACAATACGGTAGATATGTCCCTCGGCGTATTACGTGAGTTCTATCTGCCAGCCTATAAAGCTGCTGTTGATGCTGGTGTAGCCATGGTGATGGCCGCATTCAATACGATTGACCGTATACCTGCAAGCGGTAATTCCAAACTTCTCCGCGGGATTCTACGTGAGGAATGGGGCTTCAATGGCGTTACCATCGCCGATTTCAATTCCGTAAATGAACTAATCCCTCATGGCGCTGCCGAAGATGGCCGTGAAGCAGCGGAGAAAAGTCTGGCTGCAGGACTAGATATTGAAATGATGTCCACCCATTATCTAAACCACGGCGCTGCTCTAGTCGAAGAAGGCAAGCTTGATATCTCCTTGATTGATGAAGCCGTTATCCGGGTGCTAGAACTCAAGGACGCTCTCGGCTTGTTTGACAATCCATTCAAGGATGCAGATCCAATAGTAGATGAGGCACCTACGCCGAGCGTAGAGAATTTACAAGCTGCGAGAGAGCTGGGTGCCAGCTCAGTGGTGCTGTTGAAAAATGACAATAACGCTCTGCCCCTTAAACACGGTATGAAGATTGGATTGGCTGGTCCCTTCGCCACCTCTATTCAAGTGCTGGGCGGCTGGTCTGGAACGGAAAAAGACCCAGCCGTATCACTCTACAATGGCATTTCTCAAAAAACATCTGCCGCGGATATTATTACGGCCATGACTGGTGAGCTGGGAAGCATGCTGGAGGGTGTTTTTGATGTGGAGGATGAAATCGAAGAAGCATTCCAGCGCCTGAAAGATTGCGACGTCATTCTCACTGCTGTCGGTGAGAATCAGCAGGATACCGGGGAAGGCGGAAGCAAAACCAATCTGCGCTTGTCGACCAATCAGGAGAAGCTGATTTGGCGTCTGAAAGATACCGGCAAAAAGATTGTTACCATTGTATTTAGCGGCCGACCGCTGGAACTAAAGCCTGTTCTTGAGGCCAGTGACGCTTTGCTGCAAGCCTGGTTTCTGGGTACAGAATCCGGAAACTCACTAGCTGATGTGCTGTTCGGAGATTATAATCCGTCCGCTCGTTTATCAATGAGCTTTCCTTACTCGGTTGGGCAAATCCCTGTTTATTACAATGCCTATCAGACGGGACGCCCTTATGATCCTCTATATCCCAATGTACGTTATGTAACCCGATATTTGGATTGCCCTAATGATCCGCTGTTCTGCTTTGGCTATGGTCTGAGCTACTCCAGTTTTGATTACAGCAACTTCAATGTTGATGCTACCGATCGGATTGTTGCCTCCATTGAAGTGGAGAATACTTCAGACATCACCGGCAAGGAAACCGTTCAACTCTATATCCATGACGTTAGCGCAAGTGTTGTACGCCCGGTCAAGGAGCTGAAAGCCTTCCGACAAATTACACTCGCAGCGCATGAGAAACAAGTGGTTTCTTTCGAGATTACTAGAGAAATGCTGATGTTCTATGGAAAAGACGATCAAATGGTCTTCGAACCCGGAGAATTTGATATTATGATTGGTAGGAACTCCGGAGATCATTTCACCCAGCGGATCTGGATCGGCTAACGTCTATGGCTACATAGCTGATAGTGTCAGCCCTCACCCGGCTTGATGTCGCATAAGCGGCTCACGCTTCCGGAGCTTAGAATTCAATATCAGACAGTAAGGGAGATACCCCAATGAGACACAGCTTATCATTTCAGCAAGATGGAACTTTGAAAATTGTACAGTTCACTGATCTTCACTGGATGGATGGAAGAGCCGAAGATCAGCGTACCCGGGAACTGATGGAACGCGTTCTGGAAGCGGAACAACCTGATCTTGTAGTTTTCACGGGCGATCTAATTTACACCGGCCCTGTATCACCTGGTGAAAAGGCCTGTGAAGACCCCGCCCAGGCTTTTCGGGATGCTGTTGCTGCTGTGGAGAAAACGGGAACCCCTTGGGCCTTCGTATTTGGCAACCATGATACAGAAACCCTGATTTCCCGCAATGAACTGATGCAGATTGCCTTGGAGCATCCCCACTGCCTGGCCAAAGCCGGCCCAGAGGATCTCGAGGGTTCAGGGAATTACTCACTTGAAATTAAAGATCAGGATGGCCAAGCGGCTGCAGTCTTTTATTTTATTGACTCGGGCAGCTACTCTGAGATGGAGCATATCCCTGGCTATAATTGGGTTAGCCGGAGTCAGATCAATTGGCTGACAGCTGAATCAGATCGGCTAAATCCAAAGACTGCGGAAGACAGACTACCTGCATTAGCTTTCTTTCATATCCCAATTCCTGAATACCGGGAAGTATGGTTCACACAAGTTTGTCATGGACATAAGAACGAGCGTGTATGCTCACCACATGTTAACTCGGGATTGTTCACCGCTTTACTTGAAATGGGTGATGTGCTGGGCACTTTTTGCGGGCATGACCATGTTAACGATTTTACGGGTAACCTATACGGCATACGTCTCAGCTACGGCCGGGCTACTGGCTACAACACTTATGGAAAAGAAGGCTTTATGCGGGGCGCACGCGTCATCAAACTGACCCAAGGCACCCAAGACTTTAATACCTGGATTCGACTTGAAGACGGATCCGTTCTACTGGAACAACCCGTTCATCAACCTGAACCTGATGCCACTCCAGAGTATTAATCGCCTTCCTTCATTTTCTGCACTCTTATTTGCTCATTATAGTGATAAAAAGAACCCGCATTGTGCAGGTTCTTTTTTTATGTTCCAATATTAGCTTGTTCCCATACTCCCCATTACATCGCTTTTTTTGTTAAAATAGAGTAGTCGACGTATTAAGCACTACAGCGTCAGTCATGGAACGGAGGCAAGTACCTGTGGATTATATTATTCTGGACATCGAATTCAACGGCCGTAAGTTTGCCAGCGAGCACCCTATGGAGGTCATTGAGATTGGAGCCGTCCGGTTAGACTCTTCATTGCAGTATAAGGATGAATTTTCTTCCTTGATCAAACCCATATATTTCTCCACCCTTAATTCTTTTATTAAGAAAAAAACCGGTATTCCCCAAGAGGAAATCGACATCGCACCCCGATTCCCGAAAGTCATCACTGCTTTTAGAGAGTGGCTTGATCTAAGTACAGATGGAGTGCTGCTGCTTACTTGGGGTGGCGAAGACATGAAAAGAATCATTCAGGATGTACGTATGCACAAGATGGACGACTCCTACTGGATGTCCGCAACGTATTTCGATTTACTGAAGGGTGTGCTTCGGGCTCGCGGACTAAGTAATGATGTCAGCGTGGAAAGCGCGATGGCTTTATTTGAACTTGAACCTTCCGGATCTGCTCACCGGGCGCTGGATGATGCAAAGATGACTTCAGAGATTTTCCGCGCTGTGTTTAAGGATCTGGATTTTGAGCGCTCACAGCATTACGTAGATACCTTTTCTAATGCCAAAGAACGTAAGACGGTCAAAGTTGCCATTAAAGCGATGAACTCACAAAAAATAGTACCTACCTGGGACCTTGTTCTCGAACACTACTTCTCAGACAAAACAACCCTAGCTGATCCTCGGAAATTAGAGGAATTACAGAATTATTTTGCGGCGCAGATGGGTCAAAAATAACTTCAAACATCAGCAAATCATAGCAGCGGCAGTCTTCCCAATGATCTTCAGCGGGTAACTGCCGCTGTTTGGGATACCCTAAAAAAACATTTGACCTTCACGCTACGTAAAGGTGTACATTGAATTTGTGGGAGGTGATACTACGGAATACACAGTACAGAAGCTCGCTGAGCTAGCTGGAATCAGTACGCGAACCCTGCGATACTACGACGAGTTTGGCATTCTTAAGCCGGCGAGAATCAACTCCTCGGGGTATCGTATCTATGGCCGCACCGAAGTAGATCTACTGCAGCAAATTTTATTTTATCGAGAGCTTGGCTTGAGTCTGGAACGTATCAAAGCTATTATGACCGAACCGTCTTTCGACGGAGCCAAAGCACTACGGGAGCATCATGACAAGCTGCTTGAAAAGAGACATCAATTAGATCTACTCATTGCTAACGTCGAACAGACGCTGGCTCACCAAGAAGGGAGAATGACTATGAGTGACGCTGAGAAATTTGAAGGCTTTAAACAAAAGCTGGTAGAAGACAACGAGAAGAAATACGGTCAAGAAATTAGAGAGAAATACGGGGACAGCATTGTAGATCAATCCAACAAGAAGCTTAAAGGTATGACAGAAGGACAATATGCGGCTATACAGCAGCTTGAGGAGGAAATGTTTGAGTCCCTTGTTCAAGCGATGGAGCATGGAGATCCTGCCAGTGTATTGGCGCAAAAAAGTGCTGATCTGCACCGCCAGTGGCTCTCCTTCTACTGGGATTCCTATTCCAAAGAGGCACATGCCGGTGTTGCACAAATGTATGTTGATGATGAGCGTTTTACCAAGTACTACGACAAGCATCGCCCTGGACTTGCAGCGTTCTTAAGAGATGCCGTTCAAGTATACACGGGTACAAAATAATAGAAAAAGAGCGGCACCGGAAATCCGGTCGCCGCTCTATTTCTATTATCCGAAACCTCGTTGATAGCTCCTATAGACTGCTATGCAGCAGTGACAGTACCTTTCGCAGCTCAACTACAGCTACCTGCCCAGGTGCAGATGGTTTATGTGCCGCTCCAAAGGTAAGCGCTGAACCGAATATTTCACCGGCTAGACGGCTAATTACCCCAGCTCCAGCCATAGACATCGTTATAATTGGGCGATCTGCATATTGTTCTTTCATCATATGGGTAGCTTCTAGTAAAGTCAGTACATCCCCCGCATCCTTAGGCATCACGGCAATTTTGGGCAGGTCCCCCCCAAGCTCCTGTGCTTTACATAGTCGTGAGATGATTTCCTCTTGAGAAGGGGTTCCATGAAAATCATGATTGGATATAATGACAGACACATTATGGGTATGAGCAGTCTTGACTAGCAGCTTTACATCCTGTTCCTCATTAAATAATTCAACATCTATTATGTCTACCAGCCCGCTTTCGGCTGCAGCAGTATTCAATGCAATGTAGTACTCCTTGCTAACCTGCTTTTCGCCACCTTCTTTGGCACTCCGAAAAGTAAAAATCAGCGGTAACTCCGGAATTACAGAATGGATTTCTTTTAGTGCTGAATTGACCGCCTCTACGTCTTCAACTTCATCAAAAAAATCCGTCCGCCACTCTACTAAATCGGGACTAAGCTCTTTTAATGATTCGGCTTCCTGTTTCAGTTCAGACAAGGTAGCTCCAATCAACGGAACACATATTTTAGGGATTCCTTCGCCAATGATCACATTTTTTACGATTACTGTCCTGCTCATTATTTCAGCCCCTATCCAGTCGTCTGTTATAGATTCTGTATTGTTTATTTTACTGCCGATACATGTTTTAGAAACTGTTCGACCTCTGATAATTGCGGAAGCGATGGGATCGCGCCTTCTTTCCCTACAGCCAGTGCTCCAACAGCATTAGCGAAGCTCACTGCCTCCTCCAACGTTTTGCCTAAGACCAATTGCTGGGCTAATGCCCCATTGAATGAGTCTCCGGCAGCAACCGTGTCTATCGCCTTAACCGGGAATCCAGGAACTGACTTAGCGCCTTCAGCATTAACGATCAGTGCGCCTTTAGATCCCAAGGTTACGATCACATTTTTAACACCTTTTTGCAGCAAAATACGGGCTGCCTGCTCAGCAGTCTCTAAACTATCTACAGTCATTCCAGTCAAAATTCCCGCTTCCGTCTCATTAGGTGTCAGATACGATACTTGACCCAGCATCTCGTCTTTAAGTACTCTAGCTGGTGCCGGATTCAGAATGACCGGAATTCCATGACGATGTGCAATGGCAATAGCATGCTCACTCATCGCCAGTTCCATTTCAAGCTGCATCACTATCATCTCAGCCTGGCTAATTACAGCCTCTAACGCCTGTATATCCTCTGCAAATAGATCAATATTCGCTCCGGGTACAACGATAATCCGATTCTCTCCATCTTCTTCAATAACGATTGAAGCTACACCTGTTGCCTCAGTTTCACTCATTGAGATATGTTCTATATGAATACCTTCTTGCTTAATAATCTCCAGCATTTCGCTTCCAAAGGTATCTTTTCCGATGCTGCCGATCATACTAACCTCAGCACCCAGACGTGCTGCGGCAACGGCTTGATTCGCTCCCTTTCCACCGGGAGATAGAGCAAATACTTGTCCCATAAGCGTTTCTCCTGCATTCGGTGCCCGGCTCGTACGTACTACCATATCCATATTTATGCTTCCAATCACAACTATACCCAACTTAAACACCACCAGTAATTATTTCTTCAATCTCTTTATCTTAGGGTCTTCCCTTCACTTTATCAATCACTTCCGTTGATTTTACCCCTAATTGGCTATTTTCACCAAATTGACGTTATGCTTTTATAGATAAAGTGTGCTAGAATGATGGTGCAATCGCTTCCACAACGATTGTTGACTGTTTTTTGAGCAAACGTTTGCATCGTAGATAATGCCAGCAGCTTTACTGCAATTCAATCTAATCCGCGATTAGGAGGCTTATCAAGTGAACGAACAAAAATTACCAACAGTAGCTTATTTCAGTATGGAGTACGGGTTACATTCCGATTTTAAAATGTATGCCGGAGGGCTTGGAATTCTCGCCGGTGACTACATTAAGGGAGCTAAGGACATCAATGCTCCTATTATCCCTATCGGGCTGAAGTGGAAACAAGGGTATACGGATCAAAAAATTGATGCGAATGGTAATCCGTACGACTCCTATCACAATTATGTTTATGATTTTCTTGAAGATACAGGGGTGAAAGTAACCGTTAAAGTCAGAAAGACCGATGTGGTGTGCAAAGTATGGAAGACTGATTATTTTGGCAACAGCACGTTGTATTTACTGGATACGGATATCCCCGAGAATAATGATGCCTGGATTACTGGACAACTGTACGGCTGGTTCGGCGAGGAACGGATCGCACAAGAGATCGTACTTGGAATCGGTGGAGTAAAAGCTATGCGTGCGCTAGGCATTCCGATTGATGTCTATCATTTCAATGAAGGCCATGCAGCCCTTGCAGCTATCGAGCTAATCCGAGAGAAAATGTCCGGAGGCAGCACCTTTGAGGAAGCTTGGAAAACTACTCGGGAAGAGGTTGTGTTCACTACACATACCCCAATCAAAGAAGGCAACGAAACCCATCCACTCGACCGCTTAGAGTATATGAGTGCATTTAATGGTTTAACCCGTGATCAGATGGAGCGAATCGGTGGTGAGCCGTTCAACATGACGGTTGCCGGTCTACGCCTCTCCCGAATATCCAATGCCGTGGCTCAGCTTCATGCGGATACAGCCAATAAGATGTGGAAAGAGGTTGCCGGAAGATCGGATATCATCGGCATTACTAATGCGATTCATACGCCTACCTGGGTAGATGAAAGAATGACCCAAGCCTACGAAGAAAATGGCGATTTATGGGCAGTGCATCAGGAAATTAAAGGTGAACTGATTGATTTTATTAAAGAACGCTCTGGTATTAGCCTCAATGCTGATAATCTACTTATTGGCTTCTCACGCAGAGCTGCTCCTTATAAACGCAGTGACCTGATCTTCTCGCAGCCGGACATTATTGAGCCTTATCTGGAGTCCGGCAAAATACAAATCGTCTTCTCTGGCAAAGCTCATCCACTCGATGATAACGGCAAAAAAATCGTCAGCAATTTAGTGGCGATGATGAAAAAATATCCGAAGAGTGTTGTCTTCTTGGAAAATTACGATATGACTATCGGCGCACAGCTGACACGCGGTTCTGATATTTGGCTCAACAATCCGCGTAGACCACTGGAAGCAAGTGGTACCTCCGGGATGAAGGCAGCCATGAACGGCGTATTGAACTGCTCTATTCTAGATGGCTGGTGGCCGGAAGCCTGTATAGATGGCAAGAATGGCTGGCAGATTGGAGATGGCTTCGAGACAACTGACTTCGAGGTTCTGGATAAGCATGATAGTGATGCGCTATACGACACCCTATTGAATCGAGTTCTCCCAACCTATTATGAGAATCGTGAACAGTGGGTACAAATGATGAAGAAGAGTATCGAAACCACTCACACCGAATTTGCCACCAAAAGAATGCTGGATGAATACTATAACAGAATGTACATTAAAAACTAAGTACAGAAAACGGATATTCCTATATCAAAATAGAACAGCGTACCCTCCAGTGATGGTAGAGGTGCGCTGTTTCTTTTTTAACTCTGCTTAGTAATTAATCACTCTATCTATCATATATATCTGAATGGGACGACGATTACCACATACTGTAATGTGTCAATTAATCAAAAAGTGTTGCATTTTCCCCAAAAAACATTAATATAGAACTTATACTAAATCTAAAATCAAATCTTACGAGGTGATTCTATTAATGAGCTCCAATAATAATAATCTTACGACCAGCTGGGGTGCTCCAGTAGGCGACAATCAGAATTCAATGACAGCCGGTGATCGTGGTCCTACTTTGCTGCAAGATGTGCATCTGCTTGAAAAATTAGCCCACTTTAACAGAGAACGTGTTCCTGAACGTGTCGTTCATGCTAAGGGTGCTGGCGCTCATGGGTATTTTGAGGTCACTCAGGATTTAACTCAATATACAAAAGCTAATTTTTTATCTGAGGTAGGCAAACGCACACCCATGTTCATCCGTTTCTCTACGGTTGCTGGGGAGCTAGGTTCTGCTGATACTGTACGGGACCCTCGTGGTTTTGCTGTGAAATTTTATACGGAAGAAGGAAACTATGATCTCGTAGGTAACAATACACCTGTATTCTTCGTTCGTGATGCAATCAAGTTCCCTGATTTTATTCATACACAGAAACGTGATCCACAGACTCACTTAAAGAACCCTAATGCGGTTTGGGACTTCTGGTCTTTATCTCCGGAATCTCTACATCAGGTGACTATTTTGATGTCAGATCGCGGGATTCCAGCTACGCTGAGACATATGCATGGGTTCGGAAGCCACACCTTCAAGTGGGTAAATGACGAAGGAAATGCAGTCTGGGTGAAATATCATTTCAAAACAGAACAAGGCATTAAGAACCTTGCTCCAGATCTTGCCGCAAAAATAGCTGGGGAGAACCCAGATTATCATACAGAAGACTTGTTCAATGCTATTGATAAAGGAGATTTCCCTGCGTGGAAACTCTACGTGCAAATAATGCCGATCGAAGATGCGAAGACGTACCGCTTTGATCCATTCGATGTAACAAAAGTATGGTCGCAAAAAGATTATCCATTAATTGAGGTTGGCCGCATGGTACTGGATCGCAATCCAGAGAACTACTTCGCGGAAGTAGAGCAAGTTACGTTCTCGCCTGGCTCTTTCGTCCCTGGTATTGAAGCTTCTCCTGATAAATTACTACAGGGTCGACTGTTTGCTTACGGCGATGCTCATCGTCACCGTGTAGGTCCTAACCATAACAGCCTGCCTATCAACCGTCCAAAAGTAGAAGTGAAGAACTATCAACGTGACGGTGGCATGGCACTCGGCAACAATGGCGGATCCGGTGCTTATTACGAGCCTAACAGCTTAGGTGGACCTAAAGAAGCACCACAATACAAAACCTCACCCTTCGAAGTATCTGGAAATGCCGACAGTGTCTCCTATAATAGTGACGATCACTATACACAACCTGGTGACTTGTATCGCCTGTTGAGTGAAGAAGAGCGTATCCGTCTTGTTCAAAATATCGTAGGTGCTATGACCCCCGTTGAAAGTAACGATATTAAACTTCGCCAAATTGTTCATTTCTATAAAGCTGATCCGGAATTGGGACAGCGTATCGCTTCCGGTTTAGGATTATCCGTTCCAGACGGTATTTAAGACTGTAAATGCACTTATATAATCAAAGAGGACCTTTACCCGTAGATGGGAAAGGTCCTCTTTTTAATAAGAAAAGCTAAAACATATAATATATTAGAACAATCACGATGCATAGTGTGGAGACAACAGATAAGCACGAAAAAAAAGTATTCCAGTTATTGCCCTTCATTTGTCTTATACACGACCAGTATACTGCTTCTTTGATGCTCTGCCCCATCACGTGAAGATTTAACTACCGAACCGTAACAGATATTCACAACCTGTTCCTCACTCAGCCCTGCCAAGAACTCATTAGCTTTATTCTCAGCATACGAATTATCAGCATCTACAAACTCTTTTACTTGAATCATCCTGATCTCTCCTTTAATAAATTTTAGTTACTTTTTATGTCTAGATTCTATAGGTAAACTCAACGAAATGTACATGGCGTATCACTCCCCTGGTAACATTTAATGTAAATTTATCTTCGAAATATAGTATAGGCATTCCGCAGTTTTCTACGAAATGCCCATAACATCAGCCTATCATAGCACCCAACTATACAATAGTCAAACGTTTTAAATACAATATTTAGTAAGAATTAATTGCCTTTGCAAAATGGATTGGATTTACATATAGAAGCTGTTATACTGATCAGAAGGTTCCCTCTGGGGGACCTCTATTTGTATAGGAGGGATTGTACTATGGCAACGCGTCATAACAAATTTGCAAAGAATGTGCTACTTAGAGGGGGTGAAATCTACTATGAACCATAGTCTAATTTATGAAGGCTCAAGGACACAATTGGTCCAGCAGCTTATTTATTTTGATGAGGAAAAAATCGCATTTCTAAATCAGTATTTCCCGGAACGAAGCAAACAAAGAAGTAATGCTGAAACGCTGTTGTCCCGTTATTGCTCCGAGCTGGAACAATTACTTTCCCGTTTTAATGGTGAAGAATTGAATTCACTCGTATTGATTGGAAGTCAGCTTCAGCTACGCTACTTAGACGACAATACTACAGATACCTACACCATCGTATTTCCAAACCACGCAGAACCCAATGATAACAAGATTTCAATGTTCTCGCCTATTGGCATGCAGTTGCTGTTAGCTCAGATCGGCAGTACATGTCAGCTTGCTATACCTTCAGGTGAGTTATCAGTAAAAATCGAAAGTATTAAGTTTGTGAATTGTGGTGAGGTAGCCGTTCTTATTTAAGCCAACTCGCACATATCACCAACATTAACAGCGTCCCTTTCCAATCTTATGGAAGAGGACGCTGTTCATCTATTCAGCCTGCTAAGCACTTCTTCATACTCTTATTTAAGCCTTAAGCCTTCACCCAGTTTACTGACTGATTTATTGATACGAGATGCTCTGGTTTCAGGTTTTTTCGCTGCTTCGATCCAAGACACATATTCCTTCTGATAAGAATAAGCTAGACCGTTAAAATAAGCTTCTGCCTGCTCATGCCTACTCAGCGCATCAAGGAAATCCTCTGGGGCTTCTACCTCCCGTAATTGATGATCTTGCTCCATCGTCATACGCACAATATCACCAGGTTGAGCTTTGGCTAGATCCCTTAGTTCTTTCTTTACCACCATAAAATGCTTTCCGTTTCCATGGGGCATAAGCGTTCCTCTATAGGGGATTCCATTTACACTTCCTTTTACCTGTATTCTGGACTTTGTTTCAAATATTTGTTCGGCATCAAAAGGGACGTTAAGATAAGTCCAGCTCCCGCTTGCATCAGGCCGCACTAATTTAGCTTCGAATTCAAACATAGCTACATCCCCCTCAACTAAAATCCTATGTTCTATTGTATCCATTCGAATGTAACTATACAAAAAAACACCTATCTATAATAGATAGGTGTTTCTTAATTATAAGCGGGTGATGGGAATCGAACCCACGCTATCAGCTTGGAAGGCTGAAGTTCTACCATTGAACTACACCCGCAAAGGTATAAAATCGGGATGACACGATTTGAACATGCGACCCCCTGGTCCCAAACCAGGTGCTCTACCAAGCTGAGCTACATCCCGTCAAAACATGTAATTACTTCGTAATAAAAATGGCGCGCCCTGAGAGATTCGAACTCCCGGCCTTTTGATTCGTAGTCAAACGCTCTATCCAGCTGAGCTAAGGGCGCAAAAATTATGGAGCGGAAGACGGGAATCGAACCCGCGACCCTCGCCTTGGCAAGGCGATGCTCTACCGCTGAGCCACTTCCGCAAAATATGGTGCGCGTGAAGGGACTTGAACCCCCACGTCGTGAAACGCCAGATCCTAAGTCTGGTGCGTCTGCCATTCCGCCACACGCGCACACTTTAAAAATAATGGTGAGCCATGAAGGACTCGAACCTTCGACACCCTGATTAAAAGTCAGGTGCTCTACCAACTGAGCTAATGGCTCGCAAGATGGGGTCCCCGAAAAGTATTCGGATTCACCTTCAGAGAGTAACTTCACTTTTTGGGGTGAAGTGGCTGGGGATATAGGATTTGAACCTATGCATGACGGAGTCAAAGTCCGTTGCCTTACCGCTTGGCTAATCCCCAACAATAATTAACTAAATGGCGGAACCGACGAGATTCGAACTCGCGATCTCCTGCGTGACAGGCAGGCATGTTAGGCCAACTACACCACGGTTCCAAAGACATAATGCATAAGTGAAAATTGGTTGCGGGGGCAGGATTTGAACCTGCGGCCTTCGGGTTATGAGCCCGACGAGCTACCGGGCTGCTCCACCCCGCGTCATTTAATAATTATATACTATTCATTTACACTTCGCCAGCTAGTCCCAAAACATCATGCTTAAGGAAAATTTGGTTGCGGGGGCAGGATTTGAACCTGCGGCCTTCGGGTTATGAGCCCGACGAGCTACCGGGCTGCTCCACCCCGCGTCGTTCTTAAATGAATATGGTGGAGGCTGAGGGGATCGAACCCCCGACCCTCTGCTTGTAAGGCAGATGCTCTCCCAGCTGAGCTAAGCCTCCATGTTATGACCCGTATGGGATTCGAACCCATGTTACCTCCGTGAAAGGGAGGTGTCTTAACCCCTTGACCAACGGGCCATGCTAATAAAATTTGTGGCGGAGAGAGAGGGATTCGAACCCTCGAGACGCTTGTGGCGCCTACACGATTTCCAATCGTGCTCCTTCGGCCAAACTCGGACACCTCTCCATAAATGGCTCCCCGAACAGGACTCGAACCTGTGACAACTCGATTAACAGTCGAGTGCTCTACCAACTGAGCTATCAGGGAATATGGTGGGCCTTAGTGGACTCGAACCACCGACCTCACCCTTATCAGGGGTGCGCTCTAACCAGCTGAGCTAAAGGCCCTTTTAAGACATTTAAATATTAAGGGCAAAAAAAATACCACGGGTAATGTAGTTGTCCGCTTGGCGGCGTCCTACTCTCCCAGGACCCTTCGGTCCAAGTACCATCGGCGCTGGAGGGCTTAACGGTCGTGTTCGGGATGGGTACG